>NZ_JAAXPV010000004.1 GCF_012396615.1 Rothia terrae | reverse complement strand
TAAGCTTCCTGGTGGGCATTTCAGCAAAGGATGGCTTGATAGGAAGTTTAAACATACTGAGATTGTCCGGTTACTCAAAGAGTCTGAGCTTCTTTAGTTTTCATGGTGTGATATAAAAATAGTTTGGCTTCTGTAGCTGTGGCCCTAAGTGTAGAAAGCTACCCTTAGGGCCACATGTTGTACGGGGATTGGCGGATTCTATTGGGTGTTGCACCGAGGCTTGTTCATAAAGGTTCCGAAGCCGCAAAGGCACTTTAGCTGATAAGGGTTACATCGGGTTGGGGTTGGTCACCCCGACACGGCGTAGTAAGGCCCGTAGGATACCTGCGGATGTGAAGGCGGTGAACAGGTTCATTAATTCACGCCGGGCGGTGGTGGAGCCGGTGATTGCCCAGATCAAGACCTGGCGTATTTTGCATTCTGGGTTTCGTAGGCCGCTGGGCTTGTATGGGCGGGTGTTTGCGGTGGTGCGGGGGTTGGTGTTTTGTGCTGCTGGGAGGACTTTTGAATAAGTCTCATAGTCAATCATATGCGTGTGAAAGGGATTAATAATTTCTATTCTGGTTTCGTTGAGTACCACATGAGGATGCACTAGTACCTGCCATGCTAAAAAGACCAGCAGATACCAGCCCCAGCACCGCGTCCACAAAGCACTGGCACCATCAGTCATGACAGCGACGGTGCACATACCCGCCGCAAGAGCTAAGGCAAGCAGAAAGTAAAGATACACCAGTTTGAGTCTGTATTTCACAGGAAAACGGGGGATGTATCGGGTTTTCATGTGTTGCTCACCTCATACTTACCGTAGTGCAACTCATATCATTGTTGAGTTGGCATAATAATAGCCCGGTTCCTCCGTGAAACCGGGCTATTGAGCATGTAGGACGCGAGTCGTGGAGCCTTATGCCAGCGTCATTTTTCCTGTCATGACAGCGGGACCAGCCAATACTACGTGCTCCAGGTTATCCGGGCCAAGCACGAAGGTCACCGCAAGCGTGCCACCGGGTACATGCACGAGCCATTCATCGGGAGCTTCTTCACCGCCCCAGAAACGAGTCGCGGCCGCAGCGGCGCACGCACCGGTACCGCACGAAAGAGTCTCCCCTACACCGCGTTCATGAACACGCATGCGAATAGCACCCACGTTCACTTCGCCAGTCTCAGCCTCAGTCTCTTCAATCTCCTCAGGAACCACGAATTCAACATTGGTTCCGTTGGGAGGCACAGGGGTCACCTTAGGTGCAGTTTCAAGACCCAAGCCATCCAGCTTGCCCTCGGTGCCAAGAGCAACAACAGTATGCGGGTTACCCATCGAAATCGACACGGCAGGACGCGTAGTTTTAAGACCACGAGCGTTGACCATGGCATCGTGACCGTTATCGCGTGCTGAATCACCGTCAATAAAGCTCCACGGCCCCATGTCAACAGCGTAACCATTTTCAACCATCGCAACAGCCTTAATACCGGCGCGGGTACCAATCACCACGCGTCCGCCCTCTTCAAGGTCAATGAGGCTTTCAGTTCGCAGGTATTCAATGAAGGCGCGAACACCGTTGCCACACATTTCAGACAAAGAACCATCGGCATTGCGGTAGTCCATGAACCAGGTAGCATCGGGGTGCTCTTCTAAAAGATGCTTACCCTCGATAAGGTTTTCGGTCTTAATAGCGCGGATAAAACCATCAGCACCGAAACCAAAATGACGATCGCAAGCGCGAGCAACCAGATCCTGGTCTAGCTCCAACGTGCCGGTGGGGTCTTTGACGAAAATAAAATCATTACCGGTACCCTGACCCTTGGTCAGCTCAACGCCTGATAATTCGCCCCAGGGTGATGGTGTATTGCTCATGATGCTCCTCGTACAAGACCAAAAAGATGTTCACTACAACCCTACAGGTGGTTATTCGACGGGTGTAAAGCTTTTAGTCAAATCAATTGCTTTTTCAAGCTTTTCTGGGTCATTCCAGTCCAGCCAGTTCACGCGCGGGTCGGCGTTGAACCAGGTGATTTGCCGGCGCGCAAACTGACGGGTTGCCACCGTGGTGTCATCGATAGCCTGCTCTACAGTGTAATTTTCGCTTTCGGGCAGAAGACCGCGCTCGCTATCAAGAACCTTCAGAAACTGCGCGTATCCCAGAGCCTTAGAGGCTGTCTTCCCTTCACAAAGACCTACAGGCTCTAACTCTTCAACCTCTTTTAACAAACCGCGTTCCGCCATTTTCACCACACGGGCATGCAGACGTTCGTGCAGTTGCGCTCGATCACCGTTCAGACCAACCTGCACAGTAGGACGTACGTACTCCCGCTGCAGCATAAAGGAGGAGAACGGGCGTCCCGTAACCTCATGAACCTCTAGCGCCCGCACCAGACGACGGTCGTCCTTCACACGCGAAGCCGACTCCGGATCAACCTCTTTGAGCCTGCTGAGTAGCACACCGCGTCCTCGCTCTTTGAGCTCGCCCTCTAAACGGGCACGAACGGACGCGTCAGTTTCAGGAAATTCAAGGACATCTAGAGCAGCACGCACGTAGAGCCCTGAGCCGCCCACCAGAATGGGATACTTGCCGCGAGAACTAATCTCATCAAAAAGGTCTCGTGCCTGCTGCTGGAATACAGCCACAGAAGCTTCTTCACGCACACCCATAATATCCAGCAAATGGTGCGGAATCCCGCGCATCTCATCGGCAGAAACCTTCGCGGTACCAATATCCATTCCGCGATAAAACTGCATCGAGTCAGCATTAATGCACTCGCCACCCAGCGCGAGCGCAAGCTCTATAGCGAGATCAGATTTGCCGCTACCCGTCGGCCCCACAATAGCGATGACGGGTAGCTGGCGTTCCGTAGCGTTCATTACTTACGCAAACCAATCGTGGGGAAGCCCAAGTTCACGGGACCGCCTGAAACCTGAGTGGTTCCGGTGCCACATGAATCAGCCTGCGCTCGATCCCACGCATCGCCCGCTCGTGAACGGCGCACAGAGTACTGCTCCGCAGTTGGGTCTGACAGAAGGTGGAATGAACCTGCCTCGGTAATGGGCAGAGTAACAAGGTCACCAGGACGCGGCTGCTCAGCACCTTCCGGGACGCTAAAGTGAACCAGACGCATATCGCGGGTGCGTCCTGAAAGACGGTGAGTCTGCTCAGCCTTACGACCTGACTCAGCCACGACCATCAGCTCAACGGTCTTACCCAGCTGCTTAGCATTTTCTTCGGCAGCGATGCGATCCTGCAAAGCAGTCAGACGCTCATAGCGTTCCTGTACGACATCCTTTGGAACCTGATGGTCCATAGTCGCCGCAGGGGTGCCCGGGCGAATGGAGTACTGAAAGGTGAACGCCGATGAGAAACGAGATTCCTCGACTACGCGCATAGTTTCTTGGAAGTCTTCTTCGGTCTCCCCGGGGAAACCAACAATAATGTCGGTGGTAATGGCAGCATCCGGCATCTTCTCGCGTACCTTTTCCAAAATTCCAAGGAACTTCTTGGAACGGTAGGAACGCTTCATGTCTTTGAGGACCTTGTCAGAACCCGACTGCAAGGGCATATGCAACACGGGCATCACGTTAGGGGTCTCAGCCATAGCGTCAATCACATCATCGGTGAACATTGCAGGGTGGGGTGAGGTAAAACGCACGCGCTCCAGTCCCTCAATCTCACCGCAGGCACGAAGTAACTTTGAGAACGCCTGACGGTCACCGAACTCAACACCGTAAGAGTTCACGTTCTGCCCCAGCAACGTCACCTCGATAGCGCCGTCATCTACCAGCGCCTGAACCTCAGCAAGAATATCGCCAGGGCGGCGGTCTTTCTCCTTACCGCGCAATGACGGCACGATGCAGAAGGTGCAGGTGTTATTGCAACCCACCGAAATTGAAACCCAACCAGAGTACACGTGATCACGCTTAGTCGGCAGAGTCGACGGGAAAACCTCCAACGACTCAAGAAGCTCAGCCTGCGCCTCATCGTTGTGGCGGGCGCGCTCTAGTAGCGTCGGCAAAGAACCAATGTTGTGCGTACCGAAAACAACATCAACCCAGGGCGCCTTTTTCAAGATAGTGTCTTGATCTTTCTGCGCAAGACAACCGCCCACAGCAATCTGCATACCTTCGTTCTCGCGCTTAATCGGCGCAAGCATACCGAGGTTACCGTACAGCTTGTTATCTGCGTTCTCGCGCACAGCACAGGTGTTAAACACGACGAGATCGGGGTGCTCGCCCTCTTTAACCGGCACATAACCGTTTGATTCCAGAAGACCCGACATACGTTCGGAGTCGTGCACGTTCATCTGACACCCAAAAGTACGCACCTCGTACGTGCGTGCATTTTCGGTTGAGGATGTTTTGGTTTCAGCTACATTCAAAGTCACCATTCAAGGTTACTAGATAGGGCATAATGTGCTCCATGAGTATTCCGCCACGTTCGCCACATTTAGAAACCATTTGTCAGCAGGCGATTGCAGGATACACCCTGAAAACCGGCGATTCTCCCGTGGATACTGCCAAATTTGAGCGCTTGCTACTTTCGATGATTGCTGCCTCAGAAAAGTTTTTGGGGAAAGCAGTTTCGGCAAGAATTTTTTCAGCAGGCATGCGATCGGTAGTTATTAGCGTGGTAGGCGAGCATGCTGAGCGAGGCTCCGGTGCGCCGGCTACCGTGGTGGTCAAGCATTTTCGACGCAAAGACTCAGCAACGAACTCTGGCGGGTTTGGGTATCTAAGAGAAAAGCACGGGTTGAGTTCTTTGAATTCGCTAGTGGAAAGCTCATACTCCCAACTGCTGGGGTGGGATGATGACGCACGGTTCTTAATTCTTGAGTACATTTTGGGAACTCATCTCAGCGAGTTTCTGTCGGTTAGCTCTCTCAGCGAAAACGGCAACGCTGGTCAGGATGCGAGCGCGCACATTGCCGAAGGCCTGGACCTTTGGAGCAATTTTTGGGCTACTCAGCTTAACTCCACGCGGCAACAGACAGTTCAAGAAACTTTTCAGCGTTCTCTTGTGACAGCGGATGCTCGTGCCCGATACCCCGGACGGATGACCTCGCCGCAGCTGGCTTTCAAGGGTTTAGAAAAGTTTGTGGTAGATTCAGGGCATTCCGCCAACAATGCCTACCATCGTGAACTTGAAGCGCAGCTTAGCTCCATTATCTTTCCCGATCCTGCACACTCAGTGCTCAGCTCAGCAGATTTTTCACCGCAAAACATGCTTGTTTCCCAGAGTCAACGCGGCACTGAAGTACGAGGAATTGATGCTGAAGGAACAGCCATCCACCACTGGGCTCTGCCCGTGGCCGAGATACTCCTGGGCTTCCCGTCGCATCCTGAATCTCGCTTTGAAAAGCTAAGCACCACCGCCTCATGGCATGATGCGTGCAATACTTTCTATCAGCAGGTATATAGAGGCGCTACATACCAAACAGCCGCTGACGATCCGTGCGTGCAAGCGGCGGTAATGACTATTCGGTGCACTCTCATAGAACAAACCGGGATGCTCTCACCGATTAACCGCGTGCTCTGAAAAGGTGTGCCTAGACAGTTCTGCCTACCACTTCGCCGTTCTTCACGGTAAAGTCCCAGCTCAGCCCATTTTTGGTGAGTACTTCATGCCTAATCTCATCAGGCATCGTGAATGACTTATTTGAGTACCCCAGCAAATACTCGTCAAAAGCCGGTAGCTTATAGATGCGTCGCAGGGCAGCTCGCATCTCAGCCTCGGTCACGTTTTTCTGCCATGCCGGTGCATAAAATTCTTCCCCGCCGATCATCAACTTTACAGAATTACTCGCTGACTCCAAAGCCTTTTTGCTGTCTTTTTTGGTGAGATACGACCACCAGCACAAATCCTCCAGTTGCACAGGACCGTGCCCGTTGAGATAGCGGGTACCCAGTTCAGCAAGAGCCTCAGCTGAAGCCACCTCACGCTGAGAAATATTCAGCCGATCAACATGCACAAAAGTTTCAGCGCGCCCTTGCGGACGCAGTTGCACAATATCACCGGCACCGCCCAGAGCACGCAACAGGTGAGGACCGCGTCCTTCGCCCGCGTCAATCCCGGCATCGGTAAACAGCTGGTAAGCATGAGGACGCTCCAGCACCTGCCCCGTTTCAAGATTCAACAGGTGAGTGTTCAAAGCTTCGTGAGCTACCTCGAAATCGCCATCAGCAAACCCCAGAGCGGGGCGGCGTTTCGAAGCGCCTGACTCTACCCGAGGAGAACACAAACGCATCAACCACCGGGCGTCCTCGCCGTTTACAAAATGCAAAGTACCTCGCATCGGCCAGCAACGCACAATATCGTGAGCATCAATGCTGGCAAGAACGCCTTCGTCCTGCGGCTTTTGCCCGTTATTCACGCGAATAGCAATAGCGCGCACACCAGCTTTGAATGTTTGCCCTTGTAAGGCAAGCAGATGCTGTGTCACCTCGTGCGGCGAACTCAGTTCAGGACGCGCAGCACTAGCGGCTAGACCCTGAGCGATAAGCCTGCGAGCTTGCAGTTCTTTCCGAGGCGAAAGTCCCATGTCACTTCCTAAAAGTAATAATCGTCGTCGCCTGTTGCATCCAGACCGTTCTCCTGGACATAACGCTCAATTTCATCCTTAACGACACCAAACGCCATCGATGGCGGATACCCTTTACGCGCCAGCATCCCCACCAAACGACGCATAATCTTGTCTTTTTCCTTACGGTCAGAAAAATCCATGGACGGGCGAAGTTTCTTTGCCACCAATGCGTGAGCGTCACTCCGCTCATCCTCATCGCTGCGCTGTTCAAGTGCTACTTCAGCAGCCTCGCCTTCAACGCCTTTCTGTTTGAGCTCGCGTCGAATAGCGTTCTTGCTCAGCTTTTTCACGTTAGCGCGTGTACGCACGTACACCTCAGCGAACTCAGCATCGTTAATGAGGTTGACCGCCTCAAAACGGCTCAGAATATCTTCCGCAGTTTCCTCAGAAATTTCCCGGTCAGCAAGTTTTTTCGCCAGTTGTGCACGAGAACGCGGAGCCATCGCCAACTGGTTCAGCACAATATTCTTGGCCATGGTGAATTCGCTTTCAGGTTCCTTCTTTTTCCTTTTTCCGGATTTTTCTTCTTCGCCCGGCACACCTACACCGTGTAGGGCATACATTGCCAGGTCTTCCTCGGTGTCGGACTGGCTCAGGCGACTGTCTTCACGGAACATAGGACGTTTAGCAGGACGCGCACCGGTCTTGAGGGAGCCACGATTTTGTGTTTCTTCCTCTGCACCTGCAGAAGCTCCCATAGCTGGCGCAAAAGGTGAATTCTGTAAGTACTTAACCGGGGGCTTGCGGAACCCCTTCTTACGAGCCGTGTTGTATCTGCGTTGACCGTACTTTGACTTCTTGCCGTTGTAGGTCCTGTTCCTGTCTGTACCTCGATCTTCCTCACCTGATGCGTTTGCACCGAAGGACGCTTTCTTGCCGCTAGTGCCCGTATACTGAGTTCCCACACGCTCGCTATTGCGCGAGGCGATAACGGTTTCCCCCGGTTTTTCTTCGCGGGCACCGGTAGCAGCCGGATGCCAGTCAGGGTATTCCTTATCAAGCATGGGGAGCTCCTTTCTACGCGCGTTTTTTCTGAGGCATATGCAGGCGCAGATTGTGTTGTACTCACGCCATCTTCATATCGTAAGACCATTCGGCACGCTCTTTGTTCCTGCCATCAGCATCCGCTCACGTTAATTTTATCTATGATGAAGATCAGCATCACGAGCGGCTAAAGACCTAACGTATTTTCCGCCCGATATTCTGTAGCGTCTGCAACTACAAAAAAGTGCTGCCACCTTACATCAGGCGGCAGCACTTTTTATATCGTGGTTTAGAAGTTCTCAGGCAAGTCTTCCAAAGGATCAATGGTGTCATCGAGAGCGCCTTCAGGAACGATACCTTCGGGAGCTTCTTCGCCGTCCTCAATGATGCCAAGCTTTACAAGAGTCTTGTACTGAATCTCTTCTGCAAGCTCGGGGTTGTCTTTGAGGAAGCGGCGGGCATTTTCTTTGCCCTGCCCCAGCTGGTCGCCTTCATAGGTGAACCATGCGCCGGACTTCTTCACGATGCCGTTTTCAACACCCATATCGATAATGCCGCCCTCGATAGAGATGCCTTCACCGTAGAGGATGTCGAATTCAGCCTGCTTGAAGGGAGGAGCCATCTTGTTCTTGACGATCTTGGCGCGGGTGCGGTTACCGATGGGGTTCGCGCCGTCCTTGAGGGTCTCAATACGGCGGATGTCGATGCGCACTGATGCGTAGAACTTAAGTGCCTTGCCACCGGTGGTGGTTTCAGGTGAGCCGAAGAATACACCGATCTTTTCACGCAACTGGTTGATGAAGATTGCGGTAGTGCCGGTCTGAGACAGGCGACCGGTAATCTTACGGAGCGCCTGGCTCATCAGACGAGCCTGAAGACCGACGTGTGAGTCGCCCATTTCGCCTTCGATTTCAGCGCGCGGTGTCAGTGCCGCTACGGAGTCGATGACGATGATATCGATGGATCCCGAGCCAACGAGCATGTCCATGATTTCAAGCGCCTGTTCACCAGTGTCAGGCTGTGAGACCAAAAGTGCGTCGGTATCTACACCCAACTTTGCTGCATAGACAGGGTCAAGAGCGTGCTCAGCGTCGATAAAAGCTGCAATGCCGCCCTCTTTCTGGACACTTGCAATCGCGTGCAAAGCCACGGTGGTTTTACCTGATGATTCGGGGCCGTAGATTTCTACGACGCGGCCACGAGGCAAACCGCCAATGCCGAGCGCCGCGTCCAACGACAGAGCACCGGTAGAGATAGTCTCTACCTTCTGCTGTTCACGATCGCCCAGTCGCATCACTGAACCCTTACCGTAGTTCTTGTCGATCTGTGCAAGAACAGTTTCCAGCGCCTTTTCGCGGTCGCTACCGGTTACCTGGCTTACTGAAGTATTTGAACGTGCTTTCGCTGCCATACGTACTTTTCCTCTTTGGTCGTGTGGTTACTTCAAAGTTTTACCGCGTTGATGCGGTCTTGCGTTATTTCTTAGTCACCACGGTACAGGTACCGACTGACAATATAAGGCGGTTTCTAAAATCTGTGGATAACTTCGCGATTTTTCCCGAAGTTTTTTCATTGTGGACACAAGCTTACAGCTTTTCGAACATATTTTCTATTAAAAATAGTACGGGAACACATCTTCGAATAATCTTTGAGTGAAATCCTTCAGAGCCACCGTTCATTCACTTACGGTTTAGGTGGAATATCCGGTCCCCAGCGACGCTCCGGCGGAACATCCTGCATCGCACACACGGCGTCCCACACATCAGCAACTTTTTCGCCACGGTCAATAGCCTCTAGCGCCGTGATATTTCCAAATTCACTCAGCACAAGATCCCGAGCCAGCACCTTAGAGTAGGTTTTTCCGAACTCGTTCTCCATCAAAAACCAAAATTGACTCAGCTTCATGTATTGCCTCCCCTACCAAACTTATTCTCCAGCTACACAACACAAGACCCCGCCCACCACACCTGGCGAACGGGGTATTGCGCTATAAAACTTTTTTAGCGAGCGGCAGTGTAAGTACCTGCATCACGCGGAATATCCTTGCTTGAGGTAGCGGAGATTCCGTATTCACGCTTGAACTGGTCTGAGAACTCAGCTGGAACGGTATCAGGAACAGTGAAGTTCTCCTCAGCCGCCATGCGGTCTGAAACCTCGCGAAGCATCTGTGAAAGAGTGATATCCAAAGCTTCGCAGATTGATGCGAGCAACTCGGATGACGCTTCTTTCTGGCCACGCTCAACTTCGCTCAAGTAGCCAAGTGAAACACGCGCGCTGTGTGAAACTTCGCGCAGAGTACGTGCCTGACGCTGACGAACATCGCGCAGCACCTCACCAATAGCGTGACGAAGTAGAACGGACTTCGGTGCGTGGGTTGCAGGTGCAGCATTTTCAGACTGACCCACATCCCTCCAACGGACGACACCGTTCACGGATACGGGTTGCTTTGTCATTTTTATACCAATCTCCCGGTATGTCGGTGCGCTTTCTCTGTCATTGTGCGCAACTTATTAGTTCATAAGCCTACTGGATATCGTTCGGCTCGTATAGCTAAATCTAGAAGGTTACGGAGAATGTAACGTTCTATTCATCTATCTAAACGTTTAAACCTTTGATTTTCTTCCCTGTTTTACCAGTGATTAGCTGGCAATAACCTCAAAGAAACCTGAGTCCTTTGCTGAATCCTACTCAAAATTTTCTACGTTCACTTGTGTATAACGCACCGGCGTCGTTTTTATTCCGCACAGTACAGAAAAATTTTATGAAGAAAATTTTTTCATCGCAGTCAGCTCTTCGAGCAGAAGCTCCAATGCCTCTTGCACCGATTGCTGACGGATAGCCGCTCTATCTCCGGTGCAGTGAAGCTCGCGAGAACGTCGACCGCGAGGGCTGGCTACTCCCAAAAAGACAGTACCTACCGGTTTACCGTCCAAAGGATCAGGCCCGGCAACACCCGTAGTTGAGATACCGACCTCCGCTTTACAAACACGGGCAGTGCCTTCTGCCATCTGCATGGAGACCTCAGCGTCCACTGCACCGCGCGTCACTAATAGTTCTGAGCTGACGCCAAGAACCTCCGCTTTGATATCGCTACTGTAAGAGATAACTCCCCCGCGATAGACCGCAGAAGCCCCCGAGACATCACAGATTGTTGCGCCCACCAGCCCGGCGGTTAATGACTCCGCTGTAGCTAGCTGAACGCCGGCGTCCTTAGCGCAAGAAATAACCTCGGCGCTCAGTTGCTGCACATCTGACATTAGCGCGCACCCTGGTTGGCATAGTAATCACGACGCAGCTGCATTGCTTTGACCACGTAATCAATACCGGTAACGACAGTGACCACCACGACGGCGCCCATGACAATCCACCCGGGCCACAGAGCCCACGTACCCAGCTGACCCAACGGGAGAATCATCAGAACGAGCGCAACCGTCTGCAAAACAGTCTTAAGCTTGCCACCCTTCGACGCAGCCATCACACCGTACTTGATAATAAACAAGCGCATGATGGTAATTCCCCACTCACGAACCAAAATAACGATTGTCACCCACCACCACAACTCACCGAGCATCGACAGCACCACAAAAGCTGCACCGGTGAGCAACTTATCGGCAATCGGATCAGCAATCTTGCCAAAGCTGGTAATCAGATTACGAGAACGAGCAATAGACCCATCAAGCCAATCTGTAATCATGGCAAGAATAAAGACGGCAACAGCCCACCAACGCATCGACAAGCTGGCATCACCGTGAGTGCCACCTGCCCACAACAGCCAAATGAACACAGGAACCATCACAATGCGCAACGCAGTCAAAGCGTTAGGCAGGTTCCAGTTCGATGAGTTAGGTGCGGTATCTACACTCATGATGCCCTTTCAAAGCTAGAGAAAGCGTATATATCTTTACAGTACGCTACCTCGGAAGTTCAGGTGAGGTGACGCGGCGATGCGGTGACCACTAGCGACCGGTAAGATTCCAAGCGTCCTCGCTGTCCGGGTCATCGGCTTCATCGAAATAGTCAACAGCAGGCTCCCCCATCTGATCCTGTGACTGAGCTACAAGATCGACGGGCTGTTCAGCCGGTGCCGGTGGATCTTCACCGCGCAAACGAGCAAGAACGGTCGGCAGATCATCAGGCTGAACCAAAACATCACGTGCCTTAGAGCCCTCTGACGGGCCAACAATCTCACGAGATTCCAAAAGATCCATGAGGCGTCCTGCCTTAGCGAAACCAACGCGCAGCTTACGCTGTAGCATCGAGGTCGAACCGAATTGTGTGGTAACAACCAGCTCTGCCGCCTGCAACAGAACGTCCAGGTCATCCCCAATGTCGTCATCAATCTTTTTCTTGGGAGCCGCCTGAATAACATCGTCGCGGTAGTGCACCGGCATCTGAGTCTTTACGTGCTCAACGACCTCGTGAATCTCGGATTCACCAACCCACGCGCCCTGAACACGCATCGGCTTGGATGCACCCATCGGCAAGAAAAGAGCGTCACCTTGACCGATCAACTTCTCAGCACCGGGCTGGTCCAACACCACGCGGGAGTCAGTCACCGATGACGTCGCAAACGCCATACGTGAGGGGACGTTCGCCTTAATCAGACCGGTGACAACATCAACTGAAGGACGCTGGGTTGCCAGAACCAGGTGAATACCGGCGGCACGCGCCAGCTGAGTGATACGCACGATGGACTCTTCAACGTCACGAGGAGCGACCATCATCAAGTCAGCAAGCTCGTCAACAATCACCAGCAGGTAGGGGTAAGCCTTCAGCTCACGTTTAGAACCGGGATCCGCAGTAATCTTGCCGGCTTTGACAGCCTTGTTGAAGTCGTCAATGTGCTTGTAGCCGTAATGCGCCAAATCATCATAGCGCGCATCCATCTCACGCACTACCCATTGCAAAGCTTCAGCAGCCTTCTTGGGGTTAGTAATAATCGGCGTAATCAGATGCGGAATACCCTCATAGGCGGTGAGTTCCACACGCTTGGGGTCAACCATGACAAGACGAACCTGGTCAGGGGTTGCGCGCATCAAAATCGAGGTAATCATCGAGTTCACAAACGATGATTTACCGGCACCGGTAGCACCAGCCACCAGCATGTGCGGCATCTTAGCGAGGTTCGCCAAAACGAACCCGCCTTCGACGTCCTTACCAACGCCCATGACCATAGGATGCTCGTTGCTGTGTGCCTGCGGAGAACGCAAAACATCGCCCAAGACCACGGTTTCGCGGTCAGTATTGGGGATCTCAATACCGATAGCGGACTTGCCAGGAATCGGTGAAAGAATACGCACATCAGCAGATGCCACTGCGTAAGAAATATTCTTTGACAGTGCCGTAACACGCTCAACCTTGGTACCCGGACCAAGCTCAATCTCGTAGCGAGTAACGGTAGGACCACGTGAGAAGCCGGTGACTTCAGCATCAACGTTGAACTGGCTGAGAACACCTGTGAGTGCCTCTACTACTTGCTCGTTGACCTCTGAAGATTCCTTGGCGGGAGGCCCAGCTTCAAGCATCGACTCAGCCGGCAAATCATAATTGCCGGCAGATGACTGCACACTTTGTGCCGGACGCGGCGCCTGGGTAGGCTCAGCAACGGTGTTGTTAGCTACCCGCGCAGGTGCCTGCTGTTGAGCGGCAGGTGCTGATGCCGGTGAAGGCACAGCGGGTTTAGCAGCAGAGTTAGCTCCGGGACGCGGCACCGTAGGACGCGGTGCCTGCTGTTGAGCGGGTTCGGGTGCGGCAGCAGCCGATGGTTCTTCAGAGGATGCACTGCGTGAAGCTCTAGCTGCAGAAGCATCGCCCTTGTCAAAACGAGATGCAGCCACAGATTCTGCGGGTTCTTGAGGAACGCGTCCGTAGTCCTGTGCAGCCTGCTGAGCCTGGCTAAGGCGCTGTGCAGGAGCATCTGACTCGTCTTCCCAGTTGCCCTGATCGAACAAATCGGGAGTGCGCTTCTTTGATTTCTTGCGCTTTTTAGCGGGTGCTTCCACGTCGAATGCCTGGGTTACGCGCTGCTGAGGCACTGTTTCAGGCACAGAATCATCGGTGTGCAAAAGAGCGGTGTCGAACGCGTCGTCTCCGTCATAGCGGTCCAGTCGGCGGTCATCCTCATGAGAATGACCGAACCCAAGCCAAGCAAGCAGTCCCTTACGTTCATGGTGAGAAGCGGTATCGGGTTCATCGTACAGGTAAGAACGATCGTGTTCTTCGCCGTCCAAAAGGCGCGTTTTATCGTTCTTTGACCGCGCTTCTGGACGTTCCGGAGCCTCACCGAGTGCAACGCTCATGAGATGGACTAGACGAGGCCCTACCTGACGCAGCGGCGTTTTGGTAACAATCAGCAAACCGAGAACGAATACGAGGAAAATGACCAGCCACTCAAAGAATGAGAGACCGCCCACAAGTCGAGAAACCGGATTAGCAGTCAGCAAACCGAGAATACCGCCGCCTGCCCAGACGCTCTCGAAACCGCCCACCAATGTAGGAAAGCCAGCTAGTTTAGCGCCAAGCATTGAACCGGCAAGCACCATAATGAACATGCCGATGGCAATGCGGTTGTTATCTCGGACTTCTAGCGGATGCCTGAAAATTCTAAACGAAAAGATTGCAGCAAAGATTGGAATCAGCAGAGCACCCTGGCCGAAGGTACCGCCCACAAGCACATGCCAAGCACGCAAGGGAGCTTCGATCCACGAGTACGTATCTGCGGTGCGCCATGCCCACCACTCAACCAGAGCTGTTAACAACCCGAGCACAAGCACCAGCAAAGCACCACCATCGCGGCGGTCAGTAGCATCTAAATCGGTACGCAAAAAGCCCATGCGTCGCACTGCCCCACCCACAGTGTGGGCCAGCGCGAGCCACGCGCCGAGGACAACCTTGCTGAACCAGCTTTGCTCAGGATGCGACGAACGAGACTTTGATGAGGACGCGCGGGAACCTCCGCGCTTAGAAGCCGAGGTTTTGCGGGTATTTTTTCGAGTTGATGCCGATGAACGTGGAGCAGGTGTACGAGATGCCATACTTTCCAATGTTGCGTTGAATCAAAACATCTCACGCGCGTCAGACGCTCCTTGTACCAAGAAGTCAGTCTAACGCGCGCGTGATGAACCGTGAATAAAAGGTTTAACGTCTAGTTTAACCTACAGGATATTTAGTCCTCTTCGGTAGGGGTATCGACCACTACAGGGATAATCATGGGTTTACGACGCAGGCGACGTGCCACCCACGAGCCGATTGTGCGGCGAACAATCTGTTGCAGCTGGTGAGTAGTGTGAATCTTCTCGGGTGCCATGTGCAAGGCATCTTCCAAAGCTGCAGTGATCTTGGGCGTGATGTCGTCAAAGACAGAGTCGTCTTCTGCCACACCGCGAGCGTGAACATCGGGGCCGGTGACAACGCGCTTGGTGTCGCGGTCAATCACAGTAACGATGGAGATGAAGCCTTCTTCGCCCAGGATGCGACGGTCCTTGAGGTCGTCTTCAGTTACCTCGCCGACCGAACGGCCATCAACGTAGACGTACTCGTTGGGGACAGCGCCAACCACGCGTGCTTTGCCGTCGACCAAATCGACAACTGCGCCATCTTCGCAAACCAAGACACCTTCGGGGTCAATACCGGTCTCGATAGCCAGTTCAGCGTTGGCAATGAGGTGACGGATTTCGCCGTGCACCGGCATGACGTTCTTGGGCTTGAGAATGTTGTAGCAGTACAACAGTTCACCGGCTGCTGCGTGACCAGAGACGTGAACCTTCGCGTTGCCCTTGTGCACAACGTTAGCGCCGAGCTTCATCAGACCGTTGATAACACGGAACACGCTGTTTTCGTTACCGGGAATCAGTGAGGATGCGAGCACCACGGTGTCATCCTGCTCAATCTGAATCTTGTGATCACCGTTTGCCATGCGTGAAAGAGCTGCCATGGGCTCACCCTGCGAGCCGGTGCACATCATCACGATTTCTTCAGGACGGTAGTTATCGATCTTCTTGAGATCAACCAGAATACCTTCAGGAACATTCAAGTAACCGAGCTTCTCTGCAATGGTCATGTTGCGAACCATTGAGCGACCCACCAGAACAACCTTGCGTCCGCGCTCATGAGCGGCATCCAGCACCTGCTGTACACGGTGAACGTGAGATGAGAAGGACGCGACGATGATGCGACGCGGTGCATCACGGAAAACCTGAGACAGCACGCCGCCGATGTTCTTTTCGGTCGGAGTGAAGCCGGGAACTTCAGCGTTCGTTGAATCCGGCAAGAACAGGTCGATGCCTTCTTCTCCCAAACGAGCAAAATGACGCAGGTCGGTCAGGCGTCCGTCCAGCGGTAGCTGGTCCATCTTGAAGTCGCCGGTGTGCAAAACCTTACCGGCCTTCGTGCGGATGAAGACAGCGAGCGCGTCAGGAATCGAGTGGTTGACCGCAACGAATTCGCATTCGTAAGGGCCAAATGCCTCAACCATGTTCTCTTCAACGGTGAGGGTGTAGGGCTTGATGCGGTGTTCAGCGAGTTTTGCCTCAACCAGCGCAAGGGTTAGCTGTGAGCCGACCAAAGGAATGTCGGGGCGACGCTTGAGCAGATACGGAACAGCACCAATGTGGTCTTCATGTCCGTGGGTCAAGATGACAGCAACGATATCGTCAAGGCGGTTCAGCAGGTAGTTGATATCGGGCAGAATAAGGTCAACGCCGGGCTGTGATTCCTCGGGGAACAGCACGCCGCAGTCCACAACAAGCAGCTTGCCGTTGATTTCGTAGACGGTCATGTTACGGCCGACTTCACCCAAACCGCCCAATGGGATAACGCGTAGAGTGTCTTTTTTCAGCTTCGGCGGGCGGGGCAAATCAAATTCAAGATGGGTCATAGGACCCCTTTCTCTATAACCGTGAAAAACGGACCCAAAGACATTTGCAGTCTTTGAGCCCGCCGTCTCACGAGGGATATTACTTAATCAGTGTTGATGCAATCACCGACTGCTGAAGGTCAGCGCGCATAGCCGTTGCTTCGGCTTCGGTGGGCTCAACGTGCGGCAGGCGTACGGTGCTGTTCTCCAGCTCGCCCTGCCATTTCAAGATTTCTTTTGCTGCCACGCAGCCGGGCACGCGTCCCATAGCTGCGCGGATAACGGGCACGAGATCGCGGTGGATGCTCTGCGCGGTTTCAAGGTCTTTTTCAACGAATGAATCGATGAGTTTGCGGAAGAGTTCCGGTGCTACGTGGGTGGTCACGCCTACTAGGCCAACTGCACCGATGCTCAGCCACGGAAGGGTCAGTCCGTCATCGCCGGAGTAGTACTGAAGGTCGGTAGATGCCATAACCTCGGATGCAGCGCCAAGGTCAGCTTTAGCGTCCTTGACTGCAACGATGTTGTCGAGCTCAGCTAGAACCTTGTAGGTATCGGGCTGAATCGGGATGCCTGCGCGTCCGGGGATGTCATAGAGCATGACGGGAGTATCGGTGGACTGCGCAACAGTGCTGAAGTGCCCTACCAAACCGGACTGAGTGGGCTTGTTGTAGTAGGGGGTCACAACGAGCAAGCCGTCTACACCCACGCGGTCAGCAGCTTTGGTCAGGTGTAAAGTGTGTGCGGTGTCGTTTGAGCCGACGCCAGCGACAATCTTTGCGCGATCACCCACTGCTTCTTTCACGATGCGGAAAACACGCTCGTTTTCTTCATCGGTCATGGTGGAGTACTCGCCGGTGGTGCCACAGACGATAAGACCATCGTGGCCACGATCAATGAGTCGGGTTGCGAGCTCTGCAGTAGCCTTCTCGTCAACGGAGCCGTCCTGCGAGAAGGGTGTCACCATAGCGGTCAGAAGTCGACCGAAAATGGGTTCTCCGAAGGTACCTTGGGTGTTTGCTGACTGCGACATATATCTAATTTACCTTGTCTTAGGGGTGGGGCTCACTGTTTTGCCCGTATTTGTGGTCAAAATCAGTAAGTGATGTGTTGAGTACAGGGTTTTACGATTCTTTTAAGTGAGCTGGGATTTTTCCGGCTTTGAGTGAGATGGCATCTCGCATGGCGCTTCTGGCGCGTTTGCGGTCTCCCGATGCGTCGTAGGCAAGTGAGAGGTTGAACCAGTTCTGCCAGCGTTCCGGGTGTTCTTCAACAGCGCGCTGGTAGGTAGCAAATTGTGCATCGGCATCGGCGCGGTTGATGCGTCCTGCTGCCGTGCGCTGGTAGTTATCGTGCGGCAGTTCTCCCGATGCTGCCATTTCATCAGCCATTGACTGGATGCGAGCACCAAAGATGATTTCTCGAACCATTGCCCAGGCGCCCACGATGGGCAAAACGACCAAGCTCAGTCCCAGCACAATTCCAACGAGAGAACCGCTCGTCAGAAGCAGCACACCGCGCTGGGCGGTGACGCCTAAATACAGCACCAGTAGCGCGATCACTATGCCTGCAAAGGTTTTGGTTTTACCGCTCCCCTCAACAAAAGCGAAAACGCCAACGCACGCCAGCACCACAAACACAGTGATTTTTCCGCCCGTGGGTAGGGGAAAAATCATCACAGTGATGGCTAGTAGTGCTAGCGCTACAGCTGAAAAGGCTTTCAAAGAATTCATTAACTAAGGTCCAAGAAGCCGTGAAGACCGTGGGTGAGTCCGGGGTGTGCTGCTACTTCGCGAACACCAAGCAGTACGCCGGGCATAAAGGATGCGCGGTCAAAGGAGTCGTGGCGAATGACCAGCTGCTGACCGGCATCGCCCAGAAGAATCTCCTGGTGAGCGACCAGTCCGCGCAGGCGAACAGCGTGAACATGTACGCCGTCAACGACTGCACCGCGTGAGCCACCTTCGTCCTTAGTGGTAGCGTCGGGGGACGCGCCAACGCCGGCTTCTTCACGTGCTTCAGCAATTTTGTGAGCGGTATGAACGGCGGTGCCAGAGGGAGCATCAACCTTATTGGGGTGGTGCATCTCGATAACTTCTACAGACTCAAAGAACTTAGATGCCTTTGCCGCAAATTCGGTCGCAAGGATTGATCCGATGGCGAAGTTAGGGGCAATGAGAACACCGACCTGAGGATGCTGAGTAAGAAGATCGCGCAGGTTAGCAACTTTTTGATCGTCCCAGCCGGTGGTTCCAACTACTGCGTGGATGCCGTGTTCAATAGCGAAACGCACGTTTTTCTCAGTAACGTCCGGCACCGTGAGATCTACGATGACCTCAGCACCTGATTCCACTACTTCATCCAAAGAATCCGAAGAACCCAGCGCAGCTACAAGATCCATGTCTTCTGCAGTATTCACGGCCTTGACGGCTTCTGATCCCATGCGTCCAGCGGCGCCGAGCACCGCGACCTTCCACACCTTACTCATCAAGCGTCCTTTCGTGAGGTAGAACCTTATCTACTGCTATTCACTGACACACTCTACCGGCTAGAACTTGTGTGAGTCCTCTTTATGTCGCCACATGAAACGCATCTCAATAACTTTATTCATAAAAGCTCGCTCGGTTTTTCGCCGTATCCTTGAGACAGTGACTAGACTGGTACAGTCACCCCAAGATATCCCCTTTGAATCAAGTGATGCTCAGCCTCAGATATCTATTGAGGGCTGGCTGACTTTAGGTAGCTTGCCCCGGCTCCCCCGTACTAGAAACGCGTTGAGGAAGTATGCAACAAGAGCACGTTTTCTACTCCGGTGTTCGCCCCGAAGAGGGGCAACGTCGTTTTGTTCTGACAGGTTTAGACGGTCTGCGAGCAATAGCTGTTTCTCTTGTACTGGTGTATCACTTTTGGCCGCAAGTCTTACCTGGCGGTTTAATTGGCGTTGATATTTTCTTCGTCATCTCGGGTTATTTGATTACCGCGCTTTTGCTCAGAGAAGGCGCCTACACCGGCAAAATGGATATTGTCGCGTTTTGGGTACGCCGAATTCGCAGGCTGATTCCTGCAGTCGCTGTTCTCACGCTAACCATTACCCCGATCGCATTTTTTATCGGTGGCGATATCTTGGTGGGTATTGGCCGCCAGCTCCTTGGTGCTTTTACCTATTCTTCAAACTGGTTATCTATTGCAGCCGGTAATGATTATTTTGCGCAGACGTCCCCGGAGCTTTTAACTAACTTTTGGTCGCTGGCAGTTGAAGAGCAGTTCTATTTCTTTTGGCCCGTTGTGCTGGTTTTTGCCTGTATCTTCTTACGCCAGTGGTGGCAACGTGCTCTCGTCCCGGCATCCTTAGGCGCATTATCTCTGCTTCTTGCCACCATTCTTGTGGCGGTGGGTGCTAATTTTGCCCGCATCTACTACGGTACAGACACTCACCTGTTTGGCCTGATGCTGGGTGTACTTTTAGCCCTTTTGATCCCGTGGAGCATGTACCCGCCCGTAGACGCTCGCCTCTACCCGCATGTTGGCTACGGTAACGGTCTACTTGGTTTTGCGCGGGCGCTCGCAGGATGGCTGAGCTTGCCCGCGATAGTACTTCTTGCCATGCACTTGAACGAACGCAATCAGGCTTTGCTCATGCCGTGGGGGTTGCTCGCTGGTTCTGTATTGGGGTTGGGAGTTGTGCAGGCTCTTCTTCCAGACACACGCAGCCCCCTCGCGATCGCGCTGCGTAAGGTGCTGTCTTTTGCTCCGCTGGTGTGGCTAGGACGCCGCTCCTACGGAATTTACCTGTGGCACTGGCCGCTTGCGGTCATTGCCCACTACTTGCTGGGACCGGACTACGGCACTGTAACCCGCGTAGTTCTCGTCTTGTTGACGCTTGTACTTGCTGGTCTTTCCTACATGTATGTAGAGACCCCTGTTCGACGTCTCGGTTTTAGGGGTGCGCTTTCTGAATGGGTGAACGCGATGTTCGGCCGTTCTAAGGCTCTTCCGCTGACCGCGGCTTTCCTGTTGCTTATCGGATGCGTGGGCACAGTTTTCGCGGTTCGTACGGCGCCCGAGATGACGCAGGCTCAACAGCTTGTTGCTGAAGGCGAGGCTAAAGCTCGTCAGCTTCAAGCACAGCAGGCTAAAGAGGCTGAAGAAGCAAAGAAAAAGGCTGCCGCTGAAGAATCTGCTCAGCCAAGTCCCACCGCGCCCCCCACGCCAACAGTCAAGCCCAATACAGTCACCGTCATTGGCGATTCCGTTGCGCTGGCATCAGCTGGCCAGCTTGAACAAAAACTCCCACAAGCGTCCATCGACGCTGAAGTTTCGCGCCAATTTTCAACAGCCGACGGTTTGCTACAAAACAAACTTGATCAGGGCGTCCTCGGTGACACCGTGGTCATCTCGCTTGCCACCAACTCAACGCTCACGCCAGAGATGGTCGATGACGTCATGAGCAAAACCAAAGAACTGGGCGTCAAAAACGTGGTGATGGTGACCGGGCAAGCACCTGCGAACCTTGAATGGGTTTCCACCTCTAACCGGGTTATTCAGGACGCCGCAACCCGCTACCCCAACCTCACGGTTGCAGACTGGGCAGCCGCATCGGCCGGCAAGCCTCAGCTGTTAGCATCCGATGGTGTGCACCCCAACGAGCAGGGGGCAGCTCTCTACGCCGCAACCGTGGCGCAAGCTGTTAAGACTGCCCAGGCGAAATAACCACGCCCTCTCTTACCACCGTGCTAAATACTAAAAGCCCGTGAGGCCTACCGCTTCGGTAAATCTCACGGGCTTTAGAACTCGCTTACGCTAGCGGACAATCGTTGTTATCTGAGCCTGCTCGTTCAGGAACTTCAACAGTTCGTGAACATCGCCAAGAGTCACCGATCGGATCCCGGTCAGAAGCTCATCCAACGAGTAGTACTTACCGGAATCCAGCTCAGCGCGACCCAATCGGGACATGCGAGAACCGGCATCCTCACTACCGAGAATAGTGGCACCGCCGAGCTGTCCCACTACTTTCTGTAGCTCTTTCGGGCGCAAACCATCACGCGCCAATGCTTCAAATTCACTGTTCATGAGCTCAAGAGCCTGGTCGGTCTTTGCCGGCAAACATCCCGCATACATACCAAAGTAACCGGCGTCTGAATACGCACCGGAGAACGCGAAAGTTGAATAAGCAAGACCGCGTTTTTCACGGATCTCTTGGAACAGACGCGATGACATACCGCCGCCCAACGCTGACGTTAGAACACTCATAGCGTAACGCCGGTCGTCACCGGCGATAATGGACGGACGCCCCACCACAATATTGGTCTGCTCAAATCCCTTTTCGACATCGCGGTCTAGAGCAAACGGCTCAATAGCTGAAGCATGACGCTCACGACGAGCAACCGGCAACACACCCTCTTGCAGATTCCAACCGCTCTTTTCCAATGCCGAAAGCACATACTGAACAATCTCAGAATGGTTCAACGAACCCGCTGCAGAAATCACCAAACGATCAGGAGTGTAAAACTTCTTAAAGTGCTCCCGCACAGCATCGCGCGGAACAGCTTGAATCTCTTCGGGGGTCCCACCAATCGGACGCCCGAGCGGGTTGTGCCCCATCAGTTGCTCAATGTGGTTTTCAAAAGCAACATCGGTGGGATCGTCCTGATCCATCGCGATTTCCTCGAGAATGACGCCGCGCTCTTGCTCCAAATCCTGAGCATCGAGCTTTGCGTTACTCACCATATCGGCAATCACATCAATAGCCATCTGTGTGTTTTCATCCAGCACACGAGCGTAGTAACAGGTGTGCTCCTTAGCGGTCAGCGCGTTAGACTCGCCACCCACCTCATCAAACGACTGCGCAATATCCAATGCCGAACGGGTATCAGTACCCTTGAACAACAGATGCTCAAGAAAATGGGTGGAGCCCAGCATACCGGGCTGCTCATCGCGAGAGCCAACGCCCACCCAAAAACCAATAGAAACACTGCGCTGCGAGGGCATACGCTCCGTCATCACACGCACGCCACCGGGCAGAATAGAACGACGGACCTCGTTACCACCCTCGCCCGCATACACCAAACGCCCGTTTACAAAATCAAGTTCGTCCTGCACATCTGCTTGTGTGAGAGGAAGTTCAATGGGCATAAATCGCCTTTCAAATCTGTCAAAGCATCACCGCGCATCCTTACCTACCTGCGCCGCAACAAAAATGTGCCCCTTTAGATAAGTAGCCCCGACCCCTCACGGGCCGAGGCTACTCATATCAAAGGTTTAGATTGCTAAAAGCAAGGCAACCTTACGCTTCTTCAGCAACAACGGGTGCCAGTGAGAGCTTGCCACGATCATCAATCTTGGTGATCTCAACCTGAACCTTCTGGCCAACGCCAACAACGTCTTCAACGTCATCTACACGCTTGCCATCGTTGAGCTTACGCAGCTCTGAAATATGCAACAGGCCGTCCTTGCCCGGAGTCAACGACACAAACGCACCGAAAGTGGTGGTCTTAACAACAGTGCCCAAGTAACGCTCGCCGACCTCAGGTACCTGCGGGTTAGCGATAGCGTTAATCGCTGAACGTGCAGCCTCAGCTGAAGGACCATCGGTTGCGCCGATGTAAACGGTGCCGTCGTCCTCGATACTGATGTCGGTGCCGGTTTCTTCCTGAATCTGGTTGATCATCTTACCCTTGGGGCCGATAACCTCACCGATCTTTGAAACAGGAACGTTCACTGAGATAACGCGCGGTGCGAAGTCGCTCATCTCATCCGGAGCGTCAATTGCAGCATTGATAACGTCAAGGATGTGCAAACGTGCTTCGCGTGCCTGGGTCAGTGCTGCGGCCAGAACGGATGCGGGGATACCGTCAAGCTTGGTGTCCAGCTGGATTGCGGTGACGAACTCTGAAGTACCTGCGACCTTGAAGTCCATATCGCCCAGTGCATCTTCTGCACCGAGGATATCGGTCAGAGCTGCGTAACGGGTTTCGCCGTTAACTTCGTCTGAGACCAAGCCCATTGCGATACCTGCAACGGGCGCGCGCAGGGGCACACCAGCGTTGAGCAGTGACAGGGTTGATGCACAAACTGAACCCATCGAGGTTGAGCCGTTTGAGCCCAGAGCTTCTGACACCTGGCGAATCGCGTAAGGGAATTCCTCACGTGAAGGCAGAACCGGAGTCAAAGCGCGCTCAGCGAGAGCACCGTGGCCGATTTCGCGACGCTTGGGTGAGCCCACGCGTCCGGTTTCACCGGTTGAGTAGGGCGGGAAGTTGTAGTGGTGGATGTAGCGCTTAGCCTTGACAGGGTGCAGTGAATCCAGCTGCTGTTCGAGCTTGAGCATGTTCAAGGTGGTAACACCCATAATCTGGGTTTCGCCACGCTCGAAGATTGCTGAACCGTGTACGCGAGGCAGAACCTCAACCTCAGCGGTGAGCTGACGGATGTCGGTCAGACCGCGACCGTCAATACGTACCTGCTCGGTGAGGATGCGCTGACGAACGGTGTGCTTGGTCAAGCCATTGAATGCAGCATTAACCTCAGACTCGCGTCCTTCGAACTCCTTGCCTTCACCGGCAAGAGCCTCGATGATTTCCTTCTGCAGGTTCTCGGATGCGATTTCGCGCTCCTGCTTACCTGCGATGGAGTAAACATCAACGATTTTCTCTGATGCGTATTCCTTAACGGCCGCATCAACGTCATCACCGTGTGAGCCGAAGAAGGGCAGATCCAGTTCAGCCTTGCCAGCGCGAGCCTTGAGGTCTGACTGTGCCTGGCACAGTGCCTTGATGAAGGGCTTTGATGCTTCAAGACCCTCAGCAACGATTTCTTCGGTAGGTGCTACTGCACCGTTTTCCTTGATGAGCTTCCATGAGTTATCGGTTGCTTCTGCTTCAACCATCATGATTGCAACGTCTTCAGTGCCGTCAGCACGGGTAATGACGCGGCCAGCGACAGCCATGTCAAATACAGCGTTTTCAAGCTGTGAGTGCTTGGGGAAAGCAACCCACTGACCATCAATCAAAGCAACGCGAACGCCACCAATGGGTCCTGCGAAAGGTGCGCCTGACAGAGTGGTGGAGCATGATGCCGCGTTGATTGCTACGGTGTTGTAGATTTCATCGGGCTCGATGGAGAGCACGGTAACAACAACCTGCACCTCGTTGCGAATACCCTTCTTGAAGGCAGGACGCAGGGGGCGGTCAATCAGACGCGCGGTCAGGATCGCATCGGTTGAGGGGCGTCCTTCACGACGGAAGAATGAGCCGGGAATTTTACCGGCTGCGTACATACGCTCTTCAACGTCAACGGTGAGCGGGAAGAAGTCGAAGCCTTCGCGGGGCTGCTTACCAATAGCGGTAGCTGAAAGCATTGAGGTTTCATCGTCAATGTAAACCATTGCTGAGCCAGCTGCCTGCTTAGCCAAACGACCGGTTTCAAAGCGAACGGTACGCTTACCAAACTTACCGTTGTCAATGATTGCTTCTGCAAACTGAATTTCGGGACCTTCCAAGGTTCCTCCATTTCTCGTATTTTAGTTTGCATTCCCGTGCATGTTTCGGTCTTCGATCGAGGCTCACGGACGCCCGCGCAATGCGGATTCCGGAAGCCACTACCGAGGACCGCGAAAGCCCTGCAAGGAGAATGCAAACTGTTGGGAAAATTAGCTGTACCCGAAAGATCCGGGTATGAAGCAAGGGCGGTACTTTGAGTCAAGAACGCCAGCACTTCTCTCTATCAGTTTATAACCGATATAAAAGTGATGAAACGTCTTACGTCAAAGATGCCGCCCTTACCTTCAAAAATATTTATCGACGCAAGCCCAGGCGCTCGATGAGTGCACGGTAGCGTTCGATGTCAACGCGCTTGAGGTAGCCGAGCAGGTTACGACGGCGACCAACGAGGATCATCAGGCCACGACGTGAGTGGTGGTCGTGCTTGTGTTCCTTCATGTGCTCGGTCAAGTCGGTGATACGACGAGTCAAAACTGCAACCTGAACCTCGGGTGAACCGGTGTCGCCCTCGTGGGTTGCATATTCTGCGATGATTTCCTGCTTGATTTTGGGATCAAGTGCCATGTTTATAACTCCTGGAGTTAGTGCCGTGATGGCCCGCACCAACTTTTGTTAGACGGGTAAGACGCGGGTGTGCGCCTGTGCGACAACCACGGACAGCAGTCACACGAGGATTAACTTTACCTGATATTGCAGGCAGAGGAAATAGTGGAGGTAATCTGCACACCGTGAAACAGTGTGCAACCGATTACTGCGTAACCTTCTTCTGGATGAAGAACTTGTAGTACAACCCCAGCAACACAGATGAAATGACACCGGCAATCAGGGCAATCTGCGTTTCGGGGAAGAATGCAAACATGACAACCACAAAGATTAAGAAGGCCAGAGCCAGGTAAGACGCGATAGGCCACCCGGGTACGGGGAAATCAGTGGTCACCCCTTCGCGAGCTTTTTGCTTTTTGAACGCAATATGAGTTAGCAGAATCATGACCCACACCATGACCGTTGCATAGGTTGCCACGGCAGCAACCACCAAGAAGGCCTGCTCAAAGAAAACGTTGACGAGCACACCAACCACGAGCACTACGCCCATAGACACAACCGTCATGAAGGGAGTGCCGTTCTTAGAAACCTTATTGAAGGATGCCGGTGCCATGCCGCGCTGAGCAAGACCAAACAGCATGCGTCCTGCCGCGTAAACGTCAGCGTTGATAGCCGAGATTGCAGCGGTCACAACCACCAGGTTCAAAATATGAGCGGCCGCACCAATACCCAGTCCCTCAAAAATCTGCACAAAGGGTGAGGTCTCCCCCGTTATTTCATTCCACGGGTACAAAGACATAATCACGGTGAGCGTCAGAACGTAGAACAACAAGATACGCACGGGCAAAGTATTGATTGCTTTAGGAATAGAAACCTTAGGATTATCAGCCTCGCCCGCCGCAATACCAACTGTCTCAACGCCGCCAAAGGCAAACATCACCACGGTAAAGCACGCCAGGAAACCACCCAGTCCGTTCGGGAAGAAACCACCGTGCGACCACAGATTAGACACCGCGGGCGAAACATCGGCATTCAACCGCGCACCAAAAATCAGCAGAATAATACCGCCCACAATCATGGCAATAATAGCGGTCACCTTAATGACGGTCAGCCAGAACTCAGTCTCACCAAAAGCCTTCACCTTGGCAAAGTTGATAGCGAGAATAATCAACAGGACGCTGGTAATCCAGATCCACGACGGAGTTCCAGGGAACCAGAACTTCATATAGACCGCAAAAGCAGTTACATCTGCAATAGCCACCAAAGCCATCTCGATTGCAAACGTCCAGCCGGTAATAAAGCCAGCGCCGCGTCCTAAATAAATCGTCGCGTATTCAGAAAATGAACCGGCAACAGGGTGTGCCAGCGCCATTTCACCCATAGCTCGCATCACCATAAAGACCGCAGCACCACCGATGAGATAGGCCAAAAGTACTGACGGACCGGCAAGCTCAATAGCCGATGCCGAACCATAGAACAGCCCCGTACCAATGGCTGAACCCAACGCGATAAAAAGAATATGTCGGAGAGTGAGACCGCGATGCAGGGCGTTGGCATCCACGGTGGATGTACCGGGCGTCATCTGCAATGGTGTACTCATATCTCTCCTGATGGTTGGACTGCCTAGCAGTATCTGGTCACCGCATCGCAGCTTTTCGTGCGGGCGGTGCTTGAGTCACACTATACAACCTCATGAAACCTGCGTCACCTTGATAAAAACCACTTAAACTCAAACAGTGCACGGTATCTTCTTGCTCAGATGCCGTGCACTGTGAATACCTCAGGGTTGGGGTGTCTAGCGCTTCTTCGGACCGCCAAAGAGCAAGGACGCCGCTGCGCTAGTTCCAGTTACTGAAAGAACAGCGGGCCAAGCACCAATCTTTTTGTGAAGAACATGGGAATAACCAAACCCACCGAGGTAAACAGCAGTAAGAGCAGCCGCAGTTGCGGTACCACGGTTATTCTGCCACGCCTTGAATGCCGTTCCACCACCGGCAGCCAAACCAATAGCACCCAGCGGGCGGATGCCGGTAGCACGTGCAAGGTAGTAGCCGCCCAGCAAACCAGCTGAGGATGCGACGGTGGGAACCAAAACGTTAGTCATAATCGATACCTTTCTTTTGTGGTGCCAGTACAAAATATCTGCGTAGTCTGGGCTGGTACGGCAATCACGCAATCGCCTGCAGTCCCTCTCGCGGATCTCGCGCGGGGCGCTCGATCTGCGATTCACACCAGTCCCGACGCCAGCAGGCAATAGTGCGTGATTACCGCCTATTTTCAGCGCATCCGGTGGTGCACAGCTTGTACCAGCGTTGTTCTCACTCTCAACTCTAAACCCGCTCTGTGAATAGTTGCCTAAAACACGCTGTCAGCGTGAAAGGTATGCCGCACTAGCAAACACTGTGGTTCTGCGAAAGAATGGAGACATGGAAAACTTCTCTAAAGACAAGACCAATGTTGAGTCATTCGATCTCGACCACACCGCTGTTGCTGCACCCTACGTGCGTGTAGCAGATCGTAAGACCTTGCCCGGTGGCGATGTGCTGATTAAGTACGATGTGCGCTTTACCCAGCCCAACAAGGGTCACTTGGGCATGAAGGCTGTACACTCCATTGAGCACATGACTGCTCACCACATGCGTAACCATACCGATGCGCTCATTGACTTCTCCCCCATGGGTTGCCAGACGGGTTTCTACGCTCTGACTTTGGGTCTAGAGCTTGAAGACTTCTTGCCCGTGCTTGAGGCTTCTATGAACGATCTTCTGTCAGCGACCGAGGTTCCCGCTGCTAACGAGGTTCAGTGCGGGTGGGGCGCTAACCACTCTTTGGAAGAAGCTCAGGACGCTGTTCGCACCTTCCTAGCTGGTCGTAGCGAGTGGGAAAAGGTGATGGCGTAGTGTCGCATCAGGCGCTGACCGGTTTTGAGAACGGCGTTATCGTTCAAGTAGCGATGGATGAAGAAGCTGGTCCGTTTCTCGATAAAACCGAGGTAGCGGCTCAGGATTTCATGGTGGGTGAAGCTCACTATTATCCGCGTACGCTGAAACTTGAGAACTCTGATGTGCCGCTTTTGCTGGTGCGCTCAAAAATCGGTTTGGTGAACGCGGCAACTGCTTTCACCGTGGCGTTGGAACTCGTGCCCAACCCGCGCGTCGTTATTTCTGCTGGTACTGCAGGTGGTCTGCGTCAGGACATTAATGTGGGTGACCTTGCTGTTGGTTTGGATTACACCTACACCGATGCGGATGCGACGGCTTTCGGTTATGTTCGCGGTCAGGTGCCCGGCATGCCGGAGAAGTACTCGACCTCAGCTGAGCTGTTAGAGGTAGCTCGCGAAGTTGCCGCTGATTATCAGGGCGAGGGCAATGTTTTCGTTGACACCATGCTTGCCGGTGGTTCATTCGTCACCGCGCACAATGTGAAAGACACCCGTGAGATTTTCTCCCAGGCTATTTCGACCGACATGGAAACCACCGCTATTGCCCAGGTTGCCTCATCGCGTGAGGTTCCTTTTATTGCGATCCGCGGTATCTCAGATTTGTGCGGACCTGCCGCTGACCAGGACTTCCATATGGCTGGCGAGATTGTCTCTGAACGCTCAGCTCAGCTTTCTACAGCTCTGATTGCGCGCTTAGTGCAGTCAGAAACTCACTGGTTGAGAGAAGAAAA
This sequence comes from Rothia terrae, assembly GCF_012396615.1. GTDB lineage: Bacteria > Actinomycetota > Actinomycetes > Actinomycetales > Micrococcaceae > Rothia > Rothia terrae. The sequence continues at coordinate 117,540 of NZ_JAAXPV010000004.1, read as the reverse complement.
CGATGATTGAACATACCCTTCGTGACGGTCATAAAATCCCTGCCGTTGGTTTTGGTACCTACCCGTTGAAGAACGTTGAGGCAGAAGTCCATGTCTCTGAGGCCATCCTCAATGGCTGGCGTCTGATTGATACCGCAGTGAACTACGAGAACGAAATCGGTGTCGGACGCGGTATCAAGTTCAGCGGCGCAGATCGTAGCAACCTCTTTGTGCAAACGAAGGTTCCTGGCCGTCATCACGGTTACGAGACCACTAAAGCATCGTTGCAGGAATCTTTGGAACGCCTGGGTCTAGATTATGTGGATATGTACCTGATTCACTGGCCTAACCCCATGAACAATAAGTTTGTGGATACGTGGCGCGCCATGGTTGAACTTCGCGATGCAGGATTAGTCAAGTCTATTGGTGTCTCCAATTTCTTGCCCGAACATATCGAGGCTTTGAAGGATGCAACCGGTGAGACTCCCGCGGTTAATCAGGTTGAGGTTCAGCCCGCTTACCAGCAGGAAAAACTGCGTGAGTATCACCAGCAAAACGCTATCGTTACTCAGGCGTGGTCACCTCTGGGTCGGGGTAAAGATGTACTCGATCATGATGTCATTAAGGATATTGCCCGCGAAACCGGTTGCACGCCAGCGCAGGTAGTTTTGCGATGGAATGTACAGTCCAATATCTTGCCGATTGTTAAGACTGCCAATGATAAGCGTCAGGTTGAGAACTTGCAGCTGTTTAATTGGGAGCTGACTGAAGAGCAGATGAATCGCATCAAGATGTTGCATACCGGCATTAGCTTCTCCGGTTTTGATCCGCGCACGCATCAGGAGATGTAGCGGGCGAGATTGAGGCGTTATCCGTCAGCTGGCGAACCTCCCACAAAGGTTTGCGCCAAGCTTCGTTGAGTAACACCGCAACAGCGGGGTGCTTTCTTTCATGGAAGCACCCCGCTTTTGTAGATACGTGTAGTGAGGTTTATTGGTTAGAGCTTGAAATCGTTGCGCAAACATAGCGAGACAAACGTAGCTGGCGACTCAGCATTCCTTCTCGACCGATGCGATTCGCTTACGGGATAATTCATGCCAGTTTGCCACCCTCTGCGTTCGTTTACAGGTATGACCTGGGATAAGCATTGGCTGTTATGCAGTAAGCCCCAGCACTTCTTTTGCTTGTTCAACGTCCTGGTTCATCTGCTCGATAAGCGCTTCAACTCCGCGGTAAGCCACCATCGGTCGTAGACGCTGGACGAACTCGAGAATAACGCGTTGACCGTAGAGGTTGAAGTCTTCAACGCGTTCTTCGGGGCGTCCAATAACGAATGACTCCACCTGACGCTGCTCCACGCCCTCAAAGGTGGGGTTGGTGCCAATGGACGTTGCCACCGGCCACTTGTTACCGTGCGCGTCGGTAAGCCAGCCGGCGTAAACACCGTCAGCCGGCACAAAACCGTCTGAGTCAAAGCTCATATTCGCAGTGGGAAACCCTAACTCGCGACCGCGGGCAGCACCGTGTACGATTTCTCCATGCATCAGATGGTTACGGCCAAGAATCTGGGCTGCCTCATCAACTTTTCCGTCGGTCAGAAGCTCACGAATCCAGGTAGAAGAGCAGCGACGCTGAGACTCGTGCGTCAGGTCTTCCACCGCTTCTACCTCAAACCCGTATTTTTTGCCGAGCTCAATCATGGTGTTGAGGTCACCGGAATTCCGGTAACCAAACCGCACGTCGTCGCCGATGACAACCCAGCGTGCGTGCAAGGCATCAACGAACACATTTTTGACAAACTCTTCAGGGGTTTGTGAGGCGAATTTTAAGTCGTAGTGCAACAGGACGTAGTTCTCAAGGCCCATGTCTTCAAAGAAGCGCTGACGATCTTCTTGCCCCATAATCTCAACGTGATCGACGTTAGGGTTGTGCACCACCGCCGGATGCGGGTCGAAAGAGACACCCACGGACGCCAGCTGGTTGTCGCGCGCAATCTGTACCACCCGTTCCATGACGCGGGTGTGCCCTACGTGCGCGCCGTCAAAGTTTCCTACCGTAACCACGCTGGGGCCAAAGTCGGTGGGAATCTGCTCAAGCTCGGTGAAGCGTTGCACTGTTCTCCTTGAAGTAGTGGGACGTATCTATCCTAACGCGCCTAACGCTTTTGCCCCTAAAGTTTAGCTTTCTACAACGTAAAACCCGCGTCCTGATCATTGCAGGACGCGGGTTGAGCAACAAATTACGCGGTGTGGGCGGTGGCTGGTTTGGTACGGTTTAGCCACCACAGTCCGACCATCGGCAGAATCAGCGGTATGTAGCCGTAGCCTGAGCCGAAGTGTGACCAGACCGAGGCAATCTCAAAGAGGTCGGGGCGCACGAACGAGAAAATTCCGATGAGCAGGACGCCCACCATTTCGGTAGACACAGCGGCTAAAGAGAGCTTCCACGCGTTGACGCCACGTTTTGCAAGGGCCACGGTTGCCACAATGTAAATGATGGCTGAGACAGCCGAGAGGCTGATAGACAGCGGTGCCTGATCGAACTTACGGAGCACCTGGTATAGCGCGCGGGCTGTAGCAGAGAGCGAAAAGACAGCGTAGATAACAACCAGCAGGCGACCAAAGCCTCGGTTTTTGGCGTGTTCAGCCATGAAAGTACCTTTCACAAGATGATGGTGTGGTAAAGCAAAGAGGTGAGCTGTTTTTAGTAGTAGTACCACAGCTGGTTCATGCGAAGAACCATGATGATCAGAACAGGTCCGGTGACGCCCAGCACTAGTGTTGACCATTTGGTGCGTTCCGAAAGTGACCATGTGAGCGTGCCCGCTGGAATAATCATGGCGGTCAGCAGGTACCCGTAGTACTCAAGCCAGTCGCCCTTAGGACCATCGGTCACAAGTTGCATGATGATTGAACCTACAAAGTAGACCATCAAGAAACCCTGCAAGACGATAATCGAGCCCTGCGACCAGTCGTCCGCTGCCACTCCGCGCAAAAATTGAATCACGCAAATAACAGTCGACACTGTTCCGAGCACTACACAAATCCAGAACCACAAATCGAGTCCTGCAATCATCATGAGTTTTCTCCAAAAGTTTTGCCAGATTCAAAAACAAGCACGGGCGCTGCCACCAGGTGTCCTCGCCACTTCTTATTTTCAATCAGCGCCACGAGGGTTCCGTCGGGAGCAAATGCCGCACTGATACCGGCGGTGCTGGCATGTTTGCTCTTAGCCGCAGGTGTCTCAGACTCCCCACCATTATCGGTGGGAGTGATGCGACGCCCGTTTGAAATATCCGTAGCTTCTGCACCGCTCAACGCGCGGCTACCAAATAACTTACGAGCTGCGTCCTCTAATGACAGCATCGGTAGCGGCTGATCAGGAGCTCGATCCTTAATAAACTGCAACTGTTCCAAGGTAGCAGCGCTCGCTACCTCAACCTCTCCAATACGAGTGCGTCGCAGTGCTATCAGGTGAGCCGAAGTACCCAGCGCTGCGCCAAGATCTCGCGCCAAGGCACGAATGTACGTACCTGAGGAACACGAAACGGTAGCTTCAACGTCAATCACCGATGCCTGTGCCGGCAATTCAGTACCTTCAACCGGTTCACCCGTCATATCGACAATATGCTCAGGCCCCTCCACTACCTTGCGCGTCACGGACTCGATAGAAAACTCATCAACCGTAATGGGACGAGCCTCAAGCTTCACTTCCTGCCCCGAACGCACGCGCGCGTACGAACGCACACCGTCAACCTTGATAGCCGATACCGACGACGGCACCTGCATAATCTCACCGGTCAGCTGGGCGCTGGCGTCCTTGATCCACTGCTCGGTGATGCTCTCAACGCGTGCCGAATCGGCAACGCTTATTACATCGCCCTCAGCATCGTCGGTGATAGTTCCCAAGCCCAAACGGATAGTGGTGGTATAGGTTTTTGACTCCCCTACCACCCACGTCAGCAACTTAGTCGCCTTATTGACGCCAAGAATGAGGACGCCGGTAGCCATCGGATCAAGCGTGCCTGCATGCCCTACACGTCGAGTGCCAGCAAGCCGGCGCATACGCGAGACCACATCGTGGCTCGTCATACCCGCAGGCTTATCAATAACAACCAGACCGGAAGGACCCTCAGGTGTTTTCTTCGCCAAAATTTAAGCCTGTTCCTCGGCGTCTTCTTCGTCAGCCTTCTTGTAAGGATCAGCATCGCCCGCGTACTGAGCACCCTCTGACGCTGCGGCCAGCTCCGCGTCGCGTTCGCGGGTTTTGCGTAGCAAGTCCTCAAGGTGAGCGGCGTTCACAGGAACCTCGTCAGCAACAAAAGTCAGAGTCGGGGTCAAACGAGCGGTGATGTTCTTACCAACCTCTGAACGCAAAATGCCCTTAGCTGATTCCAGAGCAGCGCGAGTTGATGCCTGCTCTTCTTCGCTACCGTACACGGTGTAGTAAACCGTTGCGTGCTGCAAATCGTTCGTAACGCGCGCATCGGTCACGGTGATAAATCCCAGGCGGGGATCCTTGATACGGCGTTCCAGCGCCTGAGCGACAATTACCTTAATGCGGTCCGCAAGTCGTGCGGCACGTGCTGCATCAGCCATGATGTTCTCCTTTTGATGAAAATTAGTCTGCTCACCAGTTTACCAACTAGTAAAAATCTCACGTGGTATGAGTACACAGCGTTGGAGGGATGCCGCCTAGTCGGCTGGCATCGGGGCTGGCGTTTAAGGGAAGCCGACGTAGCGGCGTCTCTCTACAATGTGCACTCTGGATATTAATTGAAAATAGGTGTGGGCTGGCACCTGCTGTGCCAGCCCACACCCTAACGAGTCAAAGTCTTAGGCTTAGACGCGAGGCTTCTCGCGCATCTCCCAAGTCTCGATGATGTCGCCTTCCTTGATGTCGTTGAAGGAGCCAAGACCAATACCACACTCGTAGCCCTCGCGGACCTCGGTTGCATCGTCCTTGAAGCGACGCAGTGATTCGATCTTGAGCTTATCTGCAACAACGGAGCCGTCACGTACCAAGCGAGCGTTAGCGTTACGCTTGATCAGACCGTCGCGAACGATTGAACCTGCGATGTTACCCCACTTGGAGGAGCGGAATACTTCGCGTACTTCTGCTGAACCAAGTTCAACTTCTTCGTACTCAGGCTTGAGCATGCCCTTAACAGCCTGCTCAATTTCTTCAATCGCGCGGTAGATGACGGAGTAGAACTTCATCTCTACGCCTTCGCGGTCTGCAAGTTCTGCAACGCGCTCTGCGGGGCGAACGTTGAAGCCGATGATCACAGCGTTATCGACGGTTGCCAGGTTCACGTCGTTCTGAGTAATAGCACCCACACCGCGGTGGATGACGCGAAGCTGAACTTCGTCGCCACCGGCATCAATCTTCATGAGTGACTCTTCAAGTGCTTCAACAGCACCGGAGACGTCGCCCTTGATGATGAGGTTGAGGGTGTCCATCTTGCCCTCTGCAACGGCCTCGTCGAATGATTCGAGGGTAACGCGCTTGCGACGCTTAGCCAGCTGTGCGTTACGGTCCGCTGCCTCACGCTTTTCAGCGATCTGGCGTGCGGTGCGCTCTTCTTCGGTTGCGAGGAAGGTGTCACCTGCGCGGGGAACGGTTGACAAACCGAGTACCTGGACAGGACGTGAGGGGCCAGCTTCTTCGACGTTGTTGCCGTTCTCATCGAACATTGCGCGAACACGACCGTGAGCTACACCTGCAACAATGGCATCGCCAACGCGCAGGGTACCTGACTGAACGAGGACGGTTGCAACGGCGCCGCGTCCCTTATCAAGGTTAGCTTCGATGGCAACGCCGCGAGCTTCCTTATTGGGGTTAGCCTTGAGTTCAAGGGCGCCGTCAGCGGTCAGTACAACAGCTTCGAGAAGTTCATCGATGTTCAGGCTCTGACGAGCTGAAACGTCAACGAACAGGGTGTCGCCACCGTATTCTTCGGGCACCAGGCCGTATTCGGTGAGCTGGCCACGAATCTTATCGGGGCTAGCGCCTTCCTTATCGATCTTGTTGACTGCAACCACGATCGGCACATCTGCTGCCTGTGCGTGGTTGAGCGCTTCAACGGTCTGAGGCATAACGCCATCGTCCGCTGCAACAACCAAGATAGCGATGTCAGTGACCTTCGCACCGCGGGCACGCATAGCGGTAAACGCCTCGTGACCGGGGGTATCGATGAAGGTCAGGTAGCGTTCTTCGCCGCCAACTTCGGTGTGAATCTGGTACGCACCAATGTGCTGGGTAATGCCGCCAGCTTCGCCTTCAATGACGTTGGTGTTACGGATAGCATCCAGCAGGCGGGTCTTACCGTGGTCAACGTGACCCATAACGGTGACAACCGGTGAGCGGAATTTGAGCTTGTCGTTTTCCTCTTCAGCGTTTGCTTCTGCCTCAAGGTCGATGTCGAAGGACTCGAGCAGTTCGCGCTCTTCGTCTTCGGGTGAGACGATCTGGACCTTGTAGCCCAGCTCAGCGCCCAACAGCTCGAAGGTCTCTTCGTCCAGTGACTGGGTCTGAGTTGCCATTTCGCCCAAGTGGAAGAGCACAGTGATCAGTGAAGCGGGGTTCGCATTGATCTTCTCTGCAAAGTCCATGATGGACGCGCCACGGCGCAGGCGAACTACGGTGTCGCCGTTACCGCGAGGTACTACTACGCCGCCTACTACGGGTGCCTGAATCTGATCTTGCTCGCGACGCTTGTTCTTGCGTCCCTTGCGCTTGCCGCCACCGCGACCGAATGCGCCCTGTGCGTTACCGCGACCGCCACCGGGGCCACCGCGACCGGGGCCACGGTTGAAGCCGCCGCCGTTGCCGCCACCGGGGCCACCGCGACGAGGGCCGTTGCCGCCACCGGAATTACCGCCGCGTGCGGGTGCCGGGGTTGCAGTCATCTTGGTGGGCATCATGTTCGGTGAAGGACGGTTACCACCACCTGCGGGACGCGGTGCGTTGTTACCGCCTGCGGGACGGGGCGCGTTGTTGCCACCGGCAGGGCGAGGTGAGTTGCCTGCAGGACGCTGGCCGTTGCGACCGCCATTAGGACGGGGACCACCGTTGCCACCGGCAGGACGGGGGCCACCACGGTTTTCGCCGCGCTGGTTGCGTCCGCCGTTGGGGCGAGGACCGCCGTTGCGACCTTCGCCGCGACCGTTTTCGTTGCGCTTGCCCATTCCCTGGTTAGAGGAGAAGGGGTTGTTGCCGGGGCGAGGTGCACCGGGCTTGGGCGCAGGTTTAGGCGCTGCGGGCTTAGGCGCAGCAGGCTTGGGCGCACCGGGCTTCGGTGCCTGTCCCATACCCTGGCTAGTTGAGAAGGGGTTGTTGCCGGGGCGAGGTGCGCCGGGCTTAGCGTTGGATGCGGGCTTTGCAGTTGAAGCTTTTGACTTCTGTTGTGCGCCAGCGTTGGGCTTTACGGCACCGGGCTTAGGTGCGTTGTTCTTAGTAGCTGCACCGGGCTTAGGCGCAGGTTTAGGTGCGCCGGGCTTGGGTGCAGATGAAGTTTCGCTCTTTGCAGCGGGCTGAGGTGCTGCCTTTGAGTCAGCTGCGGGAGCAGTTTTTTCTGATGCGCCACCAGCGTTGGGGTATGCCGCGCGGAGCTTCTTAACTACCGGCGGTTCCAAGGTTGATGATGCGCTTTTGACGAATTCGCCAAGTTCCTGAAGCTTACCGAGAGCTTCTTTAGAGGGAATTCCGAGTTCTTTTGCGATCTCGTGAACGCGGGGCTTAGCCACATTTCTCCTGTCCTGGTTCGCACCAGGACGGCGCGAACCTTCAGTTTGTTATAAGCGATTGCCCGTACTTATTGAGCACAGGGGCAGTCTTTTTGCCGTGGGCAGAGCACAGGAAAGTACTCATTGTGCGGCACTCATTGGGTTTCCATCAGTTTTCTGACTCGCTTTCATGCTTTCAAGTCGTCAAACTAGTTGACTTACAGTTCGCGCAGTATTGACTGCGTTCACCGGCGATCTCACTATGTTTTGATCACCAGCTGATCGGTGGTGACGCGGGTGCGAAAGGCCCTGTTGAATGCTCCTTTTTTCAGGGCTTTATCAAGGCAGTCCTTGCCCGGATGAATCCAGGCGCCGCGTCCTCCCAGGGTGCGTTGCTCATCAAAAACGGCGGCAGTTGTTGAGCCTTCTACCGTTTGTAGAGCGACGCGAGTGAGCACTTGAACAGGTTCAGTTGCGCGACAACCAACACAGGTACGCATGGGCACGGCAGATACTTCTGCCGACGTTTCATGGTGTGTAGTGCTAATTGTCAGCATCCTCTAAACCTATTTCAAGCGGTCAAATAACCAGTTTAGCCCCCTTACGGGGGCTAACGGCAAATATGTAATTTAGCTCTCGCCAATCGTTACGCGTCGGCAGGTGCTCCAGCGGTAGCTTCGTTGAAGCGTGATTCAGAGATAATGTCGATGCGCCAGCCGGTCAGCTTCGCCGCCAAACGAGCGTTCTGACCTTCCTTGCCGATAGCCAAAGACAGCTGATCGTCAGGAACAATCGCGCGTGCTGACTGGGTAGCGGCGTCGGTAACGTCTACTGAAATAACCTTCGAAGGTGAGAGAGCTGCACGGATAAAGACGGTGGGGTCTTCATCAAAGTCAACGATATCGATTTTCTCGTTGTTGAGTTCGCTCATAACAGCGCGCACACGTGAGCCCATTTCGCCGATGCATGAGCCCTTAGGGTTAATGCCGGGGCGGGTTGCGCGTACTGCAATCTTGGTGCGGTGACCAGCTTCGCGGGCAATAGCCATCAGCTCTACTGAACCGTCTGAAATCTCAGGTACTTCGTGTTCAAACAGGCGACGTACCAGGTTGGGGTGTGAACGCGAAAGAACGATAGAGGGCCCCTTGTGTCCGCGTCGTGCCTCAAGAATGTATGCGCGAACGCGTGAACCGTGACGGTACTTTTCGCCGGGAACCTGTTCTGAGCTGGGCAAGACAGCCTCGATAGTGCCCAAATCAACGTGGACCATGCGGGGGGTCGGCCCCTGCTGGATGACGCCAGAAACAAGCTCGCCCTCACGGTCACGGAACTCGCCCAACACGTGTGAATCCTCAGCATCGCGCAGACGCTGGGAGATGACCTGACGAGCAGTAGAAGCTGCAATACGACCAAAGTTATTGGGAGTATCATCAAACTCGCCAATCTTCTGATCATCCTCATCAAGCTCAGGAGCCCAGATGGTGATGATGCCGGTTTCACGGTGAATTTCAGCGCGTGAACCGCTGATAGCACCGGGCTGCTTGTTGTACGCCAGCAACAGCGCATTCTCAATCATCGGAATCAGCTCATCGATAGAAATATCGCGCTCTTTTTCCAGCAGACGAAGGTTGCTCAAATCGATATCCATTGCTGGCCTTTCGTATATAACACTGCAGGGACGCGGTTGCGTCCCTGCATCACGTGAGTATGTCCTTGAATCAGCACACGCGACGCTGTGCGTACTTACCCAAGTGTTTAACTTTCAACAGTAATTCTAGCGAACCTTTTTTAGCTGTTGAACTCAATTTCAACTTTTGCAGAAGAAATTGTGCCCCAACCAATGGTTTCTGGGTCACGGTATGAAGGCTTCTGCCCTTTTTTGGTTTCTTTTTTACGCGCCATGACAGGGCCTTCTTCGGTGACGTCGTTGAGACGAGCAAGGTATTTCTCGCCATCAACAGTGGTAATCGCGATTAAGCGTCCAATGGAGCGCTTCCAGTGTCGACGCTCGGTGAGAGAACGGGTAGCACCGGGTGAGGTGACTTCGAGCATGTAGGGCGAGTCGCCGTCTTCAATCTCGTCCAGCTTTTTGCTCAACGCCTGGGAAACTTCTGCAAGAGTATCTAAAGACACAAAATCAGTGCGATCCTCGGACAGGTCAATCACGATCTCCAGCGTCTTATTGGCGCCTGCCCCGCGAGCGCGAAGCTCCTCAAGGTATAGATTAAATTCTTCAATCACCGGCAGCAGCTGGATGCGAATCTCATCAGTATTCACAAACGGTGTTTTAGTCTTCGGGGCGCTCACACCCTGTGCAGCACGGTTAGCGGCGCGACGTTCACGCGAATTCAAATCTTTTTTATCGGTTGATTTAGCCATTGCGGTGTTCTCCTTACGTACGCACTAGCAATCGTTGAAAGTTCTGTTGTGCCCACCAGTCTACGCAACTTTTAGAGTTGGCACAGCGGCTCTTTGCTCTCAACGTGTATGGTGAATACTGGTTCACAGGTTGATGAAGGTGAGGGACGCGGTGCGAAATCGTTGGAGTCTAGTAGCAGCAGTTTTGGCTGTGTTGACGGTAATTTTGCTGGCCACTGGTATTTTTTCAACGCAGAAAAAACAGTCGCTTCAGGATCAGCTTGCCGATGAGCGTCAGCTTGCTCAGCAGATTGAGAACCTTTCATCTGTTGCTATCAGCGATACACAGGCGAAAAAAAGTCTCGATGAAATGCTCAACCAACAAAAATCTCAGCTTCCCGACGCCGCATTTACCGATGTGGAGGCTCACGCATCCGACGGTTTAAGCTCCGGCATCACTGACGTCATCTCGTCAGCAACCGATATTTCTGTGAATTCCTCTGACGCATCTGCACGCGCCCTAGCGACAGATTTCACGGCGCAGTGGCTCGATTTCGCCGATACCCAGAAGCTCAACGGCTTCAGCGCTTCTCAAGCACTCGTATCCGTTAAGGATGCCGCTTCGAACGCTACCTGCCCGGCAGAAGAGAAAAACGCTGAGGACCAGCAGACCGCTGAAGGCACAGACTCCTTCACCGCCCTCGTGCAGTCTTTGGACGCCGCGGGCTACCTAGCTTCCGTAACAAATGCTCGCGCCGATGTAGATAACATCGATAGCGCGCTCGCGCAGCGCATCGAATCGCGGGGCCAAGAAGCACAAAATATCAGCGAAAACCTGCGAACCAGCACCGAATGTGCAGTAGCGCCTATCGCACAACTCCCCGGCTACGACTTGTCGAACGACTCCCCCAGCGCTTCCTTCGACTCTCTAGAAACTCGTATTCACGACAATGCTCTAGCATTCCTGGGCGATGAGAAATTCAGCGGAGAAAACTTCCGCAGTGCCCGTGCCAACGCCGTACTCGCCGCCACCGAATTCTAAAAAACTAAATCGTAGCCAAGCTTGAGAATCAGTGCGCTCACCACGCACATCATAAGAACCCTAATAAAACCGGTGCCGCGAGAAATCGCGGTGCGGGCACCCAGATAACCGCCCAGCATATTCGCAATCCCCATCGCAAAGCCCAGCATCCACACCTGATGCCCGCCTAACGCAAAGAGAATCAGCGCACCCAAGTTGGTTGCAGTATTAACAATCTTTGTCTGAGCCGCCGACTGCAACATGGAATAGCCCAGCACAGTCATCATGGCAATCATCAAAAACGAGCCGGTGCCCGGCCCCAAAATGCCGTCGTAAAAGCCAATACCCGCACCAATCATCAACGCAAAAATGATGTGCTTTTTACCTAAGAATTTCAAAGCCGTCAGCTCACCGGCGTTCGGTTTGAAAATAGTGAAAAGCAACACCGCAAAGAGCGCCACCATGATGATGGGGGTAAAGACTTCGGCAGGAATCACAGTGGCAACAACTGCGCCACAAAAACTCGCTACCAGCGCTACCGCTGCCATTGGCAAGGCAGTTCTAATATCGCTAGTGGTTCTGCGATAGTACGTAATTGCGCTAGTCAGAGTTCCCATGAAAGAACTCAGCTTATTGACAGCCAACGCCTGGACTGGAGAAAGACCCGGCACCAGCAGTACTGCGGGAAGCTGAATTAGCCCTCCGCCACCTACTACTGCGTCTACCCAGCCTGCAAAGAGAGCGGCGATAACGAGTAAAACGATGGTAGTGGGGTCAAGAGCTTCCATGCACCCCAAAATATCGGATGCTCGCGCCGGCCAAGAATTTGTGGCGGAGTATGACGGAAAGCAAATATGGGCGCTGGTAGAGGGGACTCGCCAAACAACTGGCTCATAGCTTGCGTTCAAGGGAAGTCAGCTGGCGTGCCTCTTTCAGTAGGTCGCTAACGTTACACTTGTTTTGCCTTGTCAAAAGACCCCGGGTTCCTTCGAACCCGGGGTCTGGCCTATGAATCTATACGGGAAGGTTTAGCCGCGTACCTCAGCCACGATTTCTGCGGCAGCATGAGCTACCTCAATATCGCGAGCTTCACCGCTGCGACGGTCCTTCAGTTCCAGCTTGCCGTCCTTGTAACCGCGTCCAATGACAACGATGGTGGGCACGCCCAGCAACTCAGCGTCGCCGAACTTTACACCGGGCGAGGTCTTGGGACGATCGTCCACCATGACTTCAAGGCCCTGTGCTTCGAGTTCAGCCACCAGCTCATCACCGTACGAGAAGATTTCTTCACCCTTGCCGGTAATAACAACGTGAACGTCTGCAGGAGCAAGGTTGCGGGGCCAAATCAGACCCTTGTCATCGTGGTTGCCCTCAGCAATTGCTGCCAGCGCACGGGTCACACCTACACCGTAGGAGCCCATAGTCACGGTCTGTAGCTTGCCGTTCTGGTCAAGAACCTTAAGTCCCAGTGCCTCAGCGTACTTGCGTCCCAGCTGGAAGATGTGGCCCATCTCGATGCCGCGTGCCGCCTGAAGAGGGCCGGATCCATCGGGTGCAGGATCGCCTTCGCGCACCTCGGATGCTTCGATCACGCCGTCAGCGGTGAAGTCACGTCCTGCCACCAGGTAGTAGACGTGCTTACCGTACCCGTTTGCGCCGGTAATCCAGTCAGTGCCGTCAACGACGCGGGGGTCGAGGAAGTAAGGAATCTCAGTTGCAGATTCTGCGCCCAGCAACTTCTCATCCAGGGTGAGGCCGGGGCCAATGTAGCCCTTGACCAGCTGTGGGAACTTCTTCAGGTCATCGTCGGTTGCAGCTTCAACCTCAACTTCGCCGCCGATACCCAGCAGTGAACCGATGTTAACCTCAACGCGTCCCATATCAACTGCGCGGTCACCGGGCAGACCAATAGCCACCAGTCGACGCTCGCCCTGCGGGTCGATGACAGCAACGATAACGTTCTTGAGGGTATCTGCAGCGGTCCACGCACGGTCATCGCGCGGGTGCAGTGCATTGGACTGATCAACCAAGGTTTCGATGGTCGGTGAATCCGGGGTGTCGTGCACCTGTGCCACGGGAGTGTTGGACGCATCCTTGGGCTCAGGAACAACGGTGGTCACAGCCTCAACGTTAGCTGCATAACCGCCCTCGCTACGCACGAAGGTATCTTCACCGACGGGAGTGGGGTGCAAGAACTCTTCTGAACGGGAGCCGCCCATAGCGCCTGACTGTGCCTTGACGATAGCAATTTCAAGCCCGAGACGCTCGAAGATGCGCTGGTAAGCGGCACGGTGAGCCAGGTATGCCTCGTCCAAACCTTCGTCGTCAATGTTGAAGGAGTAGGAGTCCTTCATGATGAATTCACGGCCGCGCAACAGACCAGCACGGGGACGTGCCTCATCACGGTACTTGGTCTGAATCTGGTAGAGGTACACCGGCAAGTCTTTGTAAGACGAGTACAGGTCCTTCACCAAAAGAGTGAACATCTCTTCATGGGTGGGAGCCAGCAACATGTCCGCTCCCTTACGGTCCTTCAAACGGAAGAGGTTATCGCCGTACTCGTCCCAACGGTTGGTTGCCTCGTACGGTTCACGCGGAAGAAGAGCTGGGAAATGAACTTCCTGAGCGCCAATAGCGTTCATTTCTTCGCGGACGATGTTCTCGACCTTGCTCAGAACCTTCAGGCCCAAGGGCAACCAAGAATACACACCGGGTGCGGCACGACGAATGTAGCCTGCTCGAACGAGCAGCTTATGGCTTGCAACCTCGGCGTCAACCGGGTCTTCACGCAAAGTGCGCAGGAAAAGGTTTGAAAGGCGAAGAGCCACCGTAGATCTTTCCGTTCTGTCTGGGGTACTCCCCCGCGTCCTGACGCTGACTCAGCGCCGCGAGGGCATAATCTCTAGTATTCTACCGCGCCTTACACAAGCGCGTGCAATATCTAGATTTTCAGCCTATTGGAAAGATAAAAGGACGCGTCGGAACTAATAAGATGCCCCAGATATGCACCAGATTATTTTTAAATGCATGACGCCCCAGTACACTCATGCGAACTGGCGGCGTCATACATTGGTTATTTGTCAGTTGTTATTTGATGTTCAGAGCGTCGTACCAAGCCTTTTTAGCAAGACCGTTTTCGTTCCAGTTGATTGAGTACTCACGGGTCGAAAAGTTGAAGGATAGAGTTCCAGACTCAAATTCCTGGCTCAGAATCTTTGCTCCATCAACAAAATCTATCTTTTCCTCAGCTATAGGAACACCCAGCAGACTCATATCAGTGTAGGAAGGATAGCCCCAGTGACCGATCCATTCCTTAAACTCATCGTTACCAAAGGCCAGATCATAGCTAGGTCCAGTGTATCCTGCGTCAAATAAGGTGGTCTTGAAGGCGCGGGCTCCAGGTAAAGGTGTGCCATTGCTATCAGCAGCTACAATCCAGCGTTCTTTGGTATTATTATCAAAAAAGTACAGTGCCTGTTGACGACGCGCGGCATGCCCCCGGGACCAATCTACTGTTGTATCTACAGGACCTGTTTCAGAAGATTCACGTTGCATAAGTTCTTGGGGAATCTCTACAGGGCGTTCGCTTTGAGTCAATGAGGGAGCACAGCCCCTTGAAGCAGTTTCTGCAAGTTCCCAGTCGGTTTGAACCAAAGTCTTCTGGTCATCTGCTAGTCGAAGCGCGAAACCGCTCTTGGATCCCCCGACACCACACGCCAAAAATCCGCGGCGAGTAAAGTAAGTCAGCATCTCGGGAGCTTTATCTCCGTCACCGCTGATGAACTCAGTAGTGAGAATATCGGTACCCACCAACACGTTTTTTTCAAGGGCTAGTTTAAAGGCTACAGTCGGCATAACTCCGACTTGGTCTTCACCCTCGCTGAAAAGAACTGTATAACCCTTGGAATAGTTCTGCACGTAATACGTTTTATCGACTGGTTTTTCATCTACAACAGGATGAATCTCGTCAATTGCCTGCCCTAAATCCACTGATTTCAGTGTTTCAACATAATGGGGAATAGATGATTGTGCCAGAGCCTCAGGAAGGTTTGCTACGCCGGGTCGAGAATTAGTTGCCGAAGAAACTCTCACCTGGTTGCTTTGAGACTGCTTTGAACCTCCATGATTATTTTTTAGTTCCATGGTGTACAGTGATCCGTCTTGTGCCCACAAGCTCTTTTCGTTGTTAGCATCTGAAGCAAACCACGTAATGATACTTGGTTTGTGCAAACCGAGAGAAGAGTCAAAGTCGCTGTTCATCTGCCCTCTGATTGGAAGACCGTATTCTGATCGGTTGTTCAGGTAGTGGTCGAGTGCCGCATTCTCTATAGGTACAGTTTGTCCTGTGCTCTTATTGAACATGATCGAACCGTATTCGTGGCGTTGAATAGCTAGAGTATCGTCAATTGCGTGCAGAGGCTCTTTGAGCTTTCCTAGTGTGACAGGAATGGTGTCTGCGTATTCTCCAACGATTCGCTGAAAACTTTCATTTTCTGCCCAATCGTGGTTTTTTACCTCTGATGTAGGAAAGCATTTTTGAGTGTCTGCACGCTCTGACTTCCATTTTTTGCCTGCTTCAGAGTTAAGATCAATAGCAGTACCCATGGTGCCTTTGCCGTCTTCCAACACCACCAACCAACGATTGTGGTTCTTGCGGTTTTTAGTTGTAACGGAAGCTCCACAATAACTATGGTTCCATGAGCCAGATTCGAGAACACCTAAAGTTTTGAGGCCGCCGGCCTGCGTATAGGCAACAACGTATTTTGCCTCGTTAAGTACTTGCACACCTGTGTTTTCGCTCCAGGTTATAACGGCATTTTCGAAGGTCTGCGCACAGCCAGAACCAGTGATGCACTCTTCAGGTGACGTTGCTTGGCCATACTTCTTTGGGTTTTGTTGCCAGGCTTCGGTAATCAAGTTTTTCTCAGGTGTTAGTTGGAAAGTTGATGCCTGAGCGACCTCTGGAGTCATGGTTAACGCCATCGTCGCAATAGCTATGATTGAGCTGGTCAAGGTGAATATGTTTTTCATTTTTCCTCTTGCTGTGTGAACGCACAGACTCATACATCTATGGTGTCACGACTCAAAAAGGCTATTGAGGAAACGGGGATATAGATGTAGATCCAATTCGCTGTAGAAGTGAAATGTAATCAACTATCACTAGGTACTTTATCGATTGGAAAATGAGTGGTTCGGTAATAGTGGTTCGGTAAAAGTGTTTTTACCTCGTAGTTCTACATCTTAACTTTAGTTTTACGAGGAAGGTAATGTGCCTTTATTGCTGTAAATATTTTTGCGTTTCAAACAACTAAACTACCTACAACTAAAAGAGGACGGTGGCGAAAGTATCTGCTTGCTCAAAACCTACGCGGGCATAGAGCGCGCGGGCTCGCACATTGTAGTCATTCACGTACAAGCTGATGTGGGGATACCGAGGCCGTAACAGCTCACAGGCCTGAACAAGCAATGGGGCGGAAAGCCCAAAGCCACGATAAGCAGGGTGTAACCAGACTCCCTGAAGCTGACAGACGTCACCAGCTGCGATGCCCACATCGGTTTTGAAGACGACAACGTCTTCGGCGTTGACTGCCACTACGGTTCTGCGCTCGGCAATAAAATCGTGGACGCGTCGCGTATAGCCGATAGAATCGCGAGTCATCGGGTCGTAGCCCACTTCTTCGGTGAACATTGCTACGGATGCTTGCAGCAAGGTCTTGTTGTCAGACTCTCGGGCAAAGCGCACGCCCTTAGAGATCTGAGGTGCGGGCAAGCCCTGGCGGTAAAGGTCGCGTGAGTGGCTGATGCTTCGTTGCGGCGGAAGGTATAAGAGTGGTTGTTGTGCCCTAATATCGAGCACATTTTTGAAGGCGGGTTCTGCTTTTTCCCACAGCGGCAGTACGGTATCTGCCGCACCAAAGATAGATGCGATCTGACGATGATGCTGAGAAATAAAGGCCGCTACATCGGGAATATACTGCTCAGGAATATCCACCGGGACGCAGTTTCCGCCCAGCCAGAAAGCACCCACCAGCTTTTCTTCAACTGGCGCGATGGAATCGGCAGGAGCGTCCTGAGTATTCACCACAGATTCGGGCGAGAAAGGGAGAGGACGCGCAAACACTTGAGCCATCTGACGTAAAGCACGAGGAATAGCTGCCCCCAAAGCCAGTGCGCTGTTTTCTGCCGGAGCCGCAGCATCGTTCGGTGCTTCAAAAATCCCCATAAAACCAAAAGGCGAACGCATACGTGTTGCCCTTTGAGCATCGGGTAAACCGAACTTCGCTAAGTGTTCGGCGCTAAAAACAGAGGCCACCGGGTCACGATCTATCAATCTACACAGCTGTTGCCGGTGCTCATGAGTGAGCGGACGAATGCTGACGGTCTGCGACCGCGTAGGTGTAGATTTCATAGATGTGCCGGTGGCCTCTGCGATGAATGAAAATGCGTATTAGCTGATGTTAACTGACGGAGAGCCTTCGGGAACGTATTCGCCGCTTGCTTCCATCTCGCCAGCAATACGGTTAGCTTCTTCAATCAGGGTCTCGACGATCTGATCTTCGGGAACGGTTTTGATAACTTCGCCCTTGACGAAGATCTGTCCCTTACCGTTGCCGGATGCGACGCCGAGGTCTGCTTCGCGTGCTTCGCCGGGACCGTTTACAACGCAACCCATAACGGCTACGCGCAACGGAACCTTCATGCCTTCAAGACCTTCGGTGACCTTTTCTGCCAGCTCCCAAACGTTCACCTGAGCGCGACCGCATGAGGGGCAAGAAACGATATCGAGCTTGCGCGGGCGCAGGTTCAAAGATTCGAGAATCTGCGAACCAACCTTGACCTCTTCAACGGGAGGTGCAGACAGCGAGACGCGGATGGTGTCGCCGATGCCCTGAGAGAGTAGAGCGCCAAATGCGGTGGAGCTCTTGATGGTGCCCTGGAAGGCGGGGCCAGCCTCAGTCACGCCCAGGTGCAGGGGCCAGTCGCCGGCTGCTGCCAGCTGACGGTATGCCTCAACCATGACGACGGGGTCATTGTGTTTGACTGAAATCTTGAAATCGTGGAAGCCGTGTTCTTCGAACAAGGATGCCTCCCACACAGCAGACTCAACGAGAGCCTCGGGGGTAGCGCGTCCGTACTTTTCCAGCAAACGCTTGTCCAAAGAACCGCCATTCACACCAATGCGGATTGAGGTGCCGTGGTCTTTAGCCATCTGTGCGATTTCTTTAACCTGGTCATCGAACTTACGAATGTTACCGGGGTTAACGCGCACAGCGCCGCATCCAGCTTCAATAGCAGCATAAACGTACTTGGGCTGGAAGTGGATATCAGCAATGACAGGAATCTGTGACTGCTGAGCGATAATAGGCAGAGCCTCTGCGTCCTTATCGGTGGGGCATGCCACGCGAACAATGTCGCAACCGGCTGCGGTGAGCTCAGCGATCTGCTGCAAAGTAGCACCAATATCGTGAGTTTTGGTGGTAGTCATTGACTGCACTGAAATGGGCGATTCTGAGCCAACGCCAACTGAACCAACGTTGAACTGGCGAGTCTTACGACGCGGTGCCAGAACGGGCGGCGGGGGTGCAGGCATTCCTAGATTGACCGAGGTCAAAGCGTTCCTCCAAAAGTATTTTTATACGTAGCCACAAAGCATACGTATTGAGTCAACTTCTATTGTGCACCAGTTAGCTCGATTTTAAGAAGACGAAGCTACGACTCTTTCACCACAGGCACATTTACAATGCCGTATATGAGCTTTGAGACCCCCGTAAGAACAACCACCCCTCATATTGTGTCGACTAATATCGCGCATCCTTTTCCCGCACCTGATCAGCCGCATCGCCCCACCGGGATTCACAAGGTAGCGGTCGACTCCATTAGCGTTTTTGCGCCAGGCCCGCGTTACGGTGACGGGTCAGGAGTAGAAGGCGACTTGGTGGGCAACGCAAAGCATCATGGTGGCGCCGACAAAGCGGTCTATATCTTTGCGCGCGAAGAACTAGATTTCTGGTCTGAGCAAGGGGACGTGAATTACGCCAACGGAATGTTTGGTGAGAACCTTACAACTGTTGGAGTGAACTGGTCGGAGGTTTTAATCAATCAGCGATTTTCAGTAGGCACAGCCGTTCTCGAAGTGAGCGTGCCACGACAGCCATGCAGAACCTTTGCAATGTGGCTTGAGCGCCAGGGCTGGGTGAAAACTTTCACTGCTCACGGTGACTGCGGGGCATATGCCAGGGTTCTCGCACCTGGAATTATCGAACCCAAGCACCACATTGTTTTTCACGATAGACCTGAGCACGGGATCACCATGGGTATGGTATTCGCGGCAAAAATGGGCAACAAGAACATCGCACAAGATGTCGTTGCTGCCCATTGTCTGCCGGAGCATCACCACCGGCAATTGGTGAAGCTCATTTCTTAGTTTTTAGATTTCGCGGCTTAGCTTTCTACAGCAAAGTAATGGGCTTGAAGATATCTGCGGTAATGAGAATCAGCGACATCAGCCCGAACGCACCTGCAACCACAAATGTCAGTGGCAGGAGCTTAGCGGCATCAAACGGTCCCGGATTCTGTCGCCCAAACAAGCGCGCAAACAACTTACGAACACCTTCCCACAGCGCGCCGAGTACATGACCACCGTCAAGAGGTAGCAACGGCACAAGGTTGAGAGCAAAAAGAAAAAGATTGAGCGTGCCAATCATCGACACCAGCGTGGCTGCTTTTTCTTTGAGATTAATCTGGTCGGTGGATGCAATCTCTCCGGCGATGCGCCCAACACCCACAACTGACATGGGGCCATTAACGCCTCGCTCACCGTTCGTCACCAGCACCCTGGCGGTTTCAAAAACACGCGCGGGCAGGCGGAGGACGCTGGAGTAGATGCTCTTCATCTGCTCCCCAACGGTCGGCAGAATATCTCCGGCAGTGCCGGGCACCAGCTCGGTTGACGGGGAGACACCAATAAAGCCAACATCGGTGGTCTTGTAGCTACCGTCCTCATTTTTCTCATAGGTTCCGGTCGTCTCATTCATAACAGGACGCGCAGTGAGCATCGGTTCGATGGTGAGGTTCTCAGTTTTACCGTCACGAAGCACGGTCACCTCAACGCTCTGGTTGGCGTGAGTTTTAATTTCATCGGTCAGCTGGTTCCAGCTTGAAATATGTTGCCCCGCAAAACGGGTAATCACATCTCCAGCTTTTAGACCGGCTGCAGCGGCTGGGGCTTTCGGGTCGCTCTCAGCGCACGCTGCGGTAGCATTATTCTCCTGCTCCGATGAAACAGTTTTAACGCACTGACTCACCGATGACACCGTGGTGGTGGGCTGTGCACTACCAAAACCAAGAATCAAAATCGCTACACACACTACGCCGATGAGTAGGTTCATCACCGGTCCGCCCAGCATAATAATGATGCGCTTATAAATGGGTAGCTTATAAAAAACCCTGTTCTCATCGGTTTCGCTGATGCGTTCGTGGTCAACCGCACGGGCGTCCTCGATGAGCTGACTAAAGGGGCCGGTGGTACTGGTGCGCAGTCCCTCACCGGTTTTTGCAGGCGGATACATTCCAATCATTGAAATATAGCCGCCCAGCGGAATCAGCTTGAACCCGTATTCGGTTTCTCCCCTGCGAACAGAAAACAGGGTTTTACCAAAGCCAATCATGTACTGAGGCACGCGAACGCCAAACTTTTTGGCGGGCACAAGATGCCCAATCTCATGCAAACCGATCGATGCACCAATCGCCACTGCCATGATGATGACACCAATAATAAATAGCAAGATGCCCATTGCGCCCCTACGGTCTCAGTTTTCACGCTTCTAACTAGCCATACTCTAGTACATAGCGTCTGTGGAACTAGAGTCAGAGCTTTCATCCTAAGATGAGCAGCTGAAAACTAGCTTTATAGCATCGGGGCGAAAGCTTGATATACGCGAATGTTATGAGCCGGGTTACAGACTGCTGTGACCTATATTCCACAGGTACTTTAGGTCATGTTCACCTCAAAGTTTAGGTCAGTTTCACCCAATTTTTTGTGTAGAAATAACCTTTACTTCATATTTGATATTTTTTCCGTACGCACCCTCAACGTTCCACCGCGACCCTTCTCAAAAAATTACAAAACAACTAGTCAGAGCCATATTTTTAAAAATCAAGCAACAAAACAACAGGCTGTCAAGATTTCTTTCCGCCTTTATTTTTACCTTCAGAACCCCTAGTGTTTTAAGCAAGATATTCCTCTACACATGCCCGCACAACGGACAGAAGAAAAAGGAGCAATCAGCACAATGACTGCACAAGCTCACATCGACGAAGACCTGTTGATTCGTCCCGAGTTTGCTGACGCGTGGCGTAACTTCGCAGACGGCGAATGGAAGCGCGGCGTTGAGGTACGCGACTTCATTCTCAAGAACTACACCCCCTTCGAAGGCGACGCTTCCTTCCTCGCAGGTCCTACCGAAAAGACCCTGCGTGTGTGGGACACTCTCGAGAAGAAGTTCCTCTCCGTAGAACGCAAGCAGCGTGTTTACGATGTAGATACCGAAACCCCCGCAGAGATTGATGCTTTCGGTGCTGGCTACATTTCAGAGGACGACGACGTTATCGTTGGTTTGCAGACCGATGTTCCCCTCAAGCGCGCTATGATGCCCTACGGTGGCTGGCGCATGGTCGAAACCGCAATCCGCGAGGCCGGCAAAGAACCTAACGAAAACGTTAAGAAAATCTTCACCGAGTACCGCAAGACTCACAACGAGGCAGTCTTCGATATCTACACTCCCCGCATCCGCGCGGCACGTTCTTCACACATCATCACCGGCCTGCCCGATGCTTACGGTCGCGGTCGCATCATCGGTGACTACCGTCGTGTAGCTCTCTACGGTGTAGATGCCCTCATCGCCGACAAGGAACGCGCTAAGGATTCAGTGGCCGACAAGGGCTTCTCAGAACACTGGGCACGCTACCGCGAAGAACACTCAGAGCAAATCAAGGCCCTCAAGCGCCTGAAGAACATGGCATCAAAGTACGGCTTTGATATCTCAGGCCCCGCTAAGAATGCACAAGAAGCTGTTCAGTGGACCTACTTCGGTTACCTGGCATCAGTTAAGTCTCAGGACGGCGCTGCAATGTCCATTGGTCGCCTCTCAGGTTTCTTGGATGCCTACTTTGAGCGTGACCTTGCAGAAGGCACCATCACCGAGTCCGACGCACAGGAAATGATCGACGCACTCGTCATCAAGTTGCGTATCACCCGCTTCCTGCGCACCATCGATTACGATCAAATCTTCTCAGGTGACCCCTACTGGGCAACCTGGTCAGACGGTGGCTTCTCAGACGACGGTCGCACCCTAGTCACCAAGACTTCATTCCGTCTACTGCAGACTCTTCGCAACCTCGGCCCCGCGCCTGAGCCCAACATCACCATCTTCTGGGACGAGAACCTGCCCGATGGCTACAAGGAATTCTGCTCGGCAATTTCTATCGAAACCTCGTCGATTCAGTACGAGTCAGACCCGCAGATTCGCCAACACTGGGGCGACGACGCCGCAATCGCCTGCTGCGTATCGCCCATGAAGGTCGGCAAGCAGATGCAGTTCTTCGGCGCTCGCGTCAACGCTGCTAAGGCTTTGCTGTACGCCATGAACGGTGGACGCGATGAGATGAGCGGCAAGCAGGTTGTTGAGGGTTACGAGCCCATCACGGGCGACGGTCCCCTTGACTTCGATGAAGTCTGGAACAAGTATGAGCACATGCTTGACTGGGTTATCGGCACCTACGTTGAGGCTTTGAATATCATTCACTACAGCCACGACAAGTACGCCTACGAATCCATCGAGATGGCTCTGCACGACTCAGACATCATCCGTGCAATGGGTTGTGGCATCGCTGGTCTGTCAATCGTCGCTGACTCACTATCAGCTATCAAGTACGCGAAGGTAACCCCCATTCGCGACGAGACCGGTCTGATTGTTGACTACAAGACCGAAGGCGACTTCCCCGCCTACGGCAACGACGACGACCGCGCAGACGATATCGCTGCAACCATCGTCCACACCGTCATGAGCAAGATCAAGGCAATCCCGCTCTACCGCGACGCAATCCCCACCCAGTCGGTTCTGACCATTACCTCAAACGTTGTCTACGGTAAGGCAACCGGTAACTTCCCATCAGGTCACCGCGCAGGCACCCCGTTCTCCCCCGGTGCAAACCCCGAGAACGGCAAAGACACCCACGGCATGGTGGCGTCAATGCTCTCCGTTGGCAAGCTCGACTACGACGACGCTCTCGACGGTATCTCGCTGACCAACACGATCACCCCGACCGCGTTGGGCCGCACCAAGGACGAACAGGTCAAGAACCTCGTTGGCATCTTGGACGCCGGATTCGTTCCGGAAGAAGACTAGTTTCTAGTAGTTCTTACACAAAATATTCATTTAGAAAGAAGGTCATATCATGGCAGTAAAGACTTACGAAGAGCGCCTTGCATCAATGAAGGCAAACCGCGAGGCAAAGCCCGCAGACAGCAAGGGCCTGTACCACGCAAACATCAATGTGTTGAACAAGGACACCTTGCTTGACGCTATGGAGAACCCTGAGAACTACCCGAACCTCACCGTTCGCGTTTCAGGTTACGCCGTCAACTTTGTTCGCCTTACCCGCGAGCAGCAGATGGACGTTCTCTCACGCACCTTCCACCAGGGCGCTTAATTTCATCTATGTCTATTGATGTTCAGGCTCCGGGGGAACAAGATTTTGCTCCCCCGGAGTCTCGCCAATCCGGGGCTGGCACCTGGGGTTTGGGTGAGATGACCGATCTTGAGCGCTCATCACAGCTACAGTTGATGCGCGAAGGTAAGCTCGGCTCCATCCATTCTTGGGAGCTTGTAACCGCTGTGGACGGGCCGGGCACCCGCATGACAGTGTTCATGAACGGATGCCCGTTGCGTTGCGTCTACTGCCATAACCCCGATACTTTTCAGATGCGAGACGGCAAACCGATTATGATCGATGAGCTGCTCAAAAAGGTCAAGCGTTATCGTAAGGTCTTCAAATCAACCGGCGGCGGAATCACTATCTCTGGCGGCGAAGTTCTTATGCAACGTGCCTTCGCTGAGAACCTTCTGATTAGTGCAAAATCGTTGGGTATTCACACTTGCATCGATACTTCGGGGTATCTTGGACGCACCGTCACCGACGAGTTCTTGGACTACGTTGATCTGGTGCTTCTCGATGTGAAGTCCGGCGATGAGGACACCTATAAGAAGGTCACAGGACGCGAGTTACAGCCCACCATCGACTTTGGTGACCGTCTCAATGCGTTGGGTAAGGACGTGTGGATTCGTTTTGTAGCTGTGCCCGGCTACACGGATTCTTATGAGAATGTTGAGAAAGTAGCCGATATTGTGTGCCGCTGGCCCAATGCGGTCAAGCGCGTTGAGGTTCTTCCTTTTCACCAAATGGGCACCGATAAATGGGAGTCCCTGGGTATCAACTACGAGCTCAAGGACGTCCAGCCGCCCTCGAAAGAAGAAACTGAACGCATCCGCGACCAGTTCCGCGCACGCGGTCTAGAGGTTTACTAAAGCGTCTCTCTGTAAAAAATTATGCCCCGGCTACGTGAGAAAAGTAGCCGGGGCATTACTCATTCAGCTGGCGGCCAGTTCACATGGTATGCGGGGATGCCAGCTGGCTCGCGGCTAATGTGAATCGCGGAGAGCGCCCAACGCGAATCCGCGAGAGGGACTGCTGGCATCCCGCATCCTATGTGATTGCAAAAGCTCTAAAATTTCCTGGGCGAATGTCTAAGAGAGTCCCAGCATTTCATTGGCGCGAGCTCGTGCCCACTGTTCAGCATGCAACACCGCATCCAATGTGAGGTCTGCGTCCTCAGTTTTAGCGTCTGAGTTTTCGTGTTCGTCAAGCACTTTGCCTACGGTGTCGATGATGTCGGTAAAGCGGATGGTGCCAGCGTGGAAAGCCGCCACGGCTTCTTCGTTGGCAGCGTTGAAAACGGCGGGAAAGGTACCGGCACGTTTACCAGCGTCCTTAATCATGCCTACTGCGGGGAAAGCTTTGTTATCAAGCGGTTCAAAGGTCCACTCAGATGCAGTTGACCAATCGCAGGATGAAGCTACACCGGGGACGCGGTGCGGCCAAGTCAGTCCTAGGGCGATGGGTAGAAGCATGGTGGGCGGTGATGCTTGAGCGATGGTTGAGCCATCCACAAACTGCACCATGGAATGGACAATGGATTGACGGTGCACCGTCACGTCGATGCGGGCAAGATCAACGCCAAACAGGTGGTGGGCTTCAAGAACTTCAAGAGCCTTATTCACCATGGACGCCGAGTTAGTGGTAACTACCAATCCCATATCCCACGTGGGGTGGGCTAGCGCTTGCTTCGGTGTTACATCGCGTAGTTGCTCGTAACTCATGCCGCGGAAAGGGCCACCCGAGGCCGTAAGAATCAGACGATCAACCTCACGGTCAGTACCGGATGCCAGTGCCTGTGCAAGCGCGGAGTGCTCAGAATCCACGGGAATGAGCGCTTGCTCTAGCGGCGACGAGTCAACGGCTGCTCTCACCAAGCGTCCACCGGCGATGAGGGACTCTTTGTTAGCCAGAGCAACCTGCTGACCAGACTCTAGAGCAGCCAGGGTGGGCGCGAGACCGATTGAACCGGTAATTCCGTTGAGAACCACGTCGGCGCCGAATCTCGCGGCTTCAGTTGCCGCGTCCTGACCGTGAACGATGTGCGGCTGATAGGCGATATTGGCTGCGCTTGCTAGCCCTGCGATGAGTTCGCTGAGTGTGCGGGCCGCTTCAGCGTCGCCTGAGGTAGCGACCAGCTTCACACGGGTTTCAACTGCCTGCTCAGCTAGTAGCTGTAGCGACGATGTGCCAGCGGCAAGCGCCACAACTTTCAAAGGCGCATCCGCGCTATCAACGGTGGCACCGGAAAGATGAGCGACGTGTCGAATGACATCCATTGCTTGGGTGCCAATAGAACCGGTTGAACCAAGAATCGTAACGGTGCGCCCTTCTCCCACGAACTTACTGAGTTCCGGGGTAAGGGCATCGCGTGAGCCAAAGTCAGGTGTTGTTGCGCCAAATTTCATGACTCTAGTATCTCACGCGACGCGCTCAACGGTTTTTATTCAGATGGCTCCACGAAAAAATCACGGAGTGCTTTGAGCAGACTTGCGTTGAAGCTTTGAGTGCTAGTAGCGCGCGGCACAAGAACATCGGCCCCGTGGTACATGCCCGGTTCAACGTGGGTTTGAACGTTTACGCCAGCTTCTTTCAGTCGCTGAGCGTAGGCAAGATCCTCTTCATAGAACAGGTCTAATTCCCCTACCCCAATCCATGTTGCAGGCAGTCCGGCTAGATTCTCACGTCGTGCCGGTGCCGCATATTCGTGAATTCCGGGGCCACCGGGCTCGCGGTTGAGGTAGGTTCGCCATGCGTACTCGTTGTCGGTGCGCGTCCATACAAAGTTCCCGCGTCTTTCATCGTCTTTACGAAGCACAGCGCGGTCATCGAGCATGGGGTAAATCAGTGCTTGGAAGTTCACCGGATGACCTTCGTCAAATGCTTTGTTGACGACTGCAGCGGCTAACCCGCCACCGGCACTTGAACCAGAGACTGCAATTTTGGCGGGATTAATGCCGTAATGTTCAGCATTTTCCTGAAACCAGTGCAGAGCAGTATAAACATCCTCTAGGTCAGCGGGAAACGGGGCTTCACCGGCATTGCGATACTCGGGGCTGAAGACGGGAACACCTAGTTCTTGTGCGAGCTTTGAGGGGTAGGCCTGATTAGCGCCAGCCGTAGCAATCACATGTCCGCCACCGTGAATCCACAACACTGCGCCGTCACCGGTAATGTGTTCGGGAATATTGAGGAAGCCGGTGGGCGCAGTGTGTTCCAGATAGTCGGGTGTTACCTCCTGTACTCGGACGCCTGCTGCAGCTGGTGCAACGGGCATCCAGTTGCGTTGCGGGGCAGGAAGCAAGGACGATATTTTCGTGAGGCCGCTGACAGGCATATAGAGCAGAGGGTGGCGTAATGAGGGTGCTACTGCATCCACTTTTTCAAAATGACGCTTGCGAGCAAATCCAGCGCCTGTAGCGACTAAAGCTGTAGCTAGAATTTTAGTTTTCATGTATCCCCTTCCATGAAGTATCTACAGTAACTGCAATTACTAGCGTAAAAGAACAAGCTGAGAACCACCTGAAAACACAGAGTCCTTATCAAAAATGCCCCGCTATTTTCACAACGGGGCAATTTCAACTAGCTCACAATGTCATAATTTTTCAGGCGCTTCTTATCAGCCTTCTTCCCTGAATCCTGCAGGCTCAGCAGCTCAGCGTAAATACCGCCCGAACGCGCCAGCTCATCAGGAGTGCCGACCTCATCGATATTGCCGTCTTTGAGCGTGACGATTCGATCGACTGCAGAAATAGTTGAGAGACGGTGCGCAATAATCAGAGAGGTACGCCCCACCATCAACTCATCCAATCCGGCCTGAACCGCGCGTTCAGCCTTGGTATCAAGCGCAGATGTTGCCTCATCCAAGATCAGAATAGGAGCGTCTTTGAGAATCGCACGCGCAACCGCAATGCGCTGCTTCTGACCACCCGACAGCTTAAGGCCTCGCTCACCGATCAGCGAGTCGTAACCGTCCGCAAATTTTTCAATAAAGGCATGCGCGTTCGCCTTTTCTGCGGCACGGATAATTTCTTCGCGGGTTGCTTCAGGACGCGAGTAGGCAATATTTTCGGCGATAGTACCGGAGAATAGTGATGCGTCCTGGAACACCATGCCGATGCGCGAACGCAATTTTTCAAGGTCAGCGCTCTCAATGACATCATCATCTACAACCACTTTGCCGTCGCGAGGATCATAAAGACCTTCAAGCAAAGCCATGAGCGTTGATTTACCGCCACCGGATTCACCCACAAAAGCAATTTTTTCACCACGCTTGACCGACAGGTTGATGTCGTTGAGGACGTTCGCTTCGCCTTCATACCCAAAGGCTACGTTCTCAAATCGGATGAGGTCGTCTCCAGCTAATGTTTTGAGGGGCTGCGATTTTTGCGAGCCAGAAGTACTTGCAACCAGGGCTAGTGCACGCTGATCAGGGGCAAGCTCCATGACCTCAAAGTAGTCTTTGGAACCTGCGATGGCGCGCTGAGCGGTATCCACTACCCAGCTCAATGAAGAGATCGGCTGGACTGCCATGCCCATGAGCTGAATCAACAGCACCATGTCACCGATGGTGAAATCACCGGCCAGGGTGCGCAGAAAAATCATGAGATAGAGACCAAAGAAGACGAGATCTAAGAAACCGCGGCGAGCAACGTCCATGCGGTGCCAGAACGATGACTGCGCCTGTGTGAGACCAATAGTCTTGTTGAAATGCTTTTTGAACAAACCCAACTCGCGTCGTTCCTGTCCAAATGATTTCACCACTCGAACCTGGCCGATTACCTCGTTGAAGCGGCCGGATGCGATGTCGATATTCTTGTTCTTCTCAGCCTCCCATACCTGCCATTTTTCGCTGGTTTTTGAGGTCAACCATAAGTAGGTGGGAAAAATAATGACCAGCAAAAGCGCCAGCGGCCAGTAGTACCAACCGCTAATACCAATCACCGCGATAGTAGTAATAATCATCGTGAAGAAGGTATTAGAGAACATCTTCACGAAGTTCGTCACCTCGGTGATCGAACGATTAAGGCGCGAAATGATAGTACCGGTTAGCTCTGAGTCAAAGTAGCTTTGCGGTAGCACCAGCAGCTTTTCAAAATAGCGAGTGGAGAGGATGGTGCGCATTTTCTGGCTCATCACGTCTCCGAGAAAACCACCCACATTGGTGATTACCGTGTTGAACAGCTGAGCGGCAAAATACGCCACCGCAAACCAGACAATGACACTCATCGGCGTCTGCTCGGTTCCATTGACTGAATTTACAACAGCATCAGTAGCACCCTTAATAATGAAGGGGCTAGCCAGTGAAGTCACCGACATCAAAATTGAGCAGACTATAATACCGGTGTAATAGGGCCACAGAGTATGGGTTGCCCTCATGATGCGGAAAATACTCTTCACGATTCTTCTTTCAAGACATTAGTTGTGTGTACATTAAACTCTGCCACCGCAAGGTTAGCTATTGCCAGCGTGCAACGGGTTAGCTTGACCATAGAGGACATAGCAAAAGCCCCCGTCCTCAAACGAGAACGGGGGCTTTTGAAAAAGCTAGGATTTAGCGGCGCTTGGTAACCAGGCCGTAGATCCACAGAACAATCAAAGCACCAATTACTGAGGTGATGATTGAGCCAAGACCAAGACCGCCAGTGTTTGATGACAAGAAGGGCAGGAAACTACCCAACCAACCACCGAGCAGTGCGCCTACGATACCGAGAATCATGGTAACGATGATGCCACCACCCTGCTTACCGGGCATGATGAGCTTTGCAAGCGCACCAGCAATGAGGCCGAGAATAATCCAACCGAGAATAACACCCATGATTTATCTTCTTTCTATGAAGTAAAAGTTTGTAACCCATTTGGGCGACAAATACTTGATAACAGAAACAAGCTTACTGTCCTTGACGCCGATTTCAAAGCTGTTTTAGAACAAATTCATCAGCATGTTTATTTATATACATCACAGTGGCATCGGGGGTTTTTGTTCCGTCACACTAGAGCAAAAAGGTTTACAGGTAAATTTTTCGAGTTCGTAATACCTGCGAACAAGGTTTTATTCAGACAAGAGCGGCACAGAGACTACTTCAGGTCGTGAATCAACTCAATGCACTTATCCAAGAAGGCATCCACCTGAGTTTCCTCATAACAACGCGAACCTGTAGCACTTCGAAACACAGCTCCTCTGACCACATCAGCGCTCAGGTTATCCGAAGTCTTAAACTCACGCATCAGACGATTGCACAAAGCATCAACATCTTCAGTGAGATAACCCTTTGTCAGACGATGCGCAGGACGCCTAAAGCGCTCCCCGTCCTCTCGCCGCAAGCGTCCCATCAGCAGTTCAGCGATCTGCTCCACGTGCTCGCTCCACGCCTCACGCCCGTGCTCCGCAATGAAAGAACGTCGTTCAATGGCAGCAAAACGATCCTCCACACGCGATAAAGCAGCATCCACGTCAGCTACAGCATAGCCACCTTTCTGCGGTTGAAAGGTGCTTTGGCGAATCGCACGTGCCGTCGTGATTCCTGCATGAGAACCATCGGAACGCAAGCGTTCATAGTCGTTAGCTAAATCAGTGAAGAACTGATCAACAGCTTCGATGTTGTAACCAGTCTCACGCTCATCAACCACGCGAAACTCGCTAATACGCTGAGAGGTTTCGGGCATACCTAATGAAGTCCTCACTATTAGAGATTTGTAGAGAAAGGCGCAAGCAGTTCAAAAATCACGTACCCTGCAGCAATCGCAAACACAATGGAATCCAAGCGGTCCATCACGCCTCCGTGACCGGGCAAGATATTACTCATGTCCTTGATGCCGATTTCTCGCTTCACCATAGACTCAGAAAGGTCACCTACCGTTGAGGCAATGACCAAGAAGAAGGCGATGATAAAGCCGAACCACAAAGGCTCGCCCAAGAAAAACATGCAGATAACGCCAACGACGATGGAACCCACCATAGAGCCGGCAAAACCCTCCCAGGTTTTCTTCGGAGAAATCTTGGGAGCCATCGGATGCTTGCCCCACAGCACGCCCGCGATATAGCCCCAGGTATCGTTACCAATAGCCATAATCAAAATGGTGAAAACCTTGCCAGCGCCTGCGTCCTGTCTAAAGAGCAACAACGCAAGCGAAATAAGCAGCGGCACCCAGCTCATGACAAACATCGAACCCATCATCGACATAATCATGCCGTTTTTCGGGCCGCACGCTCGCCAGCCAATCAGTACCAAGCTAAAGGCTACGACAGCAAAAATAAGCCACTGTCCGCCACCGTAGTAAGCAAAAAAAGGAACAATCGCAGCCGCGACCACCGCCGGAATTACAGGAATACCCATTCCCCGTTTTTGATTCAGACCGTGGGTCACTTCCCACGCTCCTACAGCAGTCGCAGCGGCGGCGAGAACTACCAAAATAACCGGAACATAAAACAAACCCACCGCTAGGCCGGCGCCGAGAACAACGCCGACGGAAATAGCGGCAGGCAAGTTTCGACCGGCTTTGGAAGGTTTAGGTTCCTTAGCCGTGTCGGTTGAGAGCATATTGCTCATAGTCAAAGACCTCGATTAAACTTCGAGAAGCTCAGCTTCCTTGTGCTTGAGCAGAGAATCCACAGTCTCAACGTGCTTCTTGGTCAAAGTGTCGAGTTCCTTCTCTGCGCGAGTACCCTCGTCCTCACCGATCTCGCCGTCCTTCACGAACTTGTCGATAGCAGACTTAGCATTACGGCGAGCGTTACGAACTGCCACACGGGCATCCTCAGCCTTGTGGCTGACAAGCTTGATGTATTCCTTGCGACGCTCTTCGGTCATCTCGGGCATCACAATGCGAATCACGTTACCGTCATTTGAGGGGTTTGCACCGAGATCAGAGTCGCGCAGAGCCTTCTCGATTGCACTCATTGCACTCTTATCGTAAGGAGTAATCAAGATAGTACGTGCCTCAGGAGTCTGGAAGGACGCCAGCTGCTGCAAGGGAGTAGGTGCACCGTAGTAATCGACGGTCAATGATGAAAACAGTGAAGGGTTCGCACGTCCGGTACGAACGTTTGAAAACTCGTGCTTTGCGGCTTCTACAGCCTTGTCCATGCGTTCGCCTGCATCAGCCAGGGTTTCTTCGATCACGGGGATCTCCTTCAATAGTGCGGTGGCGAAAAGCCACAGGTTGAGGCGAGTATCTACTACTCACCATAGAGTCTTTTCAATAGTCTAGTAGCCCGACCGCTGGCCGGGCTACTTTTAGACAATCAAGTCGCTGATTAGCTAGGTTTTTCAAGGTAACAACGTTCTGCAAGGACGCGTAGCCACCTCACCGGTAGCTATTACTTGGTAACCAGGGTTCCCATTTCTTCACCAAGAATTGCACGAGTTACGTTACCTTCGCCCTGCATACCAAACACACGCATCGCTACGTTGTTGTCCTTGCACAGCGAGAACGCGGTCTGATCCATCACACGGATGTTGCGCTTCAGCGCGTCATCGTAGGTGAGGTTGTACAGGCGCTCAGCGTTGGAATCCTTATTCGGGTCAGCGGTGTAGATACCGTCCACGCCGTTCTTAGCAACCAGAACCTCATCCGCATGAATTTCCAGTGCGCGCTGCGCCGCAACGGTATCGGTCGAGAAATAAGGCAGACCGGCACCAGCACCAAAGATCACAACGCGGTCTTTTTGCATATGGCGGATTGCACGACGCGGGATGTAAGTCTCTGCGACCTGCGGCATGGTGATGGCTGACTGTACGCGAGTATCGATACCAGCCTGCTCCAAGAAGTCCTGCAACGCCAAAGAGTTCATCACGGTGCCTAGCATACCCATGTAGTCAGCACGTGAACGGTCCATACCCGCAGTTGACAGTTCTGCACCGCGGAAGAAGTTACCGCCACCAATCACGATAGAGGTCTCAACCTGACCAACGGTAGCCGCAATCTGATCAGCGATACCGCGGATAACGTCAGTATCAATACCAACCTTGCCGCCGCCAAAAACCTCGCCTGAGAGCTTCAGCAGAACGCGACGACGACCGGTGTCGTCCTTGTGGATGTTTGAAGCGTTTTCAGCCACGAATCCTCCATGTGGTGTAACGGTAGATAAAAATTTTTTGCATCAACCGGGCAAAATGCACAGTCATGCTCTAGAACAGCATACGGCAAAGGGGAGCGCCTTAAGCGGTACTCCCCTTTGTCTTCCCTAAATCTGTGCACAATCACATGTTAATCATCCACAAATTTGAGGTAACAAGTTTGTCTAAACTTATGCGCCTACGCGGAAACGCTCGAAAGCGGTTGCGGTTGCACCGTTTTCTGACAGAACCTTCTCAACTGACTTTGATGAGTCCTTTGCGAAGTCCTGATCGAGCAGGGTGTTTTCCTTGTAGAAAGCCTTGAGCTTGCCTTCAACGATCTTCGGGATGATCTGCTCAGGCTTGCCCTCGCCGCGTGCGGTTTCTTCAGCAACGCGCTTTTCTGCCTCGATGTCCTCAGCTGCAATAGCGTCTGAGTTGAGGTACTTCGGTGACATAGCAGCAATGTGAACTGCAACGTCGTGAGCAACCTCGTCGGTGTTCTCACCGGTAACAGCCAGCAGAACGCCAACCTGTGCGGGCAGGTCCTTTGAGGTCTTGTGCAGGTAAACTGCAACGTTTTCGCCCTCAACGCGTGCTACGCGACGAACTACAACCTTCTCGCCCAGCAGTGCGCCAGCTTCGGTGGTCAGTTCTTCAACGGTCTTGCCGTCTGCGGTAGCTGCCTTGAGTTCTTCAAGGGTTGAAGCGTTAGCTGAGATAGCTGCTTCAAGAACGTTGTTAGCGAAAGCGATGAAGGGCTCTGACTTAGCAACGAAGTCGGTCTCTGAGTTAACTTCAACCATGTAGCCAACGCCGTTTTCAACGCGTGCTGCAACGATGCCTTCTGCGGTTGCACGGCCTTCGCGCTTGGTAACGCCCTTGAGACCCTTAACGCGGATGATGTCCATTGCCTTCTGCTGGTCGCCGTTAGCCTCGTCAAGAGCCTTCTTGACGTCGAGCATGCCAGCGCCAGTCTTTTCGCGCAGTGCCTTGATGTCTGCTGCGGTGTAGTTCGCCATTGTGAACTCCTTGATTGTTTTAGTTCAAAGGTTGGTGGGGCGGACGCTTGTAAGCGTCCACTGCGAGTATAAGACGGCGCCCATCCTTGCGAGGTTGGGCACCGTCTTATTTTTCAGCAAAATTACTTAGCTGACTCTTCTGACTTTGCAGCTTCGTGCTGCTCAAGCAGTTCCTTTTCCCATTCAGCCATGGGCTCTTCGGTTGAGTCTGCCTTGCCAGCCTTCTTGTTGTTACGCTCGAGCAGGCCTTCTGCAACTGCGTCTGCGATAACGCGGGTCAGCAGGTTAACGGAGCGGATTGAGTCGTCGTTACCGGGGATCGGGAACGCAACTTCGTCCGGGTCTGCGTTGGTGTCGAGGATTGCAACAACGGGGATGTTGAGCTTCTGAGCCTCGTCTACTGCGAGGTGCTCCTTCTTGGTGTCAACGATCCATACGAGTGAAGGGGCCTTGGTGAGGTTGCGGATACCACCGAGGGTCTTCTCCAGCTTTTCGTGCTCGCGACGCAGAAGCAGGAGTTCCTTCTTGGTGTACTGTGAGCCTGCTACGTCGTCGAAGTCCAGCTGCTCAAGTTCCTTCATGCGGTCGATACGCTTTGAAACGGTTGCGAAGTTGGTGAGCATACCACCGAGCCAGCGGTGGTTAACGTAAGGCATGTTAACGCGGGTTGCCTGCTCAGCAATTGCTTCCTGAGCCTGCTTCTTGGTACCAACGAACAGTACGGTGCCGCCGTGTGCAACGGTGGTCTTTACTGCTTCGTAAGCCTTGTCGATGAATTCGAGTGACTGCTGCAGGTCGATGATGTAGATGCCGTTACGCTCGGTGAAGATGTAACGCTTCATCTTGGGGTTCCAGCGACGGGTCTGGTGACCAAAGTGAACGCCTGAGTCCAGAAGCTGGCGCATAGTTACGACGGGCATGTCGTCTCCTTTTGAGATGGTGCCGGGCAGTCCCCTGATTCCAGGCTAGATCTGCCGCGCGCATAGTAGTTATCGGTTACATGGAACTTATTCGTTCCCCTGGCAATCTCGCAGATACGGCCCCTGAAAATTTTCATGGGACTCATCTTCAAGCCTTCACTGCTTAGTTTTAAGCAGACCGAAAGTCTCTTATGAGCTGCTGTGAATAAGCTAGCTCCCTGAGATTACGCGTTGTCAGACCGCACGCTAAGGCACGGTGAACGACGTGTAAATGACGTTCTTTCCCCTCGCGAGTTGCATCCCTCAGTAGAAGGACGCGCGCTTAGGCAAACTGCAATCGTCAACTATACCGCAGAAGCACCGGTTTCACAGCAGTATTCTGCGGTTTTCAGAACCAACACAGGTTTAAGTGAGCAGCTACACACATCAAACCTGTGGATAACTCTTTTTTTGGCGGAGTTATCCACATTTTTAGATTTTTCTATAGATTCAACGGGAAACCCGTGGTGAGGTTTTCTTATGAACCACATTTTTCAGCAAGCCCCAGCCTCCAGCTCCAAGCGCACCGCCACCGCCATACAGGTAGCGATACTGCTTCTTGCAACTTTCCTACCCAACCCGTCGGCATCAGCAGACACCTCACCACACTGGCAATCCCCCGTAGGCGACCCCTACAGCGTGGAACGGCACTTCAAAAAGCCACCCAAAAAATGGAATGCGGGGCATCGCGGCGTCGACTTTTCAGCCACCGCATCCACCAAGGTTGTTGCGCCCGAAGCAGGAACGATTTCATTCTCTGGCAAAGTTGTTGACCGTACTGTCATTACGATCACGCACCCCGACGGCAAGAAGTCCAGCTTTGAACCGGTAACAAACCCGCTCCCTATCGGCACCAAGGTCACCAAAGGTCAACCCATCGCAGCAATAGACGCCTCACAACACCACTGCCCGAGCCTGACCCTCTGCGTCCACTGGGGAGTTCGCAAAGGCGATGAGTACATTAATCCGTGGCTTCTTATTGAGACCCAGGCACCGAGCATCTTGCTACCCATTGACGATGACTTTTCAGCCTAAACAGCAACCGCTCACGGTTTAAAAATATTTTCGCCACCATTCCAGTCCACAAAAATTGAGTAAAAAATATTCATAAATTTGTATTTAAATTCAATTTAAAGGGCGACATGCTGATAATTATTAATTTTTCTCATTAATTGAAATGGTTTACATTGAAACTATTAAGCTACATCACACAGTGTTATAGAGCTTAGAAACGAAGTGACTTTAACTAGAAAAGATCGTTCATTTTTATCAACAACCGAAAAACCGAAAGTATGCAGAGCTTTGAATCTGTAGCTTTTACAGTGAAATCACATCGACGACAATGTATTTCCCTTACCTAACTGGCAGGGACGATCTTTCTACACAACGTTCTTTCGTTACTAAGGATTGTCATGAGTTCAACACCGGACAGGAGTACTGACTCCGAACTCTCAACGGGCTCTGCCGCCCCGGGCGGTCTATCCTTCTTCGCCCTTCTAGCACTTGTCATCGGATCGATGATCGGCGGAGGAATCTTCTCACTCCCCCAGAACATCGCCGCAGCCGCCAGCGCTGGCCCGACCATCATTGGTTGGATTATCACCGGCATCGGTATGGTCTGCCTGACCCTGGTTTATCAGTTCCTCTCCGCTCGTAAGCCTCAGCTCGATAACGGCATTTACGCATATGCTCGCGCGGGATTTGGCGATTACATCGGCTTCAACTCAGCATGGGGATACTGGCTCTCCGCGCTGATCGGTGATGTCGGCTACCTGATCCTTCTCTTCTCAACGATTGGTAAGTTCTTCCCAATCTTTGAAGGTGGCAACACTATCCCGGCAATTATTTGTGCATCAATCTTGCTCTGGGCTATCCACTTTCTCATCATTCGCGGAATTCAAACCGCGGCAATGATCAACACAATTACCACCGTTGCAAAAATCGTTCCGCTTCTCGTTTTCATCGTCATCTGTGCAATCGGCTTCAAATACGACCTTTTTGCCATTGACTTTTGGGGCGCGGACGCCGGCTTAGGCGATGTGCTCACCCAGACAAAAAACATGATGATGGTGACGGTGTGGGTCTTCATCGGCATTGAAGGCGCATCCGTTTATTCCAAGCGAGCTAACAAGCGCTCAGACGTCGGTAAGGCAACCATCATCGGTTTTGTCTTTGTTCTCGCGATTCTGATTGCTGTTAACCTGCTGTCGCTCGGTATCATGCAACGCTCCGATGTTGCTAACCTACCCGATGTTTCAACCGCAGACGTCCTGGCACACGCGGTAGGCCCGTGGGGCGCCTGGTTCATCAGCATCGGCGTTATTCTCTCACTCCTCGGTGCTTTGCTCTCTTGGATTTTGCTCTGTGGCGAGACCATGCAGGTTCCCGGTTCAGACGGTACGATGCCCTCTTTCTTCGGCAAGCTCAACAAGCATGATGCTCCCGCAAATGCTCTGTGGGTTACCAACATCCTCACCCAGATTATTCTGATTGCATCCTACTTCTCGGAGAACGTTTATCTGGCAATGGCGACCTTGGCTGCCGCCCTGATTCTGGTTCCCTACCTGCTCTCTGCGGTCTATGCCTTGATGATTACTGTACGAGGCGAGGGCTACCACAACGAGCCAAAGCAACGAAACCGCGATCTCGGTAGTTGCCACCATTTACGGTATCTGGCTTCTGATAGCTGCAGGCGTGGAGAATCTGCTACTCACAGCATTGCTCTACTTACCCGGTGCTCTGGTTTATATTTGGGCTAAACGAGAAAAGGGCGAACGCCGATACTTCAAACCATTTGAGTGGATTATCGTTGCAGTACTCGCCTTAGCAGCAATCTACGCCATTGTGCTCTTTGCTAACGGCTCAATGAGCCTCTTCTAAATAAAACTTATCCCTACGAATTCCCGATGTCTGTGAATTCTTCCCTTGATTCTCTTGAAAGGAGAATGAGTCCCATGACTACTACAACTCCCATTGGTGCTTGGTCCGAAGTTGGCAAGCTACGCGAAGTAATGGTGTGCTCCCCCGGACTCGCTCACCAGCGTCTGACCCCTAGCAACTGCAAGGAACTCTTGTTCGACGATGTGCTCTGGGTAGATCGTGCTAAAAGCGACCACGACGACTTCGTTGCAAAAATGCAGTCCCGCGGGGTTGAGACCCTTGAGATGCACCAGTTACTACGCGAGACTCTGGACATTCCAGAAGCACGCGAATGGGTTCTCAAGCGCAAGCTCTCAGCTAACTATGTCGGTTTGGGCATCTCTGAAGAACTCGAATCATGGTTCTCTGAAATTCCTTCAGCAGAGCTAGCTGACTACCTCATCGGTGGTCTCGTCTACACGGATCTTCCCGATGACTTCCAGCGCACCGCAACCCGCGCACTGGCTGAAGTAAACAACGCCATGAGCTTCTTGCTTCCGCCTTTGCCTAACACCCAGTTCACGCGCGACACCACCGCCTGGATCTACGGTGGTGTAGCATTGAACCCCATGCACTGGCCTGTACGCCGTCAGGAAACCCTGCTGACGACCGCGATTTATACCTTCCACCCGAAGTTCACCAACCGCGACTTCAAGATTTGGTACGATGCAACCGACGGCGATAACGGTCTAGCCACTCTCGAAGGCGGCGACATCATGCCTATCGGTAACGGCGTTGTGCTCATCGGTATGGGTGAGCGCACTTCGTGGCAGGCTATTTCGCAGCTGGCAAAGAACCTTTTTGCTGCAGAAGCAGCTAACCACATTATTGTGGCTGCGATGGCTCCGGACCGCGCATCCATGCATTTGGATACCGTTTTTACCTTCTGTGACCGCGATGTAGTGACCGCTTTCGATGAGGTCGTGAAGACCATTCAAACCATCTCTTTGCGTCCTGTAGACCGCGAGCGCAAGTTCTCAGTTCACGTCGAGAAGGAACCCTTTATCGATGTTGTGGCAAAGTCTTTGGGCTTGCCGAAACTACACGTTATTCCCACCGGTGGCACCGCGTTCGATGCTGAACGTGAGCAGTGGGACGACGGCAACAACGTTGTTGCTCTTGAGCCGGGTGTGGTTGTGGGTTATGACCGCAACATTCACACCAATGCACTACTGCGTAAAGCAGGCATTGAGGTTATTGAAATTAACTCCGGTGAACTCGGTCGAGGACGCGGCGGTGGGCACTGCATGACCTGCCCCATTACCCGCGACGCTATCGATTACTAAACCCTTTTTCGTCTAACGCAATAGCAAAGGAAATTATTCTCATGTCATTCAACCTGCACAACCGTCACCTGCTCAGCCTGACCAATCACACTGAGAAGGAGCTTCGTTACCTCATTGACCTGTCACGCGATTTGAAGCGCGCTAAGTACGCAGGTACCGAGCAGCAGAACCTCAAGGGCAAGAACATTGCGCTGATTTTTGAGAAGACCTCAACTCGTACCCGTTGTGCATTTGAGGTCGCAGCGTACGATCAGGGCGCAAACGTCACGTACATTGATCCCACTTCATCGCAGATTGGTCATAAGGAGTCGATGAAGGATACCGCTCGTGTGCTCGGCCGTATGTACGATGCGATTGAGTACCGTGGTTTCAAGCAGACTGTTGTAAATGAGCTCGCTAAATACGCCGGCGTACCGGTCTTCAACGGCCTCACCGATGAGTTCCATCCCACTCAGATGCTGGCAGATACTCTGACTATGGTGGAGCACGCCGGTGGCAAGGATCTGCACGAGATTAGCTTCGCGTACGTGGGCGATGCTCGTAACAACATGGGACGCTCATTGCTTCTTATCGGGGCAAAGCTGGGCATGGACGTTCGTATTGGTGCACCCAAGGGTCTGCAGCCAGAGGAAGACTTCGTCAAGCAGTGTGAAGGTTACGCGAAGGAAAGCGGCGCACGCATCACTGTTACTGACGATGCCAAGAAGGCTGTAGACGGCGTTGACTTCATTCACACCGACGTTTGGGTATCAATGGGTGAGCCTATTGAAAGCTGGGGCGACCGCATTGATTTGCTCAAGCCTTTCCAGGTCAATCAGGATCTCATCAAGGCTGCCAACAACCCGCGCGTAAAGTTCATGCACTGCCTGCCTGCTTTCCACAACTCAGAAACTAAGGTTGGCAAGCAGATCGCTGAGCAGTACCCCGAGTTCGCTAACGGCATCGAGGTCACCGAGGACGTCTTTGAGTCTGCCTACAACATCGCCTTTGATCAGGCTGAGAACCGTATGCACACCATCAAGGCTGTCATGGTCGCATCGCTCGGCTAATCTTTCTTTCATTTATTCTT
The DNA here is from genome assembly GCF_012396615.1 of Rothia terrae. Taxonomy (GTDB): domain Bacteria; phylum Actinomycetota; class Actinomycetes; order Actinomycetales; family Micrococcaceae; genus Rothia; species Rothia terrae. Next base: position 77,427 of record NZ_JAAXPV010000004.1, on the reverse strand, counting down.
CGTTTTGAGTGCAAAGGAGCACACCATGAAGATTCTCGTAGCTCTCGGCGGCAACGCTCTTCTCAAGAGAAGTGAGCCGCTCACAGCGACTAACCAGCGAGCTAACATCAACATCGCGGCGGAGCGTATTTCACGCATCACCGAGAACAATCAGGTAGTTGTTGCACACGGCAACGGCCCGCAGGTAGGTTTATTGGCGCTTCAGTCAGCTGCCTACACCGAGGTTGAAGCTTACCCGTTGGACGTTCTAGGCGCAGAGTCAGAAGCGATGATCGGTTACATGCTGGAACAGGAGCTCGGCAATGTTCTGCCGCCTGAACAGCGCATTGTTACCATCTTGACGATGACCGAGGTTGACCCGAAAGATCCCGCGTTCGATAATCCGACCAAGTTCATTGGTCCGGTCTACGGCCAAGAGATGGCTGAGCAGCTCGCTGAACAGAAGGGCTGGGTTGTCAAGCCTGACGGCCCCTACTACCGACGTGTGGTAGCTTCTCCCCTGCCTAAACGCATCATTGAGCAAGAGGCTATCAACCACCTCGTCGATAAGAACACCATGGTGATTTGCGCCGGCGGTGGCGGCATCCCCACCTACCTCGATGAAAACCAAAAGTTGCACGGTGTAGAAGCTGTCATCGATAAGGATCTCTGCTCTGCGCTCTTGGCTGAGAACTTGGACGCTGATCTACTGGTTATCGCAACCGACGTTGAAGGCGTGTACAAGGGCTGGGGCACTCCGGATCAGGAGTTGCTCTCAACCCTCAAGGTATCTGAGATTGACGAACTCAACCTCGCTGCAGGTTCGATGGGTCCGAAGGTAGAGGCAGCTCGCAACTTCGCCCAGCACACCGGCAAGCGAGCAGTCATCGGTGCTCTTGCAGACATTGAGGATCTAGTGCTAGGTAAAGCTGGCACCACCGTTGTTCCTGACTAATCAGGAACTCTCCTAAAAAGCATCGCCCGGTTGACAATCTCAGCCGGGCGATGCGTGTATAAACTTTGGTGTAAAAGAAATCGCTCCGGTCTGGCTATTGCGACCGGAGCGATTTCTTCGCTGTATTTATTTCTGTAGGGCCTGCGGGACTTGAACCCGCGACCAAGGGATTATGAGTCCCCTGCTCTAACCAGCTGAGCTAAGGCCCCCTGCTTTGAGCGTTTAAGCGATGCTTTTACGCCACTCACATAAGAGTACCTGAAATTGTGTTTTCTCTAAAATTTTTGGGTGTATGAGGCGCTTGATGACGCTAGTTCGCGTCTGCGCTGGTTGTAGTAGAGATTTGAGGTGTAGAGGGATTCGAAGATTTCCCAGGTGGTCTCTGCACGGTGCATATCTACCATTACCTTGCTCGCGTTACCCATCGCTTGACGCTCTTTTTCGGGTAGCGAGAGAACCAGCTCGAGTTTCTCTGCTAGGTCCTGCGCATTGCCGGGAGCAAAAAGATAACCGTTGACGCCTTCATCGGCGAGATGCGGAAGAGCAAGGGCATCCGCCAGAACCACGGGCAAAGAAGCACTCATAGCTTCTAGCGTCACCAAAGACTGCAACTCTGCGGTTCCCGGTTGGCAGAAGACATCAGCGCGAAGGTAGCCAGCGCGCAATTCTTCATCGGATACATAACCGAGAAAACGCACCCGATTTTCTACGCCCAGCTCTGCAACGAGCTTATGCAACTTTTCTCGTTGTTCGCCGTCGCCAGCTATTTCCAAGACCACGTTAGATAGCGAATCCGGCAACAGGCTAAGCGCACGAATCAGCACATCAATATGCTTTTCTACCGCTAAGCGTCCGGCAAAGAAGATGCGAAGTTCGCCGGGATTTTTATCGACGGACTCCCCCGGAGCGAGCTCGTAATCCCCGATTTCAATGCCGTTAGAAACTGCCAGAGCCGGACGCTTGAACGCGCCTGATGCGCTCATTGCCTCCACCGCGATAGGCGTGGGGGTGGTAACGACCTGGGCTTGACGGAGCACAGCAGCCATATCCCACCACGAAATTTTGGCAAATGGCCCCTGCAAAAACTGTGGTAGTGGCAAGAAAGGAGCAATATTTTCAGGCATCACGTGATTGGTCGCAATAACACGAATACCGCGACGCGACGCTTGATGCGCCAAAACGCGTCCAATCAGCCAGTGGCACTGAATATGCACCACATCGGGCTGAACAGCGTCCAAAATATCGCCAATCTCGCGATAAATCTCCCACGGCGCACACAGGCGCAAATACTCGTGAGTAATGACCTTATGAGAGTGCAGGCGATGCTCGGTGATTCCATTAACGTCGCGAGTTTCAGACTCTCCAGCAACATCGTTGGGTACCACAACATGCACATTGTGACCGCGTCCGTGCATAGCAGTTGCTAAGCGCACACCAAACTGTGCTGCGCCGTTGACGTCAGGAGGATAGGTATCGGCACCGATCATGATGGTCAGCGGCGTTTGTGCCATAGAAAATTCAACTGCCTTTGCTCGCGGGTGTTGTGCACTTTCAAAGGTACTAGAGTTTTATTTCTCAGACCACATGCGCAAGCTCACCACAGCCTGATTAGTCCTCAAGGACGATACAAAAATCGGTGCCGCACTGAAACCGTGCGACACCGATTTTAAAGGTTAGACCGTATTCGTTTACTTACGGATAATCTTTCCGAGGAAAACGAAGAATGCAGTCACTGATGCAGCAAGCGCTGCCAGAGGCTGCCAACGAGCCTGCAGATTCTGCTTAGTTGAAGCGTTAGAACCGAGCTGTGAACCAGCACCAGCAATACGTGAAGGTACGCGACCGACGTTGTGCTTTGAATCGCGAACAACAGTGGTTGCATTGTTCTGAATGTTGTTTGAGTAAACATTCAAATCATCGCGCAGAGCCTTGAGGTGCTCACGACGCTGCTTGGTGCGCTGCTTGAGCTGAGCCTCGTTAGCTGCAGGAGCCTCTGATGAACCATCGTTGTTGTTCTGGTTCTTTTCAGCCTGCTTCTTTTGCTTCTTCTTCGCGTCCTTTTCAGCTTCCTTCTGGCGCATCTCACGCTTAACGCGCTGTGAGTCCATAGCTGAACCTTCCTTCAGAACGCCCAAGTCGTACAGCAGTCCGAAGATTGCTGATTCGGGCTTGAAGGGAAGCTGCTTCTTAATCATCTTGAAGCCAACCAATCCGAGGATCGCAGCCAGTACCAAGAAGACGAGAACGAGAACGAGCGCTGCCAACCATGCAGGCATGAGCTTAGCTAGACCAACGAAGATCAAGATAACCAAAGCAATTGACATGAGCAGAGCAAATACGGCACCGCCGGCAGCAACAGCTGCACCCTTGCCTACTGCAATGCCCTTGTCCTTCATCTCGTGCTTAGCGATCTGGACTTCGTCTTTAATCTGCTTGGGTGCCAAACGAGTAATGACCTTACCCGCGTCGGCCATGCCGGTGACACCAGCTTTAATGTTGTTGATACCTGCACGGACGCCGGTAGTACGCTGACCAGCACCGCGAAGGGTACGAGTCTCGTAGACGTCGTGGGTACCTGCAGTGGAGTCAGTTACGTGATCTGCACGCACTGAACCATCGAGGTGTTCCTGAGTGGACATGTCCGCCTCTCCAAGTTACGGTAAGTGTACTTTTGATTATACCTTTAACTAAGGTAACATTTTTAGCTTTTATTGACTGGTTTCTCAGCCTTTTGTGGGTGAAAAATCACTTTACGGTGAAAATATTATGCTTCTTCTACGACGACTTCTACCATGCCTGTTAGAAGTTTGTGCACCGGGCACTTTCGCGCAATTTCAGAAAGCTTTACCTGGTACTCCGGCGAAATCTGAGGATCAAACTCAAGCACTACCGTAAAGTGGCTCTTGGTTTCTCGGGGTAATGCGGGAAGCTTTTTATAGGTGACCGAAGCACGAGTATCACCCAGCTCAACCCCTTTACGACGCGCATACATCCCCATGGTCATGAGAGTGCACGATGCTAAGGACGCCTGCATCAGCTCTAACGGGTTGGGGCCTTTCCCGAGGCCACCCTCAACGCTTTCAGGCTCATCCATGAGCCATGCGTGAGTTTTAGTCTGCACCAGCGTCCCAAAATCGCCGTCACCGGTCGCGCGCACACTCACCATACCCTGCGGCAACTTTGCGTCCGCAACCACTTCATAGTCGTCTGAAGAATAGTTATCACTCATGCCTCTTATTCTTTCAGATTCAATGAAATTTACGCGAGTGTAGCGGCCAGTTTTAGACGGCCAATCCAATTTCTTCCCGGTGAAGGTCTACCCAGTCCAAAAGGGCAACGGCACGTTGCGCACGAACAAGCATCCACCCTCCCCAAAACTTCGAGATCCTGATTAATCAGGATCTCGGCGACCTAGAGGGCGGATGGTGTGACCTCACTTCACCTCGCCCACCATGCGGCTACCTCGGGGTTATAGGACAAAAAGTGTGCCCCACACACCCCCACCTCGCATCCGCGTCCGCAAGGTTAAACAAAAAATCCCACTCGCTTTCGCAAGTGGGATTTTGAATCGCTCCCCCGACTGGACTCGAACCAGTAACCCTTCGATTAACAGTCGAATGCTCTGCCAATTGAGCTACGGGGGAATGTTCCTGAACGATTTTCATCGCTGCAACGAATAATAACTATACACAGGTATTTGAGCCCTCGCAAATCGAAATAGAGTTAGCTGTATCACTCTTACCGTATTCAAGTTGGCGCGCTCGGATATACCCTAGTCTTGACCTTCCATGATGCGGCGTCGTTGCAGCTCCAGTTGCATGAGCTCCCGCTGAATTCGCTGGAATTCTTCGGGCGACGCGTCCGCGTTGAGAAGCTGAAGTTGCATCAGCAAATCAGATTTCTGGCGGTTGATCTGCTGCTCAAACAGTCTGTTCAAAATATCGTGAACGTATCTAGCGAGTTGTTCCTGTGAGGACGCCGGTATAGGCGAAACTGTCAGCTCGGCAAGCAGAGCGTGCGACTGTTCGGGGGCGAAAGAACGTACGGTATTCACCCATATAGCTCCGGGTTCAGGTGCAATAGTTGAAGCAGCACCAATAACACCCTGCGCAACACCTTCGTGCATACGGTAACGGAACTGAACCTGCGTCAGCTGTTGCCATTGCTCAAGGGCAAGGAGCTGGGGTACCTGAACGATAACTTCTAACGCTTCGCGTTCCATCCGCGCCACAGGATCGCTGAGGTCAGGTTGTTCAAAAGCATCGGGCGAAGACGAAAGCATCTGTTGCTCTTCAGCGGCCTTCACACGCTCTTCTTCAGCAATACGAGCGCGTTCACGCGCAGACACCTGCGGATTCTGCACAGCCCATGTGACGGCGCGCTGAACCTCGTCCATATCCAAACCGAGCTGTCCTGAAACGCGACGAATATACGCCGGACGCAGCGAGGAGTCTTTAATTCCCGCAATAATAGGGGCGATAGCGCGCATGCCGCGCACGCGTCCTTCAAGAGTGGTCATATCGTAGCTGCGCAAAGTGGAGTCAATAGCGAATTCAAACAGCGGACGACGCGAGTTAATCAGCGAGCGCACAGCGGCGTCGCCTTTGGCAAGGCGGAGGTCGCAAGGATCCATGCCTTCATCTGCCACAGCAACGTAGGTTTGCGCCACGAAACGTTGGTCTTCTTCAAAGGCTGAAAGCGCTGCTTTTTGTCCGGCGGCGTCACCGTCGAAGGTGAAAATCACTTCGCCGCCAGAACCGTCATCGCCCATGAGTCGGCGGATGACTTTGATGTGCCCTTCACCGAATGCTGTACCGCTGGTTGCCACTGCGGTTTCAATACCGGCAAGGTGGGCAGCCATAACGTCGGTGTAGCCTTCGACCAGCACAATCTGTTTTTGCTTTGCGATATTGCGCTTGGCGAGGTCGATGCCGTAGAGCACTTGCGATTTTTTGTAGAGCGCGGTTTCAGGGGTGTTGAGGTATTTGGGGCCTTGATCGTCGTCGTACAAACGGCGCGCGCCGAAACCAATTGTTTCGCCGCCGAGTCCGCGAATGGGCCACATGACGCGTCCGCGAAAACGATCGTACAGGCCGCGGTTTCCTTCGGAGAACATACCGGTGCCGCGCAATTCGTCGTCGGTGAACCCGCGTGAATGCATGAATTTCAGCAGGTTATCCCAGCCCTTGGGTGCATAACCGACACCAAATTTTTGGCAGGTTGCGGGGTCAAAGCCGCGTCCACCCATGAACTTTTGGGCTTCCACTGCAGCCGGGGTGTAGAGGTTGCGCTGAAAAAATTCGGCGGCGACTTTATGGGCATCGAGCAAACGCTGACGTTTACCCACCTGCTCGCGGTCGGGCCCGCTCCCCTGCTCATAGTGCAGTTCATAGTTGATGCGAGCAGCTAGCTTTTCGACAGTCTCGGTGAACGAGGTGTGGTCCATCTCCATGACGAACGAAATGACATCGCCTGATTCACCGCAACCAAAGCAGTGGTAAGTTCCCATCTGCGGACGCACATGGAAAGACGGCGTTCGTTCATCGTGAAAGGGGCATAAACCTTTGAAAGAGCCTATACCAGCGCTTTTGAGGGTCACATACCCCTCAACAATTTCGCGGATATCGGTGCGCGAACGCACCTCGTCAATGTCTTCCCGTCGAATCAAACCAGCCACGGGTTCAAGTGTAGTGGACTATCCGCTACGAATGCGATGCGTGCGCAATCAGCGCAAAATGCTAGAGCAGTCCGGCGGTGATGCGTTTGAACAGATCGGTTGCCGAGCGGTCGGTCAAAGATGCCACCTGGTCAATCACCAGACGGAGCTTAGCAGCATCATCATTCGGGCCAATTTCTACCAGGTCAGCTTTAAAAGTGCGGTCGAGCAGGCTGGGGTTTTCGTAGAGAGATTCGACCAGCACCGAAAGAATTTCTCGCTGATTTTCATAGTGCGGAAGAGCATCGCGAGTAGTCATCACATAGGTGGTGGCAATGCCTTTCATCACGGCGATCTCGTGCTCGGTATCCTCGGGCACTACCAGCTGAGCCGAGTAACGTACCAGCGGGTCATCCCCATACTTATCGCGAGTAGCCCGCACTGCTGCCGCAGCGAATCTACCAATGACCTCAGAAGTAAGCGCCTTAAATCCTGCCATTGACGCGCGAGAGCCACTCATGTGAGTGCCCCAGCGATCAAGGTTCTCCAACCGCATCAAAGCCGCGTTGAGCTGATCGTCCGTAGCATTGGGAAGGTACCACTGGCGGGTTTTCTCAAAAACTTTTTCGCGGGCGTCCGTGTCGTTAAGATAGTGCAACTGCACATGACCGCCAAAGACAGCGTCCTCGACATCATGCACCGAGTAAGAAATATCATCGGCAAGATCCATGACCTGCGCTTCCATGCACTTTTGCGTTGGAGGCACATCGGCATCGCGCGCACCACGTCTAAACCACTCAAAAACAGGCATATCATCGGTGTACACGCCAAATTTGCGGTTGGGTTTACCGTCAGCTCGCGCCGGCGCATCCGCCTGCACCCACGGGTATTTGCAGGACGCGTCCAAGGCGGCACGGGTCAGGTTGAGCCCGGCACTGCCTCCGTCATGACGCATGACTTTGGGTTCAAGACGAGTCAGCAGGCGAAGCGTCTGGGCGTTACCTTCAAAACCGCCAGCGTCCTGCGCTAACTCATTCAAGGCGGTCTCACCGTTGTGTCCGAAGGGCGGATGCCCCAGGTCATGAGAAAGGCAGGCTGCATCCACAACGTCGGGATCGCACCCCAGCATACGCCCTACTTCTCGACCAATCTGAGCGACCTCTAGAGAGTGTGTCAATCGCGTACGCACAAAATCATCGGTCTCAGGGTCCAGCACCTGAGTCTTAGCCCCGAGCCGACGTAGCGCAGATGAATGCAGGATGCGTGCACGGTCGCGTTCAAAAGCTGAGCGGTAGATGTTGCGATGATGCTCAGGAACCCACCGCTGGGCGTCCTTTTCAGAGTAAGAACCCCCAGCGCTTGTTTCGGGTGAAAAATCGTGAGAATACATAGAGGTGCCTTAAAAATCATCGTCGTCTTCGGCGCCAAATTCTGGCGAAAAGATTGCGGTACCGGGTGCCAATTCAAAATCGGGATTGAGGTTGAGAGCTAAGAAGTGGTTACGCTGAGTGTCCAGTGTTGTTTTGATGCCTTCGAAACGAGCCTGTTCGAACCCTACCTGCTCATAGAATTCCGGTGCATAATCAGTGGATGCGTGTGCCAACAAGCACAGCGGGGACGCCGTCTGCCGAGCTTTGTTCCGAGCTTTTTCGATGAGGTGTTGAACAGCGGGTAGAGCCTTCTCGTGCGAGCCAGCTACCGAAACGATGACAAGAGCTGGAAAAGAGTCAATCCAGCATCGAACAGCCACTGTATGCGCCAGGATAGAGCCTTGAGCATTTTCAACAAGAATGGAGAGCTCCGGCGTCCACACCGTCGCGTTCTCTCGCAGGGACTGCACGAATTCCCATGCTTTAGCCCCTTCCGGTCGCTGAGCGTAAAGGTGCTCTAGCCCCGCTAGGTCCTGCGGGGTTTCTACACGTACAGTCTGGCTTTGTCTCATACATCTAAAGATAACGCGAGAGGTGAGATACCGAACGCTCTAAACCCTAGAAATGTCCGTTATCTCACCTCTCATGAAGTTTTTAGCCGCCCGAGATATCCAATTCGGCATCTACCAGGCCCAGTCGCTCAGCGTCACCCAGGATGCGGGAGTCCAGCCAGCCGTGCGGAAGGTGCGGCTTCTTGGGTGAGCCAGCGCGTCCGCGAGGCCCCTCTACAGCTGCGCCAGGGTACTCAATGGAGTGGTCCAGCTCAGCGAGGTACTCGCGGAAGGCTGCCAGATCAGGGACGGTTGCCATCTTGGCGCGCAGTGAGCCGCCCACCGGGTAGCCGTGGAAGTACCACGCCACATGCTTACGAATCTCTCGCAGCCCCTTGGTTTCGTCGCCAAAGGTTTCTACGAGCAACTCGGCGTGGCGATAGATCATCTCGGCTACCTCAGAAACACCGGGGCGGAATCGCTCTTCAGAACCGTCAAAAGCGTTCTGCAAATCGCCAAAGAGCCACGGGCGTCCCTGGCAACCGCGTCCTACCACGATGCCGTCAATACCGGTCTGCTCAACCATTGCAATAGCATCTTCAGCAGAGAAAATATCACCGTTACCCAGCACCGGAACGTCCGGAATAGCCTCACGCAAGTCGGCAATAGCGTTCCAGTCTGCTTTGCCCGAGTAGTGCTGAGCCATGGTGCGACCGTGCAAAGCAATCGCAGAAACGCCCAGGTCACGCGCCATTTTGGCTGATTCCATAAAAGTCAGGTGATCATCGTCGATGCCCTTGCGCATCTTGATAGTCAGCGGAACATCGTTGCGTGATGCCTCTTCAACAGCGGTTTTGATAATTGCCTGGAAAAGGTCGGTCTTCCACGGGAGCGCGGAGCCACCACCTAGACGGGTGACCTTGGGCGCGGGGCAACCAAAATTCAGGTCAATGTGATCAGCGCGGTCCTCTTCAACGACCATGCGCACCGCTTTGCCCACGTTCACAGCGTCAACGCCGTAAATCTGAATAGAGCGAATAGCCTCATCATTATCGTGTTCAATGATGCGCAGAGCTTCTTCACGTCGCTCAACGAGAGAACGGGCGGTCACCATTTCGGTGACGTACAGTCCCCCACCGTATTCACGGCACAGGCGGCGAAAAGCCTTGTTGGTCACGCCAGCCATGGGCGCCAGCACCACGGGCACATCTACGGTGTGCTTACCGAGCTGAAGCGGCGGAAGTTTAAGCTGCTTAGAACGAGTTGTTGAAGTATCAGTCACCTAGCAATTTTCGCATACTCACTCCCTGCGCGGGAATTGCGCTTGCTCACACCAAAAATGCCCTTGCCGTTAGCTTGTATCAGCCAACGGCAAGGGCACTATATTAGCTATTTATCAGCTCTTACTACGGGGTCGGACGACCGCCGGTGAGGCCGAGGGTTTCGCCGGCAACGTACGATGCCTCGTCGGATGCGAGGAACACGTATGCACCAGCGATTTCAGCGGGCTGACCAGCACGACCCAGCGGGGTATCCTGGCCAAACGACTGCAACTTCTCCTGCGGCTGACCGAAGCTGGGCTGCAAAGGAGTCCAGAAGGGGCCGGGAGCAACCGAGTTCACGCGAATACCGCGGGGTGCAAGGCCCTGTGCCAGACCCTTGCTCAAGTTGTTCATCGCAGCCTTAGTCATCGCGTAATCCAGCAGAGTCTCTGAGGGCTCGTACGCCTGAATTGACGAGGTGAAGATGATAGATGAACCGGGTTCCATGTGCTTTACAGCTGCCTTGGTCACGCGGAACGATGAGTAGATATTCGCCTTCATGGTGTGGTCGAAATCTTCATCGCTGATGTTATCGATGTTATCGTTCCACAGCTGACGGCTTGCGTTGTTGACGAGAATATCGAGACCGCCAAAAGCTTCAACAGTCTTTTCGACAATAGCCTCGCACTGCTCAAGTTCACGAAGATCACCGGGAAGAGCCAATGCCTTAACGCCAGCTTCTTCAATAGCAGCCATAATCAAGGATGCATCGGGCTCTTCTTCGGGCAGGTACGAGATTGCCACGTCCGCGCCTTCACGAGCATACGCAATTGCTACTGCAGCACCAAGGCCGGAGTCACCACCGGTAATCAGTGCGCGGCGTCCTTTCAGACGACCATTGCCTTTGTATGAATCCAGACCCAAATCTGCTTTGGGCTCCATTTCCTGATCCAAACCGGGCTCAGGCTGGGTCTGCTCAGGAGGGCTGATGACGGGGTACTTTGAACGCGGGTCAACTAAATTAGTCATTATGCTTCCTATTCTGAGGGTAAAAAGAGCCCCGCATCCAATAGTTTGAATGCGGGACTCCTTAGTAATTTACGCTAGGCGTAGCAGTTCAAATCAGAAATTAGAACTTCTTGCCGTTGCGAGTGTTCTCTTCACCCTCAACAACGATTTCTTCCTTGCGTACTTCACCTGAAACACGCTCGGTGTCGGTGTGTACTTCCTTGCCTACTGAAACGCGCTCGGTTGCAACGGTCTCAGTTGAAACAACGGGGCGCTCTTCGTGAGCGGTTACGGTTACGTCAGCTGATGCTTCTGCTGAATCGAAGTCGTAGCCGTCTACAACCTTGCCGTCGTTTACGTTGGTGCGCTCAACAACGATTTCTTCACGGCGTACGGGAACCTCAACGGTCTCGGTCTCGCTGTGAACAACCTTGCGCAGGCGAACCTTGCCGGTCTCGCGTGCTGAGGTGTTGGTTGAAACGTTCAGACGCTCTTCGTGTGCAACAACGTCGCCGTTGTTTGCATCGGTGTGAGCGTGTACGTCGCGACGGTCTGCGTCAACGCGCGCGTCACGGTCGCCAGCTACGCCGGTACCTGCAACACCGGTTGCGGTGGTCTCGGTGCGGGTGGTGTCGTTTGCGTAGGTGCCGTTGTTGAGTGAGTAGTACTCGTACAGGCGCTGCTCTTCAGCAGGTGACAGCTCACCATCTTCAGCGATGTTCGGAGCGTCCTTTACGAAGTCCTTTGAGAAGGGAACAACGATTTCGTCGCCGTTGTACTGTGCATCATTCAAAGGAACGAAGGTTTCGTTTGAACCGAAGAGACCGGTTGCAACAGTAACGAAGGTGGGCTGGCTTGAGTCAGCGTCGAGGTAAACCTCGCCAACCTTACCAATCTTTTCGCCGTCGGTTGCTACAACAACGCTGTTACGCAGGGTTTCGATTGAGTTGTTAGCCATTTATTAGCTCCCTTTCTATCTCTTCCACATACAAGTGAAGAGTATGTTGTGGAATCTCCACGTATAAGAGTTTTTCTTATATCTACATCTTAGACGGAATCAGCCTACTGTTCATCACGTTACTTATGAAAAAAAGTTTAATAAATGATGAACAAAAAAGTTTTACCTAGTCAGAGCGTTTTGTTACCCAATATTTCACAGGGTTTGTTGAGGTTACTCAAGGCGAGTCGGACGCGCCGCATCTCTAATTTGCCTTCTTCATCAAGCATTTTCTCGGCTTCCCACCGCTCTTTTGCGCTGATATCGTGACCTGGAATCTGTCCCTTTACATTCACCACGCGCCACCACGCCACGTTTGAACCATACTCGGCCATCACGCGTCCAACCCAGCGAGGGCTCTCACCGACAACAGCTGCGATATCCCCATAGGTTGCAACACGTCCAGGTGGAATCTGTTCTACAACCTGTAAGACTTGCTCGACTCGCTCTTCATCCATTTCTACTGCACCTCTTCACACAACAAAGCGGTACAACGTGATCGTTGTACCGCTATGTCAGATCTTTACGCCTGAGCCAAGACGATGGTCTCTTCTTCAACTTCGGCTACGCCGGATTTAATCAAGTGATCAATCATAACGGTCAGGTCTTCCATAGAATCATCGACTTCAAGGATGACGGGGTACTGATGTGCCAGCAAAGACAGTAGCTGCATAATAGCTTCACGAGCGCCAGGGTACTCAAAGTCGTAACCGATAAGAACCTCGGTTGCTGCGTCCTCGGGCATTTCAAAACCGGGCATATCGGCTTCTAGCGGTCGATAGCTCACGGCGAAAGCTTTAATAGGTGCCTTTTTGCCTTCCTTCTTGGCGGTCAGCACGTCGTCACGCAAAACAACAGCACCGTAGGCTTCGGCCTCATCAGAAAGGAAAAGCCTATTGACGCGTGGCAGATCAATCTCCGCGGGTGGATCCCATTCGTGAGCCTTCTGATAAAAATCCCACAGGACGCGGGTGAGCTCAACAGAGCCGGTAGCGATATCTTCAATTTCTTGGGTGGGGCGCCCGTCTTCATCTTCACGCAAAGGCACCAGCGGAACGGTACCGGGATGCACGCGCACCATACGTGAACGCTGAATCGGGGAAAGCCCGTGCTCTGTTGCAAAATCATAACCGGCAGAGCCCTTTTCAACTTTGGTGCGCAAAGTACTGACGCCAGAAGGTGAGGATTGAGCAAGTTCCTGAAGCTGTTTGAGTAGCTCAGACCCTACGCCGTTGCGTCGATGCTCAGGAGCTACCTCAACGTAGCTCCACAGGTGGCGGTTATGCAAAGAGGTTTCATAAACAGTACCCGCAGCCACTGGAATACCCTGGTGTTCTGCAACAATGGTGCGCGACCACGGCGCTGAATCTGAGTCAACTGTAAATGCTGAGCGGAAAGCCTGCGACTGCGTATTATCGGCGTCATGCCAAATTTGTAGCAGAGCAAGGTCATCGCCGTCTTGCCACGGTCTGAAGGTGTAGTCGTTCATAGAACCCCTTACTTCGGGTGAAATTTATGCTTGGTGTTAAGTGTACGAGCCCAGGTTTTGTTGAAGCCACTTGTTCATCTACCCGCAAAGTATTTGTAGGCTCATCGACATATCAATAATCTACGATGAACCCATGACACGTACTCTGTTGCACAAGCCCACACTCACCGGAAAATTAGTTGAACTACGCCCTTTTGATGAAGAAGCAATCAACGCCATGCTTGAAATCCTGACAGAACCAGACGTGCTCAAACGCACCGGAACCGTGGATTCTACAGATCAAGCTCAACGCGGCAACCCCTTGTCCGAAGAGAAAACCAGAGCCTGGTATGCAACGCGACACGAGCAGACAGACCGCATCGACCTCGCTATCTATTCTTTTGCTCTGCAGAGGTATATCGGTGAAGTCGTGCTCAACGATTATGATGCCGACAAACGCTCCCTGAATTTTCGCATCGCCATTGGAAAACGAGGCCAAGGCTCAGGTCACGGCACCGAAGCAACAAAACTTATTGTTGATTACGCATTCGATTACCTAGATATTGACCGCATCGAGCTAGAAGTCTTTGAATTAAACGAGCGAGCACGCCACGTGTACACCTCAGTTGGCTTTGTAGAAACTGGCCGCATCAAAAATTCTTTTACCTTCGATGGCACCTCATACGACGCGATTACCAAGGCTGTCACGCGCGACAACCGCCATGTGCCCCACCAACTGACATTAGCCGCCGCGTAACGAAATAAGCTCACCCGGTTTACAAAAAAGGACGCTTGCTCCCCCGAAATACGGGAGGGCAGGCGTCCTTGTTAGCGTCTGAGATAACTTAGCAAACCAGCTTGCCAGCCAAGTATGACTTCACCTGATCCAGCGAGACACGTTCCTGAGTCATGGTGTCGCGTTCGCGGATAGTCACAGCGTTGTCTTCGAGGGTGTCAAAGTCAACGGTGATGCAGAACGGAGTACCGATCTCGTCCTGACGGCGGTAACGGCGACCAATTGCACCGGCGTCATCGTAATCAATGTTCCAGTTCTTCGACAGCTCTTCCTGCAGCTTCTTAGCGGTAGGAACAAGGTCTTCTTTCTTTGACAGCGGAAGAACAGCAGCCTTTACAGGAGCCAAACGAGGATCAAGCTTCAGCACGGTGCGCTTATCAACGCCGCCCTTAGTGTTAGGCGCTTCATCTTCAACATAAGCGTCAACCAAAAACGCCATCATTGAACGGGTCAAGCCGAAGGACGGCTCAATCACGTAGGGAACGTAGCGCTCGCCAGAGGCCTGGTCAAAGTACTCGAGCTTTGCGTTGGAGTGTGCATTGTGAACACCGAGATCATAGTCGGTGCGGTTTGCAACACCCATCAGCTCACCCCAGGGGTTGCCCTGGAAACCGAAGTTGTATTCAAGGTCGATAGTGCCCGCTGAGTAGTGAGCGCGATCGTCTTCAGGAACATCGAACTTGCGCATGTTGTCGGGGTTAATGCCTAGATCAACAAACCAGTTCCAGCAGTCCTCAACCCACTGGTCAAAGTACTTGGGGGCGTCCTCGGGGTGAGTGAAGAACTCGATTTCCATCTGCTCGAACTCACGGGTGCGGAAGATGAAGTTACCCGGGGTGATTTCGTTGCGGAAAGCTTTACCGATCTGGCCAATGCCGAAGGGAGGACGCTTGCGGGCAGCGGTGACCACGTTGTTAAAGTTCACGAAGATGCCCTGCGCGGTTTCAGGACGCAAGAAGTGCAAGCCTTCTTCGTTGTCAACGGGACCGAGGAAGGTCTTCATCAGACCTGAGAAGTTCTGCGGTTCAGTCCACTGGCCCTTGGTGCCACACTTGGGGCAGTTAATATCGCCCATACCGTTTTCAGGTGACTTGCCGTGCTTAGCTTCAAACGCCTCAATCAAGTGATCCTGACGCAGGCGGGTATGGCATGAAAGGCACTCAACCAGCGGGTCGGTGAAGGTAGCAACGTGACCGGACGCCTCCCACACAGCCTTAGGCAGAATGATGGAAGAATCAAGACCAACCATGTCTGAGCGTGAACGAACAAAAGTCTGCCACCACTGCTGGCGAATGTTTTCCTTCAGCTCAGCACCGAGGGGGCCGTAGTCCCATGCGGAGCGGGTACCGCCGTAGATTTCACCCGCCTGAAAAACGAATCCGCGGCGCTTTGCCAGCGTAATGACGTTATCCAGCTTTGACTTCGGTGCCATGTGTTTCACTCCTTCTCGCGCCACCACTGGATGTGGTGTGCGAGTCTCATATTGATGTCTTAGGCGCATAGTTCTACCCCGATGAAATATAGCCGGGGATTTATGCGTGCCACTAGATTACCAGTGATTAGCGCACAAGGTGGTGGGCTAGAGTAGTGGCATGAGCAATATTGAAGAAGTTTTTATTCGTGACGAGATGATTCGTCTTGGCCAGTTTTTGAAGCTGGCTAACCTTGTAGAAAACGGTGTGCACGCCCGCGAGGTTATTCAGGACGGGCTAGTTCAGGTGAACGGTCAGATTGAAGAGGCTCGCGGTAAACAGCTTCATGCCGGCGACACCGTTACTCTCAACGGGGTTACGGTAAAAGTAGTCCATGAGAACTAAGTATTAAAAAGGATGCGCGTTCCCTGCCAAGCAGGAGCGCGCATCCTTTGTTTTAAGGGCGGAAGTAGCTGTTAGTTCAGAACGTTTTTCTCAATAAACGCGGTCACATCACCGATTTCTTCGGCGTTAACCGCGTGCGGAAGACCGGGGTATAGGTGGAAGTCGAGCTGAACCTTGCCGGGTAGCCACGCATCCGTAAAAGCGACTTTGTCGGCGTGAATCACGGGGTCGGAATCCCCGCGTCCGTAGAACAGCGGTATCTGCTTCTGAATAAGCTCTTCATCGTTGAAGAACTCTTCTGCACCGTCAACCACAAAACCGCTCAGGCCAATGACGCTTGCTACAAGATCGGGACGGTGACGAGCAACAGAGGTTGAGATGGCCATACCCTGCGAGAAACCGAGCAAAGTGATTCCGCTGTACATCTCTCGAATGCTCTCCAGAAACTCCACCACGTACTGGGTTGCGAGCTTCACGCCCAGATGATCGGTAGCAGCATTTGTGACCCCTCCGGTCAGCGGCCACCACTGATACCCCGTGGCAGCCCCCGGAATAACAGCGGAGACAGCATCATCGCTTTCACGAACCGCGCCTACAGGCTGAGGAGCGCGCATACCCGCATACGTGATCCCAGTGTTGGGAAGATGCGGAGTCAGCCCCAACAAGTCACGCTCGTGAGATCCAAAGCCGTGCAACAGAAGAACCAGGTGAGTTCCTTCGCGTTCTTCAGGGCGGTTTGAGTATTCAACGGTATATGTCATCCCATAATTCTTTCAGATACCTTCTGCTTACTTCAACCATACTTTCTTTATCAAATATTTCGAGGTATAGCTCACACCCTAAATTTGAAAGTCTCCACTTGCTATCTATAGCCACCGAACTTCTAGTTCTTTATACTGTTTTGAGGTCAACGCTGGTAACTGATACCCCACTCATTGACGTTCAGCGTCAGACCGTATTCAACGAGCCAAGAAACAAAAGCACATTACCTTCTCTTGTTCGTTGAAATACACTTTGTTCCCCGTCCCCCGGTGAAAGTTTCACTCGCACTATGCAACGTCCCCTGAAAAACTCTCTGCTTACACTTCTTGTCGCATCATGCACCGTCTCATCATTCGCAGGTGCTACCGCTCTTCCTACAGACACACAAGAATCAAGCATTCCAGACACTCCGCAGAAACTCTCTGCACCACCCCGCGAAGGCGATAACAATCCAGGTGCAACCATGGGCCAAAGCCAAAAACAGCTCTCCGATGTAGATCACCTCTCGCCCGCGTCGCAGGAACCCGATCAGAAACTTGCGCAAGCAGCAGCTGTTTCGCCCACCGGCACCGGAATCCTGGGTATGGATGTTTCAGGCTGGCAGCCCAACGTAAACTGGCAGGCAGAATACAACCAAGGCGCACGCTTTGCCTATATCAAAGCCACCGAGGGCACCTTCTACCGCTCCCCGGTTTTCAACTCTCAATACACCGGCGCAGCAGATCAGGGCATGTACCGAGGTGCCTACCACTTCGCTATTCCCAGCGACACCACCGGAGCTGAACAAGCCCGCTACTTTGTGGCTAACGGCGGCGGCTGGACCAACGACGGCAAGACCCTTCCGGGACTTCTCGATATAGAGCACAACCCCTACAGCGACCTGGGCGATATGTGCTACGACATGAACCCTACCGAAATGATCAGCTGGATCAGCTCATTCGTCAACGAGTACCGCAACCTCACCGGCCGCTACCCCGCTCTCTACACCACCACCAGCTGGTGGAGCGAATGCACCAACAACGCCACCGCGTTCTCCCACCTGCCACTACACATCGCTTCATACTCAGGCACCTCCTCACCCGGTCGGATGCCTGCGGGATACAGCACCTATGACATTTGGCAGTACAGCGCCTCGGGTCCTTTCTCCGGTGACTCCAATGTCTTCAACGGCGACCTCAAGCAGCTAGCTGACTTCGCGTCCAACGCGTCTTACAAAAACATCAGCACGCAGCGCCTTCAAGCAACCACACCGGTTCAGCCTATTTACTCTGTAGCAGGTGCTATTGGTGATCACTACCGCGCAACCGGTGCCCAGAACACTTACGGTTCACCCACTAGCGCTGAGTACAAAACCGCTAACAACGGTGTAGCTCAAGATTTCTCAAAAAATAAGTCGATTTATTGGCACCCCTCATACGGTGCGTACAGCGTTGACTGGGCTACCACTATTGGCCAGCGTTACCGCGCCACCGGTGCTGAAAAGAACTGGGGCTACCCCACCATGGATGAGGTTCCATTCACTAACGGCGGTAAAAAAGCCTGGTTTGTGCAGCCGAGCACGGGCAAGAACACCGCTGTGTATTCCAGCTCAGCTTTTGGCGCACATGCCCTGAACGGTCGCGGCGCAATCTTTAATAAGTGGGCTGACGAGGGTGGTCTGCTCACCTATGGCTACCCCACCACCGATGAGGCGGACTTTGCCGACGGCGCTTCTGCTAGCTTCTCGATTAATAACCGCGAAACCGTTTTCTACTGGAGCTCACAATACGGTGCGCATTCCATGAACAAGCGAGGGGCAATTCACGCTAAGTGGATGACCTCGGGCAACTTTAGCGGTTACGGCAAGCCCATCACCGATGAGTTCCCAGTTGGCAACGGTGCCGCGGTTTACTTCGGCAACGGCAACGGACGTGAAACCGGCGTCTACTGGTCTGGACAAAGTGGCGCTCACGCCCTAAATTCTCGTGGCGCTTTGTACTACTACTGGGTACGCAACGGTTATATCAATACCTTGGGCTTTCCCACCACCGATGAATACCGAGGCGCAGACGGTAAAACTCACCTGAAGTTCACTTCCGGTGCCGAGCTTACCTGGACTGAATCTCAGGGTGTTCGTCGCGTGAAGTAATACGGCCACACATTAAATACGTCAGGACGCGGGGTCCTGTAGGCGCCCCGCGTCCCTTTGTTAAGAGCTGAGTGAGAAAACCTTAGGCGGCGTTTTCTACGTCTTCAGTGGTCTGTTGTTCTTTCTGAAAAGATTCTTGGTCTTCTTGATCGCCCAGAGCCAGACGCAGAATTTTTTCAACCTGCTGAGTTTCTATCAAGAATCCATCGTGACCAGAGGGCGAATGAATCACATAGGGCTCAACGGGCTGCGGCACCGCATCGGCAAGAATCAACGAGTCGCTGGGAGTGAAGAGCCTATCTGAATCTACGTAGGCGATCAGCCAGTGGCACCGTGTGTCAGCGAGCGCGTCTTTCAGGCTGCCGCGACCGCGTGCAATATCGTGGCTCATCATTGCCTCGTTGATGCTGAGGTAGGAGTTGGCATCGAACCGTTGGGTAATTTTGTGTCCGTGGTGGTCAAGGTAGCTTTCTACCTGGTACCTGCCTCGCGGGCTAGGACCGGGCGCGAAAGGGTCCTCTTCTGGCTGTGGCTCTCTACCAAAGCGAAAATCAAGTTCGGCAGCTGAACGGTAGGTGGTGTGAGCGACGCGTCGCGCCAGGCCAAGCCCGGTTTCGGGGGCCTTGCCTTCGTAGTAGTCTCCGCCGTTGAAGTCTGGGTCTTGGCGAATCGCAAGGTTTTGGATGTGCCCCCATGCCAAGACATCGGCGGTGACGCTCGGTGCCGAGGCGATGACGGCGCATCCGCGGACGCGTTCGGGAAAGCAGGCCGCCCATTCCAGCGAGCGCGTTCCACCGAGGGAAGCTCCAATCACGTATTTGAAGGAGCCGATTCCCAGCTGGTCTGCAAGGAGGGATTCCGCGCGAACAGTGTCGCGAATGGTCAGGCGGGGAAAACGCGATCCCCACGGCTTGCGTTTTGCATCTACGGATGCCGGTGCAGGGGTTGCCGGACCGGTTGAGCCGTAGCATCCGCCTAAGATATTGGGCGAAACGACGAAGTACCTGTCGGTATCAATCACGGAACCGGGGCCTACAATTCCCTCCCACCAGCCTGGTGCCTCAGCATAGGCGCGCGTCGCCGCGTCCGCACTGTCACTGACGTTCCCGCGAGAAATGTGAGTATCTCCGGTCAAGGCGTGAAGAATCAAAATCGCGTTGGAAGCGTCTTCGTTGAGAGTGCCCCAGGTTTCATAGGCAAGCGTGGCATCGGGCAACACTTCACCGGATTCTAGGTGAACATCGCCAATATCGGTGTAGCGCAACACCCCGTTGAGTGGTTCAACGGTTGTGGTTTCGGCGTGGGAGTGGATCGTCAATTTTCGCTCCTTTGCGTGGTGACGGTGTTGCGCTACGAGAGCTCGCTAGCTGATTGCTGAGAAGCCCAATTCGAGGTCGGCGATGATGTCATCGATATTTTCGATACCCACTGAGAGTCGGATGAAGGCGGGGTTGATTCCGATTGCTTCGAGCTCTTCAACAGATGACTGTGAATGGGTAGTGGATGCCGGGTGCACAGCAAGCGAGCGCACATCGCCGATGTTGACCAGTAGCGAGTGCAGGGAAAGCGCGTTAACGAAGCTTTGCGCGGTGGGGGCATCTGCGTCTTTGAGGGTGAATCCGAGAACAGCGCCGGGGCCGTTGGGAATGTACTTCTGCGCCAGCTCATAATAAGGTGACGATTCCAGACCTGCCCAAGTCACCGATTCGACGCGAGGGTGTGCCTCAAGGAATTCTGCAACTTTGTGAGTGTTTTGGATGTGGCGTTCAACGCGCAATGACAGGGTTTCGATGCCAATTGCGATATTGAAAGCATTGGTCGGTGAAATGGACGATCCGAGGTCGCGAAGGAGCCCAACGCGTGCTTTGATGATGTACGAAACATTGGCACCGAATGCTGAGTCCGGACCGAGATCCCGGGCATAAACCAGTCCGCCGTACCCTTCGTCAGGAGTGTTGAACAGTGGGTACTTCTCGGGATCTTTGCTGTAGTCGAAGTTGCCGGAGTCAACGATAACGCCACCCACCGAGGTACCGTGACCGCCCAGGTACTTGGTGGCGGAGTGCACGACGACGTCTGCCCCCCATTCGATAGGACGCAGCAGGTAAGGGGTAGGAATGGTGTTGTCGACAATCAGCGGCACGCCGGCTTCGTGAGCTATTCCAGCTACTCCTTCGATATCAAATACATCACCGCGCGGGTTGGGCAGGGTTTCACCGAAGAATGCCTTGGTGTTGGGGCGAACTGCTGCCTTCCACTGGTCAAGGTCGCGGGGATCTTCAACAAAGGTGGTTTCAATACCGAAGTTTTTCAGCGTGTACTTGAGCAGGTTGTATGAACCACCGTAGAGAGAAGGCGACGCAACAATGTGATCACCTGCACCAGCTACGTTGATAATCGAATAGGTTGTTGCGGCCTGTCCTGATGCGAGCAGTAACGCATCCACGCCGCCTTCAAGCGAAGCAATGCGCTTTTCAACTGCCTCTTGAGTGGGGTTGTTCAAACGGGTGTAGATGGGACCAAGTTCAGTGAGTGCAAATCGGTCAGCCGCTTGCTTTGAGTCTTTGAAAACAAAAGACGTGGTTTGGTAAATAGGTAGCGCGCGTGCACCGGTTGCAGCATCAGGCTCTTGCCCTGCGTGAATTTGACGGGTTTCAAACTTCCAGCCAGCTGGATTTGAGGGGGTGGGTACTGTAGCGTTATCTGCCATGATGGTGAGCTCCCATAAAGTTGCGTAATACGTCAATGATCTTTGTGTGGGGGCTACATGCCAGAGAATCCGGTGAGAACCGAAAAGTTGGTGCACTGAATTGTTCTGTGCATCCAGCCCGCGCTTGCGTGATGGTATATTTCACGCCAGGTCTTCACCCAGGGCACCCCACCGCGGTGAGGGTTGCCGACCAGCTAGCTGGGGCTTAGTGCTGGCTCTCATGACCTGCCTCTATGTTTTCGCACAGCGGTATGGAGGGTCAAGAAACGCGTCTAAGTTTCTTAATGTGTAAACGTTACGTGTTGTGTTACGCAGTGTGAAAAACGTTCGACACATCGGCATGTGAATATAGTTGTATATACAAACTTTGAGGGTCAAGGTTTTTCTCTTTGCGACGCATCCGAACAAAAATAGTTATTCGCTGGGTACACCAACACGATAGTCACGACGCAAGCGTTTGCTTGAGCCAGTTTTGCTCACTCAGGGATATTCCTCGTTATCCTGTAGTTATATAGTCAAAGATCAATACTTTTCATCGATTCAATGAGATAGAGGTGCTACACCATCATGTCGTCTCCCCATCCCCCGCAGCCTAAGAGAGTCTCAAGCGTCCGCTCTTTTCATGGTGACTCGTTCACGGATTCGTATGAGTGGCTTCGAGATAAAGAGAACCCCGAAGTTATTGATTATCTCACCGCTGAAAATACTTTTACCGAGCAGGTCACGGCTCACCAGCAGTCTTTGCGCGAGGCTATTTTTAAAGAAATTAAAGAGCGGACGCTAGAAACCGATTTGTCTGTTCCTCAGCGCAAAGGTAACTGGTGGTATTACTCGCGGTCAGTTGAAGGTGAGCAATACCCTGTGCTGTGTCGCGTTCCTGCCCGTACCGACGGCACCGATACGGAAAATTTCACTCCGCCCACGATCGAACCCGGTTCGACTATCGCTCACGAGACGGTGCTTTTAGACTGCAACAAATTCGCTAAAAACTTACCATTTTTCTCTCTTGGTTCTTTTAGTCCGGCTGAGGACGGTTCAATTATCGCTTTTTCGGTGGATGCCAGCGGTGATGAGCGTTTTACCCAGCACTTTTACGACTGCGCATCCCAGACCATACTCAATGAAACTATCGACAATGTTTTTGCCGGTTCTTTTCTCACACCGGATGCGACATCGCTGATCTACACTGTTGCTGATGATTCCTGGCGTCCTTATCAGGTGCGTCGTCACACATTGGGCAGCTCTGCAAAGAACGATACTGTTCTTTTCGACGAACCCGATGTCACCATGTGGCTCGGTGCTGAAATTTCAGCTGATAAGTCGGCTCTTCTTATTGATTCCGGAAATAGTGAATTTTCCGAAATTTATGTTGTTCCCTTCGCTGAGCTTGATACATTCAATAATTCCGCGACGCCAGTCATTGCCCGTAGCCAGGGGGTTCAGTACAGCGTTGAACCGGTAACAATTAATGATCAGAATTATCTGTTGATTTGCCACAATTTTGAGGCGGTCAATTCTGAACTTGTATTAGCGCCTTACCCTGCGTCAGAAGATTTCAACGTCTACCGCGCACAGTGGAAGTCCGTTATGTCGCATCGCGATGATATCCGTGTTGAGGGAGCCACTCTCAGCGCCACTCACCTGGTGGTTTCAGCTCGAGTTAACACTACAAGTCGATTGTTCTTTAGCCCTCTCCCTCAGCTCCAAGAACTCGTATCTTTCGGTCACGCACCTGTATTTTTTGAACCGGCTGGATTCGATGATGAGCTATATACCTGCTCACTCTCCAGTGCCGGAGCAGATTCTCCGGTCGTGCGATTCAATTACGAAGCTTGGGTAACCCCCACCCGCGTCTACGATTTCTTTCCCGCAACCAACCAACTTATTCTGCGCAAGGAAACACCGGTTCTCGGAAATTTCTCCCCAGCGAACTACACTGCTTATCGCCTGTGGGCGACATCCAATGACGGTACCTCAATTCCGTTATCTGTCATGCACCGCGTTGACTTAGACATGACGGTGCCGCACCCCATTTTGCAATACGGCTACGGCTCTTATGAGGCTTCGATGGATCCTGTCTTTGGCATAACCCGCCTATCCCTCCTAGACCGCGGCGTTATCTTCGTGGTGGCTCACATTCGCGGCGGCGGAGAACTCGGCAGAAACTGGTATCTCAAGGGCAAAAAGCTCCACAAGAAAAATACCTTCACCGACTTCGTGGCAACCACAGATTTCTTAGCTAGCCAAGAATGGGTTGACGAAAAACGAATCGCGATAATGGGCGGTTCAGCGGGTGGCCTGCTCATCGGCGCGACGCTGAACCTTGCACCCGAAAAATACTGCGCGGCAGTGGCACAGGTTCCTTTCGTAGACGCCCTCACCACCATTTTGGATCCCGAATTACCTCTCTCCGCCCTTGAATGGGAAGAATGGGGTAATCCTATAGAGTCCTCCGAAGTATACGAATACATGAAATCGTATACTCCTTACGAAAATATCCGTCCTGTGGTGTACCCGCCAATCGCCGCCGTCACCAGCTTAAATGACACTCGGGTCTTCTACGTAGAGCCCGCCAAATGGGTAGCTCAATTGCGTCATACCATAGACGCAACCTCCCCTACTCCCCTTCTCAAAATTGAGATGGATGGCGGACATGGAGGCGGTTCTGGACGGTATACTCGCTGGCACGAGATTGCTTGGGATTATGCTTTCTTACTCACTTACCTCAGCCCTTTAGCAGTAGATACAAAGGCATGAGATGCAAAATCTAACCTCAGAACAAGCATCTGTCTTACCTGGCACGATTATTACCTCCCTTCTTTCGCGTTCTCCCTATAGAGAAAAATGGGGACCTTTTGTTCAAAGGCGCAGGGGAAACGGTATCAACCAGCGTGCCGTGGCTACTTTTATGGCTTATGAGTTATCCGATAAGACCGGAAAAGAGCACAGCCCAGAACAAATTAAAGATAGGGTCGCCCGTGCCTTAAAAGGTGATGTTTTCACCGATGAAACTGTAGATCTGTTCGATATAGCTTTTGAATTTACCCACCAGGAATCAGAAGAACTTCGGCGTGCGGTGGCCTTCCGATACCAGAGTCAGCATTTACAACAGGAGGTTCGCAAAGGCGGTTTTCTGCCCGAACGAGAAGAAAACCATGTTTCATTGGGCATCACCTTTGTCATGCATATCGATAAATGCGGCTTTATCACTCATTTTGAGGTAACAGAAACAGTTCAAATTGATGTTGAAGAGACTCGTTTTATCTCGCCTCTTTTCGAGAGTGCTGGCATGAACCAGACCACGATGCTGTTCGGAGGTGAACTTGTTGAAGTCAATGAATCTGATGGTGAGACTTATAACGAGAACAACAGTATCTGGGCGTTGAAAATCAAGTTGCCACGAGTCTTCTACAAAGGAGAGATTCATCAGGTAAGTTACCAGTGTGATCTCAATGAAGGGCTCGACGACTTATTGGTGACTTCTACACCGGATGGAACTGATAAGAAATACATTAATCAGGCGACTCTTGGTCCGTTTGTCACTCCGCATTACAACCTCACGTTGATCCTGAAATTTGAAGAAGCACCAAAGAATTTGACCCGGAATGTATGGCGCTCGCTCAAAGATCACGAAAAAATGGTGACGCGTGCAATGGAGGATAACAGTTCGCTGACTTTCACAGCCTTTTATCCTTTACTTTTTAAAACTGCTTTTGGATTCATCTGGGACGCAACTCCTACTCCACATGAAATTAGCTGAACATTTAGAAAGTTTTTATATCATGCCTGCTTCCGCCCCGACTCTATCGCTTAATGTAGATGTTCGCGTATCGTCCATGGTGCTCACTAGCACTTTGCTGCGTCGGATTATTGCTCAGCCTGAAGCTATGAAGATTATGCAACAGCACTATCCTGAGTCAGCCAAAGTCGAAGAAGGTGAACTAAGCGTCCGCGCCATCTCCAGGGTTATCGCAGAAAGCCAGCGGCGCATCTACGGTGTCGATACACCTCCTGCACAATATAAAGATCGGGTACGCAGGGCACTTGCGGGACAAAGTATCACCCCTTCAACTATTCATCTTTTTGCTGATGCTTTTGAATTTGAGCCAAAAACTGTAGAAAAATTGTTGGCTCAGCTAAGTCAAGAAAATGCATTGTCTTCCAGCGCCCTAGCGTATCTTCAAGAGTTTCCTCAAGCATCCGTACATCATGCTTTCATCGATGTTTCAGTGAGAGAAGAAGAGCTTTCAACCTTATCTATTAACTGTGTCATTGCATCGTTGGAGCTAGGTTGTAGCTCGGTCATTGTAATTTTGCCTTCATCGCGAGCCGGAACATGTAAAGCAACAGGATGCGTTGCAACACAGATCAGCGATGAAGGCCACTGGCTTTTGGAACTAGATGAACCCTTAGCTCCGTTATCCCACGCTGTTTTGACCTTGGAATTAGATATTGAGACTTCCACCAAGGATGCAACACATGCCATTAATCTACCTTTTGTCGGTAAATATCATGCGACAGCACTTCGAGTTCAGGCGGAGCACGATCAGTGCGAATTCAGGATTCATCGCCAGAAGATGGGGTCTTTAGACTCTACAGATATCACCGACTTCAATCGCCTTCAGAACAGGTGGTCTATGTACTTTTCAGCCCTCGAAAACGAGGTCGTCAGTATTACTTGGTAGAGTTTCAAAGGTCATTAATTATTTGTTCATTGAACAACAACTTAAAATTAAAAATTATTTATTTTTATTTTAAATAAAATACTGAAGATATCATCGCCATCAAACCGCACTGGCGTCACAAAACTGCCGGTTGCTAATCAGTAAATTATTACGTCTTATAACAATTCAACGCTCTGCGACATAAGCGCGACAGAATCTTCTTTACACTCATTAGGTAAGTAGCGATCGCAGTACTCACGACCGGTTGCTTACAGCGGATCAGCAGACACAGGTTCTAGCGAATCGATAAATAAAAATATAAAATCAGTAAATATCGCGACAAAGGCAAGTTCACCTCATCTTGCTCTTCTTCGAAAGAATTCTGATTTCCACGGTGCATCAAACCCCAAAATGCGCTATTTTTATTTTCTCCTACTCGCTAGTCTGGTGATTCAAAGGCGCCCTCCCCTGGCGTCTTCCCCCGTAACTCATGGTTACTAGGTTTGTGCGAACATTAGTGACCATCGTTTCAAAGAGTTAGTTCAATCGTTCGTAGCCAAACTAACTCAGAATATTGCGATTGACTTCCCCTTGTTCAATCGTCTCAGCTGGGCTCCTTAACCGCTCTGTACTCGCGGTTAAGGAGCCCATATTCTTTTATTTCTTTATTGTTAATTGCTAAATGCCGGTAGCTGAGTAACAGCTACCGGCATTCGTCTCTTAGAATCGAGAAACTTTAGTTTTCGATTCCCAGCTTTTCAAGAATCAGCTCACGTACACGAGCAGCATCAGCTTGACCGCGAGTTGCTTTCATGACCTGCCCAACGATAGCGCCTGCCGCCTGAACCTTACCTGCGCGAATCTTGTCTGCGACATCGGGCATCGCAGCAAGAGCCTCGTCAATGGCAGTGTTCAGGGCCCCGTCGTCAGAGACTACGGCAAGATTACGCTTCTCAACGATTTCAGCGGGTTCACCTTCGCCTTCAACCACGAAACCGAGAACCTGGCGAGCAATCTTGTCGTTGATTTTCTTAGCTTCAATGAGCTTGTTGAGCTCAACAACTGTCTGCGGTGTAGCGCCGGTTTCGGTGAGCTCGACTTCGCGGTCTTTCGCGATGCGAGCGATTTCGCCCATCCACCATTTACGAGCCACTGATGCAGGTGCACCGGCGGCCACGGTTTCTTCGATAGCGTCCATAGCACCGGCATTGACAACGTCGCGGAACTCTTCATCTGAGAAGCCCCAGTCGGTCTTCAAACGCTTGCGACGCTCTGAAGGAGGTTCAGGCAATTCTGAGCGCAGACGTTCAATCCATGCCTCGTCAGTGACTACGGGAACGAGATCAGGCTCAGGGAAGTAACGGTAGTCGTCAGCATCTGACTTAGGACGACCAGCGGTAGTTTCGCGGGTATCCTCGTGCCACATACGGGTTTCCTGAACGATCTTCTGACCCGATTCCAGTACAGCTGCGTGACGCTGAATTTCGTAGCGAACAGCGCGTTCCACCGAACGCAGTGAGTTCACGTTCTTGGTTTCAGTACGGGTACCGAACTCGGTGGTGCCCTTGGGCATGAGCGAAACGTTAGCGTCGCAACGCACGTTACCGCGCTCCATACGAGCGTCCGAGATGCCAAGGTTCTTCACGATTTCGCGAATAGCGGCAACGTAGGCACGAGCCAGCTCAGGTGCGCGCTCCCCTGCCCCCACGATGGGACGGGTAACGATTTCGACCAGCGGAACGCCCGCGCGGTTGTAGTCAACCAGTGAGAACTCAGCGCCCTGAATACGACCCGATGAGCCGCCCATGTGAGTCAGCTTGCCAGCGTCCTCTTCCATGTGCGCACGCTCAATATCGATGGTGAAGACGGTGCCGTCCTCAAGCTCGATATCAATCGAACCGTTAGCAGCGATAGGCTCATCGAACTGTGAGGTCTGGAAGTTCTTGGGAGTATCCGGGTAGAAGTAGTTCTTACGCGCAAAGTGCGAAACCGGAGCGATTTCACAGCCCAAAGCCAAACCGAGCTTGATGGATGATTCAACAGCTTTGCCGTTGACCACGGGAAGCACACCGGGCAGGCCCAAGGACACCGGGGTGATGTTGGTGTTCGGGGTGTTACCAAAGCCGTTGGGAGCAGCGTCGAACATCTTGGTTGCGGTGTTGAGCTCTACGTGCACCTCGAAGCCAAGTACCGGATCGTACTTTTCCATGGCTTCTTCAAATGACAAAATTTCGTCAGACATGTACCTTACGCTCCAAAATCGAAGTCACGGATAAGTTCAAGAGTGTCAGGCATCTGCTCGTGCAGGGGTGCACCCCACTGTGATTCAAGCAGAGCCTCGAGTCCTGCACCGACGCGGTACAGGCGAGCGTCCTCATGTGCCGGCGCAGTGAACTGAATACCAACGGGCAGGCTGTCTTCATCTGCAAGACCAGCAGGCAGTGAGATCGACGGAACGCCAGCCAGGTTGGTGGGCACAGTTGCGATATCACCCTTGTACAGTGCCATGGGGTCGCCCTTTGACTCTGCACCCAGCTTGAAAGCCGTGGTGGGAGCGGTGGGTGATACCAGAACGTCAGCTACTTCAAATGCCTTTGCGTAGTCACGCTGGATGAGGGTACGGACCTTCTGAGCTGAGCCGTAGTACGCATCGTAGTAGCCTGCACTCAAAGCGTAGGTACCCAGAATGATGCGGCGCTTAGCTTCGTCACCAAAACCAGCAGCGCGGGTAGCACTCATGACGCGCTCGATGGTGATCGGGCCTTCTTCAGGAAGCACACGCAGACCAAAGCGAACACCGTCGTACTTGGCAAGGTTTGAAGAAACCTCAGAAGACATAATCAGGTAGTAGGCGCCGATAGCTTCTTTCACAGACGGCAGTGAAACCTCAACGATTTCAGCACCAGCATTCTTGAGAAGCTCCAGAGACTCGTTGAAACGGTTGAGCACGCCTTCTTGGAAACCTTCGCCTGAAAGCTCCTTGATAACGCCAACGCGCAGGCCCTTGAGACCGCCTTCTGCGGCGCCCTCGCGAGCAGCATCAACGAAGTTGCCTACCGGGCGGTTCTGTGAGGTGGAATCCAAAGGATCGTGACCTGCAACAGCCTCGTGCAACAGTGCGGTGTCCATGACGGTACGCGCACAGGGCCCCACCTGATCAAGCGAAGATGCCATAGCGATGACACCGTAGCGAGAAATTGAGCCGTAGGTAGGCTTCACGCCGACGCTACCGGTCACCGCAGCGGGCTGACGGATTGAGCCACCGGTGTCAGTACCCAACGCCAAAGGCGCCTGGTAACCAGCAACAGCTACAGCAGAGCCGCCGCCGGAGCCACCGGGAATACGATCAAGCGACCAGGGGTTGCGGGTAACGCCGAAAGCTGAGTGCTCGGTGGTTGAACCCATCGCGAATTCATCGAGGTTAGTCTTACCCAGAATCGGCATGCGAGCTTCGCGAACCTTCTGAGTGACGGTACCATCGTAAGGGCTCATCCAACCTTCGAGCATACGTGATGCTGCGGTGGTGGGCTGACCCTTGGTCACAATCAAGTCTTTAATAGCAATCGGAACACCGGCAAGAGCAGGAAGTTCCTTACCCGCTGCGCGATCCTCATCAACACCACGAGCTACTTCCAACGCCTCTTCAGCGTTCAGGTGCAAGAAAGCGTTCAGACCGCTTTTGCCCGCTGCACGGTTGTCAGCGTCAAGAGGCTGACCGTCGGTAGCAATAATGTGATCAATATGAGCCTGAGTAATCTCAACCGAGGTAAGCTCACCGGACTCCATCTTTGCAACTAGCTCAGCTGCGGAGAGTTTAATAATGTCAGTCATTTTATCCCTAGCCTTCATCCAGAATTGCAGGAACCTTGAACTTGCCGTCTTCTGCATCCGGAGCGCCGTCCAACGCTTCTTCAGCAGTCAAGGTGTTGCCAACGACGTCTTCGCGGAAAACATTCTGCAAAGGAAGCGGGTGGCTGGTTGCAGGAATATCGTCTGAGACGGCGTCCGATACCGATTTCACAGACTCAACAATGATCTCAAGCTCTGATGCCAAAGCTGTAAGTTCATCGTCTTTCATTTCAATGCGAGCCAGTTCCGCAAGGTGCGCAACTGTCTCACGTGTAATGGCAGACATAAATTCTCCGTACACTCGTTTGATTTTCTCTACCCAAGTTTAGCCGCCGCCGCTTGATTCTCCCACTCTGGACGTCAGCCACCGGCGCAAAGGTGAGTTTTTCAACTAATCCCCGCGCAGGACGCTTCCTAGCGGGCATATAAAAAGGTTCCCGTGCTCATAGAGCACGGGAACCTCAAAAGCTATATAAAGCTACTCTCAAAGATTAGAGAGCGGGCAGGATCAGAACCTGGCCAACCTCGATTACATCGGGGTTAGGGATGATGTCAGCGTTTGCTGCTGCCAGTGCTTCCCAGCCATTGTAGCCGTGTGCGTAAGCGATTTCTGACAGGGTGTCACCTGCAACTACGGTGTAGGTGTTAGCAACGGGTGCTACTGCTACGGGAGCAACAGGAGCAGCTGCAACAGGTGCTGCAGGAGCTTCAACAACAGGTGCTTCTTCAACTACGGGAGCTGCAGGAGCTTCAACAACAGGTGCTTCTTCAACTACGGGAGCTGCAGGAGCTTCAACAACGGGTGCTTCTTCAACTACGGGAGCAGCAGGAGCTTCCTGTACAGGAGCAACTGACTCTGCCTGTGCCTGAACGTTAGGTGCACCAGCTGCATCAGCAGCGGTCAAGCCCAGTGATGTTGAGCAAGCGGGCCATGCGCCCCAGCCCTGACCAGCCAATACGTTTTCAGCAACGCGAATCTGCTCAGCCTTTGAAGCAGTGGTAGGTGAACCGGTGCCACCGAATGCTGCCCAAGTTGAAGGGGTGAACTGCAGACCGCCTGAGAAGCCGTTACCGGTGCTGATGCCCCAGTTGCCACCGGACTCGCACTGTGCCAGTGCGTCCCAGGTCTGCTCTGATGCTGCGTTAGCGGGGGTCAGTGATGCTGCAACTGCTGCGCCACCGAATGCCAGTACGAGTGCTGAACGACGAATGTTGGAAGTAGTCTTCACAATGCTCCGTAGAAGGCCACCTTGCGCTCGTTCCATCCCTGGACGTCTTCACGCTGTCGTCTACCTTATAAAGTTTAGGTTTCATGTGTTTAGGTTCTGCCCTGTAGACGACATCAGGTGTGCGGCAAAACCCAGCATGCGTTCGAAGTTTTCCTGCTTCGAACTCTCCCTATCAAAAGGGAGCGGATTTCTCGTTGATAACGATACTGTAACGATTTTCGTTTTGCCAACCTCTTTTTGAGACAAAACCGTGAACCTTGTTCCACCTCACAGACTTTAAGGTTGTCTAAATTTCTGGTATTTTCCGCGCGATTACCATCACAGGTGTTTTCCTTAAAGCGCGGGAACACGCGTCACTCCGGGGTGTTTTTGTTATCAAATCGTGACCAAAAGATGTACGAGAAACACCCGGTTCCACCCGGCTGTCGATCGCGAAAAAAATTTTAAATATTTTTCGCAAGCACGCCTCAGGCGGTCAATTTTCCTCGATTTTTAAGGCAGGATGCGGTGTTGCGCATCACTACACACACCGCATCGCCCTTAATTATTCAGCATCTTATTCCCCGCCTATGGGGACAAATTACGTGACATTAACCCACGTAACTTCGCTTTTTATGACGCAGAGCCGGTCGAAAGTAACTGCTCAAACCCGGCTTCATCCAAGATTTTGACACCCAGCTGTTCGGCTTTTCCAAGCTTAGATCCAGCCGAGGCACCGGCTACCACGTAGTCCGTTTTCTTTGAGACTGAACCGGATGCTTTACCGCCTCGAACGATAATCGCTTCTTTGGCAGAATCACGTGTGAAGGTCTCGAGTGTACCGGTCACCACCACCGTCAGCCCCTCCAACGTACGTTCGATGGAGACGTCTCGCTCATCTTCCATGCGAACCCCGGCAGCTGCCCAGCGCTCTACAATCTCACGGTGCCACGGCACCGTAAACCACTCGGTAATAGAGTCAGCAATAATCTGCCCTACCCCGTCAACGGCTGCCAGTTGCTCTACGCTCGCCTCGCGAATTGCGTCCATAGAACCAAATTCGGTTGCCAAAGCGCGCGCGGCGGTAGGCCCCACGTGCCTGATAGAAAGTGCGACCAGGACGCGCCACAGCGGTTGCTGCTTAGCTTTTTCAAGCTGTTCGAAGAGCTTTTCAGTATTACGAGAAGGGGCGGACGGCTTTTTAGCCGTACCTCGCGTATAGAAGTAAGGAACACGCTCGGTCTTACCCGTAGCAACTCCCTTCTCTTTCTTCTCTCGCTCAATGCGAACGTCCGCCAGGTCCTCAGGCTTGAGATCAAAGAGGAAAGCCTCGCTCGTCAGAGGCGCGGTACCAGGCTCAGCAGGAGCCGTTAAAGCACGCGCTGCTTCTTCGCCCAGCGCCTCGATATCCAGTGCTCCACGCGAACCAATATGATAGATGCGCCCCATGAGCTGAGCTGGACACGATTTAGCGTTCAAGCATCGAATATCGATATCGCCTTCTTTAGCTGGAGCCAGCGGCTCACCGCACGAGGGACATTCCGTGGGCATCACGAATTCTCGCTCAGTGCCATCGCGCAAAGCCACCACAGGTCCAACGATTTCAGGAATCACATCGCCAGCTTTACGAAGCACGACGGTATCACCAATCAGAACACCCTTAGCCTTCACAACGTCCTGATTATGCAAGGTCGCCATCGACACCGTAGAACCAGCGACCTTCGTCGGTTGCATCATACCAAACGGCGTTACTCGGCCGGTGCGTCCAACGCTCACCAAAATATCGAGCAGCTTAGTGTTCACCTCTTCAGGCGGGTACTTGTACGCCGCCGCCCAACGCGGCACGCGAGAGGTATAACCCAGCTGACTCTGCGTCCTAAAATCATCGACTTTGATCACAATGCCGTCAATCTCGTGCACCAGATCGTGCCTGTGCTCACCAAAGTGAGCAATGAACTCAAAAATCTCTTCTGACGTATCGAGCAACTTCGTATACGGGCTCACCGGCAGACCCCAGGCTTCGAGCTGATCGTACACCTCAGACTGTGCCGCGAGGTCTAACCCCGGGTGAATACCAATACCGTGCACAAACATACTCAGAGGCCTAGACGCTGTCACCGCCGCATCCTTCTGACGCAACGAACCAGCGGCAGCGTTACGAGGGTTAGCAAAAGGAGCCTTGCCCTCTTCTACGATGCGTTCATTCAGCGCCTTAAAATCAGCGGATGAAATAAAGATTTCACCGCGCACCTCAAGCTCTTCAGGGTGGTTCTCCCCCGCCAACTGAGTGGGGATAGTTTTAATAGTCAGCACATTGTGGGTAACGTCCTCACCGGTATAGCCGTCACCGCGAGTAGCCGCACGCACCAGCTTTCCATTGCGGTAATAGAGGTTAATCGCCAAACCATCAATCTTGAGCTCGGTCAGCCACCGCGTCTTCTCACCCGCAATACGACGCGCGTTCTCACCGGTTTTCGCCAGCCAAGCTTCGAGCTCCTCAAGAGAGAAGATATCCTCGAGCGAGTACATCCGAGAAATATGTTGCACCGGCGCAAAAGCCGCAGAGGCCTCGCCACCTACCTCCTGAGTAGGCGAATCATTAGCCACCAGCTCAGGGTGCAGTGCCTCAAACTCTTCAAGTTCTTTAAACAGGGCGTCATACGCCGCATCCGAAATGGTCGGAGCATCGTTCACGTAGTACTCGGTACGAGCATTACGCACACGATCAGCCAAATCGTCGTAGCGTTCCTTGAGCTCCTCGCTGACGCTCGGTCCCTCAATTTTTTCTCGATCGGTAATGTTCTCGACGGTATCTGCGGGATCAATAGCCACGGTAACCTCTTTTCCTGTTCTTCTCTCACTATTGTGCCCTATGGACGCGGTGAGAATAGAAAAATGGCCGGGCATTGCGGCGTGCCCGGCCATTCACAAAACGTGTTCTTACTGCTCGTGAGACAGCTCGCGCTCCGAAACAATCTGGGGATCATCAGGGGTAGCGGTGTGAGTCACGGTGTACTCGTTGGCGTCTTCTACAATCTGGTGAGACTCGGTGGCTGTTAGAGCCTTCAGTTCAGCAGCACGTCGGTTAGCTTCTTCTTCGGTAATCGCATCGGCAACCACCACAGAGATGTTGTCGCGTCCACCGGCTCGCAAAGCAGCGGTCTGCAGAACATCTGCGGCGTCTTGCGGGTGCTCAACGGTGGCCAGCACGCGCGCCATGTAGTTGTGTGAGAGTTCCCCCGAAAGACCGTCGGAGCACATCATGAGTCGGTCGCCAGGCTTAGCCGGAATAACCCAGAAGTCGGGTTCCCAGTAATTGCCGGTTCCCAAAGCTCGAGTAATCACGTTACGACGCGGGTGGGTCAGGGCTTCGAGCGCGGTAATCTGGCCGGTGTCAACCAGGTACTGAACCTCGGAATGATCAACAGTAATCTGCTCTAGACCTACGCCCTCGAGTTCGCCGGAGAGCGAGAGAGAATCCGCTGTCTTTTCGAGGTCTTCACCGCGCACCAGGCGATAGGTGCGAGAGTCGCCCACGTTGAAGATAAACCACATATTCTGGTCACCGATGTAGGTGAGCCATGCGCCGGTCAAGGTGGTGCCTGCACGCTGGTTCAAGGTGGTCTTAATGGATTCGTCTGCCTCGCCAATAATCACGCGCAAACGCTCAAGTGTCTTCATGATCTGCTCGTTGAGCGCAGTGGTGTTCTTGCGTTTGCGTGAACGATACGAGGACGTGGTCTCACTCTTTTGAGCCTCACGCTCGGCCACCATATCGGCAAGTGCCTGCTCGTTCTCTTCTTCGGTCATACCACCGGGTTGCGTAAACAGGTGCGAATACGACAGGGTACGCACAGCAAGACGCGAAGCAACTTCGCCAGCCTCGTGCCCGCCCATACCGTCAGCAACCACAGCAAGGGTGCCCGCCACGGTCAAAGCGTCTTCATTATTATCGCGAAAGGCACCCTTATCCGTTGCAGTACCCGTAAAAATCGTCAGGTGTGAATGGGTGCTCATTCGAAATCTATCTCCAGTTCATTACCAATACCCGGGGTAATTGCCACGGGTGATACGTTGCCAAACCCGCGTACGTTGCGTACGCCTTGAGGAATCAGCACAAATTTTTCGTCGTTTTCAATGGTTTCAGCGGTGGTGTCGTCAGTGAGAACCACGCCCGGTTCAGCTAAGGCTACCAAACGCGAGGCAAGGTTGACGGTCGGACCGTACACATCACCCAGACGAGGTAGCACGCGTCCCCAGACAAAAGCCACACGAGCTTCAGGAAGGTCGGGGTTCTCACGAATCATCTTTGATAGCGCTAGAGAAATACGTGCGCCTGCCTCGGGTGATTCCGTCAAGAACATGATTTCATCGCCCACGGTCTTGATGATGCGTCCGCCGCCCACTGCAACAACCTCGGCGCACTTTTGCTCAAAGGACTTAATCAGCGAAGCCAACGTTTTCTCGTTCATCTGGCGAGAGAGCGAGGTGTATGAGACCAGATCAGCAAAACCGATACCGCGAGCTAGGGGCAGAGCATTCTGATCTGTGACACTGTTTTCTTTCTCGGCTCGCAACGCTAAACGAAGCACCGCAGCGTTGAGCTGACGCCTGTAACCGTAGACCGCAATTTCCTCAAGCTCATCAATGAACTCGGGCAAAATAGTAAGTAGTTCTTCTCGCGCTTCGGCATCGGTCTTGCCACCGTTGACCACCATGTCTTCAACAAGCGCTTCGACCTGCCACGCGACCATGCGGTCCATCATCTGCCCCACCGAACGGGTGATGGAGATGGCGCCGTCTTCTGTCACCACGCCTTCTCGCACCAAGCCCGTAATGCGACGCAGGGCATCGGCATCTAGTTCGGTGAAGTACTTATCGTCATCACTGACGTTGGGAAAACCCAGTGCTCGCCAAATTTTGCGAGCCGATAGCAACGAAACTCCCGCAGATTCAGCGGTCTCACGGCGGCGCAGAGTGCGATTTTGTCCGAGGAGAACGCGTTCTAACTCGCGGATGCCTGCTTTAGCGGCATCGCTGCGGTACACATTATTTTGCGCTCGGTTAGAAAGAAAGTTCAGCGCAGTGGTGGCCGGACCAGTGACGGGAAGGTTTACGGTACCTTCTTCTGCCTTTTCGTCCACTGTCATAACCTTTCATATGTCTTGTCTCGATGTATCGCTCAATAACGCTACGCCAATTTTAGCCGATGTGAGCCACAATACTTCACATAGAGTCTTAGTGCTGATAAGAGACGGACCGTGTTTGTTATTTGTCTTTTGACCTTAACAATGACCGACAGCCGTCTTATAAACTTTACGCCCTACTTAAAAACTTCTGCTGAGCAGACTGCGTCAAACGAGAAAATTTCTGGGGCACAGGAACACATTCCACACGATGAGTGGTACCTAACGCGTCAACCACAATATCACCGGCGCCTTTGAGTCGGTGCATCTGAACATTCATACCGCGGATGCGATCAAGCGGCAACGATGCCTGCATCTGACCCGCATCCATCAGAATCAGACGGTAATTGGTCAAGAAATACTGGCGGCGCAACCAGTGCACCCAGCGTTCAGCTGCCTTGTATAAAGCAACCGCCGCCGCAATAAAAACCACTGTGGCTAACACCAGCGAGGCCGGTTTAACAGTGCTAGCAAAACTAGCCAAAACAATAGCAAGCAAAACATAGAGCCCTGCCCCGGCAAGGGCTTTCGGATGCATTCGAGTAGCGGTTAGCACCCTTTCGTGTTCTACCAGCTCTGTTTTTAATTTCATAGCCTTATCACTGTAGTCAATATTGCTGGGTAATTGCTCAAAACCAGGACGCTAGGGCAACGCTATGCGCCGTATGATTCAGGGCGCATATGGACGATATCCCCGGCAGCAAAGCTCCACATCTTACCCCGAGCATCACGCACCTGCAGTTCCCCTTCACCATCGATATCGATTGCCCGCCCCTCAAGCACTGTGTTATCGGGTAAATGCACCTTAACGTCTTGACCTACGGTCGATAAGCGAGAACGCACTTTGTCCAAAAGGCATACTCCCGATGAGTCCGGTCTTTCAGCATCCCCGTACACACTCGCAAAAGCGCGGTAGTGACGTTCAAAATGCTCCGCCAGACTCCTCAGAACCGCGTCCAAATCGAGCTCTTTACCTAGAAGAACATAGGTAGAAGTGGCTGTCTCAACCGGCAATTCAGACTCGCTCATATTCACGTTCATGCCAATTCCCACAACCACCGATGCTCCCCCGCCGGGTTCAACGACCAGCTGGGCTAAAACACCGCAAATTTTCTTATGCCCCACCAGAACATCATTGGGCCATTTAATAGAGGCATCGAGAGAGAATCCGCGCAAAGTATCCACCGCTGCCACCGCAACCAGCATCGTAATCCACCGCAAAGACTCTAACGGAAGCACCTGCCCAGAGCCCGCGTGCGGACGCACCACAAAAGAGGTACACAAAGCACTATTACGCGGAGCTTGCCACTGACGATCCAAGCGTCCTCTCCCCTGACGCTGATCAGCTGTTGCAAGTACAGAAAGCTCGCCCCATGCATCCGCGGAAGATGAGCTCAGCTCAGCCACAGCATCAGCATTTGTAGAACCCGTATGATCCACAATGATCACCCGAGAGAACCCTGCCCCCATGTCAAGAGAAGACGACAAGTCATTTCGCTGCATAAACTCCACCTCGCCAAACCGTCTGTATATTTACAGCAAGACTAGCACCGTGCACCTCGCGCCAACTGCACGGATTACTCAGATGAACACCCCTGCATGCGGTACATTGAATACCAAAAGCACGTACGTGCCACAAACACTTCAGACTCACCAGGAGCAACAACTCAT
This sequence comes from Rothia terrae, assembly GCF_012396615.1. Classification (GTDB taxonomy): domain Bacteria; phylum Actinomycetota; class Actinomycetes; order Actinomycetales; family Micrococcaceae; genus Rothia; species Rothia terrae. The sequence goes on along the minus strand of NZ_JAAXPV010000004.1, from coordinate 39,390 downwards.
GAGCGTTTTCGCCGTCACCTATGTTTATGCAGATGCAGACACCCAGGCACTCTACCGCCCTGAACACCGCAAATACCTTGCAAGCAAGCTCGAAGAAAATAGCCTCATCGCGTCGGGCCCCTTCACCTCAGGAGAGACCCCCGGTGCACTGTTGATTTTCTCCGCAGAATCAGAAAACGAAATTGAAGAAATCATTGCCAAAGACCCCATGAATATCGGCGGCGCAGTGCTGAGCTACACCATTCGCGAATGGAACCCTGTTCTCGGCTCAATCGGAGCCTAGTCTCCACATAAAACACACCGGCGGTTATAAATAACGGCCGGTTTTATAATGTATAACGCCTATTCACATCGGTAAATTGCTCAAATGTGCACCGTATTTAGGGTGCTGAGCAATAAACTTATGTGACGCTACGCAAAAACTGCTTGGGACATTTGATGCACACCGGGCACCACAAAACTTGCTAGGAAGTACAACATGTCTGAAGAAACCACGCCTTCACCAGAATTCGACCTCACCACCACCGCCGGTAAAATCGCTGAATTTTACGCGCGTCGTGAGCAGTCACTCTTACCTGTCGGCGAAGCGCCCGTGGAACGCCAGCATTCTCGCGGCAAGAACACCGCCCGCGAGCGCATCGAGATGCTCTTAGACGAGGGTTCTTTCGTAGAGTTTGATGCTCTGACGCGTCACCGTACCACGGCATTCGGTATGGACAAAAAGCGTCCGCTGGGTGACGGCTTGGTTTCTGGCTACGGCACCATTGATGGACGCCTAGTTGCTATTTACTCGCAGGATTTCACGGTCTACGGTGGCTCGCTGTCTCAGGTGAATGGTGAAAAAATTGTCAAGGTTCAAAAGTTCGCCTTGCGCAACGGTTGCCCTGTCATCGGCATTAACGACGGTGGCGGCGCTCGTATTCAGGAGGGTGTGGCGTCCTTGGCAATGTTCGCGGATATCTTCCGTATGAATGTGCGCGCATCGGGTGTTGTACCTCAGATTTCAGTGATTATGGGCCCCTGTGCCGGTGGCGCCGCGTATTCTCCCGCCTTGACTGACTACGTGATCATGGTTGATAAGACCTCTCACATGTTTATTACCGGCCCGGACGTCATCAAGACCGTGACCGGCGAAGAAGTAGATATGGAAACCCTGGGTGGTGCGCGTTCGCACAACTCCGTCACCGGTACTTCTGCTTACCTTGCTGAAGATGAAGAGGACGCGTTCGATTTCGTGCGCGAACTTGTAGAGTTCTTGCCTTCTAATAACCTGACAGAGAACCTGCCGCTGGAGCACAATCAAGAGCCCACCATCAACGATGATGATCTTGATTTAGATACTCTGATTCCTGACTCAGCGAATCAGCCTTACGATATGCGCGCCGTGATCGAAACAATCGTCGATGATGGGCATTTCTTAGAATTGCAGGAACTCTACGCGCCGAACGTGATGATTGGTTATGCGCGCGTGGAAGGCCGCGCCGTCGGTATTGTTGCCAACCAGCCCATGCAGCTGGCGGGCACCCTCGACATCAATGCCTCAGAAAAAGCGGCTCGTTTTGTGCGTAACTGCGATGCTTTCAATATTCCGATTCTGACTCTCGTTGATGTTCCCGGCTTCTTACCCGGCACTGACCAGGAGTTCAACGGCATTATTCGACGCGGCGCTAAGTTACTGTACGCTTATGCTGAAGCGACTGTTCCGCTGATTACCATCATTACCCGCAAGGCCTACGGCGGCGCTTACATTGTGATGGGATCGAAGAAGCTGGGTGCCGATATTAACCTTGCATGGCCCACCGCTCAGATTGGTGTGATGGGCGCCCAGGGTGCTGTCAATATTCTTTACCGACGCGAGCTTGCGGCAGCGGCTGAGGCAGGCGAAGACGTAGAGGCAAAGCGCGCTGAGCTCATTCAAAAGTACGAAGAAGAATTGCTGAACCCTTACCAGGCAGCAGAGCTGGGTTACATTGACGAGGTCATCGCTCCTAACGAAACCCGCGTCCGCATTATTAGCGCCCTGCACGCTCTGCGCGATAAGCGCGCTGCAACACCCGCGAAAAAGCACGGCAACATTCCGCTGTAAGGATTAGATGATGGATACTTCTAAACGTAGAGGGTTCAGTTTCGGCTCTCGTAGCTCGGCGCCTGAGCCTACACCCGAACCTGCTGTTAGCGAAGCGTCGCAACCTGCGGAGCAAGCGCCTTATCTTAAGGTTCCCAAAGGTAATCCCACCGATGAGGAGCTGGCTGCGCTTGTGGTAGCCGTAGCGCTCACCGAAGCTAATGCCGAGAAGACCGACGCCGGTGCTTTCTCTGCTATGCAACGCACTTTGTTGCGCCGTCAGCGCCTCGGGGCAGGCCTGCGCCCCGGTGCCGGTTCGTGGAGGCGCGCGCGTCCGCAGTAATAGCCTGGCCTGTCTTTTTCGTAAATTATTGCCCGCTAGAAGCGAAAATAATGCAGGGTGTGTGCTTTTTAGGTCATAAGCTATGCCTATGACAACAAATTCACACATTCCTGAGGTCTACCGTGCCGAGCGCGCGCAGACCCAAATCGACACCATCGCCAATAACCACTACGAGCGAATGCTTGAACTCTCCCCTGAAACTGCAACGATTGCAGGTCGTAAGGGCCGCGAAACCGAGTACGATGACTATTCACCGGCGGGTATCTCTCTCACTATTCAGGCTATTAAAGACACCCTGGATGCTTTAGAGAACGCGACTGTTCAGGACGAGGTTGATGAGGTTACCCTCGATGCGATGCGCGAGCGCCTGGGACTTTCGCTCGAGTTGCACGAGGCCGGGCTGGATGCCTGGGAGATTAATAACCTCGCAAGCCCCGTGCAGGGAATTCGCTCTATCTTTGATTTGATGGGCCGAGAAACCGCTGAAGACTGGAAGAATCTTTCCGGACGCATGGGTAATGTGCCCGATGCAATCAACGGCTACATTGAAACCCTGGAGGCTTACCGCGCCAAGGGCAGCGTTGCCGCTAAGCGCCAGGTAGAAACAGCCATCGAACAGACCAGCGCTTACATTGCTGACGATGGTTTCTTTGCCCAGCTCACCGAGGAGATCATCAAAAACGCTCCTGAGCTCGAAGAAGAAGCACGCATCAACGGCAAACGCGCCATCATTGGGTACTCCGAACTCAATACTTATCTCTCAGAAGCTTTGCTTCCGCAAGCTCCTGCCGAGGACGCCGTGGGTAGAGAACGCTACTCACTGTATTCTCGCCAGTTCCTGGGATCAGCTGTTGACCTTGATGAGACATACGCGTGGGGTGTTGAAGAGCTCGACCGCATTATTGCCGAGCAGAAGAAGGTAGCCCAAGAGATTAAGCCCGGGGCAACCATCGAAGAAGCTAAAGAGATTCTTGATAACGACCCCGAACGCACTCTGCACGGCACCGATGCCCTGCGCGAGTGGATGCAGTCGCTCTCCGATGCGGCGCTGAACTTCCTCGCGGATGACTACTTTGAAATCGGTGGTCCCATGCGCGAGCTCGAATGCATGATTGCGCCAACCCAAGAAGGCGGAATCTACTACACTCCCCCGGCAACTGACTGGTCGCGTCCTGGCCGTATGTGGTGGTCGGTCCCCCCGGGAGAGGAAACTTTCGGTACCTGGCGTGAAACATCCACCGTTTATCACGAAGGAACTCCCGGTCATCACCTGCAAGAAGCAGTAGCTACCGCTATGGCTGACACCATGAACCAGTGGCGCGCTAATGGCGTGTGGGTGTCCGGCCACGGCGAAGGCTGGGCACTGTACGCTGAGCGACTGATGGAAGAGCTGGGTTATCTTAGCGATCCCGGTGACCGCATGGGTATGCTCGATGCCCAGCGTCTGCGCGCCGCTCGCGTAGTCTTTGATATCGGTGTTCACTGCGGTCTTGAGATTCCTGAACGATGGGCGAAAGAACTCGGGGTTGAGGGTGGCACCTGGACCGCTGAAACCGGTAAAAAGTTCTTGGACATCAACCTTGATCTCACCGACGGTCAGCGCGACTTTGAGTATGTGCGCTACCTGGGCTGGCCCGGTCAGGCGCCCAGCTACAAGGTCGGCCAGCGCATCTGGGAACAGCTCCGTGAAGATGCGCGAGCCGCCGGAGTCTCCGATAAGGACTTCCACACCCGCGCGCTCATGTTGGGCTCTGTCGGTCTCGACACGCTCAAGCGCGCACTGAGCGCATAAAGCGACGATTCAGCTATCAGGGGTCGGGTAGACATAATTTTCTTCGGTCAATGACGAGAAAATCTTCTCCCGGCCCCTTTGCCGTTTTAGAAGTACATTAGAGCAAAGAACATCTACTAAAGAAGGAGAACCAGAGTGTTGCGATTAGGTGTTATTGGCTCCGGAATGATTAGCGAGCAGTTTATCCGTGCCTCGCACGGAGTATTTAAGGTCATTGCGGTCGCAAGCCGGCGCGAAGAATCTGCCCGTCAGCTACTCAATAACACCGGTATGACAGACGCTCGCTGGGTTGCGTCCATGGAAGAGCTCGTCACCGAGCCATTGGATCTTATCTACATTGCTTCACCGAACTCTTTGCACGCTCAACACGCCTTGACCGCTATCAAAGCAGGAATCAACGTCATTGTTGAAAAACCAGCGTTCTGGAACCCCGCCCAGTGGGAGGACGTTTTCTCTGCCGCAGATGAGCACGGTGTGCTGGTTTTTGAAGCTGCCCGTAACGTGTATGAACCAGGTTTTGCCGCAGTTGCCCAAGCAGTCCAGGAGCGCGAGGTGACCTCCGCGTCCTTCACTTTTGCTCAGTATTCCTCGCGGTGGGACGCAGTACTCACCGGCGATGTACCCAACATTTTCTCCCTCGACTTTGGCGGCGGCGCACTGGTCGATCTAGGCGTATACACCGTCTATGCTGCGGTTGCCTGGTTTGGTGAACCCACAGGCGTCACCTATATGCCTTCCCTTGCTCCGACGGGCGTCGATGCACACGGTACGCTCGTGCTTTCTTACCCCGGATTCGACGTCAGCATTAGAATCGCCAAAGACTTCGCGTCCTCCCTGCCGAGCGAAATTTATTGTGGACGCGGGCGCCTGATCTTCGACGGCGTGCAGGATATTCGTGCAGTACATTCCGTTCAGGGGGAAGAAACCTCGCGGGTATTTGAAGTAGGTACAACTGATCCGCAGCCCCTATATCAGCTGATGCGCTATGAGGTAGAAGCCATTTCTTCGCTTATCTCATCGCACCTTGCCGGCGGTCTGAGCAACGGCCAGCGTGCATCCTACCTTCGTCTGACTGAACTATCACGCGTGGTCAATAAAGTCTGCACGAAAGCACGTCATGACGCGGGTATTTTCTTTACAGGAGAGAGTGAGACAGCGGAGATTTTATAACTTTCTTTACTTAACTTGAGCCCAACTACAAGCAAACTTATGTAATGACTGGCGTTTATGCAGGTGGAAGCATTGCACACCCACCTAAATATGTCATAATAATCCTCTGCTTCTCTTGACAAATTGAGATTTTTCTTAACCAAAGGGGGAAGTTAGAGTCCATCCCCCACGTTACTGGTAGTTGTACTAGAAACACCCCACTATTTTTCACAGCTATCCGTTCACCACAAGGAGCGCACATGCGTCCGAGCAAGAAGACAGATATATTAGAGGCTGCACTGCGCGTCATCGAGAAAGAAGGCATCACCGCGGTGTCTTTCAACTCTGTAGCAGCAGAAGCTGGCATGACCAAAGCGGGAGTGCTATACCACTTCCCTTCCCGAGAAGCCATGCTCATGGCTCTGCACCGCTACGACACCCTGCAGTGGAAAGAACGCCTCGAAAAGACAGCAGGTGGCAAAGCTGAAGAACTTTCACTTGCCAAGCGCCTGGAATCTTACATTCGCGTCAACTCAGATAGTGCCACCTACACCGACCTTGTTCTCTTATTAGAGACGATTACCGATGAGCAGGCCGCCAATATCTGGGTGGAGGTACTCGACGACTGGACTCCGCCGCAGCCCCCGGCTGAGCTCAACGAAACCGAACTCAACCAGATTATTGCTCAGCTAGCAGCTGATGGTTTGTGGCAGTACGAAGCCACCACCCGCTATACCCTGAGCGAGCGCGCTAAAGAACAGATCATCGAACGCCTGACTCGCATGGCGGCGAGCTAACTTCTAACCCGCAGTCCTCCTTGACGATAGGAGGGCTGCGGTTTTCGTTTTAGACTGAAAACTATGAGTATCGAAAACACTTCTAATTCACCGCGCCTGATTTTGGCATCTAGTTCACCGGCCCGCCGCAAACTGCTCACCGATGCAGGTATCGAGTTCACGGTGCTTGTTTCTGACGTTGATGAGGACGCGGTATTGGCGCAAGCGCAACAAGAAGCATACGACAAGGGGCTGGGTGAGATCAGCCCCGCACAGACCGCTCAGTTGCTGGCAAAAGCTAAAGCGCAGAACGTGGCTCAGATGGATCAAGCACAGGGTGCTTTAGTGCTGGGGTGTGATTCTGTTTTTGAGTTTGAGGGCCAGGCCTTTGGAAAACCACACACCGCTGAAAACGCTCTGACTCGCATCAGCGCGATGAGCGGACATGCGGGCGTCCTGCACACCGGGCATTGGCTGGTAGATACCCGCCACGCACCTGCAGGAGAATCCTCTGAACTTCGTAGCGCAACCGTGCATTTTAGCGAGATGAGCGAAGACGAAATTTCAGCGTATGTAGCCACCGGTGAGCCGCTGTGGGTAGCGGGTTCATTTACTATTGACGGTTTTGGTGCAGCCTTCATTGACAAAATCGAGGGCGAATTTCACACCGTAGTGGGGCTTTCCGTTAACGCGCTGAAGTCTCTTTTGAAAGTCCACGGCGTTTCGATGCCTGAGATTTGGAAAAAATCATAAATAATTTCAAAATAGACACAGGCGGTTTGATAAACTGCTTGCTTGCGAGCCCACACTCTTTATTTTTATCCTGCGCCACGTCTTCTTCGCGCGCATTAGCTAGGAGCATTTAGTTGACACACACTGTTCTAAATCAGTTCACCGCGGTTGAAGGCAAACATACCGGCCCTGTTTCAAAGGTACTCATCGCCAACCGCGGTGAGATTGCTGTTCGTGTGATCCGCGCAGCGCAGGATGAAGGCATCAAAACTGTTGCTGTCTATGCTGATTCTGACCGCGACGCCCTGCACGTCAAGCTCGCTGATGAAGCATTTGCGCTAGGTGGCACCACTGCCGCGCAATCCTACCTAGTGGTTGAAAAGCTCCTTGAAGTTGCCGAACGTTCCGGTGCCGATTCTGTGCATCCTGGCTACGGTTTTCTCTCTGAGAACGCTGATTTCGCGCAGCGTGTGATTGATGCGGGTCTGACCTGGATTGGCCCTTCACCTGACTCCATTACCCGTTTAGGCGATAAGGTAGTAGCTCGCCACATTGCGCAAAAGGTGGGCGCTCCCCTGGTCCCCGGTACTAAGGACCCCGTGGAATCAGCGCAGGAAGTCATCGATTTCGCCGATGCGCACGGCCTGCCCGTTGCTATCAAGGCTGCTTTTGGCGGTGGCGGACGCGGCATCAAGGTTGCGCGCAAACGTGAAGATATCACCGAGATGTACGAGTCAGCTGTTCGCGAGGCAGTTGCCGCCTTTGGCCGCGGTGAATGCTTCATCGAACGCTTCCTGGATTCACCGCGCCACGTAGAAACCCAGTGTCTTGCGGATGCTCACGGCAACGTCGTGGTGGTCTCCACCCGTGACTGCTCGCTACAGCGTCGCAATCAGAAACTAGTGGAGGAAGCCCCTGCGCCGTTCCTAACCGATGAGCAGAACGAACGCCTGTACGAATCTTCTAAGGCAATCTTGCGCGAAGCTGGCTACCAGGGTGCAGGCACCTGTGAGTTTTTGGTAGGCACCGACGGCACGATCTCATTCTTGGAAGTCAACACTCGCCTTCAGGTAGAGCACCCCGTCTCAGAAGAAATTTCAGGTATTGACCTGGTGCGTGAACAGTTCCGCGTAGCCCGCGGTGAAGAGCTAGGCTACGACGATCCTGCGCTTCGCGGTCACTCCTTTGAATTCCGCATCAACGGTGAGGACCCCGGCCGCACCTTTATGCCCACTCCAGGCACCATCGAAAAGCTCGTCATACCCACCGGCGGTGGCGTGCGCTGGGATTCCGGCGTTGAATCGGGAGACGTCATCGGCGGTAACTTTGACTCCATGCTCGCAAAACTCATCGTCACCGGTTCCAGCCGCGAACAGGCAATCGAGCGCTCGCGTCGTGCTCTGAAAGAGCTGGTCATCGACGGCATGCCCACCGTGGTTCCTTTCCACCGCGCTGTACTCGATGATCCCGCTTTCAACGCTGAAACCGCCGAAAATTTTGCGGTTCACACCCGATGGATTGAAACCGAATTCAACAACACTATTCCCGCTTACGACGGAGCCCCCGGTAGCGCAGAAGACCAAGAAGACACCCGTCAGCGCGTCGTCGTTGAAGTAGGCGGCAAGCGTCTAGAAGTTGTCATGCCCGCACTCGGTGGCGCTGGCGTTGCATCGGCCAAGCCGGCAGCATCCAAGCAGCGCAAGCAGCGTTCCTCGAAGTCAACCAAGGCATCGGGCAACGACCTCACCTCCCCCATGCAGGGCACCATTGTGAAGGTCGCTGTCAAGGACGGAGCGAAGGTAGCTGAAGGCGACCTCATCGTCGTCCTTGAAGCGATGAAGATGGAACAGCCCATTACCGCACACAAGGCAGGTAAGGTGACAGGCCTCAAGGCAAAACCCGGCGAAACAGTGACCGCCGGTGCTGTCATCGCCACCATCAAATAAGTAGCACTGCAAAACGCGTAGCAACGTAGCCGCACAAGCCATCGATTTGGCTTGTGCGGCTTTATTTTTTGATGCAGATTGCCTGAAGCTGTCACGCAACTTCACACCTTTTCAAAATATAAGACGGAACTTCATATATTGGTCACCGTCTTTTAGGGTAAAACCACAGCCCCTACGAAAGACACACACGAAGGTTCAACTATGAGCTCAGTAGCCGCGCCAGAGGCGCCACCCGTACCGCGCTCACGCGTCATCCTCGCATCCCTCATGGGTACCACCATCGAGTTCTACGACTTCTACATCTACGCCACCGCGGCAGTAGCAGTCTTTCCTGCCCTCTTCTTCACCGGCGGTAACGACACCGCCAAACTCCTGGCTTCGATGGCAACCTTTGGTGCAGCATTTATTGCCCGCCCCATTGGATCTATCGTCTTTGGCCACTTCGGTGACCGCATTGGACGCAAGGCAACCCTCGTTGGCGCACTACTGACAATGGGCTTGGCGACCTTCCTCATCGGCCTTCTGCCCACCTACCACCAAGTCGGCATCTGGGCACCGGCAATGCTCACCATTTTGCGCTTTACCCAAGGTTTGGGCCTGGGCGGCGAATGGTCTGGCGCAGCGCTACTGGCTACCGAATACGCCCAAGAAGGCAAGCGTGCTCGCGCCGCCATGTGGCCTCAACTCGGTGCACCGTTCGGGTTCATCCTCGCTAACGGATTCATGCTTCTACTCACCATTTTCATGGGCTTCAACTCCGCAAAGAACGCGGGAGAGCTCAACCATTCCTTCTTGGTCTGGGGTTGGCGTGTACCCTTCCTGTTCTCCATCCTCATGGTTCTGGTCGGTCTGTACGTCCGCTTTAAGCTCGAGGAAACTCCCGTCTTCAAGCAGGCAGCTGAACGCAACGAAAAAGTAAAGACTCCCCTGGCAGAAGCATTCAAGGTTGCGTGGTGGCCCATGATTCAAGGCACCTTCATCATGCTGGCAACCTACGTGCTGTTCTACCTCATGACCGCCTGGATCCTTTCGTTTGGCATCGGCAAGGTCGAATCAGGTGGCCTGGCGATTCCCTACCGCACCTTCCTCGTCATCCAGCTGATTACCATCCTCCTTTTCGCAGCGATGGTGCCCGTCTCTGGCTGGTTAGCTGACAAGTTTGGACGCCGCTCCTCCCAGCTGGTCATTACCGCAGGCATCCTGGTCTTTGGCCTCTCATTCGGTATCTTGATGAATCCCGCAAATGTGGGCACTGGCGCGGATGCGAATATCCTGCGCATCATCGTCTTTATGGCGATCGGTATGGCGCTGATGGGCCTGACCTTCGGCTCAATGTCAGCGTACTTACCGGAGCTGTTCCCCACCAACGTGCGCTACACAGCATCGGGTATTTCGTACAACGTCGCATCCATTTTGGGTGCGGCACTCACCCCGTACGCAGCTGTCTGGCTCAATAGCCACGGCGGCGTGGGTGCGGTTGGTTTTTACCTTGCAGGCGCAGCAGTTCTCACCATCATTTTTATGGCTATCACTCACGAAACCCGTGACGTTGATTTGAATACGATGGCACGCAAGTAGCTATCCTCGTCGCCTTGCCGGGCAAAAATTACTCCCAAAGTGCGTTTGTACTGACACTAGCTTCAGTACTTTCGCACTTTGGGAGTAACTTTTTATTCTCGGTGTCGAAGAGCCCGCTTTACAGCATCTGGTGCAGTTGACGTGCCGCCTCTGAAATTGAACCGCTCAACGAGGGGTAGACGGTAAAAGCCTCGGCAATATCATCAACGTGAAGCTTCTTATCCACTGCCAGGGAAATCGGGAAGATCAGCTCTGATGCGCGCGGTCCCACCACCACACCACCAATAACAGTGCCCGAGTGCTTACGCGAAATAATCTTCACGAACCCCTCGTTGACAGCCATCATCTTGGCGCGCGGGTTAGTGGTCAGTGACAGCTTGAAGATATCGGCCTGGTATTTGCCCTCTTCAACTTCTTTTTCGCTGACGCCTACGGTAGCGATTTCGGGAGCAGTGAAGATGTTTGCTGCTACCTGGTGAGTGCGGAGCGGCTTGACCGCATCGCCCACCATGTGCGCCACAGCGATGCGTCCCTGCATAGCAGCAACTGATGCCAGTGGCAGGACGCCGGTGCAGTCACCTGCCGCGTAAATATTAGAAACGGATGTGCGAGAGACGCGATCCACCAAAATATGACCGGACTCGGTGGTTTCGATGCCGGTATTTTCAAGGCCGATGCCTTCGGTGTTGGGAATCGAGCCCACAGCGATGAGTACATGGGACCCGGCAACCTTACGGCCGTCGGCAAGAGTAACAATGACGCCGTCGCCGGCTTCATTGTATTCCGCTGCCTCTGCACGCGAGCGCGGCATCACGGTGACGCCGCGTCGTTCGAAGACGTTTTCAAGCAGGGTTGCAGCGTCTTCGTCTTCGCCGGGGAGCACGCGGTCGCGCGATGAAATCAGGGTAACCTTGGTGCCCAGTCCGTTGTATGCCGAGGCGAATTCTGCGCCGGTGACGCCTGAGCCCACCACGATCAGGTGCTCGGGAAGATCTTCGAGGTGGTAGAGCTGAGTCCAGTTAAGGATGCGTTTGCCGTCGGGTTTTGCGGTCTCAAGTTCGCGCGGGTGAGTACCAACTGCCAGCATGATGTAGTCAGCTTGGATGTCGTAGCTCAGACCGTTAATGTCGTCGACAGTGACGGTGTTGCGGTCTTTGACGCGGCCGGTACCGTCGATAATTTTGACGCCCTGTTTTTCCATTGCGCGCTTAATGTCGTTGGATTGCTGCTGTGCGAGGTTGAGCAAACGGGTGTTGACCTTGTGCAGGTTGGTGCGCAGAGCGTATTTGTCGTCGCCGTCGACGATTTCGATACCGAGTTCGTCGATTGCTGAGAACCTGGTCATCAGGTCGGCCGATGCGATGAGGGTCTTGGAGGGAACAACGTCGGTAAGGACTGCTGAACCGCCCATGCCTTTGCGTTCGATGATGGTGACATCTGCGCCGAGGTGTGCCGCTACAAGAGCTGCTTCGTAGCCACCGGGACCGCCGCCGAGAATGGCTATTTTGTACTGAGATTTATCGTTATTGAGTACCACACTACTTATTGTGAGACAAATGATAGTTTCACTCAAACCCAAACACATGCCCGGCGCGGTTTTTCATAAGCGGGGACAGCGATGGTTCGAGCAAACGGTGGGTGCGCCCTGATTTTGGTAAATTTGATGCATGACTACTTCTGCAGATTCTTTAGCGCTGGCAACGAATGATCCGGCGCATCCTGCTCTCGCTCTCGCGGCGGAGGCAGCTCAGTATATTGCTGAGAAAACCGGTGTTGAAAAGCACGATATCGCACTGACATTGGGGTCAGGCTGGGGCGAGGCTGCGCAGCTCATTGGCGAGAGAACCCATGTGTTGGATGCGTCCGAGGTTCCGGGTTTTCATAAGGCAGCGGTGGCTGGGCACCCGGGTACGCTGAGCTCTATTGAAACCCCAGATGGTAAGCGCGCTCTCGTGATTGGCGCGCGCACTCACTACTATGAAGGACGCGGTGTTGAGGCTGTGGTGCACGGGGTACGCACCGCGGCGGCAGCTGGCGCATCGACCATGATTTTGACTAACGGCTGTGGCGGCTTGAACCCGAATTTCAGCGAGGGTATGCCGGTTCTGATTTCAGATCATCTCAACGGTACTTTCACCTCTCCTTTAGTCGGTGCGCACTTTGTTGATATGACCGATTTGTATTCACCGCGCATCCGCAAGATTGCTCAATCGATTGACAGCTCTTTGCAAGAGGGCGTGTATTTGCAGTTGCCCGGCCCTCATTATGAGACCCCGGCAGAGATTAAGATGGCGCGCACTTGGGGTGCTGATCTGGTGGGTATGTCCACTGCGCTTGAGGCGATTGCGGCTCGTGCTGCCGGCCTTGAGGTCTTTGGTATCTCGCTGGTAACCAACATGGCGGCGGGTATTCAAGAAACTCCGCTTAGCCACCAAGAGGTTATTGAAGCAGGTAAGAATGCTGGCCCGCGTATCTCTCGTTTGCTGGCAGATATTATCGGGCAACTCTAAGCCTTCTACTGGTGGGGTGTTCGCTAAGGCGAGGCACCTTATCGGTGAACGTCATTCACCCAAAATATCCATTGAATTTTCGAGAAAAGATTCATGATGAGTAAAGATATTGAACAGCTTCTTGAGCAGGCACGGCAGTGGATTGAGATTGATCCGGATGTTGCCACTCGCCGGGAACTTGAAGAGCTAGTGCAGGTGGTACAAGCAGATCCCGCGTCAACGGCCGCAGATGATCTTGCAGATAGGTTCTCCGGTACCTTGCAGTTCGGTACAGCAGGGTTGCGTGCTGCCCTCGGTGCCGGTCCTATGCGCATGAACCAGGTAGTGGTCTCTCGCGCCGCAGCGGGTTTGGCGCTGTACGCGTCCCACCGCGCGGAGCAGGAGAATTGGGATAAGAAGACCGCTGTTGTCGGTTTTGATGCCCGCTACAATTCCGATGTTTTTGCGCGTCTTACCGCAGAAATCTTCACAGCGGCAGGCATTGAGACAACCCTGATGCCTTCTCCTCTGCCCACCCCGGTTCTGGCATGGGCGACCAAAGAATTTAACGCTGAAATTGGTGTTATGGTCACGGCGTCGCACAATCCCGCGAACGATAACGGTTACAAGGTGTATCTCGGCGGTAATGCTGTGCCTAAGGGCGAGCGCGGTTCTCAAATTGTTCCGCCCTACGATGCGCAGATTGCAGCGGCTATCGTTCAGGCAACTGAGTCAGGCACAATTGACCGAGCTGAAAGGGGTTGGAAAACTTTCCCGGCAACGATTGCCAGCGATTATGCAGAACGTGTGAGCGCACTTGTGCCAGCAACAGAACGCGATTTAAAGATTGTCTACACCCCGGTGCACGGCGTGGGTGCAGAAACTGCGGTAGATGTGCTGGCTCGTGCTGGTTTCACCGATGTTCACGTCGTGAAAGAGCAAGCTCAGCCCGCCCCAGATTTTCCCACCGCAGCTTTTCCGAATCCTGAGGAGCCCGGCGTCCTCGATCTTGCAATAGATCTGGCTCAATCTATCGATGCCGACCTCGTGATTGCTAACGACCCCGACGCTGACCGCGCAGCTTTCGCAATCAAAGACGGTGCACACTGGCGGATGCTACGCGGTGATGAAGCCGGTGCAATCTTTGGCGCTATTATGCTGAACAAGATTGATGATACAGCGAGCACTGTCTTTGCGAACTCTATTGTGTCTTCGCGTCTGCTCGGCGCCATCGCCCGTTCAAACGGCATCAAACATGTTGAAACACTGACCGGTTTCAAGTGGATTTCCCGCGTTGAGAACCTCACCTACGGTTACGAAGAAGCTTTGGGTTATTGCGTTGATCCTGCCAATGTACAAGATAAGGACGGCATTTCAGCGGCACTCATCATGGCAGAGTTTGCTCAAGAGGTGAAAGCTCGCGGTGGCGCGCTCACCGACGTCCTTGAGGACCTCGCTAGCGAATACGGTTTGTACGCTACCGACCAGCTGTCGGTTCGCGTTGACGATCTCTCACGCATCAAAACTATGATGTCTACGTTGCGGGCGAAAGCACCGGAATCACTTGGGGGCTCCCCCGTGGTGGACGCGCGCGATTTAGCACAGGGATCAGCCGACCTGCCGCCCACCGACGGTCTGCTCTACCTCACGCAAGATAACACCCGCGTTATCGTGCGCCCCTCAGGTACCGAACCCAAGCTTAAGTGCTACATCGAGGTCATCCGCTCCACCGAGAACGGACTCGATGAGGCACGACAAGAAGCAACGCAGCTTCTTGCAACCATCAAAAATGATCTGTCCGAAGCACTCGGACTCAATTCCAAGGAGGAACCAGTGACCGAACTGTCATCACAGCAGCTGGCAGGAATGATTGATCACACTATCTTGACGCCGAACGCGTCAGAAGCCGATGTATTGCGTCTGTGTGCAGAAGCTCGCGAACACGGTTTCGCATCCGTATGCGTCAACCCGGTATGGGCACCAGTTGTCGCCAAGGCACTGGAAGGTTCGAAGTCGCTTCCTTGCGTCGTAGTTGGCTTCCCCTTCGGTGCATCGGCCAGCGACGTTAAAGCATTCGAAGCCAAGACCGCTGTTGAGGCAGGCGCACGCGAAGTTGATATGGTCATCAACATTGCCGATGCGATTGCTGAAAACCGCGACGCACTTGTGGCTGACATTCGCGCAGTAGCAGAAGCAACCCATGCAGGCGGTGCAGGTTTGAAGGTTATCATCGAAACCTCTTACCTCAGCGATGCACAAAAGGTTCTCGCCTGCGAAGCAGCCGTTGAAGCCGGCGCTGACTTCGTCAAGACCTCCACTGGCTACTCCTCAGCAGGTGCAACCGTTGAAGACATCGCCCTCATGCGCAAGACCGTAGGCCCCAACGTAGGTGTGAAAGCATCCGGTGGTATTCGCGACCGCGCTACCGCACTTGCCATGATTGAGGCAGGCGCAAGCCGCATCGGCGCGTCCAAGGGCATTGAAATCATCGGTGCAGCGCAGGCAACCGCAGGCGATAACTACTAAAAAGAACCTTCGCTCACGTTCCAAGGCTTATTCAGAAGGATCCAGCTACTCTTCTGAATAAGCCTTTTTGGCGTGCTGTCGAGACCCGTACTAAGGGCAGGGTTCGGCGGCTTATCTTTCAGAACCACAGCCTGGGCCAAAGGTTAAAGCTCGGCGAGCACCGCGTCATTACTTAAATTTTTACTGACGCACCGTGCACAACCACCCTCAGAGTCCTATACTGGTAGATAGCGTCCACATACACTTTCAGTGAGCAACCACGCTCACGCCCACACGTGAAGAGGTAAAACTCATGGCTAAGGCAGAATCCGTACGCGCTGACCGCGTGAGCGCTCACACTGTTGAAACCGAAACCAAGCACACCACCGTGCGCGAAACCGAAACTCTGCGTAGCGGCACCGCAGCAACCTCAGCTGTTGCAAATAACGGCGGCTTCCGCAAAGAAGACAAACTGATCTCAGGTTCATCAGATGCCGATAAGCGCTCAAACGTTGAGTCACTGGGCGAGCAGGAAGGCGACTACTTCAACGGTGGTCACCCCTACTACTCAGGTACCCGTCACCTCGGTTCAAACATCCTGATGCTGGTCTTCTGCATGCTCGGTCTGCTGGCTACCTTCTGGGCACTGGGCACCTACCCCGACGGTGGCCCCTGGTGGTTTGCTGCAGCAATCATCTTCTACGCAATCACCTTCATGATTCCGACTCTGATTCTGCCTTCAAAGACCTCCTCAGAGAAGTACAACGGTGTAGAAACTCAGCTTCGCTAAATCTTTTTGAAAAACCTATAAAAACGGCGTCCTTCCTTTCAGGGGAAGGACGCCGTTTTTGTCTGTGCTTGCTGTAGGCGACCACTAAACCTCGGGATGACCAGGTAAACGTCAAAGTACCACTCAAAATGCGCTGATGATGACGGTTTTGTGGTCACAGTGACGGTTACGTGGTCACAATCAGCGGGTATACGGGGTTACTGCTGAACCGGAGCTTTTTCAGCCAAGATCAAATCGATAAAGCTCTCTGCCCAATCAATAATCTCGCGATCCACAAGATCTTTACCGCCCACGCGCGCCGTTTTAGGACGCGGCAACAGAATTTGCCAGTCCTCGGTACCGGGAATCTGCTTATACAGAGCACCGGGGTACATACGTTCAAGACGCATTTTGCGTGACTCCGGCAAATCGTTCACGGGGAACACACGAACCTTGGGACCCATAAGCTGAATCTCGCGCACCGCAACCTCTCTAGCTTTCAAGCGCAAGAGTGCAACCTGAAAAAGGTTCTCGGTAGGCTCAGGAATCGCACCGTAACGATCAACCAGTTCTTCACGAATCTCATCAAGAGCTTCAGCAGAAGTTGCCTGCGCAATCTCACGGTAAGCTGCCAGACGCAAACGCTCAGAACTCACGTACTCGTGCGGCATATGCGCGTTAATAGGCAACTCAATCTTGACCTCGGCAGGCGCTGCCTCTTCAGTGTCACCACGGAAGTTCGCAACAGCCTCACCTACAAGACGCAGATACAGGTCGAAACCAACGCCCGCAATATGACCGGACTGCTCGCCGCCCAACAAGTTACCGGCGCCGCGAATCTCAAGGTCCTTCATCGCCAGCTGCATACCAGCACCCAACTCATTGTGAGCAGCCACAGCCTTCAAACGTTCAAGCGCCACCTCGCCCAGTGGCTTATCCACCGGGTACAAGAAGTAGGCGTACGCGCGCTCGCGTCCGCGCCCCACGCGTCCGCGCAACTGATGCAGCTGAGACAGACCGTAGTTCTGGGCGCCGTCAACAATCAGGGTATTAGCGTTGGATATATCCAGACCGGTTTCGACGATGGTGGTGCAGACCAGCACGTCAAAGCGGCGCTCCCAGAAGTCCACAATGATTTGCTCAAGACGAGACTCGCTCATCTTGCCGTGGGCAACAGCAATACGAGCCTCGGGCACCAGCTTCTGGATCTCAGCGGCCGTGCGTTCAATCGATGAGACACGGTTGTGAACGAAGAAGACCTGACCTTCGCGCATAAGTTCACGGCGAATAGCGGCAGTAATCTGCTTTTCCGTCTTAGCACCGACGAAGGTGAGTACCGGGTGGCGTTCCTCGGGTGGGGTTGCCAACGTTGAGGTTTCGCGGATTCCTGTCAGCGACATTTCCAAGGTACGTGGAATCGGAGTTGCCGACATCGCAAGCACGTCCACATTGGTGCGCATGGTTTTGAGCTTTTCTTTGTGCTCAACGCCAAAACGCTGTTCCTCGTCGATAATCACCAGGCCGAGGTCTTTGAACTGTGTAGATTCTGAGAGCAGGCGGTGCGTGCCAACCACAATATCGACAGAACCGTTCTTGATACCCTCTTGGATTTCCTTTGTTTCCTTAGCCTTTTGAAAGCGCGAAAGCACTTTGACGCGCACGGGGAATCCCGAGAAACGCTCATTGAACGTCTCAAAATGCTGTTGCGCCAGCAAGGTGGTGGGCACGAGAACCGCTACCTGTTTGCCATCCTGCACCGCTTTGAAGGCGGCGCGTACCGCAATCTCTGTTTTGCCGTAGCCAACATCGCCTGAGATGAGGCGGTCCATAGGAATCCCGCGTTCCATATCAGACTTGACGTCGTTGATGGCTGAGAGCTGATCGGGAGTTTCATTGTAGGGGAAGGCCTCTTCAAGTTCGCGTTGCCAGGGGGTGTCAGTGCCGAATGCATGACCCTTAGATGCTTGACGCGCCGAATACAGCTTGATGAGATCTGCTGCGATTTCTTTGACGGCCTTGCGGGCGCGGGACTTAGTTTTCGCCCAGTCGCTACCGCCCATTTTAGACAGCGTGGGTGCGTCGCCGCCTACGTAGTTTGATACCTGATCCAGCTGGTCTGTGGGTACAAACAATCGGTCGCGCGGCGCTCCTCGCTTGGAGGACGCGTACTCCAGCACCAGGTATTCCTTCATGGGCTTGGGCTGGCCAGGCTTGATCATTGCACCGGCGATAGGGCGCTGGGTCATTTCGACGAACTGTCCGATACCGTGCTGCTCGTGCACCACGTAATCCCCCGCTTTGAGGCTCATGGGGTCCACGGCTTTTTTGCGGCGTCGCACCGGCAACTTAGCGCTACGTAAATCCCGGGTGGTGTAGGGGCTTGCTTTGCCCAAGATGTCGGCTTCAGTTAGTAACCCGACTTTGAGCTCGTCAATCATAAAGCCTTTGCCAGCAGCTGCCGTGGTGAGCTCAACGATGCCCGATGCGGGTTCGGCGGTGAGGTCTTCGGTGCGCGCTGCTGGAACCTGTGCTTCTAAAAATACTTCGCTCAGACGTTGTAGCGGACCCGGCCCATCGGTTACTGCCACGATGCGCCAGCCGTCCTTGACCTTGCGGGTTACCTCGTCAAGCAGTTCGGTCACGTTGCCGGCGAAGGAGTGCGGGACGCGGGCGTGGTAGGTGTAGACGTGCGATTCAGCGTCAGCTTCTTCGTCGATGCCCAGCGCGGTGAAACTCCACCAGCCCAGTTGCTTTGCCAAGGCGTCAGCGCGAGTTTGCGCAATCGTCCTAAAGCCGCCGGATGCGAATGCTCCCCCGTTCTGCCCTAAGTCTAGTGGTGCGTCGGTGCCGTCGGACGCTGATTCCCAGGCGGCAAAGAGGAATTCCTCATTGGTTTGCACCAAATCGTGGGCACGGGTGCGCACCTTTTCGGGCTCGAAGATGACAGGCAGTGAGCCAGCCGGTAGCAGCTCGATGAGAGTGGTCATCTTTTCAACGAGCAAGGGTGTGAGCGATTCCATGCCTTCTACATAGATTCCGCCGGCGATTTTTTCGAGCATGGCGGCAGCGCCTGGAAAATCATTTTTTAGGCGGGCTGCTTTACTCATGACCTCGGGAGTGATCAGTAGCTCTCGGCACGGCGGTGCAATAAGTTCTGTGGGAGCAGTTTTGGAGGCGATGGTGCGCTGGTCGGCTACGGAGAACCAGCGCATGTTCTCGACTTCATCACCGAAGAATTCGATGCGTACGGGGTGATCTTCGACCGGTGAGAAGACATCGAGAATACCGCCGCGCACTGCAAATTCTCCGCGCTTTGAGACGAGATCAACGCGGGAATAGGCAGCTGCAGACAGTGATTTCACTACAGAGTCAAAGTCTCTTTCTTCGCCAACGGCAAGTTCTACCGACTGCATATTTTCCAGCCCCGGAACCAGTGGTTGCAGAACCGATCGCACCGGTGCGATAACAATAGCGGGGCGGGATGCGGCGTCCACGGTGAGGGCGCGAATAACGTTCAGACGCTGCCCGACGGTGTCGCTTCGCGGTGACAAGCGTTCGTGCGGCAGGGTCTCCCAGGCAGGGAAAATCTGTACTAGTTCCGGTTCGATATATGACTCAAGGGCGACGCTAAGGTCTTCTGCCTCGCGGTCTGTTGCGGTGACCGCCAGGATGGTTCCGCCGGTTTCTGCGCGCACACCCCGCGCGAATTCGGCGAGCAGAACGGGGCGGATGCCATCTACCGCCCCAATGACAAGCTCTTCAAAGCGTTCTGAGACGGGAACTGCAGCGCGAGAAACGAGCATGGTAAATCGTTCATCGGTGTTAAGAAAAGCAGTTAGACCGCGCAGGCTCATGAACGTTCCTTAGTCTTGAAAACACGAGATGGAAAAAAATAGCAAAGTTGCTTAGTTATTCTACTCCAGAGCATGGAATCCACTGTGAGGATTATCCCCTAGCGAATTTCTCTCGGTCGAGGTTTTTCTCCTCGTTTTAAATCTTTTTGGCCTCAACCAAAGCAATAAAAATCCTAGCAAAGTGCATATTGTACTCCGTTACCAGAGATGAATCATATATTTCAAATTACAAAATCTGTACACTTTTCAGAGCCTTTGCTCCTTTAAAAAGCTTGCTTATGATGAGAGCGCGATATTTCATCAATCTCGCATTTTCATCAATACTACATACAAGGAGGGGCAATGAACGTCTTCCCAGAACGCATTGCCAACCATAGCCTTTCACGTCGCGGACTTGGCAAGTTGCTTCTTGCAGCAGGCGCAGCAAGCACCGCAGTTACCTTGTCAGGACGCACCATCGCATCCGCAGCTGAAGGTCCGCAGCCTACTGCCCACACACAGCAGGCATACGATCCCGTAAACTCTGACTTCCACGCACGCTGGACCCGTGCCGATGCACGTCAGATTATGACCACCCAGAACGACCCCACCGTTGCAGCCGGCGAGAACTCCATGCCGCGGTCCGTCACCATGCCGGAAATCCCCAAGGACTTCCCCATCATGACCGATGAAGTGTGGGTTTGGGACACCTGGTCACTCACCGATGAATACTCCAACCAGGTTTCATACAAGGGTTGGGACGTCATCTTCAGCCTGGTAGCACCGCGCTCCATTCCTTTCGACGAGCGTCACTGGAGCGCACGCATCGGCTTCTTCTACCGCCACTCCAACGCACCTGAAGGCACCGAGTGGATTTACGGTGGACATGTGTTCCCCGACAACACCTCGGTTTCAACCACCGAATGGTCAGGCTCAACCCGCCTAATGCAGGGTAACAAGGTTCGCGTCTTCTACACCGCAACCACCTTCGGCACCCCGCGCCCCGGCACGGCCGCAGAGCCCGCAGTTATCGCAACCACCATGGGCCAGATTAAGGCAACCAAGAAGGGTGTCTCCTTCTCACACTTCGGCGAGCACAAGACCCTACTTCGCCCCGATGGTAAGTGGTACCAGACTAAGGAACAGAACGAATACTTCGCATTCCGCGATCCGTTCACCTTTGAAGACCCCTACAACCCCGGCACCACCTACATGCTGTTTGAAGGCTCCGTTGGCGGAGTTCCCGGCGACCCGGAAACCCGCATTGTTGAGGCAGACCTTGGCTACCGCGAAGGTGACCCCTATGCAGAGACCGTTGAAGAGGTCAACAACATGGGCGTCTTCTGGCAGCGCGGCAACATCGGACTGGCAGTGGCCACCAACAAGGATCTCACCGAGTGGAAGATGCTTCCGCCGATCCTCACCGCATACGGCGTGAACGACCAGACCGAGCGTCCTCAGATGATCATCAAGGATGGTAAGTACTACTTGTTCACCATTTCGCACCAATTCACCTACGCAGCTGGCCTCCGCGGACCTGACGGTGTTTACGGCTTTGTGGGCGATGGCATCCGCTCGGACTTCCAGCCCATGAACGGCTCAGGCTTGGTTCTCGGTTCACCCACCGACCTAAACCTGCCCGCTAACCGCCCCGAGGCTCCTCAGCCCGGCCAGAACCCCCGCCAGTTCCAGGCGTACTCACACTACATCCAGCCTGACGGCTTGGTGCAGTCCTTCATCGACAATGTTGATGGACGCCGCGGCGGAACCCTGTCACCGACTGTGAAGATCAACTACTCGGGTGCCACCTCAGAGGTTGACTACTCCTTCGGTAACAACGGTCTTGGCCCCTACGCTTACCTGCCTACTAACAAGCAGAAGACTGGCGTTACTTACGTGAAATAGTCGAGCCGCATTAGGTATGTAGAGTATGATGCGCCCCGCCTTCTGGCACCTGCCAGGAGGCGGGGCGCTTTGCGCGCCAATTGCTGTCTCAGGCTAAAACAAGGAGGTTTTATTATTCCCATTACGTTCTCATTCATAAATTTATTAATTCAAAAATTACCGAATCGTAAAGTTTACAAAGGCACCTCCCAGGGACACTCTCCCCCCAAAGCGACGGATAACTCCAACTAAACAACCCTCAAAATCCAACTACTTGGTGGACAACCACCCCTGTTTCAATGACGAATATAATCACATTTTTACTTGTCATCAATACTTTTATTCCCCTCAAAAACGAGCTAATATACCAACTAGGGAAAAGCTAAATAACAAGGCACTTCACTTAGTTTTAGGGAAAATCAACCGGTGATGACAGCTCATTTAGCAAAAAATAATTAGGGGAATATATGAAAGAGCACGAGAACGCTCAGGGGAAAAACGCAATGCGTTTGAGAGCTCTCGTTCCGCTATGTGCGGCACTTACACTGGCAGTTGCAGGTTGTTCATCAAACAACGATGTTGCAACTAACGACGCTTCGGCATCAGCCTCGGCACAGACCTCACAGTCGGCTCAGGCATCCGGCTCTGCCACACCTTCAGAATCAGCAAAGCCTAGCGAACCCGCTACCGCCCAAGAATCCGATAACGCATCAGAGCAAGCTTCTGACGATACTTCAGCGACCTCAGAAGAATCATCAGCTCCGGCGCAGAACAACGAAGATGCTCCCGCCGAGAACTATGAAGGCGCTGACAAAATCGCGAGCGCACCCACCGTCGCCCTCGATAACGCTGACGTCAACAAGACCAAAGATTTGTACAACTCATACGAGAACAATCTTTCATCGGTAACTCTCAACAAAGCAGCAAACGATCCTTCACAAGAGGAAGCAGCTCAAAACGAGTCTGAGGAAAACCAGGGCACATCCACCGGTTTTGGTCAGCTCAGCGAAAAGACCGAAAACAAAATCAATGAAGTTGCTACCGACAACGCTGCTGACGAGTTTAAGTCCTCAGCACTGGAGTACGGAATCAACGGTTGGAGCCAGGAAGGTACCTCAACCGTAGTGGGTGAGCCCAAGCTTACCGACACCGAATTCAACGGCCAGCCAGCGAAGCTTCTCGAAGTGTGCCTTGATTCCTCTAACGTTAAGGTCAAAGATCAGGCGGGTAATATCCTCAATGACACCGGGGATTCTCGTCGTTCACTCAACATCTTCACTCTCGTGAACGTAGACGGACAGTGGAAGATCGCTAATCACGATTTCCCCAACAACCCCGACTGCTAACACACTCCTCCACCATCTTTAACGACGCTTATTTCGAGGGTCGTTTGCAGGTACTGCGCGCCTTAAAACAGCTACCACTGGGACTAACCGCGATCTGGATCTGCTTTTCACAACACAAGTTCGAAAGAATTCACATGGAATTTCGTTCATCACTGTTAAAGTTTGGCGCCGGGCTTCTTGCCGTTGCGACAACTGCAACCGTTTTGCCCGCGGCATCTGCAGCGGATACCCCCACCAAGGTAGATGGTAAGACTAGCGCTACTGCTGCAGCGTCTTGCTATGAGATTAAGCAGAATGATCCCACCTCTAAGAGCGGTTCATACTGGTTGTACACCCCTCAGATGGATGCGCCTGCGCAGTTCTACTGCGATCAGGAAACCAATGGTGGCGGTTGGGTCATGATTGGTCGCGGCCGTGACGGCTGGACTGAGGACTACGTGGGTAAGGGTAAGGCTGAAGACCTTGCGTCAAACCCCGACGGCACCGATGCTTTTAGCCCTGTTCAGTTGCCTTCAACCACCGTGGATGCGTTGCTGGGCGGTAAGCCCGTCAACCAGTTGTCCGACGGTGTACGTTTTGCGCGTTCGTTGAACGCTACCGGTACTGCAACTCAGAATGTGTACGCTAAGCGCGCTCGTCAGAGCCAGTGGAGCTGGGCGCTTCGCGCTAAGCAGCAGTGGGATAACATCACCTTCGATAATCCTTCGGGCTACCCCAGTGACTACACTCAGGACACCAACCTCGGTAACCTCGCGTGGTTCGACAACCGCTACTACCGCATGGACTTTACCACCGCGTCCAGCTACAGCTGGAAGTTGGGTTTCATTTACGGTTCATACGTCACCGGTAGCAACAGCGCATCTTCCTACCTGTGGTCAAACACTAATGGTGCTGGCTCACCTATGGCGTTCACCCAGGTGTACATGCGTCCTCAGCTAACTCAGGCGGATCTCGGAACTCAGCAGATCGCTGATACCGGTGCCGCAGGTTCTTCTAAGCGCGCACTGCCCAATAGCTACTCCGCCGCATGGAAGTGGCGCACTTCAGAGCAGACCGGTAGCGGCGCAACCGGCGAGATGAACACCTACATTCAGGCATTCACTCAGGTAGGTAACACCGTATTTACCGGTGGCGACTTCAAAAACCTGAACTCCAAGTCCGGTGAAACTGTTGAGCAGTCATACCTGGCAGGTTACGACGTTAACACCTCAGAGCTTGTCCGCTCTTTCATGCCTAAACTCAACGGCCAGGTTAAAGCTCTTCAGGCTCTGCCCAACGGCAAGCTGGCAGTAGGTGGCGACTTCACCGAGGTCAACGGCGAACACGTTAACAACTTTGTTGTTCTTGATCCCACCACCGGTGCAATTGATAAAACCTGGAACTGGGATATCGCAAACCGCACCACCGGCGGCGTTACCCAGGTCAAGGCAATGACTGTACAGGGTGATTACCTGTACATTGCCGGTAACTTCACTCACGTTAAGGGCAACACCTCAGACGTGTACACCTTCTCACGCAACGCAGCACGCTTCAATCTGAAGACCGGCAGCGTTGACTGGAAGTGGCGTCCGAACTTCAACGGCACCGTTAACGGCATCACCGCTGCAGCCGATGGTTCCAGCGTCCACACCGCAGGCTACTTCTCAACCCTCAATGGTAAAGAAGCGTGGAAGCTTGCAGCTTTGAACTCAACCGATGGTCAGATGCTTGCGCCGTGGAACTGGCAGCTGTCATACAGCACCAAAGAAGCATCCCCTCGTACGGGCTTCCAATTTGATGTTGAGGACGCTGGCGATACCGTCTTCGCAGGCGGTGCAGAACACCTGATTTCTCAGTACGCTAAGGGCAGTTACGCTCGATTGAACTCATCAATCACCAAGAGCGGTGGCGACTTCCAGGATCTGACTATCAACAACGGTGTCATCTACGGTTCTTGCCACTGTGGTGACTTCGTGTATGAACGCGGCCAAACCTACATGTCACCGTGGACCGAAAACGATAACGTATATTCGATCCGCCTGACCGGTGCCTTCGATGCTCAGACCGGTAACGTTATTCCCGAGTTCAACCCGAACGTTTCAGGTAAGAGCGGTTTTGGTATTTGGGCGAACTTTGTTGATTCAACCGGCACCCTGTGGGTTGGCGGCGACATCAATAAGTCACTCGGCGCTAACGGCGTTCAGCCGACCGTTGGTTTCGCTCGCTTCTCACCGCGTGACGTCACTGCTCCCGGCACCCCTGCTAACTTGCAGGTAACCACCGAAAATGACACCGATAAGCTTTCATGGGGGGCATCTGCTAAGGGGTCCACCTACCAGATTCTGCGCGGCGATCGCGTCATCGGTACCAGCACCACTACCTCATTCGAGGTGCCTCACGTAAACGGTGGACGCTACTTTGTTCGTGCGGTAGATCAGGCGGGCAACTACTCAGCAACCACTGCTGTTGCGGTAGCTCCCACCATTGCACCGGATCAGGACCCTGTTCCGGCACCGGATCCCGTTGATCCTGCACCCGCAGATGCTTTCACCGGTGATCTGATCGCCGCCGGTTCTGACTGGGACTACCAGTCAGAAATCAATGAATTTGATACTACGTGGAAGAATCTGGATTCAACCACTACCGGCTGGAAGCACGGCAATGCTCCGATTGGCTGGGGTGATCCTTCAGTGAAGACCACTGTTGATACAACCGCTGATGGCATGCCCATCTCAGTTCAGATGCGTAAGGAATTCACCTTGGATTCTGCTGTTCCAGCCAACAAGAAGCTGGTTCTTACCACTCGTGCTGATGATGGTGTAGTTGTTTATGTCAATGGTCAAGAGGTCGGACGCCAGAACCTGGTGCAGAACCCTAACCCGCGTCGAATTGCTGATAGCGCAGTTGATACTCAGTTCGCTGTTGAGAATCCTCTTGTAATTGATGTTCCTGCAGATCTTTTGAAAGAAGGCAAGAACGTGATTGCTGTTGATTCACATTCATACATGCGTAGCACCGCTAATAACACCTTCGATTTGCAGGCCACCTGGCAGAATAACTAGCCACAAAGATGGTTGGTTCATCGCCTAGCCGGTGAACAGACAGACAAGCAAATGGTGGGGTCTCTACTCAAGTAGAGACCCCACCATTTTTATGTTTTTCCGGTACCGAGAACCTCCGCAAACCTGTGGTTCACAGCTCTCTGATCTTTGATAAAAAATTTCTGTATCGCTCTCATCGGATCACTAAAAATTCTTGTAAATCTTTAATAATCTGAGATAAACAAGTGTGTCTAAAGAGCCACCCTTCCTACCGCTGACTTCGTGTTTTGCATCCGCGCAAAAAGCCCCGCGTCACCGCCTACCGGCTGCCGCAAGGGAAGAAACAACTAACCGAGTAGAAAAATATCGCACTATACGCAGGCGTTAAGTTAGCCCTATTTCTCGATCCTCATGCATATTTGAGTGGTTCATCTATTTATTATTTATTATTTTTCTTTGTTTCTTTAGTTGCAGCGACCAGGTCGCTCCCTATCCGCGCGTCGACCCCTCACTGAGCCAATCATTACGCAATAGATAACTCACCTTGAGCTATCAGCATTTTCACAAAATTTTATGACCCTACCACCAGCATCATAATCAGGACGCCCCCAACTCGTCTAGTCGCTGTTTCCGCTTGCCAACAGCGGTTTTCGTCAGGTAAAGGGGAATCACCTCACCAGGGTGGCGACAATGTAAAACCCGACACGTACCCTTATGTGGTCAATTAAATGCGTGTACACAAAACATTCATCAAAAATAAACAATTACAATAATAAGTGCATGTTTTGCGCGTGCATTAGCTTTATTCCCCTTTCACTCCCCCTTCCCCAAGGCAAGGTACCGCGCAAAATACTTACGCTTTGCACTTATATTTACGACTTTCGGGTTGAGAGGGAAATTTTCATTGAGTACAGCAGCACCGCGTCCAACCGGTTTCAAAGACACACTGGCTGCGCTAAATAGCGCGCAGAAGCCCGGCATTGGTGTCCCCGCCTACACCCGCTGGATAAACCGCCGCATCGCACGCGTTTTCGCAGCCGCTGCCGTCAAGTTCGGCATCACACCTAACGGCGTTACCGCAATTAGCTCGGCGTTTTCAGTAGCAGGCTTGATTGTTCTACTGTTTGCAGCACCAACTATCCTGACCGGTTTCATTGTCGCTCTGCTTTTCGCTCTCGGTTACGCTCTTGACTCCGCAGACGGCCAGGTAGCTCGCGTCACCGGCGCTTCCTCACCTTCAGGTGAATGGCTCGACCACGTTGTTGACTCCATCCGCGTCCCGTCAATCCACCTTGCTGTACTGGTAGGTTTCATCCGCTACGCAGACCACTGGGCGTTCTCCGGCTGGAAACTCTGGTGGCTGCCTATGGCTTTCACTGTTGTCACTGTCGGCCACTTTATGAGTCAGATTCTCGCTGAGCAGCTTCGCAATAACCGCAAGACTTCAGCTCCTCCGACAGGCGGCCCGCTGCGCTCATTCGTCAACCTGCATATGGACGCTGGCACCCTCTGCTGGATTTTCATTTTCTGGGGTTTCGGCACCGGCTTCCTCGTAGTGTACGGCCTGCTGTTCCTCGGAAACTTCCTCACCATGGTCGTTTCAATGCGACGCAAGTACAAGAGCCTTTCAGTTTCAGGAGAATAACCCATGACTACTTTGCCCTCAATCTCAGTAGGTATCGCAACTATCGGTTCACGCCCCGAGTTGCTTCGCACCAGCGTGCAGTCAATTCTTGACCAGGACTACCCCGGCTCAATTGAAGTCATCGTTTCTTACGATCACGTTGAGATTGATCCTCTTGACGATCTGATCATTCCCGAACACCGCTCACTGGTAACTGTTACCAACACGCATCCTCGCGGTCTTACCGGCGGACGCAACACCTGCATCGATGCCGCATCCGGCGAGCTGATGGGCTTCTGCGATGACGATGATTACTGGTTCAACAATAAGATTTCTGCTCAGGTAGCACTGTGGCAGGCTCACCCTGAAGCTGTAGCAATTTCATCGGGTATGACCGTTCGTTCTGGCGGTCAGGATATTGTTCGCCTGGCTCCTGAGCGCGCAACCTTCGATGATTTCTTGCTTTCACGCATCACCGAAATTCACCCTTCAGCTATGCTCTACCGTCGCGAAGACCTACTCGAAGGCGGCTTGATTGGCCCCGTTGATGAGGATCTTCCGGCTGGTTACGGCGAAGACCACGATCTCTTGTTGCGTGCCACTCGCTTTGGCGATGTTCTCTCAGTGCAGGAATCTTTGATTCTGGTGCTCTGGGATCGTCCTTCATACTTTGCAGGTAAGTGGGATTCTATGACCGGTGGTCTAACCTACATGTTGCAGAAGTTCCCTGAGTTCGAGCGCTCACCGAAGGGTCTGGCTCGTATTGCTGGCCAGATTGCGTTTGCACATGCTGCTCAGGGCAACCGTAAGGACGCTTTTGCCTACGCTCGTTCTGCTATTTCTCGCGATCCTAAGCAGCTGCGCGCATGGGCTGCCTTGCCCGTTGCTGCCGGCATTATTCCTCCTGCTACCTTGCTGAAGGCTGTTCAGAAGACCGGCCGAGGTCTGTAACAAGTACTATGCCTGAGACTGTTTATATTTCTCGCGCCAAGATGCGCCAGATGCGCCTTGCCCAGCAATGCGCTGCCCACGGGGTAGCGCCTTTGCCGGCCTGGCCCATCTGGGTGCTTCTATACGGGTTCCCGATTGTCTGGGCGATGGGCCTGGGGCAGTTTATGCCCACGATCCTTGCTTTCGTGATGATCGTACTGATGCTTATGCGCCGTTCTATCATTTCGCTTGGTCCTCAGTGGATGTGGGGCGCTTTGATTGTGTGGTGCTTGCTGTGCGTTCTCGCGTTGGATTCATCGAGCCAGTTTTTGGGCTGGGCGTTGCGATTTATCAACATTTTCAACGTGGGCATTTACAGTCTGTACTACATGAATGCGCGTGAACGTATTTCGGTGAATTCATTGCTTGGCGGTTTATTCACGGTGTGGGCTACTGTCATCGTGCTGGGCTACGTGAGCATGATTATTCCCGAGGCTCGTTTGACCACGCCGATGTCATTTCTCTTGCCGGGTTCTTTGACGCGAAACGAACTGGTCAAGGACTATGTTTTGCCGCCGATGGCTGAGGTTCAGCTTCCGTGGGGCGCGCCGGAGCCTTATATCCGTCCGTCTGCGCCCTTCCCCTATGCGAATAGCTGGGGGCTGGCGTACACGTTTTTGACTCCGATTGTGTTTGCGATTCTTGCGCGAGCTAAGAAGTGGAGCACCCGCATCATTCTCGGTCTTTTGATTCCGGTTTCGTTGGTTCCTGCTATTGCTACTTCTAACCGAGGTATGTTCATCGGTCTGGGCGTGTCAATCTTGTACGTGATTGTGCGTCAGGCTTTGCGCGGTAGCTGGGCAGGCGCTATCACTGGCATCGTGATTTTAGGCAGTGCGAGCTTCTTCCTGTGGATTTCTGGTGCAGCGGCTCAGATTATGGGCCGTCAGGAATACTCGGACTCAACCGGCGGACGCGCCGCTTTGTACGAGGCAACATGGAATGCCACCTTGAAGTCACCGTTCATTGGTTACGGTACGTCAAAGATGAACAACGCTATTGGCGTGTCCATGGGTACACAGGGTTACCTGTGGGCTTTGATGTTCTGCTTTGGGCTGGTGGGCTTGGCACTGTTCTTAGCTTTTATCGTTTCATCGGTGATTAGCACATGGAATGTCATGTCAACGGCTGGTTTGTGGCTTCAGTCCCTACCGGTTGTGGCAATTAGTGTTTTTGTTTTTTATAGCTTCGACATTATGCAGCTGTCTGCTCTGATTTTGAGTATTACAGCGCTGTTGCGTTCGAAGGTTTACGGAGAAGGTTTGTAAGTGGCTGCAAAGTCTTTAGCTAAAAGCGGTGCGTTGGCGACGCTGTGCGTCATGTACGGCGCTATCGCCGCGTTTGCAGCTCAGTTGATCGTTGCAAACGGGTTTGGTGCAGAAGGTTCGGGTACCTTCTTTCAGGTGATGGCATTGTTCACCGTGGGTACCTCCCTGTCTGTTTTTGGTGCAGATACCGGTTTGGTACGCACCGTTTCAGCGCAGGTTGCTCTGGGGCGTAATTCGGCTGTTCCGCGTTTGATTCGTTTTGCGACGATTCCCTCGGTCATCATCGCTTTTGTGGTTACCACCGCCGCGCTGATTTACGCGCTGCCCATGGTTACTCCGGGGATGTCTGACACCTATCGCGCGGTGCTCTTTGCGTCTGTACCTTTCTTGGTCGCGTCCGCACTGATGACCCTGTGCTTTGGTGTTTTGCGCGGTCAGCATCAAGTGGTAACGTTCACTGCCTTGCAGAACGTTGTATTGCCCACCATTCGTGTATTAGCTGTTATCGCTGTTGTCGCGGCAAGTGCCGGTGTCGTTTACTTGGCGTTGGCGTGGTCAACTCCGATTATCTTGGTTCTTTTGATTGCCATCTGGTTGGTCAAAAAGCATATGCCAACCGGCCCCGATACAGTAGCTACTGATGCGCCTGCCGCCGAAACCTCAAAGTCTTTCTGGACCTTCAGCTCGGCACGCGGTGTGGCTACCATCGTTGAGTCAGTTCTTGAATGGATTGACGTCATGCTCATTACCGCTTTCATGGGTGTTGCAGCCGGTGGTATCTACGGTGCTGTTAACCGTTATGTTCGTGTGGGTGCCATGGTTGAACATACTGCTCGTATGGTGACCGGCCCGTCCATTAGCGCGGCACTGGCCACGAACAATCTTGATCGTGCTCGTAGCATCTTCTTGAACACTACTCGCGCCCTGGTTGCTGTGGCGTGGCCGTTCTACCTCACCATGATGTTCTTCGGGCCGGCACTATTGAGCTTCTTCGGTAAAGAGTTCACGCAGGCAGCACCGATTTTCTGGATTATTTGTTCAGCAATGATGCTTGCTGCCGCAGCTGGTGGTGTTCAGTCAGTTTTGCTCATGAGCGGTAAGAGCCGCTGGCAGCTGTACAACAAGCTTTCCTCGTTGGCGGTTGCGGTGGTTCTCAACCTCACGCTCATTCCGCTGTGGGGGCTTGCCGGTGCGGCAACCGCGTGGGCCGCTGCGGTGCTGACCGATACTGTGCTTGCTGCTTACCAGGTCTTCAAATACGTGGGTATTCGCGCCAAGGTCTCTGAACTTGCGCCGTCCGCTTTGCTCTCATTGGGTGTCGTCGGCCTAGGCGGCTGGCTTGTCAGCATGTTCTTTGGTCAAGAACTTCTGGGCCTGATCATTCACGTATGCGTGGTGCTTGTTCTCTACGCGGTGCTGATTGTGGTCTTCCGCAAGTCGCTGGGCATCGATAAGTTCCTGCGAGCACGCAAAAAATAGTTTTCATTTATCAATATTCCAATAATTTCTACAATATTCAGGAGCGTGGTTAGTAATGGCTACTACAGAGCCCACCTACTCAACACGTGCTGGTTCACAAAGGGTTCAGCGTCACGAATCAGAGTACGCTGTGAAGCCCTTATCAGTATCAGAACAGTTCCGTAAGATCGGTCGCCATAAGGGGATTTTCGCGTCCATTCTTCTACTTTGCCTACTGCTTTCAGCAATCGCAGGTATGTTCGTCAAGCCCTCATACGAGGCTAAGTCAACCGTGGTTGCATACCAGTTGCCCACCGACCCGGGTAACCCTAACACCATCGGTCAGCGCATTGATATTGACACCGAATCATCAGTTGCCAGCTCCAAAGAAGTAACTGACGCAGCCGCTGCAAAGCTCAACCCGGATAACGAGAACTTGGGCAAGCAAATCCGTAGCAATATGCAGGTTTCTGGTCACTCACAGACCGCTGTTATGGATATCTTCGTGACCAACAGCGATCCTCAGAAGGCTGCTGACATGGCAAACGCAGTAGCACAGAGCTACTTGGATGTACGCTCACAGCACATGCAGGACGCTATCAAGAGCGCATCGGATAACGCACAGGCGCAGATTGACGCTAGCGGTTCGGACGAGGCCAAGAAGGTACTGAACGAGAAGAAAGCTCAGATTCAGGTAACCTCAACCAACCCCGGTCGCATCGTTTCACAGGCATCAGCACCCTCAGATTCTCAGTCGCGCGGTATGCCGATTTACCTGGCAATCGGTGCTGTAGCCGGACTTCTGCTGGGCGCGCTTGCAGCTTACCTAGCTGACCGCGGTAGCAAGAAGGTTGCTTACTCGGATCGTCTTGAAGAAATCAGCGCACGCAAGGTTTCTGTTGTTCCCGCGAACAGCAAGGCAGAAGGTATGCGCCGCGTCTTGCGTCGCATCGGTGCTCCCGAAGGTGATCTGGCAGCTGCTGGTCTGGGTGGTATCACCGTTTACTCCACAGATTCAGCTCTCTCAAGCGAAGTCTACGAGGAGCTCAAGCAGGTTCTGCCCGCTAAGAGCACTAACTTTGCCACCGCATCAGCCTTTGAATCTATTGAATCTGGTTCATCGGTTAAGCGCGTTGTTGATGCTAAGACTCCGATCGTCATCGAAACCGCAGCTGATACCGACCTGTCCAAGCTGTTGCTTGCCGCTGAAGCTACCGGTGCTTTGCTCGTTGTTGCTAACTCATCAAGCAACCACCGCGAGCTCAAAGAGTTCTTTGACTCAGCCGACTTCTCAGAGTCAACCACTGTGGTGCCTGTTTTCTTAAACGAAAAATAAGACACACTAAAATACTAAATCTAAGGGGAAAGATATGAAGGTCATGCTGGTAGCAAGTGCAGGGGGGCACTTGGCACAGCTTATTGCACTCGACAAGTTCTGGAAGAACCATGAACGCACATGGGTTACCTTCCAGCTACCTGAAGTCGAAGCTGCACTCAAGGACGAGGCAGTACACTGGGCGTACTTCCCGACTACTCGCAACATTCCGAACGCTGTTCGCAACTTCGGTCTGGCATGGAAGGTACTGCGCAAGGAACGCCCCGACACCATCATTACTGCTGGTGCCGCGGTATCTGTTCCGTTCTTCTTGGTAGGTAAGATGCTCAAGATGCGCACCGTGTTCATCGAAGCGTACGACCGCATCACCATGCCCACTATGAGTGCTCGCTTGTGCTACCCCATGACCGATCTTTTTGTGGTTCAGTGGGATGAGCAGAAGAAGGCATTCCCTGAATCTGTAAATATTGGCGCTATTCTTTAGTCCTCGTTCATTACGGACTATTTGTTTTTAGTACAGGAGAGACATGAGCGAGAATCTAAACACTGAAGAAGTTAAGGCATACGACCTTGTAGTGTCCATTGGCACTGACCACCATCGTTTTGACCGCATTGTGGGTTGGGTGGATGCTTACCTTGAGTTGCATCCGGAGCTGACCTGCTTGTTTCAGCACGGCTTCACCGATGCGCCTAAGAATGCTGAGACCGTTGCGCGTATGCCCCGTGTTGAGCTGTTGGAGTTCTACCGTCGTGCCCGCGTGGTGCTGGTTCAGGGCGGTCCTGGTTCTATCTTGGATGCGCGTGAGGTCGGTGTTATCCCGATTTCTGTGCCGCGTTTAGCTGAGCTTGATGAGGTGGTTGATAATCACCAGGTTGAGTTCTCTAAGGTGATGCAGTCATACGGCGAGACCTTTATGGTGCAGGATCAAGAGGCTTTGTTTGAGATGCTGGATCGCGCGTTTGCGAATCCCGATATGGTGCACGGTGAAGTTCGTCTGCCGCAGGCTGATACTGCGTCTGAGAACCTTGCTCGTGAGCTGGCTGCGATGCCGCCGAAGACTCATGTGCACGATGTGAAGAAGTTCGTTCGTCGCGCATCCCAAATTGCGATGGGTATTGTAGGGCCTAAGTTACGCAAATAATTGAGGTTTATTCATAAGGGGTCTAAAGTCCGTGCACAAGCACAGCGGCGGGTATCCTTTGTGAATAAGGTTCTGTAGAGAGTATTGATTGAGCCGGTGGCTTTCGACGCGATGTCGGAGGCCACCGGCTTTTTGTCTATTTTGTACGCTGACAGGTGTAAGGACGCGTGCCACTCCCCCAGCGACGGTGGCTGTGACTTAGTATGGGTGCAAGTACTTTTAGTGAAAGGAAGTGTTATGGCTATTTCAGAGACCGTAACTGTTAATGCTCCGCTTGATCAGGTAGTAGCTGCTTTTGGTAATGAGGATTTCGCTCGCTACGTTTCGCAGCGTTTGCGCGTCACTTTGGACAGCTTCTCAGTTGCTGGTGATACCGCCGGTAGCTTTACCGCTACTTCTGTTCGCGGTGTGCCTGCTGAACGTGTGCCCGATATGGCGAAGAAGTTTGTCTCTAAGGGTCTTTCACTGACTCAGACCGATCAGGTTTCTGACGCTAATGCTGATGGTTCACGCGTTGTTACCACCGAAATCAAGGCTGGTGGCGTGCCGATTAGTGCTAAGGCTGTTCAGACTCTGACCGCTGTTGGGGAAGCTACTAAGGTCGATGTTAACGGTGAAGTAAACTCTTCAATTCCTTTTGTGGGTAAAAAGATTGCTGCGACCGCTGAGCCCTATGCAGGTAAGGCTCTGAGCTTAGTTGCTCGTTCACTTGAAGAGTGGCTCAAGACTAACAGCTAATTCTTTTCAGCTTAAAAATAAGGGACGGTATTTCACGAAATACCGTCCCTTATGTATATCAGTGTTTTTATTGAGCGTTGGGGGTCAACGCTGCGAGAGCTGCGCGGAGCTTAGTGGATGAGGTGTGCGCGGTGTACGGGAAGTACACGACGTTCACGCCAACTTCAGCAAAGCGGTTTTCAAGGTCTATGCCGCGAGGGGTGCCTTTCCAGTCGTCGCCCTTGAAGAAGGTGTTGAAGCGAACCTGTTCCCAGGTTTCGAGCTTGTCAACAACGGTTTCTGCGCGTACCTCATCAACAAAATCGATGTGGCTGACGATTTCCATGCGCTCTGCCAGCGGAACGATGGGCAGACGACCCTTGGTCAGTTCAAGCATTTCGTCAGATACAACGCCAGCGATCAAGTAATCGCAGTTCTTCTTTGCTTCGCGAAGAATGTTCAGGTGGCCTACGTGAAAAAGATCGAAAGCGCCGGCAGCATAACCGATGTTCATATTTCCCCTTAAATAAACACATACAGTGAGTGTTTGAAAGCTTTACGTCAAAAACAGTCCCCAGCTGTTTTTATAATTCTTTAATACTTTACGGGATATTCCTTTGTTATTTTGTTTTATTTATTAGCCTAGTTTGGGGGACGGATGGGGCTGTTCTGCGCCACATTGTTCAGGTTTACTCGTTATACCAGTCCCGGTGAGTTTGCCGTCCGCTGCATTTGCCTTCGTGATCTGCTTACCAATAAGCCTTCTCATACCCCTCCTTCTTGCATAAAAACAGCGGGTGGTCAGACCGTTAGTCTGTCCACCCACTATCGATATGAAGACGCGTTAGAGAGCTGCCTCTTTAGCTGCTTCTTCTGCTGCTACCCAGCCCAGCATCGCACATTTGACGCGTGCAACGAACTTAGCGACGCCTGCAAACGCCGCGGCGTCCCCCAGTACTTCTTCATCGGGTTCAATCTTGCCGCGGCTACGGAGCATCTCGCGAAAGTCATCAACTAAAGACTGCAGTTCAGCGGTGGTCATGCCCGGTGCCATCTCGCTGAGCACTGATGCCGCTGCCATGGAGATAGAGCAGCCGTCGCCTTCCCAGGAGATTTCTTTAACCTTGGGTTCGCTCTCGTCGGTCAGGGTCACGCGCAGGTTGATTTCATCACCGCAGGTGGGGTTGTACTGGTGGTTATCGGCGCTCGGCAAACCGTGCGCGTCCTGCAAACCTTCGCCGTTGCGCTGTTTGGAGTGGTCAAGAATAATTTGCTGATACAGCTGATCTAACGCTGACATATGGTGTGTATCTTCTTTCGTGTTTAGAGACCGAAGTAAGCGCGGACGCCGCCGAGCGCTTCGATAAAGCGGTCAACATCGTCTGTGGTGTTGTAGATGTAGGCGGATGCGCGGGTTGAGGCGGTGATGCCAAGTGCGCGGTGCAGCGGCTGAGCGCAGTGGTGGCCCACGCGTACAGCGATACCCTGAGTGTCAAGGAGCTGACCAACGTCGTGAGGGTGAACGCCGTCCACGTGAATGGCGGCCATACCGGCTCGTTCAGTTCCGGCAGCAGGGCCCAACAAACGGACGCCTTCAACGGAGCTAACGCCTTCAGCCAGGCGCGCGCCAAGCTTGGATTCCCAGGCGTGAACATTTTCCATGCCGATGTGCTGCAGGTAGCGCACTGCTTCTGCCCATGCCACTGCCTGAGAAATACGCTGGGTACCTGCCTCAAACTTGATGGGGGCGGGCATCCACTGGGCTTCGGTCATGGTGACCTTGGTAATCATGGATCCGCCGGTGAGGAAGGCGGGCATCGCTTCAAGAAGTTCATTCTTACCGTAAAGCGCGCCCATACCGGTGGGTGCCAGCATCTTATGGGCAGAAAACGCCGCGAAATCAACGTCGAGGGCTTTCACATCAACCGGCATGTGAGGAACAGACTGGCAGGCATCCAACACAGCAAATGCGCCCACCTTACGCGCCAGCTTCACCATAAAATCCACGTCAGTGATAGCACCCAACACGTTAGAAACGTGGGTGAACGCAAGAATCTTAGTGCGCTCCGTAACTACCTTTTCAGCAGCTTCGTAGTCGATGGTGCCATCTTCACGCAACGGAATATGCTTGAGCGTGGCGCCTGTACGCTGCGCAAGAATCTGCCACGGAATAATATTCGCGTGGTGCTCAAGCTCAGTCGTCACAATTTCATCGCCCTCAGTCAGAGCAAACTGGCGGGCAGCTTCTCCCCCCAGACCCTGCGAAGCATTACCAAAGCTGTAAGCAATCAGGTTCAATGCCTCGGTTGCGTTGGACGTCCACACCAGCTCATTTTCACGAGCCCCGATGAAGGACGCGACGGTCGCACGAGCGTCCTCAAACGCATCCGTAGCTTCAACCGCCAGAGTGTGGGCACCGCGGTGAACCGCCGAATTATTGTAAAGGTAGTACTCGCGTTCAGCGTCCAACACCTGCAAAGGATTATGGCTGGTCGCACCCGAATCCAGATATACCAAGTCATGATCATTGACCTGCTGGTTCAGAATCGGGAAGTCCGCGCGTAACGCCTTAACTGCCTCGTTCGTTAGTTCAGTATTAGCCGGGATGGAGTACTTATTGCTCACGATGCGTTGCTGTCCGTTCGTACTGTTCACATGAAAACCCGCCCCAATATAGGCACATTTTCATCACGTATTTACTGCTCTCTCTAGCTTAGAACTCTCGCTCACCGAAAGATAGTGAGGTTACGCTGAGCTACTTTTTGTGCCCGCTACGCGCAACCCCACCCTGCTGCCTAGGACGGCGAGTGGAACTGCTGCTGCGCCGCCAACAAGCCCTTTTCAATGAGCATACGGGTGGCATCAGCTGCATTAGAAATCAAAAAAGGAAGCGCCTTAGCTTCTGTTGAGCTAAAAGGTTTGAGCACAAAATCAGCGGTGTTCATGCGTCCAGGAGGACGCCCAATACCGGTGCGCACACGATAGTAATCTTTGGTACCCAACGCCTTGGTGGTATCGCGCAAACCATTATGGCCCCCTTCTCCCCCGCCAATCTTAATCTTGACGGTGTCAAAAGGAATATCGAGCTCATCGTGAATCATAATCACATGATCAGGGTCAATACCGTAAAACTGAGCAAGACCTGCAACAGGGCCACCCGAAGTATTCATGTAGGTTAGCGGCTTCGCCAAAATAACCTTAGGACCGCCGATACCCAAGCGTCCTTCAAGAACCTGCGCACGAGCCTTATGGCGCTTGAAGCTCCCACCCACCTCGCGAGCCAGCTCATCAATCACCATCTGCCCAATATTATGACGGGTCTTCTCATACTCCGGCCCGGGGTTACCCAAGCCAACAATTAACCACGCGTCAGCCATATCCACTGCCTTCTTCTTGCCGGTCAAAACTTCTAAAAACTTCACGATAACCAGTCTAAAGGCTGGCACCATACAAAGAAGCCCGCACCCACCTTACGTGGGCGCGGGCTTTACACAGTAAAAGCTACTGAGCTACAAACAAATTACTGCTTGTTGTTATCTGAGTCGTGTGACTCGCCAGCCTGATCTGATTCCTCAGAAGCAGGAACAACATCGCCCTCAGCCTCGTCTGCGTTAGCGTCGCCTTCATCGGTGCCGCCTTCAACGATTTCGTTACCCTCAGCGTCGGTGTCGCCTTCTTCACCGGGCTCAGGAACGTCAAGGATAACGGGCTCTGAGATGTTAACAACCATGGTCTCTTCGTCAGCAACCAAGGTAACACCCTCAGGAAGAACAACGTCAGCTGCGGTGACGTGCTCGCCAATTTCGCGGCCTTCGATGTTAACTTCAATAACCTCGGGCTGCTTGATAGCGTCTGCTTCAACCAGCAAGGTGGTGAGCTCAACGTTAGCAACTGCACCCTCAGCAACTTCACCTTCAACGTGCAGAGGAATTTCAACCTCAACGCGCTCGCCGCGCTTAACGATCAGAAGGTCCATGTGCTGGATTTCAGGACGGATTGCGTGACGCTGAATGTCCTTAACCATGACCAATACCATTTCGCCTTCGATGTCGAGGTCGAAAATAGCGTTGGGGGTACGTGCTGCAAGAGTGGTCTCGTGACCGGGCAGTACTACGTGCTTGGGGTCTTCACCGTGACCGTAGATTACTGCGGGGATGTCGCCAACCTGGCGAATACGACGTGCGTAACCCTTGCCGAAGTCTTCACGGCGGGTTGCTGAAATCTTAGTTGCACCTGCAGTCATGAGGAGCATCCTTTCAATAAGTTGGATAGTTAGCGCGCCAAGCGTGAACTGGCGCCAGAATCATACATTCCAACTTCTTACAGGAACCCTCATCACGAGGATTTCCTGTGCCAGCCACCGTCGGGTTCGGACATGCTCACTGTTTCCAGCTTGGCATTCCACCGCCTTGGCTTTTGCCTTCACAGTGCGAAGACAACCTGTTCAGTATCTCAGATAGGTGGGGTTCAGGCAACATACAAGCACCTAGAATCCGCAGTATGAAGTGCCCCGAGTTTTGTTCCTAGGCATTTGCCTTGATTTCTATTATCACTTGCGGCGGGTTCTGCTTCCAAAAATCGGTTTCCACCTCGACCGGGGTTCGGTACCCCAGGCTTTGGTGGAGCCT
>NZ_JAAXPV010000039.1 GCF_012396615.1 Rothia terrae | reverse complement strand
TGAAGTGCCCCGAGTTTTGTTCCTAGGCATTTGCCTTGATTTCTATTATCACTTGCGGCGGGTTCTGCTTCCAAAAATCGGTTTCCACCTCGACCGGGGTTCGGTACCCCAGGCTTTGGTGGAGCCTAGTCTCGTTCCACCATGACACCCACTCGAACGTCGCGATTTCTACCTCGACAACGTCATTCCACCTGCGAGTATGGATCAGCTCGTTCTTGTATGAGCCGTTAACGTTTTCAGCCAGAGCATTGTCATAGGAGTCGCCAACTGTTCCAGTGGAAGCGGCAATCCCGTGCTGGGCAAGACGCTCGTTGTAGACAACGCTGACGTACTGCGAGCCGTGATCCGAATGGTGAATGAGACCTGTTGTTTCCTCAGCACACGCGATCGCCTGGTTGAGAGCTTGCAGCGGCAATGCCTCGGTGCGCATAGAGTCTGATAACGCCCACCCAACGATCCGTCGGGAGTAAACGTCGGTGACAAACGCGGCATACACAAAGCCTT
Source organism: Rothia terrae (assembly GCF_012396615.1). Classification (GTDB taxonomy): domain Bacteria; phylum Actinomycetota; class Actinomycetes; order Actinomycetales; family Micrococcaceae; genus Rothia; species Rothia terrae. The sequence continues at coordinate 803 of NZ_JAAXPV010000039.1, read as the reverse complement.
TCTTCGTGCGCACATACGTAATGTCAGCCACCCACAGCTTGTTCGGACCCTGGGCTTTGAATTCACGCTCGACCAAGTCCGGGCGCAGATCAGGCACATTAGGCTTACGGGTTGTAAGTGGTAATCTTCCTTTGCCTTTGCCAGAAACACCGGCCAGGCGCATTAAACGGGCAGTTTGTTCACGACCGATATCAATTCCGTCACGGTGAAGAGCATGCCACATTTTCCGTACACCGTAGACACCGTAATTATCCCGATGAATAGCACTAATGCGTTCAACCAGCACAGCATCACGAAGGCGACGAGCACTTAACCCACGGGCCTTGGACTGGCGATAGCCGCGCGAGGTAATGAACCCACCAGCGCGGTTATTCTTCAACGTCTTACAGATGAACTCGACAGAGAAACGATTCCGGTATTCATCGATGAACCGGATCATTTCCGACGTTTTGGGTCGAGTTCCGACGCGAAAAAAGCTGAAGCGGCCTTCAGCAGCTCATTAGTGTCGCGTAGCTCTTGATTTTCACGGCGTAACCTCGCGTTTTCGGCGGCCAGATCTTCAGGCACAGGTTCTGGGATGTTTCCCGCACGACGGGCCTGTTGAGTCCATTGACGAGCTGTGTGCCATGAAACCCCCAGCTTTGGAGCTACTGCCTGGCACGCGGCTTGCATCGACATATTTTCCGCCAAGATGCGGTCCTCTACAAGACGGACCACACGGTCCTTTGCATCCTGGTCAAATTTTCTTGGCATATTCCAGATTTTCCCATCTACTCAAACGGAACAAAACCTGGGACACTTCA
>NZ_JAAXPV010000038.1 GCF_012396615.1 Rothia terrae | reverse complement strand
GATAAAGTCCGTATAATTGTGTAAAAGTAAAAAGGCCATATAACAGTCCTTTTACGGTACAATGTTTTTAACGACAAAAACATACCCAGGAGGACTTTTACATGACCCAAGTACATTTTACACTGAAAAGCGAAGAGATTCAAAGCATTATTGAATATTCTGTAAAGGATGACGTTTCTAAAAATATTTTAACAACGGTATTTAATCAACTAATGGAAAATCAACGAACAGAATATATTCAAGCAAAAGAATATGAACGAACAGAAAACCGACAAAGTCAACGAAATGGCTATTATGAGCGCAGCTTTACGACACGTGTAGGCACGCTAGAATTAAAAGTACCCAGAACACGTGATGGCCATTTTTCACCCACAGTGTTTGAACGTTATCAACGAAACGAAAAAGCCCTCATGGCTTCAATGTTGGAAATGTATGTATCAGGCGTTTCAACTCGTAAAGTATCAAAAATTGTGGAAGAACTTTGTGGTAAATCCGTCTCTAAGTCCTTCGTTTCTAGCTTAACAGAACAGCTAGAACCTATGGTTAACGAGTGGCAGAATCGTTTATTATCAGAAAAAAATTATCCTTACTTAATGACCGATGTACTCTATATAAAAGTACGAGAAGAAAATCGAGTACTCTCAAAAAGCTGTCATATAGCGATTGGAATAACCAAAGATGGCGACCGTGAAATTATCGGCTTCATGATTCAAAGTGGCGAAAGCGAAGAGACCTGGACAACATTTTTTGAATACCTAAAAGAACGCGGTTTACAAGGTACGGAACTCGTTATTTCTGATGCGCACAAAGGATTAGTCTCTGCCATTAGAAAATCCTTCACCAACGTAAGTTGGCAAAGATGCCAAGTTCACTTCCTAAGAAATATCTTTACCACCATTCCTAAAAAAAATTCAAAATCTTTCAGAGAAGCTGTTAAAGGAATTTTTAAGTTCACAGATATTAACTTAGCGCGTGAGGCTAAAAATCGATTGATTCATGATTATATCGATCAACCAAAATATTCAAAAGCTTGCGCATCATTGGATGATGGATTCGAAGACGCCTTTCAATATACCGTACAAGGAAATTCCCACAATCGACTAAAGAGTACCAATCTAATTGAACGACTGAATCAAGAAGTACGCAGAAGAGAAAAGATTATTCGCATCTTCCCCAATCAAACATCAGCCAATCGCTTAATTGGAGCCGTTCTTATGGACCTACATGATGAATGGATTTATTCTTCAAGAAAATACATCAATTTTGATAAGTAGAAATGGTAAAAACATTGTATAGCATTTTACACAGGAGTCTGGACTTGACT
>NZ_JAAXPV010000037.1 GCF_012396615.1 Rothia terrae | reverse complement strand
ATTGGAGCCGTTCTTATGGACCTACATGATGAATGGATTTATTCTTCAAGAAAATACATCAATTTTGATAAGTAGAAATGGTAAAAACATTGTATAGCATTTTACACAGGAGTCTGGACTTGACTGAGTTTATGGAAGAAGTTTTAATTGATGATAATATGGTTTTTGATATTGATAATTTAAAAGGATTTCTTAATGATACCAGTTCATTTGGGTTTATAGCTAAAGAAAATAATAAAATTATAGGATTTGCATATTGCTATACACTTTTAAGACCTGATGGAAAAACAATGTTTTATTTACACTCAATAGGAATGTTACCTAACTATCAAGACAAAGGTTATGGTTCAAAATTATTATCTTTTATTAAGGAATATTCTAAAGAGATTGGTTGTTCTGAAATGTTTTTAATAACTGATAAAGGTAATCCTAGAGCTTGCCATGTATATGAAAAATTAGGTGGTAAAAATGATTATAAAGATGAAATAGTATATGTATATGATTATGAAAAAGGTGATAAATAAATGAATATAGTTGAAAATGAAATATGTATAAGAACTTTAATAGATGATGATTTTCCTTTGATGTTAAAATGGTTAACTGATGAAAGAGTATTAGAATTTTATGGTGGTAGAGATAAAAAATATACATTAGAATCATTAAAAAAACATTATACAGAGCCTTGGGAAGATGAAGTTTTTAGAGTAATTATTGAATATAACAATGTTCCTATTGGATATGGACAAATATATAAAATGTATGATGAGTTATATACTGATTATCATTATCCAAAAACTGATGAGATAGTCTATGGTATGGATCAATTTATAGGAGAGCCAAATTATTGGAGTAAAGGAATTGGTACAAGATATATTAAATTGATTTTTGAATTTTTGAAAAAAGAAAGAAATGCTAATGCAGTTATTTTAGACCCTCATAAAAATAATCCAAGAGCAATAAGGGCATACCAAAAATCTGGTTTTAGAATTATTGAAGATTTGCCAGAACATGAATTACACGAGGGCAAAAAAGAAGATTGTTATTTAATGGAATATAGATATGATGATAATGCCACAAATGTTAAGGCAATGAAATATTTAATTGAGCATTACTTTGATAATTTCAAAGTAGATAGTATTGAAATAATCGGTAGTGGTTATGATAGTGTGGCATATTTAGTTAATAATGAATACATTTTTAAAACAAAATTTAGTACTAATAAGAAAAAAGGTTATGCAAAAGAAAAAGCAATATATAATTTTTTAAATACAAATTTAGAAACTAATGTAAAAATTCCTAATATTGAATATTCGTATATTAGTGATGAATTATCTATACTAGGTTATAAAGAAATTAAAGGAACTTTTTTAACACCAGAAATTTATTCTACTATGTCAGAAGAAGAACAAAATTTGTTAAAACGAGATATTGCCAGTTTTTTAAGACAAATGCACGGTTTAGATTATACAGATATTAGTGAATGTACTATTGATAATAAACAAAATGTATTAGAAGAGTATATATTGTTGCGTGAAACTATTTATAATGATTTAACTGATATAGAAAAAGATTATATAGAAAGTTTTATGGAAAGACTAAATGCAACAACAGTTTTTGAGGGTAAAAAGTGTTTATGCCATAATGATTTTAGTTGTAATCATCTATTGTTAGATGGCAATAATAGATTAACTGGAATAATTGATTTTGGAGATTCTGGAATTATAGATGAATATTGTGATTTTATATACTTACTTGAAGATAGTGAAGAAGAAATAGGAACAAATTTTGGAGAAGATATATTAAGAATGTATGGAAATATAGATATTGAGAAAGCAAAAGAATATCAAGATATAGTTGAAGAATATTATCCTATTGAAACTATTGTTTATGGAATTAAAAATATTAAACAGGAATTTATCGAAAATGGTAGAAAAGAAATTTATAAAAGGACTTATAAAGATTGATTATATAATATATGAAAAGCTATTATAAAAGACATTAGTATTAAATAGTTTAAAAAAATGAAAAATAATAAGAAGTGAGTCAAGTCCAGACTCCTGTGTAAAATGCTATACAATGTTTTTACCATTTCTACTTATCAAAATTGATGTATTTTCTTGAAGAATAAATCCATTCATCATGTAGGTCCATAAGAACGGCTCCAATTA
>NZ_JAAXPV010000036.1 GCF_012396615.1 Rothia terrae | reverse complement strand
TATTTTCCGCCAAGATGCGGTCCTCTACAAGACGGACCACACGGTCCTTTGCATCCTGGTCAAATTTTCTTGGCATATTCCAGATTTTCCCATCTACTCAAACGGAACAAAACCTGGGACACTTCAGAACCGAACAAAATTGTGCAACGAATCGTTGCGCATTTCCCGGCTGTGAATATTCAAGACGAGAGCAACTGAAATTAGCTAGATTGCTTTCGATTCTTCCGGTATCGAGTAATCCATATATCCACTTCTTTTGCTTTCCAGAGCACAGTATGGCCTTGGGTGTAGATAGGGGAGGGGAAACCGTACTTGGGTTCATTCTGTATGCGTGACACTCTCTGTCTGGAGAGTCCAAGTAGTTCTTGGATTTCTTTCCTGCCATAAAGTCTGGGGATTCTTACTTCTTGGGGGGCATCAATATCTTCTGTGTAGGCAGCCCTGGGGGTTAAATTCTTCTCCAGAATGGTTTCTAAATCTTGCTGAATCTTCGCAAGAAATGAGTCAGTTTCGAGGAGGAAGCCTTCTCGTCGGAGTGTTACTCGTATGTGAGTACGTGAAGAGTCAAAAGTGATATTGAGACGGTTTTCCGCTTCCCATTTTGAAAGGGTACCTGTGGTTGCTGGAGTCTCTTCAATGGGGGTAGATGCTTGAAGAGAATATCGTGTCAGAAGAGTGGGCATTGATGATCCTATTATTTTGGGACTATATTAAAGGTATATTATTTATTAATATTTCTTTTAATTAATGTATTCATTAATGATTATAGGTAATTCTTTAGCAAACTGGTCTGTGTTGATTTTTCGAAGCATGGGTAATACTTGGGAGAGAGTAGTTGCTGGTAGTTGCTGGTATAGATGTTCCATGATGTGATCCCGGTAGACCCGTTGTTCCCATGTCGATATATATGGCAAAGCTGCTGATAGCTCGCACAGATTCATATCTTTAGCTGTATTTTCGTATTCAATCATTTTGTGCCGTTGAAGGATGACAGCAGCTCGTAGTGAGGCCTCCATATTTGAGGCATTAGTATGTTGGTGCTTCACTGTTAGCAGATAGTGGTCAAGAGTCGCAGAATTTGGAGTGTAGCCGATGAGGTCATGCAGGATGTCCAATAATTGGCTGGGGTTTGTGGTTGCTTGAATTATCTTGTCGATGTGCTTTTGTTCGTCATTGGTAAGGGCGATAGTAGTCAATTTGGATTCTTTCTAAGCTTCATTGACGGGGGAATCGTAGCGGCGTGAACGGAAAACACCCGGAATTTCAAGTTGTTTGCTATGTAGATTCAGCGCGTGCGTACCTCTTACCAAATGGTCTAGTGCTACTTTTTCTGTTGGCTCTGAAAGGCTTTTTTTAGCTCCGCTTTGGGTCTGCCACTGAAGCTCAGGGGTGACATACAGATATGGATCATGCAGTAACAGTTCTCCGCGGGTAAGGCTGTGAATGTCCCTGCCTAATCTCAAAGTGGTAAAAGAAAAATGTTCACCCGGCCTCAGCGTGTTCTTTTCCAGCGGTAAATCAAACCACTGTGAGCCGTGAATTGAGATATCGAGTTCTTTTAGAGTGCCTACCTCGATTTTTATTCGACCAGTGAGGTTGTACATGGTGGATTGACCGAGGTTCTGAAGGTGAAATTTAATTTCTCTTTTTTCTAGTTCTTCTGGGGAGAAGAACTCTCCATCCGCTGGAGGCATATACTCCGATCTAAGTTCGGGATTGTGGGGAAAATGCAGGTAGAGGCGCGGACTGTCTATCTCATTCGACTGGGCGAGCATTACTTGAGAAAGGTCATTGGACTCTTTCGCAAGTTCGAGAGCTTTCACGGCGATAGTGTTAGCTCTTTTGGCTTCTTCCACCTGCCTTTTCGCTTCCCTAGCTTGCCTTTTGGCTGCTCTTGCAGACTCATCTGCTGTTCTCCAGGCTATAAGAGCTACAGCTATGGAGATAAGGGTGAATATGATGCTGAATGTTTCAAACAGTGACATATTTGTTCATTCCAATCAATACAGTATTTTAATAAAAATAATATATTAATATGTTTACAATTCGCAACAGCTCAACCCCGTTTTTCTTTTCAAAACCAACCCTGCGCCTAACTGAAATGTCAATCCGACACGCCCCCGTTTTCTTAAAACCCTCAAATCCGTATATGCCCCGCTAACGCACCCCCAATCATCCCCAGCATCTACCCCACCTAAACACCCAACAAACCCGCCAGATGAGCGTACACCCGCCCCACACAGCGCGCGACAGCGCGCAAGGGAGCGTTAGCGACCGCTGGCGAGGGCGAAGCCCGACGCCGAGCGCAGGCGACAGCCTGCACGCTCGCTGCCCCC
>NZ_JAAXPV010000035.1 GCF_012396615.1 Rothia terrae | reverse complement strand
TATTTTCCGCCAAGATGCGGTCCTCTACAAGACGGACCACACGGTCCTTTGCATCCTGGTCAAATTTTCTTGGCATATTCCAGATTTTCCCATCTACTCAAACGGAACAAAACCTGGGACACTTCATTCCAGCCACCGGCGGCTCACTGACCGCTGAGTCCTATTCTTACGATGATTTGGGACGTTTAATCTCTAAGACCACCGGACGTGGTGGCGTTATCAAGTACACCTATGACGGTAATACCTCCCTGGTCACCAAGGTCGCCTCTTACCCCAAGGGCTCTACTGTTGCTGATGCGGTGCAGGATACGACGTATGATGCTTTGGGCCGAGTGACAAAGGTTGCTAACCGGGCTAAGGGGGTTTCTACTCAGAGCACTACTTTCACCTATAGCACTCGTGGTGAGGTGATTTCTCAATCTGTTTGGCAGGCCGCTGTTGGCAGCGAGGCTGCACAGACGACCAAGATTGATTATAAGTATGACCGTGAGGGCAAGCTGATTGCTAAAACCTTGGACGGTTTGACGAATAATTACAATTACACCGCTGGTGGCACACTCGATAGCGTGGATTACACGGAGTCGGGTGTGAAGAAGACGATTAAGTTCGCTACCGATGATCGTGGACGTCGTACGGATACCTGGTACGGGGCTGATGCTAATACTGGTGCGCAGAATTGGGAAGTGTGGAAGCACTCTGATTATGATCGCTCCGGTAATCTGATTGGCGAGAAAGTCCAAAAAGCTAAAGAAGCACCCGTGACACCACAGAATCCTGATGGTGCGATGACACTGTCTGAGAAGAAGTATTGTTATGTGCCGGGTGCTGATCCTCGTTCATGCCCCACAGATGCAACGAATGCTGTGGATAAGATTCAAGCGATGTACACTGCTAACCCTGCCGCCGGTAATGGGTTCGTCACATCCTACACTTACGATCAGGCTGGGCATCTGCTCACGGTGAATACTCCCGGTAGCCCGGAGGGTAAGTATGAGTACACCTATGATGTGCGTGGTAATAAAATCAAGACCGTGCAGACGAAGGGTGATGGTCAGGTTATTACTGATGGTGACACTTTCAACGCGCAGAACCAGGTGACCAGTGATAACTGGAAGTATGATGCTGATGGCAACCTGGTCTCTTCTGATCAGGCGTCGTTGACCTATAACACGGTGAATCAGAACGTGGAATCAGCGCTCAAGGATGGGTCGAATACGACTAAGAATACTTTCGCGGGGATGAGTCAGAAGCAGTTGATTGCTCAGTCTTCGTCGAAGGAAGGTACTTTTGTCTATACGCATGGTCTGAATGACCGGTATGGGAATCCAATGGTGGAGAAGGTCCGTCATGATGGTGCTACGGCGTTTGTGGAGCATGATCCTGTGACGGGTGCGCCGTTGTTTTTGCGTGATACGGATAAGAAGAGTGTGCATATGTATATTTCTGATCCGGTTGATTCTGATATCCGCTTGGTGAAGGATGATGGTACGACGAGTACGTATAAGGAGTTTGATCCTTATGGTGCGCGTGATGAGAAGACGACGGTTGTTTCTCGTGATGTGTTTGATCCGTTCCGTTACCGTTTTGGCATGGTGGATCGTGGTGGTACGGGTCGTTTCCTCTTTGGTGTGCGTTTTTATGATCCGGGCCAGGGTGTGTGGGTTCAGCAGGATTCGTTGGATGCTCCGTTTGATCCGGTGAATGCTAATCGTTATGCGTATGCGGGTGCTGATCCGGTGAATAATTATGACCCAACAGGTCGACTGATGGTAGATGCGGGTTTTTGTATGGCTTTCTGTGGCTCAGGTGGTTTTAACTATAACTCTGAGACAGGAAAAGTTAATCTAGAATTTAGTATCGGGGCAGCGGCAGGCGAAGATATGCACCTGATTGTGGGAGATAGCACCGACGATGCAGGAAAGTTTGATATTAGTGCTGGAGGCTCTATAGATGGTGGCATCGGTGTTGGAGGATCTGGAGCCTTTGATGTTTCCCTACTAGGAAATGGAGCCAACGTTGAGGGGGGCGGCGGCGGAGTTGAAGGTTTCTCAATTGGCCCAGAGCTGAACATTAGTATCCCTATCAACTAAGAGAAAGATATATTATTATGTTCAATAAAATATCACCAATAGGTTATTCCGCAGCATTTTGCGTATCGGGTTTTATTCTTTTAGGAATTGAGGGCTATCTAGGCAGATTAAGCATTATCGGAACTATGTTATTTTGCCTAGGAATGATTTTTGGTTTCTATGGTTATGGTAAAAATAGAGATAAGAATATTTATGATTACGAATCTAAAAATAAATAGCTCTAAAACAATTAATTAAAGAAAAAGGCATCTTCATTGATTTGGAGATGCCTTTTCTGTAATTAATTAAAATTTATCTAAATAATGAGGCTTATTCAAAAGTCCTCCCAGCCGCCAAAAACACCAACCCGCGAACTACCGAGAACACCCGCTGATACGAGCTCAACGGCCGTCTGAAACCCATGTGCAGAACCCGCCAGGTCTTAATGTGAGCGATGACCCGCTCCACCACTG
>NZ_JAAXPV010000034.1 GCF_012396615.1 Rothia terrae | reverse complement strand
GCAACGGTTCTTCCGGTATGGTTTGAGGTTATTTGTAGTGATTTAATCCTCTTATTTTTGCCGCTGGTGGGGCCGTTGTCTAGTTGGTGGGGTGTGGGTGTGTTCCTACTTTTGAATAAGCCTCATAGTCAGCCGGGGATTTTTCGATCACCTCATCCAGTAGCAGGAATCTGTAGAAGGCCGAGATTGCAGCCAGCCGCCGCGCGACCGATGCGTTGGAGTCGGTGGTCTTTTCGTGGACTCGGGAGAACACATCAAGGTGAGTGCGTCGCACCTGCAGTAGATCAACACCTGCTTCATCCAGAAAGGCGCAGAATATCTTCAGATCATTCAGGTAAGCCTGCTGAGTATTTTTTGAGGTATAGGAGAGTGCCCAGGAGGTGATGTGTTCACGGTGTTTAACGAAATTGGGCAGGGTTGAGTCAGATTCTATCAACTCTGATGATTCACTGGTGATTATCTCAAGTTCGCTGAGCATTCACGAGACACTTTCTGGGCAAAACACGTTTTCGAGACCCATGCCACCGAAAAACAGTAGCTAGGCCCGCTGAACCCATTTTATGGTACATAACCTACATTATGACCTATAAATAGAAGTTGTCTCCCAGCAAAACTATTTCAGAAGTGGGGAAAAGCCCTCCTAATACCTACCTATCTGTAGGAGAACACATTTTCATCGAGGCAAGTAGTCCTCTCGGAGGATGGGGCACCTTTCAGCGTAAACCACGACCATCTCTAGGAATGATGTGCTTCAGATAACTTTAGTGAAAGAATATAGTCATATATGAAACTGTAGGAGAAAATATGTTCGCAATTCAAACGAAACAACTAACCAAGAAGTTCAAGTCCCACACAGCAGTAAACACCCTAGATTTACGAGTCCCTGCTGGTCACATTTACGGATTCCTAGGACCCAACGGGTCAGGCAAATCAACCACCATGAAAATGATTTTAGGACTCTCCCAACCAACACACGGCGACATCAAGATCTTCAATACACCGCTCACTCCACACAACAGAGGAAAAATCATCCCCACCGTAGGATCAATGATCGAGGCACCTCCGGGTTACACTCACCTCACAGGTCTCGAAAACATGAACATCGTCAAAGACATGCTCAACCTACAACCAGAACAAATACATCGCGCACTCAATCTTGTACGCCTCGATAAACACCAAAATAAATTAGTCAAAAACTACTCACTCGGCATGAAACAACGCCTTGGCATAGCAATGGCTCTAGCTAAAGAACCTCAACTCTTAGTCCTCGACGAGCCTACAAATGGTCTCGACCCAGCAGGCATTGAAGAAATAAGAAATCTTCTCATCGATCTTTCTCATCAAGGTGTCACTATCATGATTTCCAGTCACCTATTAGATGAGGTCGATAAAATGGCAGACTATTTTGGCATCCTCAACACCGGCCACTTGATTTTCCAAGGCAGCAGAGACGAACTCTTCCAAGAATCCATTCCTGACCTGCTCATCGAAACTTCTGAACCACATAAAGCATTACACATTTATCCGCAGGCTACTCAAACAAACACTGGCATCAAGATAGAAAATATTGATGAGGCTTATTCAGAAGTCCTCCCAGTTGTATACCCCCCGCACCACTGAAAACACCCGAGCATACAAGGCGAGCGGTCGCCGAAATCCGTATGCAAAATGCGCCAGGTCTCAACCTGAGCAATCACCCGTTCCACCGCCGTCCGACGAGAATTCACCACTTTCACGCCCGAAGGCATCCTACGGGCTTTACTACGTCTTCTTGGAATAGACAGCCCTAGCCCGATGCAACCTATATCAGTCAAAGTGGATAAGTCCAAGCAACTGGTCCAAACCATGATGTTTGAAAGCAGAGGCATCATGCCTGGCGCCAGGTACAGGGCCAGTGAGGGCCAGCAATTTTCCATCCATGCTGCAAATTACCTGGTGATTGACACCAGCATGTCCGATTGGTTGCGGTTATTTGATTGAAGACTTAAATCTCGCTGTGTCACGGGTGGGGTCGTTGTTCTATTGGTGGGTGTAGGACTTTTGAATAAGCCCCATAGAAGAGTACTTCGCTAAAGGAAGATAATTGGCGGACCAAAAGGTATTGCCCCCCCCCTGAGCGAGTAGATAACAGCAACACTAACGAGCTAGTAGCTTCTGAATTCTGATTTTCACACCCACTTAGTTCTCATAAGAATAGAACTCTCCAATGATAAACAGCAGGAGTCTTATATATCAGCAGAGCAACCCCGCATTACCCTTTGACTACAAATAGATAAATATACTTATGAAATCATTTAATCGCATGTATTTCTTTTTTAATCAGTAACACATTTAGAGCCACCGCGCAAAATATACATAACAGGGGAATAATAAAGGAGATTTGAAGTCCAAAGGAATTCGCTTGCGAGCCTATCAAAAAGGGGAATATTACAACAGACAATCCACTTGTAAAAGAAATGAGCGACATAGAGGCTTATTCAAAAGTCCTCCCAGCCGCCAAAAACACCAACCCGCGAACTACCGAGAACACCCGCTGATACGAGCTCAACGGCCGTCTGAAACCCATGTGCAGAACCCGCCAGGTCTTAATGTGAG
>NZ_JAAXPV010000033.1 GCF_012396615.1 Rothia terrae | reverse complement strand
CTGGTGGAGCAACGGTTCTTCCGGTATGGTTTGAGGTTATTTGTAGTGATTTAATCCTCTTATTTTTGCCGCTGGTGGGGCCGTTGTCTAGTTGGTGGGGTGTGGGTGTGTTCCTACTTTTGAATAAACCTCAGTAACTCCTAAGATAAAAACCTACATGTAAAAGATGTTTGCACGCCGATTAGTTATGTGGGGTTGCGGTTAGAGGCGCAACCCCACATCTCATTGCCATGCAATACAACTTGGACATAAAGATGGTTCAGGCAAGAACAAAAAGCCCTTAACCTGAACCATCCTTTTATGCCTAGAAGCTAGATCCTAATCCTCTTTGCTGATACGCATCTAGCAAGACAGATGCTGTCTCTTCACTTCCCACTAGAGGAACTAAAGCCTTGGCCATCTCTTCTTGAGTGGAGTATTCACCACGAGTTGCTTCTAAAACTGAAGGGTACTGTGGAAATAAAGAATCCGGATAACGTGGGATGTCCTGACCGTTCTTGCGTCGGAGCATGATTCCAATTTGCATTTGTAGTGCTGATCTTTTGTGTCCGGTAATCATACGTTTTGCGCATTCTGCCTCAAAGGGCTCTTGCGAGTTGAACTGTACGCTCACTACTAAAGATTGGATTAGTCCTTCGAGGTCAGAAATGCGCTCCTCAAGTTTTTCGATGCGTTCTACAGAAGAATCCATAGCACTCCTTCAACAGCGTTGGCGATAACGTTTGCCGTTCCTGGGTTCATAAAGGTTACCAAGCGCTTGTAGGTTTCTTGGCGCACCATATGTGTAGCCAAATCAGGGATGTTAGCTACACTATCGACGGCGTCAGCGATTCGGACGCTATCAGTTCGAATCTTGTTAGTAGCGGCGGCGTCCAATAAGCCTTGTTTTTCGGCCATGGAAATGAATTTTTGTCCGCCACCACGGATAGCGCCTGCTACGCCTTTGAGGGCTTTTTTGACGACGAAGCTTTTGATGCCTTGGGTTGATTGTCCGGGCTTTTGAGTATGGTGACCAGTCTCATTTGTTGCTTCGAGAGTGGAGAGAGTGGTGTGAGAAGAAGGGGCAATTGGAGCGTCAGCGTGAGCAGCAGGTGCTACCGATAGAAGTGAAACCAAAAGAGCAGAGATTGCACACAGGGGTCGAAAACGAACTTTGTTCATGAGAGAAATCCTTTGAGGGAAGAATTATAAAGAGAGTGGTTTGACTAGTCACATATAGCCTATATGGTTTTTATATACATGTTCACAGGACGATAAAACATTACTCATTATTAATTCACCCGAAAGTTTTTTGTTAGCTGGTGATTTATGTCTACTCTTCGCAAAATGAACACGAAAAAAAGATGGCTTTTAGGAAAAGTGGATGCGAGTAAAGAAGAGCTGCTGGCGAAATATTGAAATAATATGTCTAATTTCAGAAAACCTGTGAGAGTGCAAAAATGCCTCCCGGCATAATGAGAAAAGTCCGGGAGGCTCACTTTCAACCACGAGAAAGTGTCACCCCTGATTCTATCAATGAGTCCTATGGATAGACGCTAAGTTCTGTGGTGGAGGTGTGGGGGTGAGGTTACTTTTTCCGTGTCGTTCTTCGTTGTCACATGCTAGCCACTGCCCAACACCGGTCAAGGGCACCTGCGGTGTCGCTACGCGATTCGCTACCGCTCACCCTGGACTTGGTGCTGTGGCTTGCGGTTGATGTTTCCAGCGACAAAAAATGAGAATAAAACGCCAATAATATACTCAAGCCAAACCAGAAAAGACCGCTGCACAACAAGCGTACAACCAGGCTAAACAGCAACCAATTCACCACACTCATCACAGCCCTAAAACAGCACCTCAACTGGAACAAACCAGCAACCAGACCACGAGCCCTCACCCTCAACCAAGCCCTCACAATCACCCTTATATACCTCCGTCATAACCTCACTGAAGAGGTCCTAGCCGAAGCAATTGGGGTTTCTCAACCCACGATTTCCAGAACCATCCACCACATCGAAGGCGCACTATTGAAGCTAAAAAGAGCTGAAAGCTCCCGCACTCGAACCTCTCCAGAATATCCCCGGCTCACTGGTAATACACGGCACTTTGATTCCGGTGTGGAACTGGTCTTCACAAGGGGGGGACATTGTTTTTAGGTAAACACCAGCGTGCTGGTTTCAACCATCAGGTCATCTGTACGCTGAATGGAAAACTGCTGGCTATCACCGATCCGGTGCCAGGGGCTCGTTATGATGTGCATGCTTTTCGTTTTCACCGGTTAGAAAAAGATTGCTGGATGAATCTACTCTGGCGGATAAAGGGTATATCGGGCTTGGGCTGCTGACTTCGGTTAAGCGGAAACCGGGGGTGAGGATGAGGGCTGCGGTGAGAGAGTACTCGTCGGATTATTCGGTTGCGGTCAGTGGTTGAGCGGGTGATTGCGCAGGTGAAAACGTGGAGGGTTCTGCATTCTGGTTTTCGGCGTCCGCTGCGTTCTTATGGGCGGGTGTTTTCTTCTGGTGCCGGCGTTGATTTTCTTTGCGGCTTCGGAACCTTCATGAATAAGCCTCGGTGCAACACCCAATAGAATCCGCCAATCCCCGTACAACATGTGGCCCTAAGGGTAGCTTTCTACACCTAGGGCCACAGCTATAGAATCCAAACTATTTTTATATCACACCATGAAAACTAAAGAAGCTCAGACTCTTTGAGTAACCGGACAATCTCAGTATGTTTAAACTTCCTATCAAGCCATCCTTTGCTGAAATGCCCACCAGGAAGCTTA
>NZ_JAAXPV010000032.1 GCF_012396615.1 Rothia terrae | reverse complement strand
GGACTAACTTCAGCCATACACTAAAACACCAAAACATAGCTCACTACCTGTCACGGTGAATCATTGAAGGATCAGTTTCACCCCAATTACCTTCCGGAGTAACCAAAAAGGTACCCACAGTTCCAGACCAGAGCCCCCAGCTTGACGCATAGAGCCCGATCGAGCCACCACCACATACTGACCAGGTGCTCCCTGAACGTCGGGGAGATCCTGAGGGACAGCGGCTGTAATATCAGCGTTATTGTGAAATTTCTCCTGGAAAATGTATTCTGCTCCTCCCTGTTGGTTATTCACAATATTGGGGTATCCCGGCAGGATGGGGCAGGCTGGTTTCTTCTCTAGAAGTCGAGATATTGAAATCAATTACCTTCAGGGAAAAACTCAGAATCCCTAGCCATCTACAAAATAATGAGTATACTCATAAATGAGTAAACTCATTATTTAGGTAAAGGTCAACCATGGGGTTAAGAGAAATCAATCGCGTAGCCACCCTCGAATCAATATTGAAAGTAGCCTCCGCACTCTTTGCCGAACACGGCTTCCATGCCGTGACGACCCAAAGCATCTCCAAACAAGTCAACATCGCATCAGGCACATTGTTCCGCTACGCCGCTACCAAAAGTGAACTACTGCTGATGGTTTTCAACAAAAAATTTGAGCACATCTTTCAATGCGGATATACAGACGCACTTGGACAGGACACAGCCCTAAAAGCCGTATTAGCCATGGTTCAACCTGCCTTTGAACTCTCAACCCAAGAGCTAGAAAACACTCTCGTATATCAACGAGAACTTCTATTCGGCGCTGACGGAAAATACCGCGACGAAGGACTGAAGATGATCGACACCTTCGAAAACACGATTTCTTCCACCTTATTAACCTTCGCACAAGAACAAGACCAAACCCTCAGCCAAGAAAATGCCGACAGTGCAGCTCGATCCATCTTCGCCACTTTTCAGCTTGCTTTGACACGTATCGGCCGAACCAACAATCCCGATGAATGTCAGCGAGAATTAATCCGCCAGATTGAACAAATTATTGCTGGCGCCACAAAAATCAACGCCCTATCCAAGGGCGAGTGTGAAAGTAGATGATAAACATGCAACTCACTGCAGGGAACTATGAGGCTTTTGCCCAGCCGCGTAAGCCAGAAGGAGTAGAAACGAAAACTGCCCATATCGTCGGGGGAGGATTAGCGGGACTAGCGACGGCTGGCTTTCTCATCCGAGACGGGCGCATGGATGGCTCTCGCATTACAATCTACGAGAAATCAAGGTTACTCGGAGGCGCACTTGATGGCATCGAGAGACCAGAAAAAGGCTTTGTTATTCGCGGTGGCCGAGAAATGGAAAATCACTTTGAAACCCTCTGGGATTTATTCCGCTCAATCCCCTCTCTAGAGATAGAAGGAGCAAGTGTACTTGACGAGTTTTACTGGCTCAATAAAGATGACCCCAATTACTCACTCTGCCGAGCCACCCATGAGCAAGGTAAATCCTGGCCAACCAACGGCAAATTCACGCTGAGCAACAAAGCCCAAAAAGAGCTCATGAAGATTTTTCTAGCTGACACTGACTCTCTACAAGACAAACGTATTGACGAAGTGTTTTCTTCAGAGTTCTTCAGCAGTAACTTCTGGATGTATTGGCGAACCATGTTCGCCTTTGAAACCTGGCACTCAGCCTTAGAAATGAAGCTCTATCTACATCGCTTTATTCATCATATTGACGGACTGCCAGATTTCTCTGCCCTTAAGTTCACTAAATATAACCAATACGAATCATTGACTCTTCCACTGGTCAAATGGCTTTCGGAGCAAGGCGTGCAGTTTAGCTATGATTCCGAAGTAACCGATGTTGATTTCGCAAATGACCCCCACAAAGGCACAAAACGTGCTGTGTCTTTCAATTTATTGGATCACCAACAAAAGCGTGTGATTAATCTGAGCGATGATGATCTTCTTTTTCTCACCATTGGCTCCCTCGTGGATAATTCCGATGAAGGCGATCATCATACCCCGGCTCAACTCAATAAGGGGCCAGCACCAGCGTGGGATTTATGGAAGAAGATTGCCCTCAAGGACTCCAGCTTTGGTCGTCCGGAGGTCTTCTGCTCGAATATAGACCAGACAAAATGGGAATCAGCTACTATTACTACTTTAGATGAGCGTATTCCTCGCTATATTGAGAAGATTAGCCATCGCAATCCCTACAGTGGTCGTGTTGTTACCGGTGGGATTGTAACGGCAACAGATTCAAGCTGGCTCCTGTCTTGGACAGTTAATCGTCAACCTCATTTCAAGAACCAGCCTAAAGATCAGATAGTTGTCTGGTTCTATGGTTTATACAATGATGTTCCTGGCGATTATGTAGGGAAGACCTTACAAGAATCCACTGGCGAAGAGATTGTTCAGGAATGGCTCTATCACATGGGAGTTCCAGAAGACGAGATTGCAGAATTAGCAGCCACTGGAGCTCAGTGTGTCCCCGTGATGATGCCTTATGTGACTTCCTTCTTTATGCCACGTAAGCATACTGACCGCCCTGCTGTTGTCCCTGATGGTTCAAAGAACTTTGCTTTTATTGGTCAATTCGCCCAGTCTGCCACTAGGGATTGCATTTTTACTACTGAGTATTCAGTGCGTACTGCGATGGAATCGGTGTATTCCCTGCTGGGTATTGAGCGAGGTGTGCCGGAAGTTTATAACTCCACTTTTGATGTGCGAGTGCTTCTGGGAGCTGCGCATAGCTTAGCTGATGGGCAGAAGGCTAAGCTTCCTGGTGGGCATTTCAGCAAAGGATGGCTTGATAGGAAGTTTAAACATACTGAGATTGTCCGGTTACTCAAAGAGTCTGAGCTTCTTTAGTTTTCATGGTGTGATATAAAAATAGTTTGG
>NZ_JAAXPV010000031.1 GCF_012396615.1 Rothia terrae | reverse complement strand
AAAACCGCATAGTGGACGCAACAACAACCAAACAACTATTCACACCAACCACCAAAAAATGATTGAAAAGTAAGCCTTCGACCTATTAGTACCAGTCAACTCCACACCTCTTCAGTCGGCGCTTCCATACCTGGCCTATCAACCCCATCATCTATAGGGAGTCTCACACAGCACAACACTGCCAGGA
The DNA here is from genome assembly GCF_012396615.1 of Rothia terrae. Classification (GTDB taxonomy): domain Bacteria; phylum Actinomycetota; class Actinomycetes; order Actinomycetales; family Micrococcaceae; genus Rothia; species Rothia terrae. The sequence continues at coordinate 5,383 of NZ_JAAXPV010000031.1, read as the reverse complement.
AATCTCATCTCGAAACAGGCTTCCCGCTTAGATGCTTTCAGCGGTTATCCCTCCCGAACGTAGCCAATCAGCCATGCACCTGGCGGTACAACTGACATACCAGAGGTTCGTCCGTCCCGGTCCTCTCGTACTAAGGACAGCCTTTCTCAAATTTCCAACGCACGCAGCGGATAGGGACCGAACTGTCTCACGACGTTCTGAACCCAGCTCGCGTACCGCTTTAATGGGCGAACAGCCCAACCCTTGGGACCAACTCCAGCCCCAGGATGCGACGAGCCGACATCGAGGTGCCAAACCATGCCGTCGATATGGACTCTTGGGCAAGATCAGCCTGTTATCCCCGAGGTACCTTTTATCCGTTGAGCGACGGCCATTCCACAATGTACCGCCGGATCACTAGTCCCGACTTTCGTCCCTGCTCGACCTGCCAGTCTCACAGTCAAGCTCCCTTGTGCACTTACACTCAACACCTGATTGCCAACCAGGCTGAGGGAACCTTTGGGCGCCTCCGTTACTCTTTAGGAGGCAACCGCCCCAGTTAAACTACCCATCAGGCACTGTCCCTGAACCAGATCATGGCCCGAAGTTAGACATCCAGAATGACCAGAGTGGTATTTCAACAACGACTCCACAAACACTAGCGTGCCCGCTTCAACATCTCCCACCTATCCTACACAAGCCACACCGAACGCCAATACCAAACTATAGTAAAGGTCACGGGGTCTTTCCGTCCTGCTGCGCGTAACGAGCATCTTTACTCGTACTGCAATTTCGCCGAGTTCATGGTTGAGACAGTAGGGAAGTCGTTACTCCATTCGTGCAGGTCGGAACTTACCCGACAAGGAATTTCGCTACCTTAGGATGGTTATAGTTACCACCGCCGTTTACTGGGGCTTAAATTCTCAGCTTCGCACATAAATGCTAACCAATCCTCTTAACCTTCCAGCACCGGGCAGGAGTCAGTCCGTATACATCGTCTTACGACTTCGCACGGACCTGTGTTTTTGATAAACAGTCGCTTCCCCCTGGTCTCTGCGACCCATACACGCTCCAAGCAGCAAGTGCCCTTCACGCTCAAGGTCCCCCTTCTCCCGAAGTTACGGGGGCATTTTGCCGAGTTCCTTAACCATGATTCTCTCGATCGCCTTAGTATTCTCTACCTGATCACCTGTGTCGGTTTAGGGTACGGGCAACTAGAACCTCACGCCGATGCTTTTCTCGACAGCATAGGATCACCAAATCCCCCACAAACGGGGTCCCATCACATCTCAGGCAAACACGGCCGCATTTAACAAACCGATACCCTACATGCTTAGACCACGACAACCATCGCGTGGCTTGGCTACCTTCCTGCGTCACACCTGTTAATACGCTTACCGCCACAAATCGGATCCCACAACCCACGGTAAGCTCCCCTTGAAAAACAAGAGGTTACAAACCGCTTCGCATGGTTAGCATCAAAGTCTTGGTATGGACGGTTCTTCGTCGGTACGGGAATATCAACCCGTTATCCATCGACTACGCCTGTCGGCCTCGCCTTAGGCCCCGACTAACCCAGGGCAGATTAGCTTGACCCTGGAACCCTTGATCATCCGGCGCACGGGTTTCTCACCCGTGATTCGCTACTCATGCCTGCATTCTCACTCGCATACCCTCCACCACTGGTTTACACCGCAGCTTCACCGGATACACGACGCTCCCCTACCCAACATACAAAACGTACATTGCCATAACTTCGGTGGTGTACTTGAGCCCCGCTACATTATCGGCGCAGAATCACTTGACCAGTGAGCTATTACGCACTCTTTCAAGGGTGGCTGCTTCTAAGCCAACCTCCTGGTTGTCTAAGCAACTCCACATCCTTTCCCACTTAGCACACGCTTAGGGACCTTAGTTGATGGTCTGGGCTGTTTCCCTCTCGACAATGAAGCTTATCCCCCACTGTCTCACTGCTACACTCTCACTTACCGGCATTCGGAGTTTGGCTGACGTCAGTAACCCTGTGGGGCCCATCGGCCATCCAGTAGCTCTACCTCCAGCAAGAAACATGTAACGCTGCACCTAAATGCATTTCGGGGAGAACCAGCTATCACAGAGTTTGATTGGCCTTTCACCCCTATCCACAGCTCATCCCCTCCATTTTCAACTGAAGTGGGTTCGGTCCTCCACCACGTCTTACCGTAGCTTCAACCTGGCCATGGATAGATCACTCCGCTTCGGGTCTAGATCCTGCCACTCAAACGCCCTATTCAGACTCGCTTTCGCTACGGCTACCCCACACGGGTTAACCTCGCGACAGAACACTAACTCGCAGGCTCATTCTTCAAAAGGCACGCTGTCACCCCAAAAGGCTCCAACGGCTTGTAAGCACACGGTTTCAGGTACTATTTCACTCCCCTCCCGGGGTACTTTTCACCATTCCCTCACGGTACTGATCCGCTATCGGTCATCAGGAAGTATTTAGACTTACCAGGTGGTCCTGGCAGATTCACACGAAATTCCACGAGCTCCGTGCTACTCGGGTGGTCACACATGCGGCGTGCCAAATTTCAGGTACGGGACTCTCACCCTCTCCGGCCGTCCATCCCAAGACGTTCCCCTATCCAACACAACATCACAACAGCAGCCAGTTAGAACTGCAACGGTAACTCCCACAACCCCCATGATGCAACGCCTAACCGCTATCACACACCACAGGTTTAGCCTCATCCGCTTTCGCTCGCCACTACTCACAGAATCATTACTTTATTTTCTCTTCCAGCAGGTACTGAGATGTTTCACTTCCCCGCGTTCCCCCCAACCAGCCTATACATTCAACTGGTGGTAACTAATATCACTACTAGCCAGGTTTCCCCATTCGGAAATCCTCGAATCAACGTCCTGTTATCGACTCCCCGAGGCTTATCGCAGATTCACACGTCCTTCATCGGCTCCTGATGCCAAGGCATCCACCGTGTGCCCTTAATGACTTACAAAACACACAAATAATCAAAGAATAAAATCTAAGTTGTTACAAAATCATGAAAACACGAAACAAACAATAAAAATCATTCGCTCACAGTTTCCAGAAGATGCTCGCGTCCACTATACAGTTCTCAAACAACAACCCACACACACAACTCAAAACAACCACCAACGATCATTCATCATCACGCGCCAGGCAAACAACAGGATAAACAAACCAAACGATTTGCTACCCCAAAACCCAACAGTATGCTCCGCTACGCCACCACAACGCGACGCCAAAAAACTAAATGCAATATTCCACCCATGAGCAAACCCAGTGTCCAACACTCGTGAACAAACTAGGCCAACCAAAATGTTGTGCTCCTTAGAAAGGAGGTGATCCAGCCGCACCTTCCGGTACGGCTACCTTGTTACGACTTAGTCCCAATCGCCAGTCCCACCTTCGACGACTCCCTCCAAAAAGGTTAGGCCATCGGCTTCGGGTGTTACCAACTTTCGTGACTTGACGGGCGGTGTGTACAAGGCCCGGGAACGTATTCACCGCAGCGTTGCTGATCTGCGATTACTAGCGACTCCGACTTCATGGGGTCGAGTTGCAGACCCCAATCCGAACTGAGACCGGCTTTTTGGGATTAGCTCAACCTCACAGTATCGCAACCCTTTGTACCGGCCATTGTAGCATGCGTGAAGCCCAAGACATAAGGGGCATGATGATTTGACGTCATCCCCACCTTCCTCCGAGTTGACCCCGGCAGTCTCCTATGAGTCCCCACCATCACGTGCTGGCAACATAGAACGAGGGTTGCGCTCGTTGCGGGACTTAACCCAACATCTCACGACACGAGCTGACGACAACCATGCACCACCTGTATACCAGCCCCGAAGGGAAACCCTATCTCTAGGGGAGTCCAGTATATGTCAAGCCTTGGTAAGGTTCTTCGCGTTGCATCGAATTAATCCGCATGCTCCGCCGCTTGTGCGGGCCCCCGTCAATTTCTTTGAGTTTTAGCCTTGCGGCCGTACTCCCCAGGCGGGGCACTTAATGCGTTAGCTACGGCGCGGAAAACGTGGAATGTCCCCCACACCTAGTGCCCAACGTTTACGGCATGGACTACCAGGGTATCTAATCCTGTTCGCTCCCCATGCTTTCGCTTCTCAGCGTCAGTTACAGCCCAGAGACCTGCCTTCGCCATCGGTGTTCCTCCTGATATCTGCGCATTCCACCGCTACACCAGGAATTCCAGTCTCCCCTACTGCACTCTAGTTAGCCCGTACCCACTGCAAACCCGGAGTTAAGCCCCGGGCTTTCACAGCAGACGCGACAAACCGCCTACAAGCTCTTTACGCCCAATAATTCCGGACAACGCTCGCGCCCTACGTATTACCGCGGCTGCTGGCACGTAGTTAGCCGGCGCTTCTTCTGCAGGTACCGTCACTTTCGCTTCTCCCCTGCTGAAAGAGGTTTACAACCCGAAGGCCGTCATCCCTCACGCGGCGTCGCTGCATCAGGCTTGCGCCCATTGTGCAATATTCCCCACTGCTGCCTCCCGTAGGAGTCTGGGCCGTGTCTCAGTCCCAGTGTGGCCGGTCACCCTCTCAGGCCGGCTACCCGTCGTCGCCTTGGTGAGCCATTACCTCACCAACAAGCTGATAGGCCGTGAGCCCATCTAAAACCAGTACAAACCCTTTCCACACAGATTTCATGCGAAACTGTGTCATATCCGGTATTAGACCTCGTTTCCAAGGCTTATCCCAGAGTCAAAGGCAGGTTACTCACGTATTACTCACCCGTTCGCCACTAATCCAACCAGTGCAAGCACCGGTCTTCATCGTTCGACTTGCATGTGTTAAGCACGCCGCCAGCGTTCGTCCTGAGCCAGAATCAAACTCTCCGTTGAAAAACAAAAAAGAATGATAACTGTTATAGCTCAAAATAAAACAAACCATCACTTACACCCACGAGGCGGGTGCACTCACCGTGCTTAATGGTGAGACAAAGAGCGATGATCATAGCTGTCAATTATGAAAACCAAAGTTATCAAAATATAAATAAATAATTTGGTATCACATAAAGTTCTTTATAAACAAAGCACACTATTGAGTTCTCAAGCAACAAACCACCTCAACAACCACAACCCCACGCTCGGTGAGTCTTGCTCGTGTTGAGCAGTCAATTCTGTTATCATGTCACCCGCTCTCGCAGGCAACTCGTCTAGCTTACCAGGATCATCACCGCCATGCAACCCGAATCCATATGATCCGCGCCACACTGTTTGCTACCAACACATCAACCACAACAGGACCAACACACCGTCACAAACCAGCAACAACAACCCTATAAACTTCTCAAAACCACCGTCTGACTAGGAGCTTTACCCACTCCCTCGCCGCGACGACTCATACAACTATACGCACA
>NZ_JAAXPV010000030.1 GCF_012396615.1 Rothia terrae | reverse complement strand
GGCTCCACCAAAGCCTGGGGTACCGAACCCCGGTCGAGGTGGAAACCGATTTTTGGAAGCAGAACCCGCCGCAAGTGATAATAGAAATCAAGGCAAATGCCTAGGAACAAAACTCGGGGCACTTCAGGGCGCCCGCCCCAAACCCCTAGTCCTGTGGACATCTTCGCAAGCTCGATGTCCACAGATAAAAAACCCACTCACCTTATTCGATGAGTGGGTTTTACTAAAGTAAGTGCCTTAACTTAAGTACACGCGCGCGAAAAAAATTGAAGCAAAGATTTATCGACGAACAGGACGTCCTGCACCAATTCGAGAAACACCTTCAAAACGCTCACCGTTGTTGTACTTCTTCTCAAGACGCGCAGCTTCTTTAGAGGCAGCTTTGAAAATAAAATCCGACAAGGACTCATAACCTTCTTCATAGGCAGTACGAGCAAAAGCAGCACGGAAGCGGTTGAGCTCATCAGATGAACCGTAGATACTCATCCGCTCCCGATTGCTATTTTCTTTTTTAGCAGCTTCCTTTTTGGCCTTCGACGACTTTTGAGCGTTATGTGAAGCCTGCCCTGTCTCGACAGGAGCAGAGGGCTCTACAACAGCCTCTGGGGAGTGTTCAGAATCCTCCGCAAGCGCGGGAGAAACAACCTGAGCTCGCACTGGGTGTTCACCGCTACTGAAGATTGATTTCAAGTTTGATTGTCGTGGTGTATTTTTGTTGCTCATTAGATCTCCTCCCCTATTAGCTTCTCTAGATAAACCCGCTGAATTCGAGCCAATTCATCATTTGATACCTCTTGCAAGGAAGACGATGATTCTGTGATTTCCTTGATGCGCACTGCCTGTGGCATGGGCGGGTAGAACAGTTTCATGCCTTGGGAATTCGCTGCTTCTTCAAGATCACTCAACCAATGGCGAGCGCTGTTGGTGTTTTTGATGAATTGGTTGACGACGACGCCTTCTATGCGGAGGTTTTCGTTGTAGTTTTCTTGGACTGCTTGGACGGTTTGCATGAGTTCTGCGATGCCGTCGACGCTCCAGAGTGCTGCTTGGGTGATGATGATGAGCCCTTGTGATGCTACGAGGGCGTTGATGGTGAGCATGTCGATGGAGGGTGGGCAGTCGATGAGGATGAGGTCGTATTCATCGAGTAGGGGTTTGATGGCTTTTTTGAGTCTGTTTTCTCGGCCGGTGGGGGTTACGAGGAGTTCGTCGCGTACGAGGTCGAGTGCTCGGGATGGGGTGGGGATGAGGTCTACGTTTTCCCAGATGGTGGGTGTGATGACTTCTTGGGCGGTGGTGTCTGCTCGGGAGGTGAGGACGTCTGCTAGTCCTGCGGTGTCTGCAGGTAGTGGTTCTTGTGAGGTTGATTTGGTGAGGTTGCCCTGGGGGTCTGTGTCGATGAGTAGGGTTTTGAGGCCTTTGCTGTTGGCTGCGTCTGCTTGGAGGTAGGTGGTTGTGGTTTTTCCTACTCCGCCTTTTTGGTTGAAGAAGGTGTAGATTTTAGCGCTCATGGAATGAGCTCCTTTGCCGGTTATTAGTGTTATTAGAGCTAATACATCCAATATTATGTAATTGCGCTAATGGAGTCAATACATCTATTAGCGCAATTACATCTATTACATCTATTTAGTGTTGCGTCCTCTGTGTTCCTTGTATTTCAGCAGTTCTTGGGTGCTCCACAAGTTTTCATGGATTTTTGGTTGTGGGAAGTGCGCTGATTTTTGAGCCATGGAGTCAACGGAACGTTTGGACTTATATCCCAGCATGGTTGCTGCCTGTTCGTTGGTGCACATGCCATAGCTAGTGATTGCTTCTAGTAGGGGTGATCCGGCGATGGCCTGTGCGAGTTGTTCGTCGGTCTCTGTTGTTTGGCATAGGTTGAGAAGTTCTTCTTTGAGTGATGTGTCTAGAGGTAGCTTGCCCATGCTTTTTTACCTATTCCTCGTCGGGTGCCTTCAAGATCTTGCTGTTTACGGATTTGTTTGGATCGGGTTGCACTGAATTCGGTTTGTTCGATACCAACGATGGTGACGTTGGAGTCTGCGTAGACGGCTTCGACTTGTGAGTTTGCCCAGGCTTCGATGGATCCCCCGTGGACTTTTCGAATGTCGGAGAGTACGTCGGAGGCGTGGTAGCCGCCTTTGGCTCCTACGGAGAAGGAGCGGATTTGGCCGTCTGAGGTTTTGCCGGTGAGTCGGATTTTTACGCGTTTGTCTTCGCGGGACTGGGAGCGGGAGGTGCGTCGGAGGTTACTGAGTGCTCCTGCCCATCCTTTTTCTCGTCCTTTGGTGTTCTTTCCTTCTGGCATATCGATGCGGTCGATTTTCCCGCCTTCGGAGAGGTGCTGCGTGGGGTGGATTCTTAGCCTGTTGTTGGTGCGTTTGGTGGTGATGACTTCTGCTTTGGTGTCAGAAGGTACGGTCATGCCGGTTTTGGAGCGCACTGCAACGACTTTTCCTGCTTTGTTGCGTCGGCGGGGTGGTTGATGGGTTACTTTGCCGGTGCGGTGCAATTCTTCGATGGCGGGCATGAAGGAATCGCCTTTGGATTCCCCGCGTACAATTTTGCGCATCATACGGCCGGAGCGTCCTACAGCTGCGCCCAGTGCATCCCAGGATAGGCCGTATTCTTTTTTCACTGCCAGTACTTTTTCTGCGTTGCTCATGGTGTTATCCATGGGTTTTAGTCCTGTTCTTCGTCGGTAGCGATTTCGTAGTGTGCTCCGAGGTCATCGATGGGAAGGAATTCATCGGTGAATTGAGCGGCGTCGAATTCTGATTTTTGTGCACGAGCGCGGAGGCGATCACGTGCTTGTCTGGTTTCGGGGGTTTTGACGGGGGTGTCGATATATCCCTGGACTCGGATGCGGCCGGCTTTGCCGTCGTCAGCTCCACCGTGCTCGGTGGGTAGTGCCCAGCGGGGGAGTTCGGAGGAGTAGATTGCGTCACCGTTGATGCCAATGATGCTGTTGCCGGGCATAGTGAGTGCTCCGCATTCCATGCCGTTTGCTTTGTGGTGTAGGACTTTAGCTCGTCCACGTCCCCAGATTTGGACAGCAAGTTCTGGGTGGTAGAAGGCTTGCATTCGTCGGTCGAGGTTTTGGGGGATTTCCCAGACGAAGGCTTTGCCTTTTTGGACGACGGTGTTTTGGTACTGTACTGGAACCTCTTTAGGGTCGTAGGCGATACCGGTACGGGCGCGTCCGCGTGAGGCGAAAGAGCCGATGGATTGAATCAGGATTGAACGTAGTGCAGCGCCTAGGGCGGTGCGCATGAGGGGTGGGAATTCTGGGTAGCGTCCGACGAATTCTCGGGCTTCTTGGAGTCGGGTGCTCCAGGTGTCTAAGGGAGCGATATCTACTGCTTTTCGGGTGGCGGTATCGGATCCTTTTTCGAAGCGTTTTTTGGTGGAAAGTCGCTTTTCGTTGAAGACGATTCCTTCGACGAAATCGATGCCCCAGCCGAATTTTTGAGCGACGAAAATTTCGGATGAATCCGCCCAGGTTTCTCCTCGGGCTCCTGGTTTGTTGGGGTAGTACCAGCCTTGTGATGCCTGTTCGAAGGGGGTGCCAAAGATGCCCACGTGGTTCCAGTTGTGAGGCACGGTGAATCGGATGTAAAAGCGTGCGCGAACGTAGGGGTTGTCTTCCCAGAGTTGGTAGCACTCTGCGCGGGTGAGTCGCTTAGCTGGAGCCATGCCTAATGCGCGGGTGAGTGAGGCGTACATGAAGCGTCCATCGATGTAAGAAAATGCGTTGATTTTTGGCGACACTTTAGGGTCAATGAGTGGCACGACATCGGGGTGTGCTGGGAGTGATTCTCCGGCTACAAGGTGGTCGAGGTGGTGCTGAGTGCTGGTGGCGTGCAGTTGTTGAGCGATGTCATCTTCAAGCTGTGGCGGGTCGTAGTTTGTAGGTAGGGTGAATGCCCAAAGGTTGTGCCCGGTGGCTCCAGGGGTCTTCATGAGGGGGCAAGCGCCTTCTAAGTCTTTGCCGAATTTTTCGGTGAGTAGGCGCTCTAGAACGTCCCAGGTTTCGCGTGCTTGAGCAGGATTCAGTGGGGTATCTCCGAACCATTCTTTTGCAAGTTTAACTTCGATTTGTGCGCCGGTGATTCGGTGTTCAAAACGGCCGGTGGGTGGGGTGCCGAGCCAGTGTCCGAGGGTGCGCCATCCGGGGGTTTGGACAGTGAGCCAATGGCGGGCTCCGGTTTCTGCGGTGGGCACTTTTCCGGTAAAGAGAATGCGGGTTACTTCTTGCCCGTTGATGCGCAGATCTGCCACGGTGTCGAGCTTATCGGTGAGAGTAGGTTTTTGGCGTCGGGGGCTGATTTTGGAGGTGAAGTATTGGCCGTTGGAGAGGACGCCTTTTCCGCTTTCAAAGTCCATGAAGGCGGTGGGTACTCGACCTACTTTCCAGGGCTGGGGTTTCATAGTGGCTTCCTTTGGTGGTTGTGAATTTACAACTATCCTACACCTATAAGTTGTGAATTTACAACCTTCTTCGATGGGTGCGACTCAGACGATTCCCGGCGACACGCCGAAAAAGTGACATCGTTTTTTCGAATATGATATGCTTACTGCGTCGACTTTGGAAAAAGCGGTAAGCATAGAATTCTCCAAAACAATAAATGTACCCCTGGTGTACCCCAGAAAACACCCCAAAAGTACCCCAGATGTACCCTGCATTCAGAGGGGTAAGTACCCCAGTAAAACCTTTCGGCACTCTGCTGAAAACCCATGGAGTAACTACATCTAGCGAAACCCTCAATGCTCCATTCATCGCCCTTCCCCTGCAATTACCCCACAGGGGGGATTCATCTATGAGTGGTCATGAAAACACTCTCCAAAATATCCTTCCTACACTTTGTCGCCGAGGGATGTCAGCACTTACGATCTTCATTTAACTGGATTTCACAGGGGTAGAAATTACCCACCCCACCCCCCTCATTTTTGACTACCTGCATGCCCATTATGAAGGAATATATCTACGTGCAATGAGTACTCAGAAAATTGAGGTCGAGCTTGCCTCTCCCGCATCCAGTGCTGCTCGTAGATTCATTCATGTGAGACTTCTTTTGAATATCTTCATGACATCTATGTGGCTTATACTCACACCCTCTTCACAGCACCTCTGGGCTACAGATATAACACCCCCGTTTCGCCCCTCTACCTGCAGATGATAGGCAGCGGAAAGTGTCACCGAAAAACGAGAAGAAAATCTAAGAGAAACATCTAGTATCGCCCCCTAGAGGTGAGGGTAAGACTTTGAAACCTTGAGGCCGGTTGCTCATGGCAAGAATCGATCCAGGCTAAAAATATTGGATGTAATAGATGTAATGGATGTATTTATCCCCAATACAGAAACTTGCTTGTATGCCACAAAATAACTGTTGATAAAATACAACACATGATATATTCCGAAACCACTCAAGAATACGACATCATGACCTACCCGGCATTGAGCTCATTACTCAAAAATCAGAACTTAAAAATCAGTGATTACCGACTTCTCGCAGAGTTACTCATGACCCTTGAAACCACTTCATTCAAGCCCCTCTCAACAGTGGATCTCTCCACCAAATTAGATGTCAATCGATCTTCACTTAGTGCCTCCTTGGGGCGTTTAGAGCGAGCAAAAATTATCCAGCGCGGCACTAAAATTGGACGACTATTTACCTATCGATTAATAGCTCTATAAGCGCAATTACATCTATTTTTTATAGACCCTTAATACATCTATTAGCGCAATTAGCTCTATTACATCCATTAGCGCAAATACATCTCATTCAACCTCTAATAAATCCCTCAAGAATCACGCCCCAATTAGCAAGCAAATTCTGGGTACTTTTTCACCGCTGCTTCCATGCCTAAAGCAGCCTTCAACTTCAAAAAATCCAACTGTCTTTTCACGCCGACAGGCATTGGACGGGCTTTCTTGCGAGCGGCAACTTCTGCAGCTCGTTCTGCAGCTCGACGCTCAAGCTCAACACGACGTGCAACCTCACGGTGCTGTGTCAAAGACTCCACAGGAGCACCCTCAATACTGAGCCAATTCCTCAAGCGAATCACAAGCCAGGCAATCTTAGAGCGCATACCATCAGCACCGTTGGTTGTGTACTGCTGGCCATCAGCAGATACCTCCAAAGCGTTGAGAATATCCTTCACACACCAACCCGCTACAAAGTAGCGACGGCAGATAAAAGCAATACGCGGCAAAGATACCCCACGTAAAGCAATTACGCGTTCGCGTAGCGTGGCTGCAGCGCGCAGTTCTAAAGCCTTCTGCGCCTTCTTGGTGCCTTCTGGTGCAATCACTGATTCGTAGATGCCTAAAGGCTCAATCTTTGGTTTCTTCTTTGAATCCTTCACCTTCGGAGGCAATGGTAGAGCTGCTTTTTCTTCGCGCGCGTTTAAAGGATTTAACTCTTTAAGTTCTTTAACAAAGGGGTGGACAAAAATCTGAGAATCAACAACTTCTACACCTGCAGCAGGAACTACCGCTTGATGATCTTCAAGCGGAACACATGGCGCATAGACCGGTGCTTCATTGATATTTAAGGGAGACTTTTCGCGCGAGCGCCCTGGAGCCACAAGAGTAAGTAATCCGTGTTCTTTGAGGTCTTTGAAGTAGCGTGAGATGGTTTTGAGACTGCAGCCAATAATGGTTGCTAGATGCTCGCGCGTAATCTGGATGTAGTGCTTCTGAGGCTGGTGGTAAGGCAAGAGTGCATTGATAAATGCGGTGAAGCGCTTTTGCTTACCTGCAGGAAGATTTTCGTAGTAAGTGGAGGTAAAAACGCGGTTGCGCCAGATAACGATGTTGCGTGGGATGCGATGGTGCTCTGGGATGGTCTTGAGCACGTGTAGTTGCGTGTAGGAGGTATGCTTAGCTATCCTAGACATAGCAAAAGCTTTCTTTTTGATTCATGGGAGTTTTTGCCTTTCCATTTGGAGGAAACGAATAAGCCTTTTAGTCGAGGTGCTTATTCAGTGTTATTAGAGATTCTGCGATCTTGCCGGAATGCAGAATTTCCAAAGTTTTCAAGGGAAGACCTCTTGCCGGGGGTCTTCCCTAACTTTTTATGTAGAGGCTGCTGATGCGGCCTCTTTTTTTGTATCTTCATCTTCTGGTGGGTCGATTTCGTACCCTGGGATGGTGCCGTTTTCTGCGATGAGGTGGGCTATCCATCGGGAGCGAGTGACACCTAAAGATTTAGCTTGTTGGTCTGCGTAGAGGACAAGATCATCGTCTAAACGCAAAGTCATTGCTTTGCGTGGTTTAGAGGTTTGGCCTTGTCGTCGTGCTTTCATGGTTCTTACTGTAGCTGGTGGTTAGAGTTTAAGCAAATAGTGGTATCTCTAATGGATGTAATTGTGCTAATAGAGCTAATTGCGTTAATAGATGTATTAGCTCTATTCATTGTAGGGTGTTGACCATAAAAGTTTATGGAATATAAAATTATGCTATCGGCATCCAATGCGCGCCATTCTCCAACGCCATATACCTTGCCCCGTACGCGAAAACCTGGCATTTGAGGACAACTGGCTTATGGCCAGAGCATTTAACCAACTGCGCAGCGTGGCAGGGCGTAACTACAAAGAGCCCATACCTCTGCTTTGTTGGTACGGGTAACAAAGCTCTCCCAAAATTCCTGCCACCTGAACCAGCAGAGGTACAACCATCATGGTTTCACGCTCCACTCGCCGTAAAGCTCAAGACTACGCAGCAACACACGGGACTAACTACACCACCGCACTGCGAGCAGTCACGAACGAAATCCATCACCGTTCAACGAAAAACACCCTACGTTTAGAGCTCGGTCACACTAATAACGACCAGTCATTTCATATCAATCTAGATCGGCACAACAGAAGCCACCTTGTGGGATTCAAAATTAATCATGCCCAAACACAACGCTTCATCTGGTCTACCTCAGAACAAGCAGCAACCCAAGGATATGCCGTTTCCTACTACCCACATCTAGGTTCAGAAAACGACGAAGTCTTTCTAGCCCAGCTCCACGCCAAAGCCCGCCAAATCTCAGAACACGTTGACGGATTCATCTCAGTTTCCAATTTTCCGCACGGAGAAATCCTCGACGAAATCACCACCCGCTACCGCTGGCTCCAGGAACACCCCAACACAAATAACCTGTTTGATAAAGATTCGGCCACCGATACTAAACCACAATTCCGACCGAAGCTCATCATCGCAGAGACCTCACAAACCTACAGCCAAGAATTCTCCGAAGTAGCCACCCTCGGACGATCTGTCGGAATCCATCTCATCCTCCTTCTCGATAACCCACTACTTCTCAAACCAGAGGACAGAGGCAACTTCACCACCACCATCATGCTCATCAACCCGAGAACAAGCGGAAAAGAAATTACTTCCTTCACCGACCACTGGGGGAGTGCACTAGGGGCAAAACCTACGCCGGAACAAACTAAACGCTGGAACGAGCGCGCCTCTACTTATAAATCTTGGAGCCAGGTTTTCGAAGAACAACCCACCTCTGAGAACCAGCAGCACCACGAGAAACAACAACGTTTTACCCTGCTCGTGAAGACACCTCACCAAACAACGCTGCATGAGATCATCGAAAGCTAAAAACACTTACAACATACGGCCGTCTCTTAAACCTGCAAGAGACGGCCGTAAAAAAATCTAATGGTTCAAAAACCTTATGCCATGAATGTGAACCGGCTAAGCTTCACAACAACACCATAAACAGCAACCACAGGAAAATTATGGAATACGCACAACTCGATGGGCACGTAGACTCCATCACGCCCTCGCAATACGACAGAATGCTCAAAAACGGCACCCGCAACCGTCAGCAAGATAACAGAAATACAGCCCTACGCTGTGAAAGCTGCGGAGCAAAAGCATACCTAACCACCACAAATGGAACCCACTCCCACCCAACATTCGGCGCTTACCACGACCCTAAAGATTGCCCTGAGAGCTCTCAGACTGCACACCAAATCGATGGGGTTGTTAAACGTTCGATCGAAGGCACACGAGGCGAGACCGTTTCAATCGCACCAAACCAAATCGACCCCCTTAACCCACCTGCAGCACCGGTGCATATTCGAGAAGTAGCAACAGAATCAGCGACCACCAACCTACCGCAAGGGAAAAAGACAATACGCGCTGCAGAACCTACTGCTGCAAAAAATAGACACCTCGCCCCACAAACTGTTTTGGCAAACCTGCTCATTGACACCAAACGCTTTGCAGAAAGCATGTTCACCATGCCCCTCTTTCCTAGCGGAGAACAAAACATCATAGGACAAGATCTCATCAAAGAATTCTCCGAACTCGATGAAACAGACATTGGGCAGCACCGATATGTCTGGGGAAAAATCCACAACACCCACTGAAGTGCCCCGAGTTTTGTTCCTAGGCATTTGCCTTGATTTCTATTATCACTTGCGGCGGGTTCTGCTTCCAAAAATCGGTTTCCACCTCGACCGGGGTTCGGTACCCCAGGCTTTGGTGGAGCC
>NZ_JAAXPV010000003.1 GCF_012396615.1 Rothia terrae | reverse complement strand
AACCACAACAGGACCAACACACCGTCACAAACCAGCAACAACAACCCTATAAACTTCTCAAAACCACCGTCTGACTAGGAGCTTTACCCACTCCCTCGCCGCGACGACTCATACAACTATACGCACACCAAAACCCCTCCGCAACTTGAAATGCGGTGGTCTGCATTACTTACAAGTTTGTAATTATATCAAAATGCCTAGTCAGAGCAAGATTAACTCTAAAAAAGTTTTTTGAAAAACTTTGAAAACAGTTGTTTAGCCTAACCAAATAGCCGTTTTAGTGCTCCGCAACACTAATCTGAGTCACTTTTAGCGTCCTCATTGCCTTCTGTGCAGTCTCTACAGGCTCAGAAAACAAAACGAGAGCTCAGCGCGACCCTTTATCAGGCGTCCACCGAACTCTCGTCTTCATATTTACTTTTTCGCTGCGCGGCGACGGGATACCTCGTACAAGGTGATACCCACAGCCATCGACGCATTCAACGACTCCATTGCAGAGTCAATCGGAATAGAAACAATCTGATCGCAGTTCTCAGTTACCAATCGAGAAAGACCCTTACCCTCAGAACCAACAACAACCATCAACGGTTCTGATGCAAGCTCCATCTGAGGAAGATCAATATCTCCCCCACCATCAAGACCGACCACAAAGATGCCAGCATCCTTAGCCTGCTGAATAACTCGAGTCAGGTTAGTAGCCTTTGCAACAGGAATACGAGCAGCAGCACCCGAAGAAGTCTTCCATGCTGAAGCAGTCACAGCAGCTGAACGACGCTCAGGAATAATCACGCCATCACCACTGAACGCTGACACGCTACGAATAATCGCGCCCAGGTTACGAGGATCAGTAATGCCATCCAACGCAACAAACAAAGGAGGAGCCTGCATCTTGCCATCATGCCAGCGATCCATGACATCAAGAACCAAGTTGCCCGCATCCGGGTATTTATAAGGAGGAACCTGCAAGGCAACACCCTGGTGCACTGCACCTTCAGTCAAACGGTCCAGCTCGCTACGAGAAATCTCAAGCATCGGCAGGCCGTTCTTATTCGCCTCAGTCATAATGTCGCGGACGCGGTCATCCACCTCAATACGGCTCATCACGAACAAGTGCTTAGCAGGAATATCAGTCTGCAACGCCTCAAGCACTGAATTGCGGCCGGTCACCAGTTCCTCAGAAGTGCGCTTACCACCCAAGCGTGAACGCTTAGTAGCGGTGGTACCCGTAGCAGCACGACGCTCAGCGGCGCGCTTCATCTTATATGCCTTATGGTAGACGCGGTCCTCAGCCTTAGGAGTAGGACCCTTACCTTCAAGTGCCTTACGACCGTGACCACCGGTGCCCTTAGAAGGGCCCTTCTTCTTAGTAGTAGCGCCAGGACGCTTACCAGCTTTAGCCATCTTCAAACCTTCTTTACACAGTGCAGAACACTCTGCACACTCAAAAACCTTTTACTTAGATTCTACGCAACAGACCACGTAGAACCGTTGGCGCTGTCCTTCACGGTGATTCCAGCGGCAGCCAATGAATCGCGAATCTCATCTGCGCGAGCCCAATCCTTTTCTGCACGAGCAGTTGCACGAGCCTCGATCAAAGACTGAACCAAAGAATCCAACGCTGTATGTTCAGCATTCGATGCGCCAGCCCCACTGACAGACATCAACGGCAACAGGCCCAGCACACGAACCATGGCGTAGACCTGAGCAGCAATAGCTGATACATCCTCACCCTTATTCAAGGCAGAATTACCGGCCCGAACACTTTCATGAAGCACTGCTAATGCCTGAGGAATGTTGAGGTCATCATCCATTGCCTGAGCAAAGGCATCTGGAACCTGCGCATCCTCGGTATGGAACTCAGCAGTGGCAGCAACAAAAGCCTCGATACGCTCAACGGACTTGGTAGCCTCAGCCAAAGAAGTGGGGCTGTAATCCAACACAGAGCGGTAATGCGCCTGACCCAAGTAATAACGCACTGCTAATGGACGCGCCTGCTCCAACATCTGTGCCGGTGACACTGTATTGCCGATGGACTTCGACATCTTCTCGCCTTCAAAAGTCACCAGACCGTTATGCAACCAGAAGTTCGCAAAACCATAGCCAGCTGCAGTTGACTGCGCCATTTCGTTCTCATGGTGAGGGAAACGCAAATCCAAACCGCCACCGTGAATATCGAAAGTCTCACCCAGGTATTTACCCGCCATAGCTGAGCACTCCAGATGCCAGCCGGGGCGACCGCGTCCCCACGGAGAATCCCACGACGCGGTAAAAGGCTCGCCGACCTTGTACCCCTTCCACAAGGCAAAGTCGCGAGGGTCTCGCTTACCACGAGGGTCCGCGTCGGGAGCGTCCTGCATATCTTCAACACTCTGATGCGTTAGAGCACCGTATTCCTGCCAGGAACGCACATCGAAATAGACATCACCGGAGTCATCCAAAGCAGGGTACGCATGACCGCGGTCAATAAGACGCTGAATAAGAGCAAACATCTCAGGAATATGACCGGTTGCGCGAGGCTCATACGTCGGAGGGTCAATAGCGAGCGCTGAATAAGCCTGCGCAAAAACCTTCTCAAAACGGTAAGCCAAAGCCCACCACTCTTCACGCTCAAACTCTCCCTCATAGCCTTCATCAAAAGACAAAGAGGAATTAGCCAGAATTTTATCGTCAATATCGGTTACGTTTCGGACAGTCGTCACCTTGAACCCGCGGTACGTCAACCAGCGCGAAAGCTGATCAAAAACCAAAGCTGAACGTACATGCCCGATATGCGGGGCGCCCTGAACGGTTGCGCCACAGTAATACAGGCGTGCCTCGCCGGGGTGTACTGGCGTAAAGTCGCGGACAGATGCTTCTCGAGTGTCATAAAAACGTAAAGTCACAGCACCAAGTTTACGCAAGATAAAGCGTGTTGTGCATTTTCACGAGAACAACATCGGTGATGGGTGGTCGAATCCACAAAGAAAACCAGAAGTTTTACCGGCAGATGGGCGGCATAGATATCCTTACCCGTGCACAATAGGTCTATGGTCAACACACAGGGACAAAAAGTAAAGGAACGCAACTCGCAACAACGCGTCCAAAGCCGCGAATCACCCCGCGCTCATCATGGCAGCGCGCGTCGGCTTTGTGGTATCGGGCATCCTGCACATCATGATTGGTTGGATAGCCTTTCGCATTGCAACAGGATCAGGTGGCGGCGAAGCCTCAAATTCCGGAGCAATGGCGCAGATCGCCGCCACTCCCGGCGGACAGATTCTGCTGTGGATCATGACGGTGGGCCTGGTTGGGCTGGGATTATGGCGCATCGCTGAAGCGTTCGTAACTCCCGAAGCTAAAGACAAGGTAAAAAGCGCAATCGTGGGCGTTGTCTTTTTAGCTCTTTCATTCTCTACCCTCACCTTTGCTCGTGGCGGCTCAAGCTCAGACGGCAAGAAAGCATCATCAATTACCTCTACTGTGCTTGAAATGCCCGGCGGCAAGATTCTGATCGCATTAGCAGGTCTGATCATTATCGGCGTAGGTGCCTACGGTATTTTCAAGGGTGCTACCAAACGCTTTAAAAAAGACTTGGAAGCGGGTGCTCAGGGAGGTAACGTCGGCTCAGCTATTACCATCTCAGGCATGGTTGGCTACATCGCGCGAGGTATCGCCTTTGCGGTCTTGGGCATTATGGTCATCTGGGCTACCCTGACCAGCGACCCTTCAAAAGCATCGGGTATGGACGCCGCGCTTCGCACCATCGGTTCTCAGCCCGTCGGGGTCGTTCTGCTCATCTTCACCGCACTAGGCTTTATTCTCTACGGTATTTACTCCATCGCACGAGCAAAATACACCAACGAGGTTTAACAGCTTTTTAGACACACAGCGGGCACAAAGGCGGGGAACTCACCTACGAGTTCCCCGCCTTATCTTTTGTACCTACCTCTTATACACCAAAGCCGTTGCAATCGCGGCTACGCCCTCACCGCGTCCTGTCAGCCCCAGTCCATCAGTGGTAGTAGCGGTCACCGTAACCGGCGCTCCCGCCGCTTTGCTCAAAACACTGTTAGCTTCTTCTCGTCGCGACGAAAACTTAGGCTTATTACCAATGAGCTGAACAGCGATATTACCGACCTCGTACCCGCGACTACGGATAATCTCTACAGCTTCCGAAAGGATGCGAACACCAGAGGCACCCGCCATATCGGGGCGATCGACACCGAAGTTAGATCCAAGATCGCCGGTACCAGTTGCAGAAAACAGAGCATCAGCAGCGGCATGCGCCACAACATCACCATCAGAATGCCCCGAAAGACCAACGTAACCGGGCCATTCTAAACCTGCGACCCACAGCGGTGTAGATTCATCGGTATCAAAAGCGTGCACGTCTGTTCCCGTGCCAACAAGCGGTAAATTCATGGTTATCCTTAGTGTTCGTAAAGTGCTTGCGCCAAAACCAAATCAAGCGGAGTAGTAACTTTGAAGGCATCCGCGTGACCGGCAACGGTCAAAACCCGCATACCTAACGTTTCAATCAGCATCGCATCATCAGTGACAGCTTCTGCTTCTTCAGGCGACAAACTAGATAAATCAGAATAGGCATCGAGCAACGTCGCAAGGTCAAACCCTTGAGGTGTCTGAACAGCGCGAAGCTCTGATCGAGCAGGTGTTCCCGTCACGACCTGTTTCACATCCACGCTCTTAATGGTGTCAACCACGGGAACCACAGGAATAACAGCCTTTTCCCCCGCTACCAATGCTTCTGCCACGTTCTTGAACGAACTCACCGGAGTAAAACAACGGGCGGCATCGTGTACAAGGACGCTCGTGGCAGGAGACTCAGAGAACCCGGTTTGAAGAGGAGCTTCGTTTAGCACTGACAGGGCTGCCGTCACTGACTCTGAACGAGTAGCACCGCCCTCAACTGCCAGCGCGCCAAACCGATCACAGACCTGTCGAAGCACTGTATCGCCTGCGGGAACCGTCACAACCACTCGAGATGCGATGCCCGCAGCAATAACGCCCTCAAGAGCCCACTGCAACAGCGTCTTGCCCGCGACCTCGACAGCAGCTTTGGGAATACCGCGTCCAAGCCTCGACCCAGAACCTGCCGCCACAACAATAACGGCGAAGACCGCTTCAGTATCAGAAGCGGTCTTCGCCGTATCATTCAAAAACTTTGATTCACTCACATCAAGTGAGCTTACCGGATTTAGACGTTCTCGAGAATCTTATCGAGTTCAGCTTCAGCAGCTTCTTCGTCAATATCCTTTGCCAAAGCAACCTCAGATGAAAGAATCTGACGTGCTTTCGCCAGCATGCGCTTTTCACCCGCAGAAAGCCCGCGGTCATTTTCACGACGCCACAAATCACGAACAACCTCAGCGACCTTCAAAACATCGCCGGATGCAAGCTTTTCAACGTTCGCCTTGTAACGACGCGACCAGTTGGCGGCTTCTTCGGTGTCGGTAGCCTGCAGAACATCGATTACTTCTTGCAAACCAACTTCGTCGACAACGTCGCGCATACCGACCATGTCCACATTCTCAGCGGGTACCTCAATCACAAGATCGCCCTGTGCAACCTTGAGTTTCAGGTACATTTTTTCTTCGCCTCGGATCGTGCGCATCTTAATTTCTTCAATAGTTGCAGCACCGTGGTGAGGGTATACGACTGTTTCGCCAACCTCAAAAAGCATATGGATAAACCCCTTTCAGCCTATCCATTCTAGCACGGAGATTTTTAAGGCTGTATATAGGTTTCTCGCAGAGAATAGCTACTCACAATATCGCTACCTACTCGATAGGCCGAATTCGCCCACTTATTTCCCGCGTCAAACACATGAAATTTAGAGCGCGCATAAAGACGTTTCGTCGATAAACCGGTAGACTTTAGAAGAAAACGTACACATCATTTGTCTTGTCAGCGCTAAAGCACACACTCGTTTTACCTTCTCTCAGGAAAACACTGCGCCGTCAAGACTTTTGCTTCACACCACCTTGCAAGGAGTACGAGCCGTGAAGAACGCTGCTTCGAAGACCGCAAAGCGTGCGAGCGCAACCGTAGCTCTCGCAGCTGCCCTACTCGCAACCACCGGCTGTGGTTACATCTACACCCAGCCCACCACCTTGATTTACGATGCAAGCGACGGTGTCTCATTCACCATGTGGCCCAAGGGTCAGCGCGTGGCTGTTCGCAACATCATGGTTATTTCTGAGGGCAAAGGCCAGCCCGGACGCGTTCTGGGTACTGTATACAACCTGGGTGAGACAGACCAGACTGTGAATTTCAAGGCTGGCGACCAGAACTTCTCTATCGAGGTTCCCGCAGGTAAGCACATCAAGCTCGAAGACAATGCGAACCAGGTTATTGTGAACACCGTTTCACAGCAGCCCGGCGAGCTCATTGAATCTGTAGCTACCATCGGTCAGACCGAAGAAGCGTTCAACCTTCCCGTTCTCGACGGCTCACTGAAAGAATACGCACCCTACCTGCCTAACGCAGCGTCCTCTTCTTCAGCATCGGAATCAGCAGCCGCTGACTTCGAGGCAGAAGAAAACACCACCGCTGATCAGTCAATGGCACCGGCTACTTCACCGGCTTCAACCGCTACTCCTTCAGCATCATCAACGAACTAGCATAGTTTGAAATAACGAATGCGCCGGGTATGTTACCCGGCGCATTCGTGTATCTACTGAAATTCTTTGCTAAAGCTTATGCCTCGAACTTGTACCCGAGGCCGCGCACCGTTACAACATAGCGCGGGCTTGAGGGGTCTGGCTCGACCTTTGAGCGCAAACGCTTGATATGAACGTCAAGCGTCTTGGTGTCACCTACGTAATCAGAACCCCACACTCGGTCAATGAGCTGCGAGCGGGTGAGCACGCGTCCGGTATTACGAAGAAGCATCTCAAGTAGCTCGAACTCTTTGAGCGGCATAGGAACGGTTTCGCCATTCACCGTCACGATATGACGTTCGATGTCCATACGCACGGGACCGCCCTCAATAGCTGAGTCAGCGGTTTCTTCTGGCTCTGCTCCCCGACGACGCAACACTGCGCGGACGCGGGCAATGAGCTCTCGCGCAGAATACGGCTTAGTAACGTAGTCGTCTGCACCGAGTTCTAGACCGAGCACCTTATCAATTTCTGAATCTTTAGCGGTCAACATGATGATAGGCACCGCGGAAGTTGCACGAATCTGCTTGCAAACTTCCATACCGGACTGCCCAGGAAGCATGACATCCAACAGCACGAGATCCGCACCAGCACGCTCAAACTCGGTGACCGCGTCGATACCGTTATCGACGACTTGAACGTCGAACCCTTCGCGTCCCAGCATAAATGCAAGCGGTTCGCTCAATGATTCTTCGTCTTCAACAACCAAGATTCTGGTCATTACAGTCCTTTATGTACAGGGCAGCAGAAACTGCCGATGGATTGATGTTGTTATTCTACGTAGAGATTCCTAAGCAGGAGCGGAGGTCTCTAACAAGTCTTGTTCTGTGACGCGGTCTACCGCTGGGATAGAGAGGGTAAAGGTAGAGCCTTCACCGGGAACCGACCACAAAGTAATTTCGCCGCTGTGCTGCGCTACCACGTGTTTGACGATGCTTAGCCCCAGCCCGGTTCCACCTGTTTGACGGGAACGTGCGGGGTCAACGCGGTAAAACCTTTCAAAGATGCGGTCCTGCTCGTCCTCAGGAATACCGGGACCTTGATCCTTAATAGAAATCTTGATGGCATCATCACGCTGGGTAATGCCGATACCGACTTTAGTGTTCTCTGGTGAGTAACGGATGGCGTTTTCAATCAGATTGCGCACCGCTGTTCCCAGCAGCTCGCGGTCGCCGTATACAGGACGCGTCGCTGAGCCACCCACCTGAAGCTGGATTGACTTGTCTTCAGCCGTCAGACGGTTTCGGTCAACGGATTCTGCCACCAGATTATTGATATCTACCAACTGGGACTGGCGGACAACGTCGGTGGACTGCAAACGAGAGAGCTCGATAATGTCCTGCACGAGTGCACTCAACCGTTTAGCTTCTTTTTGGAGCTTCTTCGTAAAGTGCGCAACCGCCTCTGGGTCATCGGCTGAGGCCTCAATAGCCTCGCTCATCAAGCTCACCGCACCCACGGGGGTCTTCAACTCGTGCGACACATTCGCCACAAAGTCGCTTCGCACCGCCTGTGCGCGTGCGATCTCAGTGCGGTCATCTGCCAGCACCAAGATGTACTCATCGCCCACCGGCGCAACCCGCAAATCAACGACCAATTGATGACGCTTACTGGGGCCACCACGCGTAATGTGAATCTCGCGCTCCTGGATAATACCCTTAGCGCGCACCGTGTGAATCATCTTGATGAGATCATCAGAAATCACTGTATGACCACGCACCAAACCCATAGCGTACGCACCGGGCGACGCCTGCACAACGCCATCGACGGCGTCCACCACAACATAGGCTCTGCCAATAACAGCCAGAACTTCAGCGGCACCGTCAGAGAGAGTTGGCTCCTCGACATCTGCCCAGCCCGCTCGCTCACGGTCACTTTTACGCACTGCCCACAGGCTGACAAATCCCAGAGCCAACCCGATAACACCAGAAATAATTGCAAGTAGGGTTGGATTCACCCCTTTAGCTTATGCACAGACGACCTGAAATCCCAATAAAACCTCAGGCTTTTAGTAACGGTTCAGCTAACGTTCACCTCGATACATCTTGCTGTTTACACGAACCTGCAAAAATCGGTATGAAATGCTGAGCATTTTTGTACACAAAATGCTCCTTAAGAAAAACCTTCATGAAAGGACGCTTGAAACCGTGCGCAAAGTCTTTCAGACAGAACTCCAACACGTCAACGAAGAACTCACCCAGATTGCAACCCTGGTAGAGCAAGCTCTCATCCAAGCCAGCTCATCGTTCCTCAACGCTGATGTTCAAGAGGCAGAAGAAGTTATCTCAAATGACGCCCGCATCGACTTTTTGCAAAACCAGTTGGACGAGCGTTCTATCGACATTCTCGCTTTGCAGGGTCCCGTCGCATCCGACCTGCGTATGATTGTGGGAACCCTGCGCATGAGCTCTTCGCTGGAGCGTATGGGCGATCTTGCCCGCCACGTTGCCCAAATCGCTCGTATGCGTTTTCCCGACAAAGCACTGCCAGATTCCATCGTGCCGATTTTTGAAGAAATCATTGAATGCGACAAGAAAATCATCAAGAACGTTATCCAGCTTCTTGAGACTCGCGACCTCGCGTACGTTGATGCTATTTCAACCGCTAAGATCCGCATCAATGAACTACACCAGAGTGTCTTTGACGCTCTAGCAGCTGAAGAGTGGGGCCACAACGCCCAGGTAACAATAGATGTCACCCTTGCCTCCCGCTACCTCGAACGATTCGGTGACCACGGCGTTTCTGTAGCACGCAAGGTAACCTACTTGGTCACCGGCGACTGGAACACGCTTTCATAAGCACGACGCTAATTCTGTAGCGGTTCATCGATAAACACTCAGGGGTGGCAGGTTACGACCTACCACCCCTGAGCTATATCTCAAGAAAATTCAGCGCACCTTTTCCGGCACCAGCTGAAGTTTGTGGGAGCCTCTTTCCCTACCTCTCAAACTCAAGAGCCTTCACGCCGGCAGTGCGCTCAATCCACGGCACGAACGGCGCTAACTGCATACTTCCGGATACCTCGTTCGGGTAGAAATCTGCAACATGAGAGCCCGTCACGTTGACACCCACTAACTGGTCGTTGACGAAGAAAGGTCCGCCGGAATCTCCGTGGTTCGATATTCCATCAATGCCTTTGAGCTTGTAACAGTATTCCAGTACCTATCGTGACCGGTATACACCTGCTCCACCTGCGCACGACGCAACCAGTCCATTGTTTTTCCCTCAAACCCGCGTCCGTAGCCGTAGATAAATCCAGTCTGGCCAGCGGTGAATTTGTGGTTCTTGGCGAGCCGTGCATAGTTCGGCAACTTGTGAGAGGCACTCAGACGAATCAAAGCTAAGTCGGCATCATTTGACTCCACGTAATTCTGAGAAGAGATAGCCTGCCCCGGGTTCTGCTTGTCATTGGAGTAGAAAACGGAGATACCGTCGGGAGTCTTCGCGTCCTCGGTGTAGTGCGCAGCGGTGAGCACCCACTCGGCGTTGAGAGCCGTTCCCGTGCAACGGGTTGGCTTTTTGCCCTCGTCTTGGGGAATAACCAGTTGAACGATATAGGGCGAATTAGTCTTTTCGCCGCCGGTGATGGCGAAGGACGCCGGCGCTCATCGCTAATGTTTTGCGGGCAAAGGAACTTTTATGTATTGAATTATTGAGAACTATTCTCAAATTATAGAACTAGGAACGCACCTCAACACAATAAAAAAGCAGTGTCTCTCATTTTCACTAGAGAAAATGAGAGACACTGCTTTTGAGATAAAAAGCTCTACGCCTTACTTCTTACCCTGGTTAGCAACAGCCTTGATGGCTTCCTTAGCTGCCTCGGGGTCAAGGTACTCGCCAGCCTTGGTGGGCTTGAAGTTCTCGTCCAGCTCGTAGTACAGCGGAATACCGGTAGGAATGTTAACACCTACGATGTCATCGTCTGAGATGCCTTCGAGGTTCTTAACCAGTGCACGCAGTGA
The DNA here is from genome assembly GCF_012396615.1 of Rothia terrae. Taxonomy (GTDB): domain Bacteria; phylum Actinomycetota; class Actinomycetes; order Actinomycetales; family Micrococcaceae; genus Rothia; species Rothia terrae. The sequence continues at coordinate 188,208 of NZ_JAAXPV010000003.1, read as the reverse complement.
GTTACCGTGTGCAGCAACCAGAACGGTCTTGCCTGACTCGAGATCGGGCTTGATGTCTGACTCCCAGTAAGGAAGCATGCGCTCAAGAACGTCCTTCAAGCACTCGGTGCGAGGAGCGTTCTCAATGTCAGCGTAACGAGGATCGTTAGCCTGTGAGAACTCATCGTTGTCATCGATAGCAGGAGGTGGCACGTCGTATGAGCGACGCCAAGTCATGAACTGCTCTTCACCGTACTTCTCAAGGGTCTCAGCCTTGTCCTTGCCCTGAAGCGCACCGTAGTGGCGCTCGTTCAAGCGCCAGTTGCGCTTTACGGGAATCCACAGGCGGTCTGCTGCATCCAGCGCCAGGTTAGCGGTGTTAATAGCGCGACGCTGCAGTGAAGTGTGTACAACATCGGGGAGGATGCCGCGCTCCTTAAGAAGCTCGCCACCTCGCTTAGCTTCTGCCTGGCCCTTTTCGGTGAGTGCAACATCTACCCAACCGGTGAAAAGGTTCTTTTCGTTCCAGTCTGACTGTCCGTGACGGAGCAATACTAATTTATAAGTCATGGACTCATTATCTCACTGAAACCCCACACAATGGAAGTAAAACCAACCTTAAATCCAAACAAACGCCACACGTTTTAAAAAGACTTACCCCGCCCGAAATTGCCGTTTGGAGTATAAAACATACCCACCATGGCGATTTCACACGGGGTAAAGCTACTAAAAATAAAGGACGCTAGCGGCGGCGTCGCACAGCCACAGCGGGGCGGACGTCCGCTAAAAACACACCGGCAGCGGTCGCTGCAATCAGCATAATAAACAGCGACGAATGACCGATTCGAGCAACCATCAAAAGATTCAGCACAAGCGCTACAGCACTTGCACCGGTTACTGCCACCCAGAATTTCTTGGTGCGCTTAAAAGCTGACTCGTACGCGTAATCGGTAGCTCGCAAAGCCTCAATGAAGGCATAAACTCCCATGCCACAAAAAATTGCGGCCATTGCGAACTCAACAACTAGCTGAACATAGTAAATAAGAAGAAGAGGACTCACAGAACTAATCTACCGTTTACTTGCCCAGTACCGAAAGTGCGCGGGTGAGGTCAGCGTAGAGATCCTCAACATCTTCAATGCCCACGGACAGACGCAACAGGGACTCAGGGATAGAGTGCGGCTCAGCACCGTGACGACGACGACGCTCCACTAGAGATTCCACACCGCCCAAGCTAGTTGCCGGCGTCCAAATCTTCAAAGCTTTAACGACCTCATCGGTTTGCGCGGCATCCGCATCGAGGGTGATAGACAGAACCGACCCGAAAAGATTCATCTGCGCGGCCGCACGTTCATAGCCCGGATCGCTTTCAAGACCGGGGTAACGCACAGCGCGAACCGCCGGATGCTCGCTCAAACGCCGCGCCAACACCAGTGCAGAGTCAGATGCCTGTTTGACGCGAAGCGCCATGGTACGCACACCGCGAAGGCCCAGCCACGCCTCAAAAGGACCGGCAATTGCGCCGTTCGTCGTGCGATGCGCGTGCATTGCCGCGCGCAAAACCTCGTGAGAAGTCACCGCAATACCCAACAACACATCGGAGTGACCGGCAATCGACTTGGTCGCTGAATGAACAACAACATCTGCACCGAGAGTCAGTGGCTGCTGACCCAGCGGAGTAGCGAACGTATTATCAACGGCACTGACAATTCCAAGACGCTTTGCGGCACTCAAAATCGCGGGCAAGTCACCCACCTCGAGCATGGGATTGGTGGGGCTTTCCATCCAGAGAAGCACCTTCGGCGCCGCGTAGTTAACGTTCTCAGGCGTCGTACCGCGTTCAGCAGCCGCAGCCTCAAGCTCAGCAATCACAGACTCAGTATTCTCAAGGTCTAAACGCACCAGCTTGGCGATACCGCGAGCCTCAAGATTCTTAGCCAAAGTAACAGATGCCATGTAAGTGTGGGCTGGCATCAAAATGGTAGAGCCAACAGGCACAAGATCTTGAACCGCAGCAATCGCAGCCATACCTGAGGCAAACACCAATCCCGGCAAGGTGGCACCTTCAAGATCAGCGATAACCTCTTCAAGACCGTCCCAACTATCGTTAGAAAAACGGGCGTAGGTGTTGATATCAGAACTACCCAGCTGATAGAAGGTCGAAGACATCGTAATGGGCGGGTTCACCGGCGCATTTTCAACGTGGGCAGGACGCCCACCGGCAACGACGCGCGTCTGCGGGGATAGGTTGTTCTCAAGATTATTCTGTTCACTCATGTATTTACTGTAAGACAGGTAGCATGTGCAATGCGATGAAAGCTCAATAAATGTTCATGCGGCAGGCCGAGTAACGAAGCCACGGCAACAAAACCCGGGCGCAGCGTCCTCGCCTGTTCTTGATACCCTTAACAGCGTGAACAACGCGCTCAACTTTGAACCAAACACCGTAGACAACCGTGACTACCCCGGACTCTTTATCGTCTTTGAAGGCGGTGACGGCTCGGGTAAATCAACGCAGGTTAAGCTACTCGCTGAGGCCCTGAAGAACACGCATCCTGATATCGTCGTTACCCGCGAGCCCGGCGGCACAGATATTGGCGAGAAGCTTCGCTCCCTCGTGCTCGAACACGGTCACGGCGAGGTGGACGCCCACACTGAGGCTCTTATTTTTGCGGCGTCTCGCGCGGCACTGGCTCACCAGCTGATTCAACCTACGCTAGAGCGCGGCGGCATCGTTCTATGCGATCGCTACATTGATTCTTCTGCCGCCTATCAGGGCGCAGGACGCCAACTGGGCATCGAAAACGTAGTCAATTTGAGCCTGTGGGCAACCGAGAACCTCACCCCCGATCTCACCATTTTGTTGGATGTTCCGTTGGATGCAGGACGCGCGCGCACCGATGCTCGCGGGGCAGCTGACCGCATGGAATCAGAGCCCGATACGTTCCACACTGTTCTGTACCAGACCTTTAGTACCCTTGCGGTTCAGAACCCTGAACGATACGCCGTCATCGATGGCACTGGAAGCATCGCCGAAGTTCATGCCCAAGTACTATCAGCCGTGCACACTAAACTTCAGGAGCAAGAATGAGCGTGTGGGAATCCCTGATCGGCCAGGGCGCCGTTGTTGAGCAGTTGCGCCGCGCCGCCGCTCTAGACACCCCCACTCATGCCTGGCTTTTTAGCGGCCCCTCAGGTTCAGGACGCGAGGACGCGGCACTCGCCTTCGCTGCCGCTCTTTTGTGCGACCAGCCCAACCCCGCCGATCGCGGATGCGGGCAGTGTAAGTCCTGCACCACCGTGCTCAGCGGCAGCCACGCCGACCTCACGCGTTTTCGAACTCAAAACGTGAGCATCAAAATTGAAGAAGCCCGCGAACTAGTCACCCGCGCGCAGGACCGTCCCTCCGTAGGACGCTGGCGCGTCATCATTCTCGAAGATGCAAACCGTATGCCGGAGAGAACCTCCAATGTGCTGCTCAAAGCAATCGAAGAGCCACCACCCCACACCATCTGGTTGCTCACTTCACCGAGCGCATCCGACGTTCTCATCACTATCCGCTCACGCTGCCGACCGGTGAAGCTGAGGATTCCCCCGGTTGCTGATATCGCATCTTTGCTGATTACCCGGCACGGAGTTGAGCCGGCACTCGCTGAACACGCCGCACGACTTTCTCAAGGCAACATTGAAACCGCTTTGCGCCTGTCTACCAGCACCGATGCCGCCGACGCCCGCGCACGCCGCGAAGAGGTAGTGGGTATTCCTTTGCGTCTGCGCTCAGCATCGGCAGCAATTGGCGCAGCCGACCGCCTGATTACCATTGCTGAAGAAGAAGCCGACGCGGACGCGTCCTCCCGCAACGAAGCCGAATTGCAGGCACTCCGCGACGCTTTAGGCATTGCTGAAGGCGAGCGCGTTACTCCGGCGATGCGAGCTCAAGTTCGTCAGCTTGAAGAGGATCAAAAACGCCGAGCACGCCGTATTCAAGCCGATACGCTCGACCGTTTTTTGGTGGATTTGCAGACGTTTTACCGCGATGTGCTCACCCTTCAGCTGGGGACAGGCGCGCAGTTGGTGAACGCGCATCTTGCGCAGCAACTCACGCAGTACGCGGGTGATACCCGCCCCGAAACAACGCTGGCACACCTTGACACCATCGCGGTTACCCGACGCCGCATCACCACGAACGCCAGCGCACGGCTCATGTTCGAGGCAATGATGACAGCGCTGATGAAGCGGTAGAGCATCATCATGTGTAAGTTCAAGAAGGTCTTACAAGGAAAAGAGCTTTATCTAGATATCCCTCATCAGCTCATCAGTGAAGACATACGTACTTTACTTGAGCTTGAAGTAGAAGAGTTATCGACTGTTTTCGGATGCGAAGTTTATTTTCAAAAACCACCCGCTTATGCTCCGCGTTGGATTTTTCGACCTCGTCACCAAGGTATGGATGCCGCAGAATTAGAGTGGTTTCCGGGTACAAAAGCTCTAATTTCGTATGCAGACAATGAAGACGAGGCACTTCAAACGTTTAGTCTTTTGCACACTCGTGCTCGTACTGATAAAAACTCGGTGGAATACAGCCCTCCGTGTACTACGCAAGAAGCTGCATATTTAATACGCGATGAAGTTCTCAATACTTTCCCTCTTTCGAGCTACGAAAGATTAACCCCGTGCAGTGGGCCAAACAGTTTGATGAACCTGCCCCAAAGGATTGGAATGAATTCAAGTATTGGGCGCAGAAATTAATTGCTCAATTGCAGGATGCACACACATCAATCATCGAAAATCGTTTCTCGGGATTTGTCCCTCCTTACAGAGGCCGTCTCTATGAAACGGGCATCATTCTGGATAGGGTGCCTTTCAACAGTGATGCTGACCAAGCAGGTGTAGCACCCGGGTGGATGGTTAGAGTCGAAGATTCCCTGCGTTGGCTTACGACAACTGGTGCTATACCTCAGCAATACCGTCAGATAGCTGCTAGAAAAGCATTAACGGTAAACCATGATTATCAACGATTTACCGCTTTTAGCCCGGACGGTTCTCAACAGATTTCGTGGGATGAGAATCCGCAACAACTCATTCTCAGGGATATAGTTGACGTCAATCAGATGGATGATTGTATTACCTATATAGGGCTACGCTCTTTTTCACCTGTGCCGGGGCTTTTATCTCTCTTTAAAGACGTCTGCGCAAGCTCCTCAAAATATTCACATATGCTTCTAGATCTCCGAGGCAACGTGGGTGGAAGTATAGTATTAGCGCGCGAACTTCAGTCCCTTTTCTTGCGTGAAAAAACGCAGATTGGTTCAGCCTCATTCACTGACGGATGCGGACATCTCGGACCAGTATTCGCTCGGTACACTTGTCCTTCTTCAAACGCGCGATGGCTCGGAACACTCGAGATTCTGATTGACTCCATGACATACAGTGCAACAGAAGATTTTATCCTTGGGTTGAAGGGGCTTTCCCACGTTTCTGTTCGCGGCGAACGCACCGGTGGTGGTAGCGGACGTCCCCGCTCAGTGCCCATAGGGCCAGACCTTTCACTTCGTATTAGCACCGCTATAACCTTTGAGAAAGGTGGTTCTCCCGTTGAGCATTTCGGTATCGAACCAGATGTTGCAGAGCCACTGCGCTAAGTGACTTTTCTTCTCTACTGCCTATAGCCCACCAGCTTAATTGGCTCACCCGCATCCAAGGAGGCCGGTACATCTATGATGCGCTGGTTGCTTGAACCGCGGAAGGCCAGGTTCGAGCTATAGCGCGACTGGATGAATGGTCCGTCCACTAGAACATCGAGGTGACGCAGGAGCTCCAGCTGGTCTTCTCGCCCCGCGCTCATGGATGCCTGCAGCTGCTCCCAGGTGTAGCCTGTCCACGCCCATACGGTTTTAGTCGGCAATCGCTCACGCACCTTGCGCACCAGCTGTAAACACACGCTCGTATTGAGCAGGGGTTCCCCTCCCAGCAGGCTCAGTCCGGCTACATACGGTTTCGCAAGATCCTCCAAGATTCTGTCTTCAAGCTCCTGGGTGTAGAGGTTTCCGTAGCGAAAGCTCTGTGCAACTTGGTTATAGCACCCCACGCAACGAAAAGGGCAGCCCGAGACGTACAGAGCGCACCGAACGCCCGGGCCGTCCACGAAAGTAAACGGCTTGTAGTCCGCCACCATTGACCGGCTCAAGCGCGCCGACGACCAGCTACCATCAACGGCCGGAAGGCTTCTTGGGCCATCAGTGATTTCTTGTAATTTCATCTTTTCTCTCACCAAAACGGTTGTCTCTCGGCGGGAAAGCACCGAGCAGCTAACCCGCGTCCTTCGCCATATGCTTGACGCGATTAATGATTTCAGTGTGACGCCCGTGCACCATAGGACGCTTGACCGGATTGCCCAGGTACCCGCAGGTGCGCTTGACGACATCGCATGTATCGGGATTGGTGTTGCCACAGTCGGGACATCTAAAACCGTCGGCAGTCGGGGCGAACTCGCCTTCAAACGAGCATTCGTAGCACTTATCAATCGGGGTGTTAGTGCCCAGGTACGCTACGCGGTCGTAGGCAAAATCCCAGACAGCTTCTAGGGCTTGGGTATTGTGAGTCAGCTGAGGGTACTCGCAGTAGTGAATAAACCCGCCGGATGCGTAGACCGGGTAGTCCTTCTCAAACTCCAATTTTTCAAAGGGCGTGTAATTCTTGCGGATATCGAGGTGATAAGAGTTGGTGTAGTAGTCCTTATCCGTCACATCGGTGACAGACCCAAAACGCTCCTTATCGAGGCGACAGAACCTATCAGTCAGTGACTCTGATGGCGTTGAGTACACCGAATACCAAGGCCCGTTTGCCTGGTTTTCACGCCTGGTGCTGGCTTTCAGACGTTCTAGAATTTCTAAGCTGAACTGCTTTGCCTGCGCATTTTTCTCCCACGCGGGGCCAAAGAACAACGCGACGGTTTCGTAAATACCGATATAGCCCAAGGACGCGGTGGCTCGCCCATTATCGAAGAACTGGTCGATGCTCTCCCCCTCGCTCGCGCGAATCCCAAAGGCGCCGTGTTTGTAAAGAATGGGTGCATTGTCAATGAGTGCTTCGCGGCAGCGTTCAACGCGGTAGCGCAAGGCACTCATGGCAAGCTCAACGCGTTCTTCGAAGAGACGCCAGAAAGAAGCGATAGCTTGCTGACGTTCTTTATCACTGAGATTTTCTGCCGCGGCCTGTCCCGCAATAACCTGCGCGCTTGCGGTTTCAAGAGCAATACGAGGCAGGTTCACCGTCACTACCCCAAGGTTCATGCGTCCGGAGTTAACCTCAGCACCTGATGCGTCCGTCCAGCCCTGCAAGAAGGAGCGGCACCCCATAGGGGTCTTATAGCTGCCGGTAATCTCGATCAGCTTTTCATAATTAATAACGTCGGGATACATGCGCTGGGTGGAGCATTTCAGGGCAAGCTGTTTGATGTCGTAATTGGGGTCGGCAGCTTCAAGGTTTGTACCGCGTTTGAGGCCAAAGACAAGCTTGGGGAAAATTGCCGTGTGCCCGTCACTCCCAATGCCGTCCAAACGCACCTGCAAAATCGCTTTTTGAATCTCACGCTCCCACACACCTGTGCCCACTCCGAATCCGAGCGTCACGAATGGCGTCTGGCCATTTGAGGAGTACAGAGTGTTGACCTCGTACTCGAGGGACTGCATAGCGTCATAGATATCTTTGGCGGTCTTAGCCGTGGCGAACCCTGCGGCATCGGAAATACTCCATGTGGATGCCTCTACAAGATGCTTTTCGTAGTTGAGAGAGGCGTAGGGGGCTAGAACCTCGTCGATACGGTCAACGGAGCATCCGCCGTACTGGGAGCTCGCAACGTTAGCGATAATTTGGGCAATCTGCGCGGTAGCGGTCTGGATAGATCTTGGTGACTCGACGTGGGCGTTACCGATGGTAAACCCGCCAGAGAGCATGCCTGCGATATCGATAAGGCAGCAGTTCGTCATCGGCTCAAAAGGAGAATAATCCAGGTCATGAAAATGGATATCACCGTCTAAGTGTGCCTGGGCAATCTCGCCCGGAAGCATACGAGTTAGCGCGTACGCTTTGGCAACCGCACCCGCTGTGAGATCACGCTGGGTGTTGAAAACAGTGGCATCTTTATTGGCGTTCTCGTGCACAATAGCGCTATCACCCGCCCGGAGATTCTCAATAGCCGCTTCGATAGCACCTGATTTTTTCAACAACATCTAGTGGACTCCTTAAATTTCAACCACTAGATATAGTATTTTTACCGTTTCTGTGCTTTAGCCACAGAATGTCTACGCGTTGATTGAGGTTCTCTAGGTACAACAAACCTTTAGCTTGTCTTGATGCGAAAACCCGCGAGCGCGTATTTGCTGTGTAAAGCAAAACTGACAGCAAATTTTTTACGAGCTAACAGACGGCGCGTCATATTCACCCCACTCGTTGCAGACCACGAACATCTGAGGCCTAAGATAACCTCATGCCCCAAAGTACCCCAGCACCGCTAGCGCATATCACACCGCTCCAACAACTAAAAGCCGGCAAACTAGCCATTCGCTTGCCTCAGCTTTTCATCGGTCTGATAGGGTTCGGTTTCTCATGCGCACTCATCATTGAATCGGGTCTCGGTGCTATGAGCTGGGATGTGCTCACCCTAGGTCTAGTTGAGAAAACAGGGTTAAGCTACGGCGCACTAACCGTCATCACGTCTTTTGTGGTGCTGTTACTGTGGATTCCGCTGAAAGAAATGCCGGGTCTCGGAAGTATCGCTAACGCCGTTCTGGTCGGAATTTCCGCTGATATCGCACTGCGTTTTATTCCTGCCCCGAGCAACCTCCCAATGCAGTGGGCCTACGTCATTCTTGCAATTCTTGCTTTTAGTTTCTTTGACGCGCTATATATCGGCTCAGTTTGGATCAGGACCAAGAGACGGTCTGATGACGGGGCTCATGCGCATCACCGGGAAACCTGCCGGAATCATCCGCACAGTCCTTGAAGTTACCGTTGTCATTATCGGCATACTCATGGGCGGACAATTCGGCCCGGGAACCATTTTGCTTTCGCTCACGGTTGGCCCCATCATCGGCTATTTTCTTCCCAAAGTCACCGTGCGATTAGAACCTAAAACCCGCGTCCCGCACTAAAACTTCACCATGTAAAAAGGTGGCACCTTCTCAGTGAAGATGCCACCTTTTGAGTTTGCCGTTCAACGACTAGTTTCTAAAGCCATGCACGGGTGAAGGAATACGGCCGGTACGTGCGATAAAAGCCTCAGCACTCGGTGAGTGAGTGGGCATAACCGGCGCGCGTCCTAGCAAACCGCCGAACTCCACCATGTCACCAATTTCAAGACCCACGGCAGGAATCAAGCGAACCGCGGTAGTCTTGTGGTTCATCACGCCAATAGCGGCCTCGTCTGCAATCATGGCTGAAATAGTGGACGCGGTAGTGCCACCGGGAATTGCCACCATGTCCAGACCAACGGAGCAGATCGCCGTCATCGCTTCAAGCTTATCCAAGCTGATTTTGCCAGCCGCTGCGGATGCGATCATACCGATATCTTCTGAAATCGGGATGAAGGAGCCCGACAGACCGCCCACGTGCGAGCACGCCATCAGGCCGCCCTTCTTCACCGCGTCGTTCAGCAAGGCAAGCGCCGCCACAGTACCGTGTGTGCCAACGGTTTCAAGGCCCATTTCTTCTAGGACGTGCGCAACGGAGTCACCAACCTCAGCGGTTGGTGCCAGCGAGAGGTCAACGATACCGAACTCAACGCCTAGACGCTTTGCCGCCATCGTTCCAACCAACTGGCCCATGCGGGTGACCTTAAACGCCGCCTTTTTGATAGCCTCTGCGCACTCGTCAAAGCTTTCACCGCGCACTTTCTCCAGCGCACGCTTGATAACACCGGGGCCAGAAACACCTACCGAAATCACGGTGTCAGCCTCCTGCACACCGTGAAAAGCTCCCGCCATGAAGGGGTTATCGCTCACAGCATTAGCAAAGACAACCAGCTTAGAGCACCCAAAACCGTGCTGGTCAGCGGAAAGATCTGCGGTTTCGCGAATAACCTCTCCCATACGCTTAACCGCGCTCATGTTAATACCGGCACGCGATGAGCCGATATTCACCGATGAGCACACCACGTCAGTCTCACAGAGCGCGCGCGGAATCGAAGACATCAAAATCTCATCGGCAGGAGTTACGCCCTTATCAACCAGCGCTGAAAACCCACCGATAAAGTTCACGTCCACAGCCTTTGCTGCAGCGTCTAACGTCTTTGCGAACTCAACATAATCGGTGTCGCTTGAAGCACCCGCCACCAAAGCAATCGGAGTTACCGAAATACGCTTATTAATAATCGGGATTCCCAGCTCAGCTTCAATGCCAGCGCACACCTCAACTAGCTTTTCGGCACGAGAGGTAATTTTGTCGTAAATCTTCTGACGCGCTTTTTCACCGTCAGAATCGGCACAATCCAAAAGAGAAATGCCCATGGTCACGGTTCGGATGTCGAGTTTGTCTTCCTCGATCATCTGAATAGTTTCAAGAATATTTGCGTTTGAATCAGTCAACACAGTGATGCCCTCCTTACAGCGAGTGCATCGCTTTGAAGATGTCCTCAGACTGGATGCGCACCTTAACCTTCTGTGCCTCACCAACCTTCTTCATCGCGTCCTGCAAATCAGCCAGGTTCTGAGTGTTCTCGTCAAATGAACACTGCATAATCATGGTGAAGTATTCGTCCATCAGTGACTGCGAGACGTTTTCGATGTTAACGTCCTGTCGGGTGAGCTCGGTTGCCACAGCGCCCACGATACCGGTGTGATCCAGGCCGGTCACGGTCAAGATAATTTTCATGATCACTTTCTTCCTCATTGAAAAACGATTGCTTGCATATACAACCATGATAAGCAGAACACACCGCTCCCCCGCCACTTTTGTTTCTATGGTGGACGGTGCACTTTAGAGGATGCAGCTCACAACTGTTGAGTTTTATGACTGTTGCCTAGTCAGAGACTGAAAGAGATGACGAGGGTGGACGCATGCTTATTACCGGTTTGTTAGTTGGCGCTGCCTTTGGTTTCGTGCTACAGCGCGGGCGCTTTTGCATTACTGGCGCCTTTCGAGATGTGTGGGTCTCTAAAAATTCTTGGTGGCTCGCCGCTCTCTTTGTAGCGATTTCTGTGCAAGCTATTGGGCTTGCTGCCTTCAATACCTTTGGAATTCTTCCCACCGACTCTGTTGCAAGCGCGTTTGCGCCGTTTGCGACTATTGCCGGCGGGTTCATCTTTGGCTTCGGTATTTTGATGGCTGGCGGATGCGCGACAGGCACCTATTATCGTGCAGGTGAAGGCCTCGTGGGTTCTTGGTTTGCTTTGATTTTCTACGCACTTTTTGCAGCAATGTTCAAGACTGGCCCTTTTGCGCAGAGCACCGCTTTTGTCCGCAACTGGGGTGTCACGGAAAATGCGACGATCTACCAGTCACTCGGTATTTCAGCGTGGGTGCTGGTAGCTGTCTTATTGGCAGTAACCGGCTGGTGGACCTACCGTAACCTCACGCGTCCTAAGTTGCCAATGGCGACTTTGCCTCCTGAAAAGACCGGTGTTGCGCACCTACTCTTTGAAAAAGCGTGGAACCCCTATATCACCGCTATCTTGATTGGTCTGATTGCTCTTGCCGCCTGGCCGCTGAGCTGGGTCGCAGGACGCAAATGGGGACTGGGCATCACCGGCCCTAGCTCTAACATCGCAGGCTACCTCACTACCGGCAACGTAGAACTCGTTGACTGGGGCGTATTCTTAGTGCTCGGCATTCTAGTAGGGTCATTCATTGCCGCTAAAGCCAGTGGCGAATTCAAGGTTCGCGTCCCCGATTCAAAGACCATTGTTAAATCGATTATTGGCGGTGCCCTCATGGGCTGGGGCGCTTCCTGGGCTGGCGGATGCACCATCGGCAACGGCCTCGTTGAAACCTCCATGTTCTCCTGGCAGGGCTGGATCGGTCTCATCGCAATGATTCTGGGCACCGGCGCCGCCGCCAAAATCTTCATCATGCCGCGTAAAGTTGGCAGCCCCGCAGCATCCTAAAAATTCTGAAAGATAAGGAAAATACTCATGGCACAGCGTGTACTTGAAACCGACGGCTTGGTCTGTCCCTTTCCCGTCCAAGAAGCTAAGGCAGCTATGGAAGAAATGAATCCCGGCGACGAGCTCGTCATCAACTTTGACTGCACCCAGGGCACCGAAGCTATCCCGCGCTGGGCGGCCGAAAGCGGTTACGGCACCAAAGACTTTCGCAAGCGCGGCCCCGCTGAATGGAGCATCACCGTTATCAAGGCGTAAGCATTGAAAGAGCACAAAGGGCGGTCGAAAACGTTGAAATTTTTCGACCGCCCTTTGTGCGCGATAGCTTAGCGATGCGTGGCGATGTAGAGCTCGCCGCATCCTGAAATTCTTGTAGTTACAGGCTCACCGATGTGCATCACTGACTCGGTACCGGTGACCTCAAAACTTTCATCACCGGTAGACACGGTAACGTTGCCACCGACACTCAGCAAAGTAGAAGTGCCCTCAAACGTGTAGTCCACAGGCTGATTTTCAACGCGAATACGGGTCACGCTCAGACGCTCATCCCACATGGCATACACGCCGGTACTCTCGTTCACGGGCTGAGCGCGCTTAATCGTGGGGGCATCCTGATCCGTTGCCAGCACCTTAATAAGCTCTTCAGTATCAATGTGCTTAGGAGTAAGACCGGCTCGCATCACGTTATCTGACGGGTTCATCAGCTCAATTGCGGTACCCTCAACGTAGGCATGCACCTGCCCATCGGGAGTAAAGGCAGAATCACCCGGGGAAAGTTCAATAAAATTCATGACAAAAGCAACGAGCAGACCCTGATCGCCGGGATGCTTGAGGCTCACCAGTTGCACCAGCTCAGCCGCTTTTCGCACCAGCTTACTGGCATCCTGCCCCTGCGTAATCTCAACGGATGCGCGCAGTAAGTCGTTCATTGCTTTTTGCGCTGCTTGCTGGTCCAAACGCAGGATGCTAGTCAGCAGTGCCTTAGCATCCTTGACCGGCAGTAAGCCTTTGAGCCAACCAGCGTCAAACGTGACAGCAAGCTCTTCAAGCTGCGCAGAATCACGCACACCCGTCAAAATCTTTACATCAGAAACAGCGATAACGGTCTCAGGCTTAGAAAACTGATCCTTGTAATTACGATGCGGCGCGTCCAAAGCAATGCCGCGCGCGTTTTCGTCGGCAAAACCAGCCTGCGCCTGCTCATCGGTCGGGTGAACCTGAATAGACAACGGAGCATCAATAGCAAGAATCTTAAAAAGATACGGGAAAGTATCGCACGAGCGGTTTTTACCCAAAAAAGTATCAGGATTATTCTCGACCAAAACATTCAATGCCGTGGAATCACCGGCATACTCAGCAACAGAAGGTGCCGAAGGATGCGCACCAACCCACACCTCAGCCTCAGGCTGATCCGTAGGCGCTGGAACACCTCGCATCTGCGCTAAAACAGTGTGAGAACCCCACGCATAATTTTGAATTGGATTATTCAGTCGAAACAATTCACCCATAGCTTTAATCCAATCATAGACGTGAGTTCTCAATCATATTTAAGCACCTTGAAAAAGGCGTGTTTATCACCATAATAGTGTGCTTTACCCGAGCAAACCTTATATGCACCGATAGAATCAATATTTATGAGCACTGTAGATTTGAATACTTCTTTTAAAGCGTATGATGTTCGCGGCATCGTTGGGCAGACCATTACCGCTGAAACCGTACGCGCAACCGGCGCCGCTTTCGTTGACGTCATGGAACTAGCGGGAAAGACCGTTCTGGTCGGCGGCGATATGCGCCCCTCATCCCCCGAATTCATGGACGCTTTTGCAGCCGGTGCAACTGCTCGCGGTGCAAACGTTGAAAAAATCGGTTTGATTTCAACCGACGAACTCTACTTTGCATGCGGTGTTGAAAATGCTGCGGGCGTCACCTTCACGGCGTCGCATAACCCCGCAGAATACAACGGCATGAAGATGGCTAAAGCAGGAGCTGTTCCGGTTTCATCTGAAACAGGCCTGTACGACATCCGCGACCTTGCGCAGAAGTACCTCAATGACGGTGAGATTCCCGCTGTTGACGCGACCGGCACCGTTACCGAGCGCGACATTCTCAAAGATTACGCACAGTACCTGCGTAACCTCGTTGACCTGAGCGGCATCCGCAAACTCAAAGTTGTAGTGGATGCGGGCAACGGCATGGGCGGCATGACCACCCCCGCAGTTTTGGGCGATGAAATCCTGCCCGCCTTGCCGCTAGAAATCGTTCCCGTGTACTTCGAGCTGGACGGTACCTTCCCCAACCACCCCGCAAACCCGCTGGAGCCTGCAAACCTCGTTGACCTGCAAAAGGCCGTAGTTGAGCACGGCGCAGACATTGGTTTGGCATTCGATGGCGATGCTGACCGCTGCTTCGTCATCGATGAAAAGGGCGAGCCCGTTACCCCCTCAGCTATCACCGCTTTGGTAGCTGAACGCGAAATTGCACGCGCAAAGGCCGAAGGCAACAACGAACCCGTCATCATCTACAACCTGATCACCTCAAAGGCTGTACCCGAACTCGTTGAAAAGCTCGGCGGACGCGCAGTCAAGACCCGCGTAGGCCACTCCTTCATCAAGGCTGTCATGGCATCAGAAAACGGTGTCTTCGGCGGCGAGCACTCAGCTCACTACTACTTCAAAGACTTCTTCAACGCAGACACCGGTATGCTCGCGGCCATGCACGTTCTGGCAGCACTCGGTGAAGTTGACACCCCGCTCAGCGAACTCGGCGCAAAGTACTCGCCCTACGTCGCATCCGGCGAGATCAATTCAGAAATTGAAGACAAAAAGGCAGCTGTTGACCGCGTACGCGAAGCTTTTGCTGATCAGCCCGTGACCGTTGAAGATTCAGACGGCACCACCTTCACTCACACCGAAGAAGGCTGGTGGGCTAACCTGCGTCCGTCAAATACCGAGCCTTTCTTGCGTTTGAACCTTGAGGCGCCGGCCGCATCCACCATGGAACGTGTACGCGACCAGATTCTGGCTCTAGTGCGCGCCTAATTTGACGCGTTGACCTGATTCTAAACCGCCCGGTGAGAATATCTCGCCGGGCGGTTTTGTACACCGGATTTCTCTGCGTACACCGATTATCGATGTACGTGGGGAGAATCAGTGTACGAAGACCCAGCTACACCAGCATGTTGATCAGCGCGATGGTTCCCACCGTAATAATAACGACGCGAAGGACGGGCGCCGGTAGCTTGCGTCCGACCTTAGCTCCCACGAGCCCGCCGAGAGTGGAGCCGACCGCGATGATAATGACAACCGTCCAATCGATGAGCTCCGAAGCACACGAGATAAAGATAAAAGCGGCCAAAAGGTTCACCGCAGAGCACAGAAAATTCTTGAATGCGTTGAGAGTTTGCAGTGTAATCGCGAGCATCATGCCCAAGGCTCCGACCATCAACACACCTTGCGCAGCACCAAAATAACCTCCGTACACGCCCAGCAAAAAGACAACAATCCAGGTAAGAATGGGACGCTTCACCGCGATAGGCGTAGACGATAGCGCGGGGTGCGGATGCGAGGTTCCCAGCTTTTCAGCGGTGCGACGTTGTACCCACGGGGTGATCGCCACCATGATGATTCCCAGCAGAATAAGCAGTGGCACGGCAAGATCGAAGACGCTGGAGGGTACAGCGCGCCGGTAGCTCCGCCCACAATAGACGCGGGAAGGAGTTTTAAGGCCAGTTTCTTCTGAGCTGCGATTTCACGACGATAGCCCCACACCCCGGAGAGATTGCCTGCAACCAAACCGATGCTGTTAGACATATTGGCGGTTAACGCCGGGAAGTCAAACATCAGCAAAATCGGGAAGGTAATGAGCGTTCCTGAGCCCACGATTACGTTGATAAAGCCAGCCCCGAAGCCTGCCGTCATGATGGCAAGAGCCTGCAGTAGTGTTCCCGCGTCCATCCGTACCTACTCAAATTTTGCCGTGCAATCGTCTTTTTCTAATGTAAAACCTTCACCGCTACTGCGCGTAATACAGAGGAAAAATAACTCCCATTTATGACGTCTCAAGAAGGAAACACCGTAAGCTGTGGGTGAGAACAGCGTTGAAAGAAACACTATGAACCAGTCGCCCGAGAAACCACAGCTGAACCCGTGGGAAGCCAACGACCCTACAAACACTGTGGGGCGTCCTGAACCGCTTCCGCCGTCCCCTAATTTCGTGAGAGCTCGTAATACTGCTTTAGGAATAGTGATTGCGCTGGCATGCGCACTGTTTGTAGCAGGACAATTCAACACAACTGTAGAAATAGACGGGCAGACGGTATCGTTCGCTCGTGCTTTCGGTTGGGTAGCTGTACCGTTACTTGGTTTATATTCAACGAGTTCACTAGTTGTGAAAAACCAAAATTCGGGTTTGTTGCCTACTGACTCAGATGAGCAATGGCAAAGTGCCTATGCCAAAAATAGGTGGTTTTCGCTCAAGATGCTCTATGCAGCCTGCATCCCATTAGTTATAGCGATTGTGTTGCTACTGGTACGCCCTCACGGGATGAGATTCTTCTATGAGTTATGTTTTGATCCGCCTCTGGTACCAATACTTATAGGTGCCACAGTTGTTCTTCTCTGGGAGATTACTACTCGCATCAAACGTCACTAGTCGTTCGGCGATAAGAAGTCTCTTTGTGGCTTATTCGTAGGGATATCTCAAAGACAAGCGCAGGTTTTGGGGCCTTCTGAATATGTCTCTTTGCATCAGAAACCACGGTATTAAAAGACCGCGGGCACGCAGATAAGCACAACACATCAAGCTCTTCTGCGTGCCCGCGGCACATCTTTTTATTCAGTTATTCTTCAGCCACAGCTACGCGGTTAGGATGCGCGTGCCTGGTCGTGGAGCATCCACTGGTCGGGGCCGAAGATTTCGTACTGAATCTGTTTGCCGGGGACGCCTGCCTCAACGAGTGCTGAGCGGACGTCCTGCATGAAGGGCAGAGGGCCGCAGAGGTAAACGGACGCGTTGGAGGGTACATCGATCTTTGCAACGTCTACGCGGCCAAAGAAGTCGCCCTGGCCTTCTTCACCGAGGAAGGTGATGAGCTTGCCGTTCTTCAGCTTCTCTACAGCGGCCTTGTAGTCGTCCTTGAGCGGCCATGAGTCGTTTGAACGGTCGCCGTGTACCGCTACAACTTCGCGTTCTGAGCCCTTTTCAGCGAGTTCTGAGACGAATGCGAGCATGGGAGTTACGCCGATGCCTGCGCTGAAGAGGTACAGAGGTGCTGACTCATCGTCGCCGAATGCGCCGAGGGTGACATCGCCGTAGGGGTTTGAGATTTCTACGGTGTCGCCTTCTTTAAGGCCGTGCAGGATCTCGGTCATTTCGCCTTCGGGATCAAGCTTAATAGCTACGCGACGCTGGTTCTTCTCTGACGGAAGCAGAGTGAACTGGCGAGGCTGACGCAGGCCGTCCTTTGCCTTGGCGATGATGGAGATGTACTGGCCCGCAACAGCATCGGTCATGGGGGTGTCATCAGCAGGTTCGAAGGTTACGTCGATGACGCCTTCGCCTGATTCGACGCGCTTGACAAGCTTGAATTCTGATTGCATAACGTCGTTTGCCTGCTGAGCGTAGAGGCCCTTTTCAAGTTTGATGAGGGCATCTGCCATGAGCCAGTAAACTTCGGTCCATGCTTCTGCTACTTCTGCGGTGCAAGCGTCGCCGAGATCTGCTGCGATTGCTTCGAAGAGGTACTTGTAAACGGTGGGGTATTCCTCTTCTTTGAGGCCCAGTGAAGCGTGCTTGTGGGCGACGCGTGAGAGTACTTCGTCGGGGTATGAGTTAGGGTTTTCCACCAGCCATGATGCGAAGACAGCGATTGAGCCTGCCAGTGCGCGGGGCTGGGTACCTTCGAGCTGTGATGAGCGTGAGAACATGCCGTCCATGAGGTCGGGACGCGCTGCGAACATACGCTTGTAGAACTCGGGGGTGATGAAGTTAATGCGTTCTGCAATAACGGGAAGCGTTGCCTCGATGACGGGGCGTGACTTTTCAGATAGCACAATGTCTCCTTAGTGACACTCTGTCTAATAAACCAAAACCCAATTTAGCATATGAAATGCAATATTTTGTTTTAAGAAATATCCGCTTTCTTGTGGTCAGAAAGCGGATTTACTTAGGATGCCAGCGGCAAACGCTTTTCGAGCGGGCCAAGACCGAGTTCCACGAAAACCGGCCCCATTTGCTTCTGATTAGGCAATTCAGCAATGACTATGCCGTCAAGAGAGGTGAAAAAAGCCTCGCGTGCACGAGCCAAGATGCCACGCAACTGACAGGACTGATTCATAGGACACGCAGAGTGACCGCCGGGAGTTTCACACTCGACCATAGCCGTGTCGCCCTCTGTTGCCCTCAAAACAGCACCAATAGTAGCGGCGCGTCCTTTTTCAGAAAGCACGACGCCCCCGGCACGACCGCGGGTAGCTTCTACCCAGCCGCGTCCTGCCAAAAATGCAACAGACTTCGCCACGTGGTTATAGGGCGTACCCACGCCCTCGGCAATCATCTGAGTCGAGAGGCGCTCTTGCCCATCTACCCCAGCCAGGAGCATCAGCACGCGCAGTGAGACATCAGAAAAAGCAGTAAGCCTCATACGCTATAGATTTCCTCTCGAATGGATAGTTCCATACATAAGAATAGTTTTACCTTTGGGATTACCACATACCCCAAATGAGTAACATTGCTTACATTCTTTCACTGTTGTGTTTTTCCTCCACACATATACCCGCATAGGGTCAAATCGACTCCTAAGCCTAGGCTACTAGGCGGTAAGATGCACAGGCGTAGGACGCTACGATCATTTTTTCTATCTCGTATTGCGTCATGTTCTTACCCACTAGAAGAAAGGATTATCCCGGTGTCGCAGCTCGATAATTCAATCCAGGAACTTTTGCAGATTGAAGGCGCAACCGGCGCAGCTCTGGTAGATATTTCATCAGGCATGGCTCTTGCATCATCAGGTAACCCCGGTTTCGACCTCACCGTTGCAGCAGCAGGCAACTCCAACGTTGTCCGCGCAAAGCTCAAGACCATGAACGATCTCGGTCTTGATCAGAAGATCGAAGACATCATGATAACCCTGGGCAACCAGTACCACCTCATCAACGTACTGAACACCACCGAAACCTCAGGCCTGTTCGTCTACATCGTGCTTGATCGCAACACCGCTAACCTCGCACTGGCGCGCCACAAGCTGAACGCGATTTCTTCACGTATCTCCCTGTAATTGGCCCAAAGGTAACCCTTTACCACTCAAGTACAGATACAAAAATCCCGTGCTGATTATTCAGCACGGGATTTTTATTTAAATCTGCTCACCCAGAACATCTTCCATCAAGGTGTCTTCGTTGGCCTCTTTATTGTTCTGAATGGAGACAATCTGACCGTCTCGCATCACGGCAATGCGATGGCACAGCTCTACGAGTTCGCTCATCTCAGAACCAATAATCATAATTGAGGTGCCGTTAGCGGCAAGGTTCTTGAGCATATCGTAGATATCGCTACGCGCACCGACGTCAATGCCACGCGTGGGATGGTTCAAAATCAACAAGTCGCACTCGGTGATCATCCCGCGGGCAAGCGCCACCTTCTGCTGGTCGCCACCGGATAAGTTACCGATTTCTCCCTGAATATTGGTGGTCTTGATGCGCAGACGCTGCACCTGGCTCACCACATCACGCAGAGCGGAAACCTCATGCACAAAACCAGCTTCGTTCGTTTGATCTCCCATTTTAGCGTCCGGGTCGATATCAAGGTTTACGCGGCCCAGAAGCTCCAGGGCGCGCTCACGCTACTCTTCGGCGGGCTTATTGACGTGGTAGGACGCACGGAAAATTGCCTGAACTACAGTCAGCTCAGGGTCAACCTTGAATTTCTGGCGAATAGAACCGATACCAACAGCCATTGCCTCTTCAGGAGTTTCAGCAACGTAGCGCTCGCCAGCAATCGTCATCATACCGCTATCAGGTACGTTGTAGCCTCCGAGAATAGAAATGAGGGTAGATTTGCCCGCACCGTTTTCGCCCAGAAGCCCAATAACTTCTCCGCGATCAACGTCAAAATCAACGCCGCGAAGCGCACGGGTGTGACCGTGTGATTTTGTCAGCCCTCGAATGCTGAGCAAATTGCTCACTTCTTGATCTCTCCTTCAAGGCCTACTGCCCTAGACCCAACGGTACGAACTCTCTGCGTCGGTGAGGTTGTTACCTCATTTAAGAGTTTTAGTTAGTTTCATTAATGATTTGTTATCACTATAAATTCTACCGAGAGCACCATAAGTTTTAGTAATTAGAATGTATAAGAAAAAATAGCCACAGACAATCTTGTCTAAGATAGCAGCTGCCCGCGAGAAAAATTAGCCTTTTCACTAGGGGTATTAAAGAAAATAAACCTGCAGAGTTTGCGCACAAACAGACGCGTAGCAACACGTAACTTTACACCCCGGCAGAGATTGCGCCTTCCATAAACTCTATTTCTTTCTCCTCGCAGGTCAGACGACATTTAGGTCTACGTTTGCGAGTTACCTGAGCACGCAAAAGCGGCACCCGATGTCCTCGGATGCCGCTTTGACTCAGCAGGTGCTACATCAACTTACTGCTGGATGCTTCTCGCAAGAATGTCGCGCTGGTCCTTGAGAGCCGGAGGCAGTTTGTCACCGAAGGTTGCAAGCCACTGGTCGATACCAGGAAGCTCCTGTGCCCATTCGCCTGCTGAAACATTCAGTGCAGCCTTGAGCTCTTCGTCAGAGATTTCCAAGCCCGATACATCAAGATCATCCTTACCCGGAACCGTACCCACGAAGGTCTCTTCACCTTCGGCAGTGCCTTCTAAACGATCAAAGATCCACTTGACCACGCGTGAGTTCTCGCCGAAGCCCGGCCATGCAAAGCCGCCGTCAGCGGTGCGACGGAACCAGTTGACGTAGTAAATCTTTGGCATGTTTTCGGCACCGTACTTCTGACCAAGATCAAGCCAGTGCTGGAAGTAATCGCCGGCGTTGTAACCGATGAACGGAAGCATCGCCATGGGATCGCGACGCACTACGCCAACCGCGCCCTTTGCGGCAGCGGTGGTTTCCGACGAGAGGGTAACGCCCTGGAACACACCGTGCTCCCAGCTCTTAGCCTCAGACACCAAAGGCACGGTGGTCTTGCGACGCCCGCCGAAGATAATCGCATCCAACGGAACACCCTCAGGTGCGTAGTACTCTTCAGCGAGCATATCTACCTGGGAGATAGGGGTGCAGAAACGCGAGTTGGGATGAGCTGCCGGACGTCCTGACTCAGGGGTCCAGTCATTACCCTGCCAGTCAATCAGATGTTCGGGAACCTCATCGGTCTTACCCTCCCACCAGACGCTGCCGTCATCGGTGAGCGCAACATTGGTGAAAATAGTGTTGCCTTCAGCGATAGCACGCATAGCGTTAGGGTTGGTGGGCCAGCCGGTACCGGGGGCAACACCAAAGAGACCCGCCTCGGGATTAACAACGCGAGCCTTATTGTTCTCGTCAAAGCGAATCCACGCGATGTCATCACCAATCATCTCGGCCTTCCAGCCATCGATTGCCGGTTCCATCATGGCGAAGTTGGTTTTACCGCATGCCGAGGGGAAAGCTGCTGAAACGTAGCGGCTCTTACCTGCGGGATTGGTGACTTTGAGAACCAGCATGTGTTCTGCCATCCAGCCCTCATCGTGGGCAAGTGCAGATGCGATACGCAACGCGTAGCACTTCTTACCCAGCAGTGCGTTACCGCCGTAACCCGATCCGAAAGACCAGATTTCACGGGTTTCAGGGAACTGGACAATGTACTTCTCGAGGTTGCAAGGCCACGGAACATCCTCTTGCCCCTCAGCCAAGGGAGCACCCACAGAGTGCAACGCCTTGACAAAGAAAGCGTTAGTCTTGCTCATCTTCTCAAGAACATCGGTACCAGTGGTTGCCATGATGCGCATTGAGCAGACAACGTAGGCGGAGTCGGTGATCTCAACGCCGTACTTGGGGTCTTTAGCATCCAGTGAGCCCATGACAAAAGGAATCACGTACATGGTGCGACCGCGCATACAACCGCGGTACAGCTCGGTCATGGTCTGCTTCATCTCAGCGGGGTCGCGCCAGTTATTGGTAGGGCCAGCTCCCTCAGCGGTCTGCGAGCAGATAAAAGTGCGCTCTTCGACGCGGGCAACATCGTCCGGGTCTGAAAACGCTGCGTAAGAATTCGGGAACTCGTGGTCGCTCAAACGTACAAATGTACCCGCATCCACCAACTCGCCAGCAAGACGGTCATACTCCTCTTGGGAACCGTCAGCCCACACAATGCGATCCGGCTGCGTTAGCTCTGCGATCTCGCGCACCCACTGAACAAGCTCAGTGTAGTTGGTCGGTGCATTATTGATGCTCTGCTCAGCTTCTGCTGTCAAAGCGGTTGCCATTGAAATGTCAGTCATCTGACGTTTCCCCTTTGTTGCTCCATATTTCAGCACTACGCTGTACTGAACTATTTGACGCTTCCGTAAAACCTCATAGTCGCTCACCGGTCTACCAAGCCCGGGAACGAAAAAACGCGCTAGAAACCTCAACGATTACATAGCGCGACTGTTGTCTTACAAAAACAGCTCACCTCTTCGTGATGTAACCAGATAACCATAAAGTCCTCGGTTTCACCACGATTTATGAAATTTCGGGGAATTTTGAATGGCCAAAAGGACGCTAAAAAATATTTTTTGGGCGATTTTTCCGCGGAATCTCGGGTTTTTTACCCTCAAAACCCCCTACTTGAGATGACAGTCACACGATTTCGATTTGCACGCTCCCCAAAACCTGCGTAGAGTGTTACTCGTTGCTGAGGCAGTCAAGCGATTGAAAGCCACTGCAAAATGCGCCTGTAGCTCAACGGATAGAGCATCTGACTACGGATCAGAAGGTTGGGGGTTCGAATCCCTTCGGGCGCACAAACCAAATCCCCGCTTCGAAAGAAGCGGGGATTTTTTGTTTAACCAAACCAATAAAGCCCCTAGTGTGACAGCCTTCACCACATAGCAATACATTTTTAAGGTCTATGTGATGCAGGTAGTGCGTGAAAGTCACCCACAGCTTCTAAAATAAGAGTGACAGGCAGACGCCCCCAATCGTTCAGGAGAAAATTAATGAGCAGCGTCAACATCAACGTTACCGACGAAAGCGGCGAAACCCGCCCCGCTGAATGGAATGAGGATCAGACCCTTCTCGACACCCTCTTGGCAAACGGCTTTCCCGTACTTGCAACCTGTGGCGGCAACGCATCCTGCGCTACCTGCCACACCTACATCGACCCTGAGCATATCGAAGCCAGCGGCGAGCGCACCGAAGCTGAAGCTGACCTTCTGCTGATGCTGGACGATGTTGCAACCGAAAATTCCCGTTTGGCATGCCAGACTGAATACTCTGTAGAGATGGACGGCGCGACCGTTACCCTCAAAGCTGGGATGTAATTTATGGCAGGCTTTTCACCACGTTCTGTGCTGGGTGTAGGGGCGCTCTGCGCGACCCTGCTTCTTTCAGCGTGTTCGGCCCAGCAGGACGCGGCGCTACAGCCCCCATCCCCCGCTCCCCCTTCTAGTAGCGCAAGTGCAACCGCCGAGGCCTCCCCGACTGGGGCGACTGGCTCTGCAACACCGACCGAGTCTTCGGAGTCGTCTCGTGCGAGCGCGAGTGTTGCTTCTGAGGACCCCTCCCCCACGGCGGCTCAGCCGACGGTTGTTGAGCAGGACCCCGTTGTTCCTTCTGAGCAACCGCAAGAATCATCTCAGCCCACCGGCACGGAGACCACCGTCGAACCTGTTCAGCCCTCTGAATCGGCTCGTGCCTCTGAGCAGGCTTCTACGCCCGCCCAGGCGTCTAATGACGCGTGTAGCCTGGGGCAAACCGTTGTATCGGCAGAAGCAAAGGGTGGCGCGGGAGCGGCTGGCTCTCAGTACCTCACGCTTACCTTCACCAATAACGGTTCTACGCCGTGCACGATTTCTGGCTACCCCACCGTCAGCTATGTTGATAATGCGGGGCAGACCATCGGTGCGCCGGCGTCCTTGGCTGCTGAGTGGACAAGCAGCGCAGTGACGCTTGAGCCGGGACGCAGCACCACGGCGATTCTGCGCGAAACGCGGGCGGATCTCTTTGGCGACCGTTGCAAGCCGGTGACCTCTAGCGGTTACCGCATCCAGCTACCGCAGACCACCGAGTCACTGTCTATTCCTTACCCCTCAGAAGGATGCAGCGACACTTCGATCCAGCAGCTCAGCGTGGGTCAAGTAGGAGCTAGTGTTTAGAGAAGGTTTCTATACCAAAAGTGCCCGGGCAGTTTCTAGTGAAACTGCCCGGGCACTTTTTATCTCGCTCAAAGCTCTACAGATTTAGAGGGTGCTGGTTGCATCCTCAAAATCAAAGCGGACGCCGCGGGGGTATGAGGTTTCGCCGCCGTGACCAATGTTCACGACCAAGAAGGGGGTCTGGTCTTTATCAGCAAAGAATTCCTTCTCAATTGCCGCGAAGTCAGCGCCGCTCATGGGACCGGAGTCCAAGCCCAGTGCGCGCACAGCGGTGAGGAAGTAGCCTGCCTGCATATTAGCGTTGTTCATACCCATGGATGCGCTGAGCTCGGGCTGAGAATCAAACATGCTCTCAAGAGCAGCTGCCTGGGGCGCGAACTCGGCAAAACGCTTGTGCCACTTTTTATCAACGCTCAAAATCGCGGTAACGGGAGCACTGGAGACTCGCGCCTGATTGCCCTCAGACATGAACGGCACCAGACGCTCGCGTGCTTCAGCGGAGCGAACCCAGGTAATGCGTAGGGGCTGCGAGTTGAAGGCAGTTGCGCCCATACGGGTGATGTCGTAGATATCGCGCAGTTCCTGGTCAGTTACTTCCTGATCGGAAAAAGACTGAACGGTGCGGGGCTCGTGGAACAGAGCCTGAATGGATTCTTCGTTAATACGTGCCATGAAAATTCGCTTTCTCATCTGTGAAATTTATTTTCCGTATCAACTTTATAACTAGAATTCCTTTTTAGCATACCCTCACCAAAGTGATACCCGTCAACAGCCACGCCGCGTCGTTGATAGGGCTTCAAGGCTGGAATAATAGATCGTATGGTTAGTGCCCTTGAAAAGTTTTCCCCCAGCACCCGCACCTGGTTTCGCGGTGCTTTCTCAGCACCCACAGCAGCACAGGAAGGTGCGTGGAAGGCTATCTCAGCAGGTAGGCACGCCTTAATCGTTGCGCCCACTGGCTCCGGTAAAACACTCGCAGCTTTTTTGTGGGCGCTCGATAAACTGCACCACGACGCGCAGGATCCCCAAACGTCTGTCGAGCTAGATGGCACAGCGGGCACAGCAAGCGAAGGAACGAAGGTTCTCTACATCTCGCCCCTTAAAGCACTGGGTGTGGACGTGGAACGCAACCTGCGAGCGCCACTGATCGGCATCGCGCAAACAGCAAAACAGTACGGCCACACTCCCCCGCAGGTAACCGTTGGTGTGCGTTCGGGCGATACCCCCGCTAAAGAACGCCGGTCGCTCATTGCACATCCGCCCAATATTTTGATTACCACGCCCGAGTCGCTGTATCTGATGCTCACCTCTAAAGCGCGTTCGACGCTCACCGGCGTGCACACTGTCATTATCGATGAGGTTCACGCGGTTGCAGGCACCAAACGCGGCGCGCATCTTACCGTCTCTTTAGAACGCCTGGATCAGATTTTAGAGGTACCCGCTCAGCGCATTGGCCTCTCGGCGACCGTTGAGCCGGTGTCTACCGTCGCGCGTTTTCTCGGTGGCACTGCGCCGGTTGATATTGTGCAGCCGCCCTCTGAAAAAGAGTGGGATTTGAAAGTCTCTGTTCCCGTACCCGATATGACGGTACTGGGTGGACCAAACGCCTACGGCGAAGGCGATAACTCATTCTCTTCTGCTACCAAACCCCCGCAGGACAGCCTCGCCTTACCACCTGCCGCTCGCAAGGAAGCTGAACGCGAGCGAGCACGCGACATGGCTTTTGAGGCATCTGCCAATTTTAGTTTTGACGACGGCGTGGTTGAGGGTGACTCGTTGGCAAGCGAGCCTGAAGACCTTGGCAGCGCCGGAGTTGCGAACGCACAAGGTCTGACACTTGCTGAATCCCTGGGAATTATCCCGCCGTCAGGGCGAGCACAGCGGTCAGAAGACGGTAAGACGCTTGCTCCGCATGAGCAGCAGTCTCCGATGCCACCTTCTCAAGCGTCCATGGACTCTGCGCTGGCGGATGCGATTGGCGTTTTCCCCGGGGAAGAAACTGAGGGTGCGGTGGAATCTAAGGCACCAGATTTTACTACCCCTGACATGGTGATTGAAGAAATCACCCCGCAGCCCTCTACCAGTGCCCCCGCTACCCCCACCGAAACCGGTGGGTATCAGGCGTCCATCTGGCCACACGTTGAAGAGCGCATTGTTGATCTTATTGAAGAAAACCGCTCGACTATTGTCTTTACGAACTCGCGTGGTCTTTCTGAAAAGCTAACCGCCAGACTCAACGAAATTTACGCCGACCGCGTTCGATCTCGCGCTGAGGCCGCCGGTGAATCCCTTGAATCGTCCTCTGGTCAGCCGCAGAATATTACCGAGATTCTGACGCAGGCGCTGAGCAAAAACGCTGTGCGCATCGAAAAGCCTGAGGCCGATGAAAAGCTTGAGAAATCACGGGAGAAGCAGCGAACTCCCGCTCAGATGATGGGAATGTCGCAAAACACCGACGGTGCCCCGCTTATTCTTGCTCGCGCTCACCACGGCTCAGTATCGAAGGATCAGCGCGGAATCATTGAAGACTCCCTCAAATCTGGTCAGCTCAAGTGCGTTGTTGCCACCAGCTCGCTAGAACTCGGCATCGACATGGGAGCCGTTGACCTCGTGGTGCAGGTTGAAGCACCGTTCTCTGTTGCCTCAGGTTTGCAGCGTGTAGGACGCGCCGGCCACCAGGTGGGCGAAGTTTCTCGCGGCTATCTCTACCCCAAGCACCGTGGCGATCTTTTGAACGCAACCGTGACGGTTCGCCGCATGCTGGACGGTCAGATTGAACCGCTGGCTATTCCCACCAACCCGCTTGATATCTTGGCGCAGCAAACCGTGGCAGCCTGCGCGCTAGGGGCCATTGATGTTGAAGCCTGGTTTGAGGCGCTGCGCAATACCGCCCCGTTCGCCACGCTCCCGCGCTCAGCATTTGAGGCGACCCTGGATTTGCTCTCGGGCAAGTACCCTTCCGATGAATTTGCTGAACTACGCCCGCGCATCATTTGGGACCGCGACGCTGGCACCATCGAAGGACGCCCCGGCGCTCAACGTCTTGCCGTGACGTCCGGCGGAACTATTCCCGACCGTGGTCTCTTTCCCGTCTATATCGTCGGTTCAGAAGACTCGAAAGCACCCAAACGTGTGGGCGAGCTCGATGAAGAAATGGTCTATGAGTCTCGCGCCGGTGACGTTATTGCACTCGGCGCGTCCTCATGGCGTATCGAAGATATCAGCCACGACCGCGTCAGCGTCACCCCAGCCCCCGGAGTGCCCGGCAAACTGCCCTTCTGGCACGGTGAAGGAGGCGGCCGCCCCGTTGATCTGGGCAAAGCTCTGGGCAAATTCACCCACGAACTCGCCTCTGAACTAGCAGAAAACCCGGCGGATGCGCGCACCCGCCTGAGCGATATCGGTCTTGATACCTGGGCGGCTGATAACCTTGAAGCTTACGTCCGTGAACAGGTAGAAGCAGTGGGCGCTGTTCCCAGCGACATTCACCTCACAGTTGAGCGTTTTCGCGATGAAATTGGCGACTGGCGCATTGTGTTGCACTCGCCGTTTGGCATGCCGGTACACGCCCCGTGGGCTCTTGCTGTGGGCCAGCGCGCTGAAGCTCAGTTTGGCGTCAACGCCTCAGCAATGGCAGCTGACGATGGCATTGTGCTGCGTATCCCCGCCATGGAAGCAGAACCGCCCGGCGCGGACCTCTTTCTCTTTGACGCCGATGAACTCGAAGATATCGTGACCGAGCGGGTGGGCGCATCCGCCCTGTTTGCCTCGCGTTTTCGTGAGTCTGCCGCGCGTGCGCTCTTGTTACCGCGCAAGAATCCGGGCAAGCGAACTCCCCTGTGGCAGCAGCGCCAGCGCTCTGCACAGCTACTAGATGTTGCCCGAAAGTACCCGAGCTTTCCTATTATTTTGGAAACCGTGCGCGAGTGCTTACAAGACGTTTATGATCTCCCCGCGCTCTCTGCCGTCCACAAGGACTTGGACGCCCGCAAAATTCGCATCAGCGAGGTCGAGACCGAAACGCCCTCGCCATTTGCCCGCACCCTGCTCTTTGGCTATGTCGCGCAATTTTTGTACGAGGGCGACTCACCTCTTGCCGAGCGACGCGCCGCCGCGCTTTCCCTTGACCCAGCCCTGCTCTCAGAACTTCTAGGACGCGACGAGCTCCGCGAGCTACTCGATACCAATGTAATTCGTAGTGTCGAGGCACGGTTGCAGCACACCGCTACTGGCTACCGGTACAAGGGAGTCGAAGGCGCAGCGGATCTTCTACGACTGCTAGGTCCACTCACCGCCGAAGCGATGGCTGCGCGTCTGCGCGAAGAAGCACCATCATCTGCGACAACAGACGAGGAAGAAGTCGTCGAGACCTCCGTCAGCGTTGATACCGCACAGACTTATCTCGAGGAGTTGGTAGCGCACACTCGCGCGCTCAGCTTCAACCTGCACGGACGCACGCACTACGCATCCATAGAAGACGCAGCTCGTTTGCGCGACGGCTTAGGCGTTCCGTTACCCATGGGCGTGCCGCTCACCTTCCTCGAACCGGTGAAAGAACCGCTCTTAGATCTCGTAGCCCGCTACGCTCGCACTCACGCGCCCTTTACCGCGCACCAAGCCGCGCACGCGCTGGGGCTGGGCGTTGCCATCGTCGAGACAGCCCTGCGGACGCTAGCCGCCGACCGCCGAGTATCATCCGGCGATTTTCTACCCGACGAGCTACACGAAGAGCTCTCACACAGCCGCACCGGAACTGTAGAACCCAACGGAACACAGTGGGTCGATACCCAAGTTCTTCGCACGCTCCGTTCCCGCTCGCTCGCTATCTTGCGGCAAGACGTTGAACCCGTAGCACCAGAAATCTTCAGCAAATTCTTACCACCCTGGCAACACGTTGAATCGTGGCACCTCACGGAGAAAAAACAGGCACCGGGAACCTTCGGTGCACCAACAGGCGGAATTAGCGCAAGCGTCAAACGCGACGATTCCGCCATGCTTGAAGGCTACGACGGTCTGCTCACCGTCATCGACCAGCTCGCCGGCGTCCGCCTGCCCGCATCGGCGCTTGAGCCGCTGATCTTGCGCTCGCGCATCAAGGATTACTCACCGGCTCTCTTGGATCAGGCAATGAGCTCCGGCGATGTCGTGTGGACGGGCGACGGCGATCTTGCCGGCACCGACGGTTGGGTCTGCCTTCATCTTGCCGAGGCAGCCGCGCTCACTGTCCCGGATGCTAATCAGCGCGCCACAGCACTCAACACGCTCGCGCCTCTTGACCGCGCTGTCTTTGAGGTTCTAGGCGGCGGTGGCCTGTTCATTCATCAGATTCAATCAGCGTTACAAGCGCGCGTGGCGCAAGCTGGTGGCGATGCGCCTATAACGCTCAAAGATATCTCGGGTGCGCTGTGGAACCTGGTGTGGGCGGGGCTGATTACCAACGACACGTTCGCTCCTGTGCGTGCTCTTCTGGCAGGTGGCGCAACCGCGCACAAGGTGGCTACCCCAGCTCCACGCGCACGGTCAGTGGGGATGCGTCGCGGTGCCTCGCGTCTGAGTGGTTCCCGTTTTGGTGGCGGCAGTCGATTTGGTTCGATAACCGAAGCGCCAACGGCTGCTCCCATTGATGCCGGACGCTGGTCGCGCGTTGAAGCCGAAGAGCTGGATGCGACCATCGCCGCGCACGCACGTAGCGAGTTGCTCATGGACCGCTACGGAATCCTCACGCGCGGTGCTGTAGCTATTGAAGATATCCCCGGTGGTTTTAGCGCCGTTTATAAGGTGCTATCTGCCGCCGAAGAAAAAGGGCTGGCTCGACGCGGCTACTTTATCGAGGGGCTGGGGGCCGCGCAGTTTTCCACCGCCAACACCGTTGACCGTCTGCGCGAGTACGATCGTGATTCCGGTGAGAATCAGCACACGAAAACCGTCACTTTCTTAGCAGCAACCGACCCGGCGAACCCCTACGGCTCAACCCTGAGTTGGCCTGCCGCTCCCTCGTTGGAGGAGCGCGCGTCCGAACCCGGTGAAGCTGAAAGTCTGGAAGAGACGATTACCAATGCGCGCCATAAGCCCGGACGCAAGGCGGGCGCTGCCGTAGTTCTTGTCGACGGCCAGCTCACACTTTATGTGGAGCGTGGCGGGAAGACCATGCTCATTTTCACCGAAGATACGGATGCGGTACGCGCCGCAGCTCCCCTGATTGGTGAGCTGGTGCGGCGAGGGGCTGCCGAAAAAATCATGATTGAAAAAGTCAATGGACATTCAATTCTTGATGTGCTCGCTCCGCTACCTGCACGGCATCAAGAAGATGAAGCACCTAGTGAGCATCCCGTGACAGCGCTACGCAATGGGCTGTTGGAATCTGGCTTTTACCCCACTCCCAAAGGGCTACGTATGCGCAAAGAGTACTAAGACCTCTATTGACGAACCCAGTGGAAAATTTAACTTGAGTTAAATAATTCATACCTACCGGTAAGTAAAGTAGCGATAAAAAGTCCGATTTTTAAAAGAATCGACGCGGCTCTGAAAATAAGGGGAAGAAAAGAGCCGCGTCGATTTTGGGGATATACAATTATCTATTTATTGGCATCTGCTAGGGGAACTAGCACCATACCAATGCAACGAGCATCGCCAGCGACTATCGCAGAGAACTTTTATACTCTCAGTCACCCACATACCCGTTACAACCACTGGAATTTTAGCCTAAACTGCGGATTGCCAGTAGCAAATAGTCGCAACCTAAAAGGTTGCTACCTGGTATTGAATCGGGGAAAGATTCATAAA
Source organism: Rothia terrae (assembly GCF_012396615.1). Lineage (GTDB taxonomy): Bacteria > Actinomycetota > Actinomycetes > Actinomycetales > Micrococcaceae > Rothia > Rothia terrae. The sequence goes on along the minus strand of NZ_JAAXPV010000003.1, from coordinate 157,001 downwards.
ACAACAAGGGCTTCTAATGTAACAGACTGTCCCCCACAGCGTCTACACCTCAATACACCAAAACACCCTTTATTTTAAATTTTTACACAATTTTACCTAGTCAGCACACTTATTTAATTTATTATGGAACTTGTCACATTAGTTCCACCACACAGCCCACATCTATTTTACGGAGAAAACATCCCATGCCCGAAGGAGATACCGTCTGGCGCCAAGCTCGCAGCCTGCACAAAGCACTCGCCGGACGCACCGCCCACAGCACCAGCTTCCGCTACCCCGACGTCGCCGAAGTCGACTTCTCAGGCAAACACATTCACGGCGCACTAGCCCGAGGCAAACACCTTCTACTTCGCATCGACGATTTCACCGTGCACTCCCACCTGAAAATGGACGGCATCTGGCACATCTACGGCGTAGATGACAACGGCAACCCCCAACGCTGGAAACGCCCAGCCTCGGCAGCGCGAGCCATCATCAACGCCAACGCCAGGCAGGACGCAAACGGGCAGCTCGTACCCGGTAGCACCCCTGTCTCAGCCGTCGGATTCACGCTCGGACTACTCGAAATCTTTCCCACCACCGAGGAAAAAGAACGACTAGGCTACCTCGGTCCAGATCTTCTCGGAGCAGACTGGAACCCCCAACTGGCCCTCAACAACCTTCTTGCACAACCAGAACGGCTCATTGGCCCGGCGCTTCTAGACCAAAAGAACCTCATGGGAATCGGCACCATCTTTCGCGCAGAAACACTCTTTCTCGCGGGAGTTGACCCGCGCTCGCAGGTAGGTGCTGTGCCCGATCTTGCCCGCGTCATCGAAATAGCGCACCTACTACTTACGGCTAACAGGATGCGCCCGCGACGCGTAACCCGCACCGAACGCGAACCGCTGTGGTGTTACGGCAGGCGCGGCCGTCCCTGCTACCGGTGCGGCTCGTTCATCATCAAAGACGAGCTCTCAGACCTAGGAACTGGCGCTAAGCGTTTTGGGACAGACCGCTACGCACAAACCGAAGAAACGGTTTCACGCATCAGCTTCCGATGCCCCACCTGCCAGGTGCTATACATCTAGACAACAATAAACACCGATAGTTCCGTGCGCTTTGTCTCGCCAGCAGTCCCTCTCGCGTGGTTCGCTGGCGCTCACGACGCGATTCACGCCAGACCCGATGCCAGCTGGCGATACAAAGCACAGCGGACCAGTAGGTTCTATTTCTCAGCGCTTCGATAATGTGAAAAAGCCCTGAGAGCTATCTCGCCGCGCCAGCTCACGGCTGTTCACAAGACGCCAACGTAGAATAAATCCGTGCCTAGAAGAGTATCCCGCCACGAGTTTGTTCAGCCGTTACCGCAACGAAACGGCATTGACCCCGTTGCGCTTTTGTTGCCGCTAGCCGGTGAGGATGCTACGAGCGCGGCAGCTGCTCAGCCGCCGCGTCCTACCGAAACCTTCGGAGCGAGAACCGTCTTTGAGTATTTGGTCAATCGTTTTTATCCGCATGATCCAGCGATTATTGCCGCGCGTTTTGAGACGCACGAGGTGAAGGATGCTACGGGAGCGGACGTTGCCCCCACAGCTCCGTTGGCGGGGCAAAAGATTTGGTACTACCGCGAGCTGGGTAACGAGCGAAAAGTGCCGTTTGATATGCCGGTTCTTTATGAGGATGAGTGGGTGCTGGCGATTGATAAACCGCATTTTTTGCCGACCACACCCAATGGGTCTTTTGTAGCACACACCGCTTTAGCGCAGTTGCGGGTGAGAGAGAACAACCCCGATCTGATTCCGATTCACCGACTGGATCGCCCCACAGCTGGCGTTGTACTTTTTGCTAAGACGAAGGATGCCCGCGCACCTTTTCAGCTGATGTTCCAAAACCGTAGGGTTGAAAAGTCCTACGAGGCGGTGGCTGCCGCGGTACCTGAACTTGAGCCGGGGGCCAGCGTGCAGGTGAACACTCGCATCGATAAAACGCACGGCCAGTTGCAGGTGCGCCAGCTCAGCCAAGAAGAGGCATCCGCCCAGGGGTTAGAGACCAACGCGCGGTCGATAGTGACCTGCCTGAAAATTTTTGATCTTCCTGCTGGGATTCTTCCTGAACGCTCTACGCAGAACCCCGCGCTGCCTCTGCCAAGCGGGCGCATGGCGCACTATAAGCTTGACCCGATCACCGGTAAAACCCACCAGCTACGCGCACATCTGTGGGCACTCGGCGCGCCCATTGCCGGGGACGTTCTCTATCCGTACGCATTACCCATTGCAGACGATGAACCCGCTCTACCGCTACAGCTACTGGCACGCACCGTTACTTTCACGCATCCGATAACAGGTGAAGATATCACCATCACAAGCCACCGCAAGCTAGCACTCGCGCCGTAGAATTTTCACAGCACACGTAAGGATTTTTCAATGAGCACCCCCAACATTTCTCACGATTATTCGCACGCGGCCGCTGTGGCAGCGCGCTCTGTGGTACGGCATTTTGGACGTCGTGCCTTCGGCATTCCCGGCACACTGATTGGAGCCGTGCAGATACCCGACAACCGAACCCGCGTACAACGTTTTGCGCACTGGCATTACTGGTGGCAGGCACATTTCTTGGATTGCGCGGTGGACGCCGGATTCCGCCGGCTGCGCGAGGGCAACACCGAATCAGCGCAAGCCTGGCTGGGTAAAGCGCAAGAAATTCAGCGCGGCATCGTTACCCGTAACTTCGGCACCGTCATCAACGATTTCTACGATGACATGGCCTGGTTGACCCTAGCGTTGGGCAGGCTCAATGCTCTGCACCGCGCCCTTCACGGCGTTGGTAGCATCAGCACTCAAGATGCCGGAGTCACCCTCTACAACCAGCTCACCGACGCCATTGATGATTCTTTGGGCGGCGGCGTGTTCTGGTCGAAAAAACGCGACTTCAAGAACACTCCCGCCACCGCTCCCACCGCGCTGGCACTGGTCCGCGCGCACCGAGGCGATGAAGCCGCTCCCCTGCTGAACTGGCTGGGTGAAAACCTGTGGGATGACGACAATTCAGCGTATCTGGACGGTATTCGCATCACCGGAACCAACGAGTCAGGCGCTTTCGACACCGCGGTAGAACGCGCACTGTACTCCTACAACTCTGGCCCTGTGCTCTCTGCTCTGCTTGAGTTAGAACCCACCGATGATTTACCCCTGTGGCGTTACCGCACCGAACACGCGGCCGATATCATCGGCGGTGTCGCCCACCACTTTACCTGCGACTTCAACGATGACGGCACCGCTATTCGCGTGCTCACCACCAAAGGTAGCGGCGACGGCGGACTATTCACCGGCATCCTCGCGCGCAACCTGGCAGATGCATCCACCAACCCAGAATTGGACGCCGCGTCCCGTGCAACTGCCCGCGAACTCGTCCTCAATACCGCCCGTATTCTGTGGGAGGGACGACGCGAGTTCGACCCCGACCTACCGCTCAACGAGTTCGGCATCGACGTCAACGAAATCCGCGGCGAATCCATTGCGCTCTTCTCCCCGGACGTCACCGCCCACACATCCGAAAGCCTCGTGCCGGGACGCGCCGTGGAACTTTCCAGCCAGCTACAGGCATGGATGATTCTCGAAGCCGCTGCGCGCATTGCGTAAATTCCGGTAGCTGTATCGCTTGCCACCATGATCAGCATGCGCGTATATCGCCTGCTGGCATCGGGGCTGGCGTGAATCGCTTCCGAGCGCCCAGCGCGAGTGAAGCGAGAGGGACTGCTGGCGAGATACGCGTATGTTGAGCCTCGTTACCTGCCTATAACTCATTGAGCCCACCTCCGAAAGACCTCATGACCTCCACACCAGACACACTGACCCCGCTTGAGCGGCAGTCAGTAGCGCGCACCCTGCGTTCGCCTCAGCTACTCTTCATCGAAGTTCTGGCAGGGCTTGTTACCTCACTCGCGCTCATTCCCGAGGCACTCGCCTTCGCCGTTGTTGCTGGCGTTGACCCCAAAGTAGGTCTCTTCACCTCGGTAATTTTGGCGATAACCATTGCCATCACCGGTGGACGCCCAGCCATGATCTCGGGTGCAGCCGGTTCTACAGCCCTTGTGATTGCACCACTGGTTGCCAGCCACGGCATGAACTACCTCGTCGCCACCGTCTTACTCGCCGGCATCCTGCAAATTCTCTTTGCGGCACTCGGCGTCGCCAAACTGATGCGGTTCATCCCGCGACAGGTCATGGTCGGGTTCGTCAACGCACTGGCGATTCTGATTTTTTCGTCGCAGCTACCTCAACTAATAGGCGTGCCCTGGCTGGTCTATCCCATGGTCGCAGTGGGCGTTGTACTCGTGTTTGGTCTGCCCAAACTGTCTTCAGCCATCCCTGCCCCGCTGATCGTCATCATCGTGCTCACTCTCTTTGCCGGACTTGCAGGAGCACAGGTACCGACCGTCGGCGACTACGGTGAACTGCCGTCCTCACTGCCGCAGCTCTTCTTCCCGGATGTTCCCCTCACCGGTGAAACCCTGCAAATTATTGCGCCCTACGCACTGGGAATCACCTTCGTCGGCCTCGTTGAATCGCTCATGACCGCGAAACTCGTTGACGACATCACCGATACTCACTCCAACAAAACCCGCGAATCCTGGGGTCTGGGTATAGCCAACCTCGCCACCGGTATTTTCGGCGGTATGGGCGGTTGCGCCATGATTGGGCAGACCATGATCAACGTCAACGGCGCTCGCGGACGCACCCGAATCTCTACTTTCTTCTCGGGCTTCTTTATTCTGGTCTTGTCACTGGTGCTCGGCGATATTGTGGCGATCATTCCCATGGCAGCGCTCGTTGCCATCATGATTTTTGTATCCCTGACTACCTTTGACTGGCACTCTATTACTCCGAAAACGCTGCGTACCATGCCGCGGTCAGAAACCGTCGTCATGCTGGTAACGGTAGCGTTGACCGTCTTCACGCATAACCTAGCTCTGGGTGTGGGCGCCGGTATTCTCACCGCTATGGCACTCTTCGCCCGACGCGTCGCGCGTTTTGTCACGGTGGACCGTCAGCTCTCAGCCGACGGCAATTCCGTCACCTACCGTGTGGACGGTGAGCTGTTCTTCGCGTCCTCAAATGACCTCTACACGCTCTTTGACTACACCAACGACCCCGCGCACGTTGCGATTGATATGCGGAACTCGCATGTGTGGGACGCATCCACGGTATCTGCACTCGATGGCATCACCACGAAGTACGCCAAGCTAGGCAAAACCGTTCACGTGGTAGGGCTCAACTCCGATTCGCACCAACTCCACGACCGTCTCACCGGCACCCTGTAGAACCGTTAGGACATAAAAATGCCGGGTCATTTTCTGCGGTTTCTGTTCAGGCGTAGACTAACAGTATGCCTAGTTTTACTCCTTACATCGCCACCACCGCAGGCACTGTAGCCTGCGCTGTTGCTGGCTCCATCGCGTCCGACCCTAACAGCCTCTACTACAAGAGCCTCAAGAAACCCGACTGGAACCCGCCCAACCAGGTGTTCCCTATTGCGTGGACTGCACTCTATACGGATATTGCAGCTACCAGCGGGCTTGTGCTCTCGCAGCTCAAACAGCGCGGTAGAAAGAAGGATGCGCGTGCCTACTCCATCGCTCTTGCTACCAACCTGGTGCTCAACGCTTCGTGGAGCTACACCTTCTTCCGCTCGCACAACATGGGTCTGGCGGCTCTCCATGCGGGAGTTCTGGCCGTAAGTTCCGCAGACCTCGTACGACGCACCGCAACCGTTAGTACGCCCGCCGCAGCGGCTCTTGCACCGTACGCTGGTTGGACGGGATTCGCCACCGCACTCTCCACTAAATTCTGGCAGCTGAATAAGTAGCGCCATAACACAAGAAAGGGGCTGGCGGGGATTACCTTCCTGCCAGCCCCGTTGTGCGTTAAACTCCGCTAAAAATCACTCGCTTATGCGTCGCGTCGACGCGAGAAGAGAACCGCAGCGGTACCCAATCCAAGCAACGCCAAACCGGCAACAAAAATGCCGTAAGCATTAGCGCCGGTGTGCGCCAGTGAATCGTAAGAGCTTGCGTAGTAGCTATCCTGTGAGCCACGCAAGCCTGCATCGGAGTAGGAGCTCTCCGACGAACGTACGTAGCCGGAAGTATCTGAAGAGTTCACCACAGCAGCATTTTCTGAGCTGTAGCCGGCATCAGAAATACCTGCCTCGTTGACGTAGTCGGGGCGGGTTTCGCAGGCGATGCCGTCGCGGTCGCTATCCAGCGATACACCGTAGCCGTAGTCAGAGGAGGTGATGGGGCCGCCGGTTGCATCCCATACCGCTGCACAGTTTTCGTAAATGAATTCGGTGGATGCGGGATCCGCTGCAGCCTGCGCGACGGGCTGCTGTACTGGTGCTACAGGAGCGACTACCGGAGCAGCTTCCTCTATCGGCGCAACAGGTGCAGGAGCCTCAGATTCTACGGGGGTTACGGGTGCGGGAGTTTCTACCGGTGCCGGGGTCACCTCGGGTGCGGGAGTTTCTTCCGGACTCGGAGTCACCTCAGGAGCGGGAGTTTGCTCGGGTGTAGGTGTTACCTCGGGGGCGGGTTCCTGCGCGGCAGCTTCTACCGTGATTTCAGTGCCCAGCACGGGAACAGCCTCAATGATTTTGCCATCCTGAACGTACAGGGGCGTAAAGCTGAGAGACGCGGTGCCTTCACCAACCGCCGTAATGTTGCCGACCTCATCGACGGTAAGGATGTCTGCATCGGAGGAGGTCCAGTAACCCGCAATGGTCAGGCCGCCCTGCTGCGTGATTTCGTCTGCGGCTGAGGGCGCAAGAATCTGAACGGTCTGGTTATCGCCAGCAGTCATCGTGGCGTTTTCAACGCCGATGCTCGCGTCATCAATTTTTCCGGCGCCAATGGTGAAAAAGCCACTGGGAGTGCCGTCCTGCGCGATATTAGAAGTTGCGGTGGTGACTAGGTAACCGTCAGTGAGGTCGTAGTTGGCCTGTTTGATAGCCACAACTTTGGGATCGGACGCGGTGTCTTGGGGCGCTGCGAATGCCGGGGTGAGAAGCGAGCCGGTTGCCAGTGCGATAGTCGCCGATGAGACAGTAGCTACTTTAAGTATGCGGCGTGAAGCCATTGGGGACTCCTAAAAAGAGTGAATGTAAGTGGTCACTTACGGGGGTATGTATGCAGAACTAATACTACTGAGAGAAATCAATTAAAATACTAGGAATCTAAAGTTAATATGTTTTATTTTTCTTGTTTCCGAGAAAAATTATGTTTACCCATGTCAGAAAGGCGCTGATAAATTTTTGATGCGCTCACGCCACGTCATTATCACGTCATATTACTTATAAGTAGATTTCTTCGCGGCCAAGGTTCTGTGAGAGTGCGAGTTAAATCAAAAAGTGGCGAGACATTTCTGCCTCGCCACTTTTCAACCCGGATTACGCCTTAGCGGCTTCTACTGCCACCAGTAGCTCTTCCTTGTTCATCGTTGAACGACCGGGAATCTTCAGCTCCTGCGCCTCTTTGTACAACTGCGCGCGGGTGACGCTACGCAATGGACGCGTGAGTTCGGTAGCTACCTCACGAGGTTGCTCCATCACAGGCTCAGCCTCAACAGCCTCGGCGGTCTCAGCTGCATCCTCAGGCTGATCAACTTCTTGCACCTCAATCACGGTCTGTTCAACCGGCTCATCTTTGAGATGTTCAATGATTTCTGCGCTATCCTCAGAAACCTCAATGACAGGCTCAACGGACTGCTCAACCCGAGGGGCTGACTTTTTCTTCGAACCCTTCTTCTGAGCCTGCTTCTGGTCAGAAGTTTTCTTTGCCTTTACCGGCTTCTCAGACTTTTTCTTGTCCGACTTTTTCTTTGCCGAGGTTTTGACGTCAGATTTCTTAGACTCAGCTTTCGAGGACTCCACCTTCTTGGATGCTGTTTTTTTCGCGTTCTTCTGAGCCTCTGACTTTTTAGCTACAGACTTCTTGCCTGCATCCTTCTGAGCCTTAGATTTTTTCTCAGACTTTTTCTTATCGCTCTTAGCATCTGAAGAGTCCCTGGGCTTCCATTCGCCCTTTTTGAGTTCGAACTTCTTCTCGAGTTTTTCTTCCGCTTTCTTGTAAGCGCGCTTTTTGCTGCCGTGCTTTTCCAAAGACTTCTCGAATGCTTTTACAAAGCGCTTTTGCGCTTTTTTGTCTGAGCGCTTGAGTTCCTTGGTGAGCTCCGGCGCCTTTGCCTTGTTCTTACCCATGGGTGCGTCCTCTTTTCAAAAGGTGTAGTGGTTGCTGTTCACTCTATCTCCCGCAGGTAAACAGTGCACTTACTTCAAGTCATAGCCCGTCATATAACCCCAAATTCATGTTAGTTAGGTAAACTATGTATATGACTGATTGTTCAACAACGTTTGATATTCGCAGGACCACCGAAGCAGATCGCACCTGCATCGCTCGTCTCAACTTCCTTACAGACGTTTTTGGCGATGAGAGCAAAACCCCCCTCAGAGGGCTTTAAAAAAGAAACCAAAGTTTACGTTGATGGCTGGGATCCCAAGGACGACGGTCTATCTAGTGGCATGGGACGACACCATCCCCGCAGGTGGGACTTGGCTGATTTGGGACGATGTCGAGAACCACGGCGTTGGTTTTATCGACGAGCGCACCCCAGAAATTGCAATTGCTATCGAGCAGTCTTACCGAGGCAAGGGCCTTGCATCGCAGCTGTTGAAAGAAATAGTTGAGCTGGCCCGCGAAAACGGCGCGCCGGCTGTTTCTCTGGCGGTTGCACCCGATAACGAACACGCCGAAGACGGTGAAAACAACGAATACTTGACTCTGATTAAGAAGTTCTAAAGCCTACTTCTACTCAGTATGCATCAGGCCTCGTCAAGAATGACGAGGCCTTTTATTTCGCGCTCTTCAATTTAACGCAAAAGCCGCCGCGCGCGTCCTTAATGAACAGGACGCGCGTGGCGGCTGAGCTTATCGAAGCCAGTTTTTACTGCTCCACTTCGATCACAACCTTGCCCTTATCGGCCTTGAAGTCGATAGCTTCAAGGGTCTTCTCAAAGGGGAAAACCTTGCCGATAACAGGCTTGAACTTGCCTGCTTCTACCAGCTCGGTCATTTTCTCAAGCTGAGCACCAGAAGAGTGCATCAGCAAGAACTCATACCCCACGCCGAGCTGTTTTGCGCGTTTGAACATCTTTCGGCTCATTGCCCACATCGGCAGTTTGAGAACGGGCTTTTTGAGCTCAGCTGCAAAATCGGGAGTGGGCGGCCCTACGATTGAAATCGCAATACCGCCGGGAGCAAGAACCCCAAGAGACTTCTCTAGTGTCTCGCCACCCTGAGTATCAAGTACAACGTCATAGCCGCTCACGACGTCCTCAAAATTCTGGGTGCGGTAATCAATAATGAGGTCTGCACCGAGTTCGCGAGCAAGGTCAGCTTTAGAACCGCTCACGGTTGTAGCAACATGAGCCCCCAGTGCCTTAGCTAGCTGAATAGCTGCGGAGCCAACACCACCGGTACCACCGTGAATCAAAACCTTAGTGCCTTCACGCACCGAGGAACGTTCAGTCAGCGCCTGCCAAGCCGTCAACGAAACCAACGGCAGTGCAGCAGCCTCGTTCATGCTCAGCGACTCAGGCTTGTGTGCAACTGCGTCCTCGTGAATGGCAATTTCATCGGCAAAAGTACCGAACGAGTTGAGTTGTGGTCGCGCGTACACCTCATCGCCCACCGAGAACTCAGCAACCTGCGAACCAACTTCAATGACTACCCCGGCAACGTCATTACCCATAATCATCGGTAGCTTGCGGCTGAGAATGGGCTTGAATTTACCGTCGCGAATCATGGTATCGACGGGGTTGACACTGGTTGCTTTGACGCGGATGAGTACGTCATGCTCCCCCACGCGAGGGGCTGGCACATTCTGCAACTCGATTCCATCTTGACCATAGTGAGTGAGCACAAAAGCTCGCATGATATCTCCTGATATGTCTTTGTGTTTGTAAATCTTTAGGCGGGGTCACCAAGGTGATCAGCTAGGCGGTCAAGTTCGCGCTTTATGAGCGCTAAGTCCATACCGTCAACCGAGCACATCTCATAGATTTTCCGCGGAATAGGGGCAGCTTTTTCTTCAAGTTCTTTGCCGGATGCGGTGAGAAAGAGCACGGTGCGGCGCTCATCGGCAGGGTCGCGTTGCTTTTCAAGATAACCAGCCGCAATAAGGCGTTTGATGAGTGGAGTCAGTGTGCCACTGTCGAGCTCCACCTGCTGAGTGAGATCGCGCATCGCAACCGGTTCTTTTGCCTCCCACATCACGAGCATGACGAGGTACTGCGGGTAGGTGAGATTCAAGCCAGTCAACAGCTCGTGATAGGCGCGTGTGATGGCGCGGCTCGTTCTATAAAGCGAGAAGCAAAGTTGCTTATCGAGTGATAATTCCGTGGTGCTCATACTTTCATCTTATATCAGTTGCTCACCATTTAGTTTTACACACTTGACTTTTACACAATTAAATTGTGTATAATCTATTTAGAGAAGAACACTCGAAAGGAAATCTCATGGAGGCCATTTACACCACCGAAGCACTCGCAACAGGTGCAGGACGCGACGGCAGCGTCCGCACCGCTGACGGCAGCTTTGAAGCAAACCTGGCAATCCCCACCGAAATGGGCGGCTCAGGCAAGGGAAACAACCCCGAACAGCTCTTCGCAGCAGGTTATGCAGCGTGCTTTCACTCAGCTCTGCAGATGGTAGCGCGCAGCCAGAAGAAGAACATCGAGGGTTCATCGGTTGGCGCAAAAGTTTCTATCGGTAAAGAAGGTGAGGGCTTTGGTCTTGCAGTAGAACTCGAAGTCATCATCCCTGAAATGGCACATGATGAGGCGCAGGCACTCGCCGACGCAGCCCACCAGGTATGCCCCTACTCCAACGCAACTCGCGGCAACATTCCCGTGACCGTCACCGTTTCAGACGACTAACCCCACGCTTGGCCTCTCCAGAGGGGCTGAGCGGATATTTTGCGAGCGCGCGATGAAATAAAAATCCCAGCTCCGGAATCTACGCAGTCGACTACACCTACCGCGAGAGGGGAGTTGTGTTGCACTTTTTAGGCTAAAAGTACAACACAACTCCCCTCTCACGCATAAACAGCTCTAGTAGAATAAGCACCGTGGCTAATACCGAATTCTCAAACCCCAATTTTTCATTCGAACTAGGCAACCGCCTTGCTGATACCTGCACCCCGGATGCGGCGCGTATTGAAGCAAACGGCGGACAGTTCCGCGGGCGCACCGGCGTCATTCATACCCCGCACGGTGATATCAAGACCCCCGCGTTCACACCGGTGGGCACCAAGGCAACAGTCAAGGCTGTACTGCCCGAAGCGATGAAAGAACTCGGTTCTCAGGCACTCTTGGCAAACGCCTACCACCTCTACCTGCAACCTGGCCCCGAGGTTTTGGACGCTGCTGGCGGCCTGGGCAAGTTCATGAACTGGGACGGCCCTACTTTCACTGACTCCGGTGGTTTTCAGGTGATGAGCCTTGGTTCAGGCTTCAAAAAAGTCATTGACATGGGCACCGTCGCCAACGCCAAGGGTGCAGACGGACGTCCGCTCGGTGACGATGATGTCGCGGCCGGCAAAGAGCGCATGGCGCACGTTGATGACGACGGCGTTTTCTTCAAGTCCCACATTAACGGCGACATTCACCGCTTCACCCCCGAAATTTCGATGCAGGTGCAGCATCAGATCGGTGCGGACATCATGTTCGCCTTTGACGAGCTCACCACCCTTTACAATTCCCGCGGTTACCAAGAAGAGGCGCTGGAACGCACCCGCCTGTGGGCTTTGCGTTGCATTGCAGAGCATCAGCGCCTGAGCGAGGCGCGCGTCGGCAAGCCCTACCAGGCGCTCTTTGGCGTCATTCAGGGCGCACAGTACGAAGACCTTCGACGCAAGGCCTGCACCGACCTAGGCGATATGCCCTTTGATGGTTTCGGCATCGGCGGCGCGCTCGAAAAAGAAAACCTGGGCACTATCGTGCGCTGGTGCGCCGAAGAACTGCCCGAGAACAAGCCACGTCACCTGCTGGGTATCTCAGAACCGGACGATATCTTCGTCGGCATCGAAAACGGCGTGGATACCTTCGACTGCGTCTCGCCCACCCGCGTGGCCCGCAACGCAGCCGTCTACACACCCGACGGACGCTTCAACCTCACCAACGCGCGCTACAAGACAGACTTCACCCCTATTTTTGAGGGATGCGACTGCTACACCTGCACGCACTTCACCAAGGCGTACATCCACCACCTCTTCAAGGCAGACGAACGTCTGTCAGCAACGTTGGCATCCATTCACAACGAGCGTTTTATCGTGAAAATGGTGGATGACGCCCGCGAAGCCATCGACAACGGCACCTATTTTGAATACCGTGACGAGTTCTTGCGCCGCTACTACGCCAAGAAAGAAGCTCAACTCAAAGCGCAGGAAGAAGCCAAAGCACGCAAGGCAGTGAAAGAAGCAGAACGCATCGCTACAGCTCAGGCACGACGCGAGGCTAACGCTAAGGCGAAAGCTGAAGCCGAGGCACGACGTGCCGCAGAGGCAGCCGCCCGAGAAGCAGAAGCCGCACAAGACGCTCAGATAGACCCCGCACAGAAGGAAGGCGAGAACTAATGCAAGATTTCACTATCGAGAGCCTGGACGCCAAAGAAGTACTCACCTACCGCCACGAGTTCGCCGCAACTCCCCAGGAAATTTACAACGCTTTCATTGACCCGAAGCTTTTTATCAAGTGGTTTGGCCCTAAAGACTGGAACGTTGTTCCCAACACCCTGACGTTGGAGCCCGTCAACGGTGGGCGCAAGCAGTTCGTCATGAAGCACCGTCACAATCCCAAGTTTCAGGCACCTATGTACATGCGTTTTATCGCTATGAAAGAGCCTGAACTGCTCGAGTACCGCGAGGCACTGCCCACCCCGCAAGGTCAGCCCAGCGACACCCTGGTTGCGCTACGCATCGAACTTGAAGAAGGCACCGCGATTACAGAGGACGGTGTAGGCAAGGGAACCATTCTCAAACTCACTCAGGGCCCACTTCCTCAAGAAGTTCACGAGCAGACGCTGACCAGCTGGAAAGACTCCTTTGTGGGACTCACTAAACTTCTGGACGCGAGCAAGTAGGTAGAACGCCGGCTGACAGATCGCAATCTCACCAGCATCGCTATCACCTGCCACAAGCAACTAAAAACCACGGATGCCCGGGAACGCGTGCGCGTTCCCGGGCATCTTTGTATCGTGTAAGAAAGCTAGTTTCCTAGCACCTTATTCAGTTTGTTGAAAGATAACAGCCACCCTGCTCGTCCCGGCTCATGAAATTCAGCGGGCAAAGGACCCTGGTCAAGAATGACGCGGGTGATGCTATCTGCCAATTTACTGATCAAAATTGCTTCTCACCGAGCCACGCACGTTACGAGCTGCACGCAAAATCGGAATAGCCACGGTGTCCTGACCCAGCTTATCGGGGCTACGCGTTACTAAAACAGCCAGCATCCCGACCACCGCGCCAATAGCGGTTTCAAGCATACGATCCGTCAACAACTCATAGCTGGTCAGCGGCTTAGCCAACTGAATCATAAACAACGCCAGCGGAGTCACAAACAGCATGGCAAAACCATAATTACGCAACACAAAAATCTCAGCCAAGAACTGGAACACGATCACCAGCACCGCCATATGCCACTGGTCCGGGTGCATCGACACAAAAAACGCCGTAATCAGCACACCCACAAACGTGCCCACCGTACGCTGCACGCCCCTATAAAAACGGGCATACATATTCGGACCAACCACAATAGCGTTAGCCGCAACCATCGCCCAATAACTGTGCGAAAGCCCCAACACATAGCCCACGCATCCGGCAATAAGCGTTACAAAAAAGTAGATAACGCCCTGCTCAAGCAACTGATTGCGAGTCAGAGAATGCGGCGGCGGAGTAGAAACAATCTTAATTCCCTCGCCCACCACGCTACTGACAAGACCCAACACCACCGAAAAACCAGCGGATGCGATAGCCACCGCAAGAGGAATAGCAGGATGCGTCGCCACAGGCACCGACGCCACCGCAGCCGTCGCAAAAATATGAAAAAGAGAACCGCCTGGACGCAGATTCAGCACCGTGCTCACCATCGCGCCCACACCACCGATTGCCGAACACACCAGCGTCGTCACCCAAATCGAAGCATGAAAACCAGAAAGCAACATGCCAATAGCGATGCACAGACACAAAATGATGCCCGCCTGCGACTGGTGCTTAAACCTAGACGCGCGCGGCTCATTGCGAGCATACAGAGCGGTAAAACCACCAAACGCCGAATAAATCGCAAGCTCAAGATGATCCGTAAAAAGAAGAATAAGAAGCGGAATCGCCACGCTCAGCGCAATACGAAAAGCCGGCACATGATCACGTTGCGCGGGAGCAAACTTCATCATCTGCACAATATGTTCGCGAGCGGATGTCACACTAGCCCCTTATTCCTCGACAATTTTGAGCACAAAAAACCGCACAAACGAGCCTAGCTACGATGCGCGGTGCTCCTCAAGCATACTCCTTTGGTCTTTGGTCAGCCGAACGAGCCCACCGGTAGTGGTGTTGAAGAACGCCAGCGTGGTAGTACCGCTTACACAGTGCTCGCCAGTGGACGCATCAAACAGCTCGTAGCTCACAGTAATCGTTGCAGGCTTTACCCCAACGATGCGCACCTCCACTTTCGCGGGCAAACCACGGTAGGCAAGCTGCGCGCGATACTTCACCCAGTTCTCAACAACGAGCGCTTGCACACCGCTTTCCAACTGCTCAAACAGAGGAATCTTTGGTGCCTGCTCAACGGGTTCGCCCGAGGACGGCGGCAAACCAAACACCGCGATACGCGCTTCCTCAAGCACGCGCATCATTGTCACGTTGTTCACGTGCCCGTACGCATCCATATCACCCCAACGCAGGGGAACATCCACCACAAAAACAGAATCAGTCATACGCTCCATCTTAGGACGCGAGGCGGCGCGTCCTTCAACCGCCTTTAACCGCCTTTAACCGCCTTTAACCGCCGAGATCCTGATTCATCGACGAGATCCTGTTTTAAATCAGGATTTCGTCGATGAATCAGGATCTCGGCGGGAAGAAGAGCTTAGCCCTGACGCGCCTTGAAACGCGGGTTCTTCTTATTAATCACGTACGTCTTACCGCGACGACGCACAATCTGAGCACCGGGAATTTTCTTGAGTGAACGCAATGAGTTACGTACCTTCATCACTAACCTTCTTTCAATGTTTGATCCGCACGCAAAAGTTCTTGCGCAATATCGTCACCGGTAATGGTGCACGTTTCTAAAAGTTTTTGAAGCTCGGCGGCGTTGACGTCCTCGCCGGTGAGAGCGATGCGCGTGGCCGGCAACTTGCGTCCCCACGCGCCGTGAGTTTGCAACCAGACAACCGGGCCGATGCCTTCAACCGCCACACGGTCATCCTGGTGGCTATCGAGCCACACGTGCCCGCGCACGCGCACCATACCTTCAACAATCTGAGGGAGCAGCTGCGCAAGCTGTTCTGAGTCGATGAGTTTCTCGGTGGTGATGACGGCGGTGGAAAATTCGCCATTCTCGCCCAACAACACGTCCTCAGTTACGTGCAGATGCCCCGGACGCGCGCGGGTTTGCGCCGCGACGATATTGTGGTAGCCGCATTCGGCGGGTTCTTTGTGTTCCACGGAAATCACGGTGAGGTGGGGAGCTATGTTTCGTAGCAGTTCCAAGGTGCGCCGATGGTTCGAGCTCTCACAGTCAAAGGGGTGGGTGGCAACCAGCGCGGTGTCTGCGTAACTGAGATCGGCTACGACGAATTCCCCCGGCGTGCGTTCATCGGCACATGAGCCGGTGACGCCACGGGCGTTGAGAGTTTCAGAAGACCATAGATCATCTTCGATATCTGAATCTAGAACTGCCAATGATGCGGTAACCAGCTCAATGTGGGGGCAGTCGTTGGCGACCTTCAGGGCGGTACTAATGGACACACCGGGCGGAAGAATCAACAAAAGACGCTCGGTGCGCTCAGCGATAGCTGGCAAGTAATCTGTCATTTCAGCGAGGGTTGCACATGAGAGGCAGTCGCCGTCTATATGGATGCGGCTTTGCTCTTTTTCGCCGGATGCGCGGGTGTGGGTGCGCAGCAGTTCGATGCCGTCGTCGTTGGTGAGGCTGTCGTAGCTGACTACGTCGGCTGGCGCGTCCTGGCAGGTGTGGCTGCTGTCTTGATGCACAGTACTGTGCTGCTGGCAATAGGTGAGCCAGTGGTCGGCAGCGTCGGTGCGTGCAAAAAGGCTGAGGGATGAGAGAGCTGTCATCTGCATACCTCTTAGCTTATTTGATAATGATTATCGTTTGCAAATCAAGGTATGGAAAACAGCACCACCCCGGGAGGTGACCACAAAACTCTCTTTTCAGCACCAAAGACCGCCTACTCTTGAGAGTTTTGTGGTCACTACGAAACAAATCTGGTCACTTTACCCAGCGCACCAGACGCCCGACGCACCCACCACGCACCCCAACCCCGTGCCCGCACAAAAGAAAACCCCGCATCCACAAGGGATGCGGGGTTTTCTCAACACACAGACATATGAACGCATTGAAGTATCATGCAATTCGTACTTACAATAATACTGAAAATCATTCTCATGTGCAACCCAAGATAAAACCTTTTATTTTCGGTCGCTCTCGTAGTGTTCGGTTGCGCGCTGCGCCTCGGCAAACGCGTCCTCATCAACAGTCAGCACGTTCTTGACCACAGCAAAGTAGATAATCGTCAGCAGCACAAAGTAGACCACGCCGACAGTCGCGGGAACGCCGTTACCGTCCAGTTTGAAGAGAGCAACCCAAATCGCAAACAGCACCAGGATGGCAACACCGGCGGTGACGCGTCCGCCCCACAGACGGAACGGCGCCGAGTTGCCTTCCACCTTTTTGAAAGCAATGTACGCCAGCAGAATCAATACCCACACGGTCAGCGCGCACACCATCACGAGCGTCATCATGACGCCGAATGCCGCCTTGGGCAAGAAAATTGCCAGCAGAACAGCAAGAACGACGCCCGAGAGCGAGACCAGCATTGCGCGCACGGGAATACCGGCGCTACTGGTCTGCGCCAGCGAGCTCGGCGCCATGCGGTCGGAGGCCAACGAGTGCATCAGGCGCGAACCAGCATAAAGGTTAGCGTTTGCCGCTGACAGCGCCGCAATCAGCACCACAAAGTTAGTAATGGAGGCAATCGCGGGCACGCCCACCTGAGCAAAGACCATCACGAAGGGGCTGGTGGCAACGGTGCCTTCCAAGTCGGCAGCCTGCTGCCACGGAATCAAAGACACCACAATGAACATGGACAGCACGTAGAACGTCGCCAAACGCCACATCATTGCTTTAGCGCTGGTACGCACCGAACGAGCCGGATCTTCAGCTTCAGCCGCTGAAATTGAAATCATCTCAACGCCACCGAACGAGAACATCACGATCGCCAGTGACAGCCAGACCGAGGTGAAACCGCCGGGCATAAAGCCGCCGTCATTGGTCAGGTTAGAAACGCCGGACGCGGCATGGCCAGGAAGGCCGAAGAAGACGAGGCACAGACCAACCACGATGAAGAGCAGTAGCGCGAACACCTTAATGGATGAGAGGAAGAATTCCATGGCGCCGAAGTACTTCACGGAACGAATGTTCAGCGCAATAATCAAGACGCCAAACACAACGATGCCTACCCACAGTGGCAGATCAGGCCACCAGAAGCTCAGGTAGCTACCCACCGCAATCAGCTCGATACCGGTGATAGCGCAGGTTGCCGTCCAGTAGGCCCAGCGGGTGAGGAAGCCTGCGTAGGGGCCGAGATAGCGGGTAGCGATAGAGCCGAATCCGCCACGCACCGGGTAGCGCACCGCCATCTCGCCCGCAGAACCACCAATGCTGGCAGCCAGCAAAGAACCAATAGCGTAGCTGATAATAATCGCCGGACCGGTCAGCGCAATCGCTGAACCTGAGCCCAAAAACAAACCGGTACCCAGCGCTGAGCCCAGCACAATCATGGTCATTTGACCGTGAGAGAGCGAGCGCTTGAGCTGGTTGCTTTCAGCCGGAGCTGATGTAGAAGCCATGAGATTTTCTTTCGCGTGTGTGGTGAAAAGTTATGCGTAGGGGCGGGTATTACCCCGCCCCTTTACATGCTATTGCTGCTGGTTAGCGTAATCGCTTGCTTCGGTGAAAGCATCGTGGTTGACGCTCTGGCGCGAACGCACGAAAGCAAAGTAGACGATGCTGATGAAGGCGAAGAACGCGACGCCCACGGTTGCTGAGATTGCCATGTCTTGGGTAAAGAACATGGCGGCAAAGGTTGCGAGGACGCCCAGTAAAGCAAGTGCGGCTGTGGTGCGTCCGCCCCAGACGCGGAATGGTGATGCGTTACCTTCTTGTTTCTTGAAAAACATGTAGGAGGTAAGAATCATGAACCAGACGACGAGCACGCAGACGGTGACCAGTGACATCATCATGACGAAGATGTTAGCGACGCCGGTGATTGCCATAACGACCGCGACTAGGGAGCCGACCATTGACAGTCCCAAGGCCAGCGCGGGAATACCGTTGCCGGTGGTGCGGGCAAATGCTTTGGGTGCCATGGAGTCGTGTGCAAGCGCGTGCATCTGACGGGTTGCTGCGTAGAGTGCCGCGTTCGCGCCGGATAGTGCTGCGGTGAGAACCACGAAATTAGTGATGCCTGCGATGAAGGGAATGTTCAGCGCTGAGAAGACCATGACGAATGGTGAGCTGCTGACTTCACCTTCAAGTGTTGCAGCTTGCTTCCACGGCATCATGGCAACGACCACGAAGATCGCGAGCACGTAGAAGGTAGCCAGGCGGTACATCATCGCTTTGACGGATGAGCTCACTGAGCGCACGGGGTCTTTGGCTTCAGCTGCCGAGATGGAAATCAGCTCAACACCGCCGAAGGAGAACATGACGACTGCCAGTGAAATCCAGATGGATGAGATGCCGTTGGGCAAGAAGCCACCGTCGTTGGTGAGGTTGCCCAGACCGGTTGCAGGAGTATTCGGCAGACCAAAGAAAACCAGGACCAGTCCGAAGACGATAAAGACGATAACCGCAATAACCTTGATGGACGAGAGGAAGAATTCCATGGTGCCAAAGGACTTCACGGAGGTCAGGTTCAAGGCAACAATAATGGCGCCAGAAACAACAACCCACAGCCACAGCGGAATGTCAGGGTACCAGTAGCCCATGTACTTGCCCACTGCTACCAGCTCGGCGCCGGTGAGCGGGACCATCGTTGCCCAGTAGGCCCACCGCGTCAAGTAACCAGCGTAAGGGCCCAAGAAGCGTCCTGCAATCGTGCCAAAACCACCCTGAACAGGGTAACGAACAGCCATCTCACCAGCACATGCAGCGATCACCGCCGCAATCAAAGAGCCAATAGCGTAGCTGATAATAACAGCAGGGCCAGCAATCGCAATCGCCCCGCCAGAACCCAAAAACAGACCGGTGCCCACGGCAAGACCGAGAGCAATCATGGTCATCTGCCCGTGCGAAAGCGAACGGGAAAGCCTACCTTTTTCTTCTGTAGACACCTGTGTAGCGTGTGAACCCATTGAAAACCTAACGTGGTGAAAAGGTACTTTACGAGGCAAGCAGTTTGCTGACTGCAAAAAGTAATACTGGCAATCATAGCCGCCAAAATGAGATATTGAATATTTTTTTGCTGAATGTCTAAACAGGTGAGAAAAAACCTATTATTCTTGGTGAACGGTACACTCACCCGGTGCACCCACACATACCTATCCCCTGTCCCCTTTTTTAATTGAATATGAAACTTAGATACCTTCCCCCGGTTATCCTCAGCTCATGCGCGCTGGTAGCAACTTCTTTCGCTGGCGCATCTGCGGCTAACCTCCCCACACCAGCAAACCAGCAGCCTACAACTACGCAGGTTTCTGAAGATACCGACCGCATCATCGTCAAGTTCAAAGACGAGCAGCCCAAAGAAGTTCGCGAAGAAGTTGCGAATAAAGTTGAAGCTGAAAGCGATGCTGTTGACAATTCACAGCTTTTAAAAGAAACCACTGCCGCTGATGAGAAGAGCAGTGTAATTTCAGCGGATAAGATGCTGAACCCCGACGAGCAAAAAGAGGTCATTGCAAATCTCGAGAAAGATCCGCGCGTTGAGTCCGCTGAGCCGGACCGCCTGGTGAAAGCTCTCGCATCCACTTCTGAGCCCTACTACTCCAAGCAGTGGGCGCTGACCTACGATTACCTCGATGTCGCACCGGCGTGGAGCAAGTACACAGGAGTTGGCCAGACCATCGGTATTGTCGACACCGGCTACTCTGTACACCCGGATCTTGAGACCAGTGGCTCTTACGGCTACGACTTCATTTCATCTCCCAGCCTGTCACGTGACGGCGGAGGACGCGACACCAACCCGCTCGACCAGGGTTCAGATAACCCCAGCGTTGACTGGCACGGCACTTTCGTGGCGGGCATCGCTGCGGCACGCGCTAACGGCACCGGCACCACCGGTGTAGCACCCAGTGCGCAGCTCACCTACGGTCGCGCGCTCGGTCTCAACGGTAGCGGCTACGTTTCAGATATTGCTGATGCGCTCATCTGGACCTCCGGCGGTTACGTTCCCGGTGTTCCTACCAACAAGCGTCCTGCAACTGTTGTGAACATGTCTTTGGCATACCCCGACAACACCTGCTCGGACTTGATGCAGTCAGCGATCAATGATTCTCTCTCACGCAATGTACCCGTTGTTGTAGCAGCGGGTAACGAGGGTCAGAGCGCTAGCAACTACTCACCGGCTAACTGCTACCGAGCTATTGTTGTGGGTGCATCTACCTCGTGGTACACGCTGACCGAGTACTCAAACTACGGTGAGATGCTGGATGTTGTTGCCCCCGGCGGTACCACCGGCCGTGACATCTTCGGCCCGTTGAACACCGGTAGCTCAAGCATCGGTTCGCCCACTTACGGCACCATGAACGGCACCAGCATGGCGGCACCCTACGTCACCGGCACCATCGCACTGATGAAGCAGGCCTACCCCGCTATCACTGTAGAGCAGATCCGCAATATTCTCACCAGCACCGGCTACAACCTGCAGGGCTACAAGCAGGTAGACGCCGCAGCGGCAGTCAAGGCAGCAGCGGACCTTGCACCGGTTCCGGCATCACAGTTCACGCTCAAGGGCGCTATCGGCGACTACTACAAGTCAAAGGGCGGCATCACCAAGTTTGGTTCACCGACCACCAACGAATTCTCAGGTGTTAACGGCGGAGCTATTCAGGCATTCGCTAAGAACTACTCCATCTACTGGACCTCTCGTACCGACGCGCACTCCGTGAACTTTGCAGGGAGCATCGGCGCACGCTACCGCGACAGCGACTACGAGCGCGGCCTGGGTTACCCCGCATTCGATGAGGTCAGCATCCCCGGTGGCGCTATGCAGAAGTTCGCTCCCGCATCGGGCCCACTGAACGCGCTGTACTGGACGTCGCAGAACGGCACTCACCTGGTGGCTGAGCGCGGCGCTATCGGCTCACGTTTTACCAATGAGGGCGGCACCGGCAAGTACGGCTTCCCCGTTGAGGACGAAGGCGGCATTGGTAGCGGCGGCGCGCGTCAGGTATTCCAGAACGGTTCTAAGCAAAACCGTTTCTACTGGGCACCGAACACCGGCGCTTATTTGGTCAACGGTAACGGCGCGATTAAGGCTCTGTGGGAATCACGCGGTGGCGTGAACACTGATGGCTTCCCCGTCACCGATGAGACTCCGACCGCTGGCGGCGCGGTTCAGTACTTCCGCAACGCTAACTGGGCTGAAACCGGTATCTGGTGGTCATCAACCACCGGTGCGCACGCTATGAACTCAAAGGGAGCGATCTACAACTACTGGTGGAAGAACGGTTACGTTTCGAAGTTCGGCTTCCCCGTCACCGACGAGGTCACCAACTCCGATGGTTCAGCAACCGTGAAGTTCTCTAACGGTTCAACCCTCAAGTGGACTGCTAACGGTGGCGTACGCGTCGTTCGATAAATTGCCTCGCTACATCAGTCACTAAAATGGCGTCCCCTGCTGGTAGCAGGGGACGCCATTTTTATAGGTCGACCCAATGCAAAAGAGGATCGTTCAGAGCTTTATTCATAGCACCGCTGAGGCAAGCAAGATGTTGCGCGGTAACCGTCCTTACGCGTGTGCAGACGCGTAGCTCGGCTCATGCTTTTTGAACCAGCTGATGGTCGGGTAGGTGATAGGCATGAGAATGAATTCAACCGCGCACTTGTAGATGTAGCCGACGATGACGTAGTTGAGAAAGTCCGGTGCGGTTGAAATACCCAGGATAGGTGCCGCAATCGAACAGAAAATCAGGGTGTCGGCGAGTTCACCCACCAGGGTTGAGCCCATCAGTCGCCCCGCGAGAAAGCGTCCTTGAGTGCGCTTTTTCATGGCGACCATCACCCATGAGTTCAACAGCTGACCTACCAGGTAGCCGAGCAAAGAGCCTCCGACAATCAGTGGCACGGGGCCCAGTACGGTCTCTAGCGCGCTCTGGTTTTCGTAGAACTCAGCGCCGGGTAATTTGATGGTGATCCAGAAGCACAGGGATGCGAAAGCCGCTGCGGCGAAAGAGGTAAGAATGACGCGTCGTGCGTTTTTAAAACCGTAGACTTCTGAGACCACATCGCCGATGACGTACGCCAGCGGGTAAAGGAAGAATCCGCCGTCGGTGAGAATGGGGCCGAACGCGACGCCTTTGGTGGCGGCGATGTTTGAGATCACCAGGATTACTGCGGATGCCGCGAGAAGAAGGTCGAAGTAGGTGTGTGCCGGACGCGCGTAGGTGGGCGTGTGGGTGGTGGTGTGTTCAGACATAGATATTCTCTTATTTGTATGAAGACGGTACGTGAATAGGTCCCGTTGCTTTCTGCAGGTTGTGAAGCAACCGGGTGTGCTCGTCTGCCACCCGAGCCGTTTTATTGTACGCGGTTGAAACGGGCGAATGCTAAGTGTGACGGGTATGTGAGACGCGGATGCGCGGGTCGTGCCCCGGTGAAACTGTTAGTTATCTGGGAAAACGCCGCTGCAGCACGTCCCCGCTCATTCTTGGTGACGTTTTATTGTAAAGTGTCGATATGCCTCGTATTTCAGCAGCCTCAAACGTAGCCCAGCGCGAAAACACCCAGCGCGCCATCCTCGATTCTTTCGGTAGTTTGCTCTACTCACACGGCCTTCCCGGTCTGACCATGACGGACGTCGCCAAGAACGCGGGAATTGGACGCACCGCTGTCTACAATTACTTCGCTGACATGGGTGAACTTCTGGTGGCCTATGCCCTTACTGAAACCGAGCGTTTTATCACCGAGCTACGCGAAAATCTTGAGGGCGTTGAAAACCCTATTGATAAGCTCGCTATCTACATCCGTCTTTCGATTGAAGACATGGCGCGCCGCCATATGCCTCCCGGCCCGGCAATGCGCTCTGTGCTCTCCCCCGAGTCTTTCGCCAAGCTCGGCAAGCACGTTCGTGAACTACAAATGGTTCTTGTGGGCATTCTCTCGCAGGCGATTGAGCAAAACTTTATTCCCGAAAACGACATTAAAGAGCTCGCACACTTGGTTCACGGTTCACTCACTTCTAGCGCGGATCGCGCTGAGGACGCCTCGTCCGCCGAGGATCGCGAGCGTCACATTACCTCTACCATTCGTTTTATTCAGATGGGTCTGGGTGCTCGTTTTGAGGGTGAGGATGCCGTTCCGCTGGACGGCGCGCCTGCTCTTAGAGCTGTCTCTTAGTCGCAGACGCATCCAACATCAAAAAATGCCGAGGCTCGAACACCGTTGTTTTGAGATCTCGGCGTTGGTGTGTGCGGCGGGGTTAGCCGAAGGTCAGCGCACCGTAGATAAGTACGCCGGCAACGAGTGCGAGCAACACATTTTTACGCCAGAGGTACAACCCGATGGTGAATCCCAGTGCGACAGCTAGAGCGAGCAGTCCCCCTGCGCCGTGAAATTCGCCGTGGTTAATGGAGTACACCACCAAGATGACCATGATGCCGCCGGGGAGCATTTTGCCGATGGCCAGCACGTAGGGGTTGGTGGCGATTGCGCGCACGGTCAGCATGGGCACAAAGCGAAGTGAAAAGGTGACAGCTGCGGCAACAGCAATCAGAGCGAGGGTGTGCAAAACATCAATCTGCATATTTAGTGCCCCGCCTTCCCAGTCTTTACCTGATATACAGCATCCGCTACGCAGAAAGCCGCGAAGATAACCAGGGCAACCATCAAGAAAGCCCCGGGCGCCAGAAACCACGCTACCGCGCATCCGGCAAATGCGTAGATGAGCGGTCGATACTGACGCGAGTGTCTAAAGAAGTCGATGGCGAGCACGGTGAAGAGACCTGCCATCGCAAAGTCCAGACCGTGAAAACTTTCGGGAATGGCTTGCCCCGCAAAAACACCAATCAGAGTTGAGAAGAACCATGTGAAGTGTGCTCCTGCCTGAAAGAGCAGCAGTTGCCGCTGATTGGTGAGGCCGTGCGGGGTATTCACAATGGCATATACCTCGTCAGTCAGTGAATAGGCGCCGTAGAACCAGCCACCTGCATTGCGGATGAGATGACGAGGGTATGACAGCGGGTAGAAGACGTGGCGAAAATTCACCGCGAAAGCGGTAGTTGCCATGGTTACAAGCGTTGCGCCGCCGGTAATAAGCGTAATCATCAGAAACTCGATAGACCCGCCGTAGACCACAGCAGCAGTGAGCGGCGCTACCCAGTGCGGTAGCCCCGCATCGGTAGCGAGGGCACCGAAGGCCAGCCCCAATGGAAAATATCCCATCACAACGGGTGGGAGCAGGCGTAGGCCGTGACGGGCGTCGTGAGTGAAGGTAGACGTATTCACGAGACTCTCTATCTACGAACTAATGGCGGGTGCAAGTATCCAGTGTATAGATACCGTGCAAGCTGAAAAATGTAACGGTCATATGACGGACGGTGAACGCTTACGTAACGCACCGAAGTAATAATTAGTGTCGAGATGACTATAACTTGTTTCTGGGCTCAATACCTGCAAAACTTTTGACGTAGATTTCCCCTCACCGCGGCAACGAAAGGCACCAACATGCTGTACAAGAAACAGCTCACCGGCACCGGCGTAGGTGTAGTGGTGGGTTCGTTCGCGCCGTTGCATCGGGCGCATATTGACACCATTTTACGTGCCAAGAAAGAAAACGACGGCGGCGCCTTAGTAATTGTCGCCGGGCACGAGCACGATGCAGGTAGTCACGCCGGCATGACTCACATTAAGCGTTACCGCTATGTCTCTGAATACTTCAAAAACGATCCACTAGTCATCGTAGACTTCGCAACAGTCACCGACAGTGAGCTCCCCGCACAGACCATAGAAGAGCTCTGCGAAAAGCACGTCCAAGCCACCGCCACACGTACCTGGTACGACGCCGAGAACGACGCCCGCGTCCAGCACCTAGCTCAGGACGCCGGTGGAAAACTCGTGCATGCTTCTACGTTTTCAGCTCGCACCGGCACAGAGTGCAGTGAAGACTGCAGCGACGACGCACTCACTAGCGAACGCATCCTTGAGAATCCTCTACACTACTGGGATTTCATCGCTCCCCCGTTCAGACGTTTCTTCACCAAGAACGTGCTAGTCATGGGCGCAGCGTCCGGCGGTAAAACCACCCTGATCGAAGACCTCGCCAAGCTCTACATCGCACCGTACTCCTACGAGTACGCGCGGGTTTACCAGGTCGAGGCGAACATTCGCGATGAAGACTACGACCTGCTGGACTACCAGAATGTTTTCACCGGCCAATACCAGCTCAACCGCGAGGTCATTGATAATCCCGGTAACCGCGGGCTAGCGCTGATGGATACCGACGCGATGGTCACCAAATGCTACGCGGCGCTATCGGTAGCAGACCCCGCCAGTGCGCTGACCATGGACGACTGGACAACAGCCCTCAAACCCATGGCAGACTCGCTCATCGCCAAAGCACGCTGGGATCTTATTCTGTTCATCCCACCCGTCAGCCAGGCAAGCTACACCGACGACGGTTTCAGGTCGCAAACCAACAACACAGACGCCTACCTCACCGAAATCTCAGACCTGATGCTGGAAGAAGTAAAAGCCGCAGGCCTAGAAAATAAACTCGTCTCGCTCACCGGCAACGGATACGCAGCCCGCTACGAACAAGCCAAAGCCGCCATCAACGCGGTGCTAGCCAACTAGCGTCCTCATCGCCCACCGTCTTTCCACTATTTCTTCGAAAGTAAAAGAATGACAGCACCTGCAATCCACCACAAAAGCTTCAGTCGAAAAGTCTACGAAGACCTCTTCGTCGGCTACACGCCCTTTGAAAAAATCTTTTACCCCGCCATCATCTTGCTCCAAGTCATTTTTGCGGTGGTATACCCCCAGGGAATCATTGGTTCCATCGTTGCAATCAGTGGCGTCATCTGTGTAGCGCTGGTCGGCAAAGGACGCATTTCAAACTACTTCTTCGGCGTCATTCAAAACGTTCTCTACCTCTACCTTTCGCTGCAGGCGGTCTTCTACGGCGAGGTCATGATCGCAGTGTTCTACGTGCTCACCCAGTTCTGGGGACTGTACACCTGGCGCAAAAACCTGACGCGTCAGGCAAACGAGGGCGATGCGAAGGACGTCAAAACCAGGCGCATCGCTTTCACCGGCTGGGCAGCGGTAGCAGTCATTCTGGCACTGGGCACCTGGCTCTACGGCATGCTCCTTGCAAGCATCGGCTCTAACCAGCCTTACATTGACTCATTTACCACCACCATCGCCGTTATCGCGCAGATTCTCATGGTTTACCGCTACCGCGAACAGTGGGCACTGTGGATTGTTCTCAACCTCGCCCAAATCGTCCTCTGGCTCACCAGCGACACCGCGGGATCTATGGACATGGTGGTCATGTACATCGCTTTCATCTTCAACTCCATCTACGGCTGGTACAACTGGTCAAAGCTCTCAGCCACCCCGGACGAGGGCGCAGTGCGAGCATCCTAACCTGCGGCGTTAGCGGACGCGATGCTGATGCGCAGAGACCGATGGACGCGCGTTCTTCACCTTGTAAGTACGGGTCGCCGACGTGAGTCGCTTCCGAGCACCCCGCGCGAGTGAAGCGAGAGGGACTGCTGGCAGACGTGCGTCCATCGGTCTCATACCAGCTGTTCTAAAAATCGTTGTTAAATAAAGTGCTCCCGGTCTGGTGCATCAGATCGGGAGCACTTTATAAGCTGGTTAAGAAAGTCTTTTCTTTATGCGAGTAGACCAACCGGCTTGGGCGTAAATTCGGGGAAGATCTGGGCGATGCGGGCGGAATCCACGCCAAGGCCCTTCGACATCACTTCAGCAGCAACTGAGCGGTAGTCGGTGCGGATGGCGTTGTCTTTATCGTCATCGTTCTTGAGTCCGCCCCACGAGCCGCCGGCGATGCGTCCGGTTGCTTTGCCGGAGAGCACGAATGAGAAGTTGCCCGCGCCGTGGTCGGTGCCTAGCGACTGGTTTTCTACCGTGGTGCGGCCGAATTCAGAGACAGTCATGACCACGACGTTCTGCATACGAAGTGCACCCATATCTTGGTAGAAAGCGCCGAGGGAATCGCCCAAGTCCTTTGCCAAGGTATTCAGGCGATCTGCCTGTCCACGGTGGGTATCCCAGTCACCCTGGTCAACGGTCACTACCTGCACACCCTTGTTTGCCTTAATAATCTGAGCGATATCCTTCATACCGGCGCCCAGCGCGGTGTCGGGGTAATCGGCACCGTTTTCAGGCTTGTAACCGGCGTTTGAGATCTCCTGAACCTGGTTCATAGCACCGAGGGTGGTCTTGACGCTGACACCCAAATCGCCACCGACATTTCGGCTGATGCGTGAAGCCACCGCAGAAATGGTTTCAGTGTCTTTGAAGGAGGTCGATACCTTGAAATCGCTGAACGCGTTGATGGACAGGATTTCTTGGTCGTGGCCGTAGAAGGCGCCAGAGACGCGTCCGGCATGGGAAAACGCGCGGAACTGCGACTCATTGTTATAGGTGGCATCCAGCAGACGCGCCAGCCAGCCGGTCTTGTACTGCACCGGTGCTGAGCGGTCAGAAATGATGTAGTTGCTAAAGTGCGAGCGCGTGTTGTTGTCGATACCCACCGAGTGCGCAATCGACAGGTCGCCGGCAATCCACGCCTTCTTCAGGCCGGACAGCTCAGGTGCCAGCATGAAGGTGCCATCCAGCTTGTAGGCACCGTTCATAGACAGCGACTTGCGCGTGGTCTTACGGTTGGCATTGTAATGGTCATCGTTGTATGGGGTGACGAGTGAGAGCCCGTCAGCGCCGCCGCGCAGGTAGACCACAACGAGCACGGTGCCATCACCCACAGGTTCTGCCGCATAGGCATAGCGCGGGTAAATCGACTCATGCAACATCATAGAACTCAACGACAGCACACCCAGCGCGCCGCCCTTGAGCAGGCTACGACGGCCAAAACCGCCAGCATTCTCACTCAGGCGCTCACAAGCAATGCTATTTGCCTGATCAAAAGAGCGGATGTTCTCACCGGTGCGAGTATCCACCAGAAAATTACGGGAGTCATCACCCGAGTGATGATGCACCTGATGCAAAGAGTCTTCTTTTAGAAAAAGTGTTTTGAAATGTTTCACGGTAAATCCTTAGACAAGCAAGAAGTGGGGAGCGGTCAAAGTAGCCTCAACAAGACGCTTTACTTCATCGTCACTGCTGATGCGTTCGCTATCTGCAACACGAGCATCACCAGAGACAGCCTCCGGGGTCGTGTTCTTAGCGAACGTTGCCAAAGCCCCCACAATGTTGGGCTCGTTCTCAATGGAATAACCGGTGAGGGTTACAAAAACCTTGCGCGCCGCATCGTTCACGCTGGTTTTACCCACCGTGATACCCAGCGCGTCCGCCCAATCAATAGGCTCAGCCCAGCGAGCAAAACTATCTTTCGCGTTGCCGTCCCACGTTGAAATGTAGTTGGTAAACCGCGAGAACTTAGAGATGCTATTGACATTGGTGGAATTAATCCACGCGCGCGGGCTCAGCGGGTAACCGTCAGTTGCCGGTGCGGTGTAGGGCATACCGGCCGAGTAATAGCTAAGCATCATAAACACTCTGTACAAGGGTGTATAGATAACGCTCATATCAGAAAGATTATTAGTGTTCTTGAGTTTCAATTTTCCTGAAGCAAATAGCGAAGCCAAGACACTTGCCGGACGCTGGATAGTCTGACCACCCGAAGCACGGAATTCAGCAGATTTAAACAAAATTCGCAGAACGGGACGAATATCCGTATCAGCCTCAAGATAAGCGTCAGCCATTTTCTGCTGAAGCCCCTGCCAATCTTGGTGCTCCCCCACAAAATACTGAATCAGACGACGCGAAATGCGCATGGCGGTACCGCGATCGTGCGTCAGATAATCAATTAACTCACGCAAAGTTGCATACATATCTTCAGCGGTAGAACCACCGTTCTCAAGGGTACGACCGCAGACAGTAATCGGACCAAAGAAATGAAGGTCAGGACGAGCCTCGCTCAATACACCATCATAATTACCCTTAAAACCGGTCATGAGCTTAGCCACTGCAACCACATCATCCTGCGAGTAACCCTTATCAGTACCCCACGTGTGTAGCTCCATAATCTCGCGGCCCATATTCTCATTCAGCGCGAACTGAGTATTCGTGATGTTATCGAGAAACAGATTCATCGTACGAGTATTGATCAGCTCCCACAGCAGGTCACTGTACTTACCGAGGGCGCCATCAAAAAGCACGTTCACGTAGTCGTGAAAACCATCCGGTGACTTCTCAATGCTTGCAGCCACAGTATCAGCCCAAAACTGAGCTATCTTAGCCTGTAACTGCTTCTCAGATGCCCAACTACGGTGGAAAGCTGCCTCTAGAACGTAAGTCGCCACATCATAGTTTTTGTGACGATTACCACCGTGATAGGTGTCGTAGAAATTCTTATCGAGAGTCTTACCCGCCGGTGCCTTGATAAAGCACGAAGGGAAAATTGCCTTGCGCTCGCTGTTGTACTGGGCGCTTTCGGTCAGAGAATCAGGGTTTAGCTGTTTCTCGATCCACGCGTCCACGCCCATTGATTCAATAGCGGATGCGCGTGCTGCGGTAGGTGCTGCACACAGTTTGCGTGCGAAAAACCAGCCTTCTCTGCTGGTCAGTTCAACACCGTTGAGGTACGGGGAGTTAAAGCTGATATTAGCCATATGTCTGGGATTTTCCTGGGATTGTCGATAAAGATAGGACTGCGCCAAGAATCCACGGGTGCAATGGTGCTGCATCGCAATAAGTTGTGGTTCTCATGCCTGCTGTAGCAACCTCAAACGGGGATTTCAGGTGGTTACAGCCAGTATGTATGTCTTGTGACTACCGGCAAGTTGGGGACTTACCCGTCACAAGGCATATAGACAGTCACCTTTACTTTATGCAGATGCCTTACGCCAGGACAAGCAACAAAGTGCGGGTATTTTGTGGGCTGTTTAGTGGTGACAAACAACCTCTCGGTGTTTCACACCACGTCAGTGGGAGGTTTTCGTGTCCTGACTCTTTAAACGCCTTAAACGCCGAGAACAGGAGCGGTGGGGTAAGGTGAGGTGGTTTGGCAGAGGCCAGTACCGCCTTATGCCTGCTCGCGCACCCACTGCTCGATGTTCGGCTCAAGAATAACCGCATCCGCAGGAGCATGAAGCGAACCGTCACCCAAACCTTCAAGCGCAGGGTCGACAGTCACCACCTTGCGAGAATCATCCCTAGCTGCGAGAACCTTTTCAGTCAGCTGTGGCAGGGTGATGCGCTCAGCACCGGCGACGGTCACCACACCTTCACCGTGCTCACCCTCTGCGGCTTCTACCAAGAAACGGGCGACGCTACGGGTAGCTACCGGCTGAATGTCCCAGTTCTGCACGCGAACTTCATGATCGGCTTCTTCGGTGCCCGCGGGATTCAGCACAAATTCAAACCACTGAGCACTACGCACCACGACGGGCAACTTGGCATTTTTTGTGATTACACCTTCTTGCTCAAAACGCGCCTTGTAGAAAGGGAACTCCTGCAAGTTCTCTTTCTCAACACCGTTGATAGAAAGCATCACGACGCGCTCAACACCCTGATCGTTCGCCACTCGAGTCAGAGTCTGAGCAGCATCAACAATCGGCTGGACGGGGTCAGCAGCGTCAGGAGTCGCCACCTGCGAAGCATCGATTACAGCGTCCGCTTTCTTGAGCGCATCAGCCAAGCCTTCGCCAGTGCTTAGATTGACACCCTTTGAACGGGAAATCTCAACGAGCTCGTGGCCGCGCTTCTTTGATTCTTCAACAATGAGCTTTCCAAGAAAACCGGAAGCTCCAGCAATTGCAATAGTAGACATGGGTTCAGCCTATCCCCCCCATACCCGCCAACTAGGGGGCGGCGCACAGACACTAAAAAGCCCCGGCTCACATGAGCCGGGGCTTTTCTCATAGCGGAGGATAGGGGATTTGAACCCCTGAGGGCGTGAACCCAACACGCGTTCCAGGCGTGCGCCATAGGCCGCTAGGCGAATCCTCCAAGCGTTGCTTCTGCACAAAATACGCAGTCACGAAAGCGAACAGATACGAGCTTACCTTATAAGGTGTACGGTTCGCAATTAGAGGTAGCTCAGTGAGAACGCCGATAACGACTAAAGACAGAAGGTGAGGCGAGTGCAAGGTCTTACTATAGGCAGGCGTGTAAGCTCGCATCCTTGATTTAGGGAGCAGATGGATTGGCAAGAAGGGTGTTGCTGACTAGGGCGTCCTGTCGCAGATTGCCTCAGCTATATCTTTACTGTAGACTTTTACTTGCCTCTCACGTGGCGTTATCTTGGAGAACTCCCCCAGGACCGGAAGGTAGCAAGGGTATCTGGGCTCTGACGGGTGCGTGAGGGGTCTTTTTTGTTTAACGCCCGCGTCCGCATCCGGGTGATAGCCCTCGCCTCCTGCCTGCCCGTTTCTGCCGCGGGTGTGACCACAAAACCGTCAAGGTGACCATAAAAACGTCACAATCACCCTACTTTTCGGAGTATTTTGACGTTTACGTGGTCACTTTTCACCCAGGTAGTCTCGACGCGATCACCCGGCAGACGCACATCCCGCCGACGCGCGTCCTGCTTTATATGCCCATCCGACGCCCCCCGGCACCCCGCCCATCGCACAGTGCTTGCCACCAGCGGTCTGCAACGCGGCCGTTCGTTAATGAGGTAAATGTCTTAGCATGCTCGGCGTGAACCACCCTTAAATTGTCAGTCCCCCTCGCTAAACTTGGTAAGAGTCGTTGACGCGAGCGCCGAAAGCTCGCGCATCGCACCTGTTGAATTGAACGAAAAATGAGGGTTTAGCTGTGAGCACTGCTTTGTACCGCCGGTATCGTCCCGAAACTTTTGCCGATGTTATCGGTCAAGAGCACGTGACTGAGCCCCTTATGACTGCGCTTGAGAAGAACCGCGTCAACCACGCCTACCTCTTTTCTGGTCCGCGCGGTTGCGGTAAGACAACGTCGGCTCGTATTTTGGCGCGTTGCCTCAACTGCGCTGAAGGCCCTACGCCTACCCCGTGTGGTGTGTGCGATTCTTGCCGTGAGCTCTCCCGCGACGGTGGCGGTTCACTCGACGTGATTGAGATGGACGCGGCGTCCCACGGCGGTGTTGACCATGCGCGCGATCTGCGTGAGCGTGCGTCCTTCGCGCCTGTGCGTGACCGCTACAAAATCTTCATCATCGATGAGGCCCACATGGTCACCCGTGAGGGGTTTAACGCCCTGCTCAAAATCGTTGAGGAGCCGCCGGAACACATCAAGTTCATCTTTGCGACGACCGAGCCCAACAAGGTGCTGGGCACTATTCGTTCGCGTACCCACCACTATCCTTTCCGACTTGTTCCGCCTGAAACTCTTACTGCTTACCTGCAGAAACTTGCCGATGAAGAGGGTGTTAAGATCGCTCCCGGCGTTCTGCAGCTGGTAGTGCGTGCCGGTGGTGGCTCAGTGCGTGATTCGCTCTCAATCTTGGATCAGCTGATTGCCGGCGCATCAGATGCCGACGGCGTCACTTACGATCTTTCCGTTGCGCTGCTTGGCTTTACTCACGGCGAGTTGCTGGACGAGGTCATTGAGGCTTTCGCATCCAACAATGCAGCTACTCTCTTTGGCTCTGTTGACCGCGTGATTCAGACCGGTCAGGATCCTCGCCGCTTTATCGAGGACCTCCTTGAACGTCTGCGCGATCTGATTATTATCAAGGCTGTGCCGGATGCTGCCGAGCAGATTTTGCATGGCGCATCGGCTGATCACATTGTGCGCCTGCGCGCCCAGGCAGACAAGCTGGGTGCGGGCGAGCTCTCTCGCGCGGCGGATATTACAAACACGGCGCTGAACGAGATGAGTGGCGCCACCAACCCCCAGCTTCACTTGGAACTTTTGTGTGCGCGCATCATGCTGCCCACTTCCGATCAAAGTGCCGGTGGTTTTGGTGCGCGTTTGGACCGCATTGAACGACGCATCTCCGGTGGAGACGTTACTATTGCAGTGCCTTCAGCGGGTGCTTCTGCTGGTCAGACACAAGGTCTCAGCGAGCAACCCGCACCCGTCCAAGGGGCAGGACGCGCCGCTGTACAAGCCGCGCTGAACGCGTCACGTCAGGCGCAGGGTAAGCAGACTGCCTCGGTTCAGGGTAACCAAGGTGGACAGCAGGCGGTGAGCGGCCAGACTGCTCAACCACAAGCATCTGCGTCACAGCAAGCACCGACACAGGAACCAACACAGGCGCAGAATGCTGCACCCTTAGCATCGCAGGGCAACGCTCCCCTGGCGCAGTGGAACTCTCAGCGACAAGGACAGCAGGGGCAAGGTAGCTCCCACGCCACTGCCCAACAACAGGTTTCTGCGCAAAATCAGAGTGCTCAGAACTCAGCGCCGAACCAGGCCACGCAAAACCAAGCTCAGAACCCGAACCCCACCCCTGCGCAGCAGGCTCAGAAACAGCAGCCAACTCAGCCCGCTCACCCCACACAGCAGTCAGCCCCTCAGGGCGAGAACGTGGTGCAGATGGTTCTTACCGCATGGCATGACGTCATTGCGCGCGTGCAAAGTCCAGTTGCGCAACAGTTCTTGGCGCGCTGCACCCCCTCTAAATTTGAAAACGGTCAGCTCTATATTCGCGCCACCATGCCCGTATTGCGCCAGGTCAAAGACCATATTGGCGACCTTGAGAGCGCTCTCAACGCCGTATTAGGCTTGCAGGTTCGAGTGCGTGCCGAGGTAGATAAGGGTGATGCTTCGCAGACTCAGCCCGCTCAGGCTAATGGCCAGTCCACGCCGTCTCAGCCGCAGCCCGGCGCTCCTCTGCAGAACCAGCGTCCACAGCAGCATCCACAGACTCAGCAGCCCCAAAACCAGCCTGCGCAGAACCCGGCTCAACAGCAGCAAGCATCCTCACCGCAGCAAAATGAGCACAACGAGCGTCCTCAGAATCTCGAAATCGCTGAAGGTCCGCGTAGTGGTGAAGCCGCATGGGCTGCGCACGGCCAACCGCGCACTCAATCCGAGCCCCAATGGAGCCAGGACGATTGGAACAATCCCGTCACGAGCTGGGATGTTGCGTCCATTCCGCAAAGTGGTGAGCCAGCCCCAGCATCAGATACTTCGCGCGGCCAGTCAGCATCAGAAGAGTCCGAGAATAGCCAACCGATCCAGGAATCAGCTCAGCCTGCACCGGAGCAGAGCAACGACCCCGAAGACCAGCTCTCTCAGGGCGCAGCCAACGGTTTTGATGCTGAGGACGCTCACGAGCAAGAAGCCTCAGAGCCCGTCGACCATTCAACCGCTCAGGCACAGCGTGAGCAGGTAGAAAACGCTACCGAAGATACTCAGTACTTCCCGGATGCTGCTGACGAAGCAACCGCCGATGACGATGCAGAAGACACTGAGGCTGACTCGCATCCGGCAGCCGCACAACCGGTTGAGCCCGAGGGTGAACCTGTTGCAGACGGTACTACCGCAACGGACCTTCCCGATTCTGTGGATGATAGCCGTAACTCTGATGCGCCGGATTCTTCAGAACCCCAGGCAGGGCAGAACCCAAAAGTAGCTGAGCCGCAGGCTCCCGCGCGTCCAATCGCTGAAGAATACGGCGATTATGAAGGCGGATACTTTGACGAGGGCCCGCAGGATGAGCCTGAGTACATTGCGGGGGTTGGCTATGTGAGCGACTCTGCTCAGACAGCGCAACAGTCAGCACAGTCTCAGCATGAACAGCCTCAGCGTGAGCAGGTACAGTCCTCACAGCTCGCCCAGTCTCAAGGGTTCCAGCAGGCACAACCTGCACCGGCTGTAACGCCTCAACCGGGTGCGCCGTTAGCTGGCGCGCCGCTTGCTGGCGGACGCCCGCCCCTGTCTAACGGCACGCAAGGCTTCCAAGGTGCGCCGGCACAGCCGCAAGTTGCTCCGGCGGCTTCGGAGGCACCCGCATCCGCACCAGCGCAGCCTAGCGTTCCCGGCAAGAAATTGTCTTTCCGCGAGCGCCACGCCGCGCAGTTTGAGGCAGGACGCCGCGCTAAGCAACAGAACAGCATAGCCGCACCGGAGGTTGAGGAACCCACAGAGTTTGTGCCGTCAGATGAAGACATCGCTCTCGAAGAAACCGTGCTCATGGGCCAAAAAGCAATCGAGCAAATTCTCGGCGGCAAAGTGATTGAAGAAACCAGCAACTTCTAAGGCTCAAGAGGTAGAAGCTGGGTGAGTCGCTAGCTGGCATCGGGGCTGGCGTGAATCACGTGCGAGCGCCCCGCGCGAGTGCGTGAGGGGGACTGCTAGCGAATCACCCAGGTTCTATCTCGGGCACACCGAGGGCTGTCCAAGCGTCCGGAATTTTCCTCGCCGCCACGGGGTTTTACTTAACACAGCATTGAACGATTGTCAGGAGTGTATGTGTACGAAGGTGCCGTCCAAAATTTGATTGATGAGTTGGGCAGACTTCCCGGTGTTGGGCCCAAGTCTGCGCAGCGTATCGCGTTCTATATTTTGAATGCGGATGCCTCCGAGATGCAGAAACTCTCAAGTGCGATTACGCAGGTCAAGCAGACCGTGAGTTTTTGTGAGGTGTGCGGTAACGTCTCTGAAACTAAGCTCTGCGTGATTTGTAGGGATGAGCGTCGCGACCCTTCTGCGCTGTGTGTGGTCGAGGAGTCTAAGGATGTCGTGGCGGTGGAACGCACGCGTTCCTTCACAGGTCGCTACCATGTGCTGGGCGGTGCGATTAACCCGCTGGCGGGTATGGGACCGGAGCAGCTACGTATTCGTGAGCTGGTGGCGCGTCTGTCGGATGAACGCATCCAGGAAATTATTTTGGCAATGGATCCCAACCTTGAGGGCGAGGCTACTGCCACCTATCTGTCGCGTATGCTCACTCCCCTGGGTATTCGCGTCTCGCGTTTGGCGTCCGGCCTGCCGGTGGGTGGCGATCTTGAGTATGCCGATGAGATTACGCTGGGGCGCGCGCTCGAAGGCCGTCGCATTATTTCGGAGGGTACGCGGTTTACGCAGGCGAACGCTGCCGAGGAATTTGAGCAGGCTGTTGAAGAAGAAACCGCAGAGGTTGAGGCACAGAAGGCGGCTGAGCCGTCTGCACCGCGTCAGCGCTGGAACGGGTCAATGTTCGATGACATTGATGATTCTGAAGACACAGGTAGCACCGACGACGAGGGGTCAGCTTCTGATCGCGCGGTTGAGCAGGACGCCGGTGGGCAAGGCGCAGGCGAGCAGGGCAGTCTGAATGAGGCTTTGTTAGAACAGGAAATTCAGGCGTTACCGGTAGCCAGTGACCAGTTTGGTGCTTCGCAAGAGAGTAATGACGCCGCTGGGCAGGAGGCTCCACGTCGCGTCCCCGGTTCAATGACGGCAGAGGAACGTGCCGCTGCGGCTTTCGATGAGGAAGAAGCGACGTCGCAGGATGCT
This sequence comes from Rothia terrae, assembly GCF_012396615.1. Taxonomy (GTDB): domain Bacteria; phylum Actinomycetota; class Actinomycetes; order Actinomycetales; family Micrococcaceae; genus Rothia; species Rothia terrae. The sequence continues at coordinate 119,870 of NZ_JAAXPV010000003.1, read as the reverse complement.
AGCGAGAGTCAGGACGCGCGTCGTGCGGAATACGAGCGACAGTTGGCCGAATTGCGAAAGACGCCGCTGCGCACTGCAAAGCCGGATGTTCCGCCTATTCCGGGGAAGACGTACGTGAACCCCTGGGAATAGGATCCGATGAGTCGCTCGAGTTCCCACTTTTTGCCCGAGTTCCCTGTCATTAAGTGGGAACTCGAACAAAACCTGGGACCTCGCCACAGCTGACAGGATGCATCCCCGAAGTTTTCACACACTTTCAGAATTGGGCAGTATACTTATTGGCAGTCTACTCAAAGGAGAAACTATGAGCATCCTCCAGAAAAAGAAACTTATCATGCTGGTTTTGAAGTACCTTCCCGCATCCGTGCCGTTGAAGGTGGCTCTCTTCCTGTTCAAGAATAAGACCGCGCGTAAGATCGTCCAGAAACTGCTAGGGCGCAAGATTACTCGTTTCTTGCCTTTCAGCAAGGGCCTATTCGGCCGCTAAACCGCAAGCGCGGACTATCCTTTTCGGGCGTGGACTGTTGAAGTCCACGCCCGAAAGTTTATCTAGCGTCCAAAAGAAGGACGCGGTTTAGAGGCTGAACTTCTGCACCTTACAGTAGAGGCGTCATAGATTCCCGCACATGTGGCAGTAGCATCAAGACCTTCGGCGTCAGTTTCACCCCGGGGTAGTTGGGATCGATACATTCCAGCCAAAATTCAAGATGCTTACGGTCGAGCCAATGCTCAGAGTCATGAACCGACTGCGGGTTATCGCCCTGCACGCTGTACCAATACAAGTAATAGACGCCGTCTATCTGCTCAGCGAAGATGGACTCCACGTACATCTGTTCAGGTTCGAGGGTCTCTTCTACTGCTGGCATGTTCGCATTGAGAAACTCCATCCACTCCTGCACTCGTGCTTCTTTCCCCGCGAGTACTCGAAACCGCATGAGTTCAAATTTTATATTTTTTCCTCCGTACTCTTCTTTGCACTATCAAATTCAGACACGAGCACACCGTCACTGATATGCCCGCTACCGCCATCAGCTGAAGGGCAAGCTCCTGCCCCGCAAAGGCGGCTATGGCGTAGCCGGCCAGCAGACATACGTACACCACCCAGCGAAAACCAGCCCACGCGCGTCCTTGAAACTCTTGGGAGACCGATCCAATAATGACGCGGTTAATGACAGCGTTGAACATGCCGTTTCCTGCTCCGCCCGCCCAAAAAAGCAGGATGATCACAGCAAACGAAGGCTGAAATAACCCGACGCTCCCGAGAGCAATACCAATAGGCAAAGCTGTCAGCGGGTGTTGTGCAACGGGGTGATCGCCGATGAACCTACCCATCCAGCCACCACAGATGACTCCCGCACCCCAAGCAGCAGACGTGACACCAAACTCTTGAGGTGTTAGCCCCAGAAAATAAGTAAGCGCGAAGACGCCGGAAACATCATCAAGCGAGGTACTCGTGACTGTAGTGATAATGAGGGCGAACCCCAGTAGCCCAAACACGCCGGGAGAATACAGAAGACGTACTCCGGTGGTCCAGGAAGTCTTGTCACTGGCGTCATCTAAAACAATGACGCCGGGGGTAGCCACCAGGGCGCCAAGCCCCGCAAAAAGAAGCATGGCAAGCGCGTCCGCGGCTAACATCCACTGGATGATGCCGGCGCCGAATCCCACTCCGCCAAGGGCGACGCCCACAACGCCCGCGAGCCCCTGAACTGTTGCCAGGTGCGCACCGGTTTTTGCGGCGTCCAAGGAGTAGTGGGCTACCAGTTTCTGCGCTACCGGCCCCACCAGCGCAGTGCACGAGCTCATCAGTGCGCACCCCGCTATAATGATGCCCCAGTGGAGGGTGAGCGCAACAGTCGCCATGATGCACGCATTAATAACCAGGGACGCGGGCCACCACCACCATTTCAAATGTTTATCGGCCAGATGACCTCCCAGCAGTCCCAGTACCACACCGGGGACAAGATGAGCAGCGAGTACAGCGGCCATCAGGTAAGACTGCCCCGCCTGAGCGGCAAGCAAAGAAAAACCGATGGAAGACAAACCGGTGCCAAGAGCAGAGACAAAAATGCCTAACAGCAGAAGGTTCAGGGCGGTGCGAGCTGAAAATTGACGAGTCAGCATCATCGCCCACCTAGTTATCGAGATTGAACTTCTGTACCTGCCCATTCAAATAGGCAGGTAGCCACAGCGCTTCCCACTCCGGTGCCTCACTGTGAAGGACGGTCTCCCACCGGTTAGGCGCAACGCTCGTGAGCCAGTAAGAGCCCGCATTGTCTCGTTGCAGGTACCCGTAATCGATCAGTTCGCGACGTAAATACGCGAAATCTGGCCACAGCGCGCGCAACTTCTCGTTGATGTCCTTCTCTGTATACGTAACCCCGACATCAAAGAGATTCACCAGATACAGCAACACGTGCGCCCGCGCCTTGCGCTTAGACGGGAAAGCGGTGAGCGCCCCATCCTTGAAAAAGCGTGTAACCACGGTGCGATGCTCATTTTCAGCAGCCAATACTTGCTGCGCATATTCTTCAAGAAGCTGTGCCCTAGCGGCGGTAAAGTTCTGCCCGGTTTCAGCCATTCGTTGGCGAACGAGGGTCTTAAAGTTTTTCTGAGAAGTCACGAATAACCTACCTTGGCGCATCCCAGCTATGCGTTTTAGGCACGGTTCACGCGCGTCGAAAAAGGTGTAAAGACAGCCGGAAGATTCTCTCTCCTTCGCGTGTACCTCACCGCGCTGGGTAGGCGAGGACGCTGGGCACCGGCTGTGCGCCTGCTCACCAGTGTAGCGGACGCACACCGACATAGCGAGTGCTACCGCCCCCTCCGAGAACACGCTACTTCACCTACATTTCGACGGTTTACTCAACGCCCACCCTGCGGATACCGCCGTGAACTGCCACCTACTCGCGTCCACCATGTAATACATGCGCTATCTCACCTGCGGGTATGTCACAGCGCGTCATAAAGTAGTAATCACTACACAATGTGGTTTGCTGACCTCAAAACCATAGGATGTAAGTGAGCCGGCAAACCGCACCGGCATGTAGAAACGTTTTACTGGAGATAACGATGAGCCTAATTGTCCAAAAGTTCGGTGGGTCCTCTGTTGCTGATGCTGACGGCATCAAGCGCGTTGCTCGCCGCATTGTGGACACCCAGAAGGCGGGTAATGATGTCGTGGTTGTTGTCTCAGCGATGGGTGACACCACTGACGAGCTACTTGATCTTGCTGAGGAAGCCACGAACGCTGTGCCCGGTCCTTCACGCGAGTTGGACATGCTTCTGACTGCTGGTGAGCGCATTTCGATGGCTGTGCTTGCAATGACGGTCAATTCTCTTGGGGCTAAGGCGCAGTCTTTTACAGGCTCGCAGGCTGGAATGATTACTGACGGTGTGCACGGTTCTGCTCGTCTGGTTGAGGTTAATCCTGATCGTATTCAGAAGTCCGTGGATGAAGGCCACATCGCGATTGTTGCGGGTTTCCAGGGCATGAACCGCCAAACCGGCGACATTACCACCCTCGGACGCGGTGGCTCCGACACCACCGCTGTCGCCTTGGCTGCGGCAATGGACGCTGACGTCTGTGAAATTTACTCGGATGTTGACGGCGTGTTCACTGCCGACCCCCGCATCGTACCCTCTGCGCGTAAGCTAGATACTGTTACCAGTGAAGAAATGCTTGAGCTTGCTGCTAACGGCGCGAAGATTCTGCACTTGCGCAGTGTTGAGTACGCGCGTCGTTTCGGTCTGAAGTTGCATGTGCGTTCGTCGTTCTCGCAGCTTGATGGCACTATCGTTCTTCCTGATAACCCCGAAGATTTTAAGTTTGAGAACCTGAAGGAGATCCCCTTGGAGCAGCCTCTGATTTCTGGTGTTGCACATGACCGTAGCCAGGCAAAGGTAACCGTGGTGGGTGTGCCCGATGTTCCCGGTTCTGCCGCTGAGGTGTTTGGTCTGCTGAATGAGGCTGACGTGAACCTCGACATGATTGTGCAGAACGTTCCTACTGACCGTCCGAACGTCACCGACATTACCTTCACCTTGGATCAGGCTCAGGGCGGTAAAGCTGTTGAGGTTCTGACCAACCATAAGGCTGAGCTGGGGTTCGCTGAGGTTCAGTACAACGACTCCATTGGTAAGCTTTCGCTGGTAGGCGCCGGCATGAAGGCTAACCCTGGCATTTCGTTCAAGTTCTTTGATGCACTGCGCGAAGCTGGTGTGAACATCGAGATGATTTCAACCTCCGAAATCCGCATCTCTGTTATCACCGACATCGAAAAGCTCGACGAGGCTGTTCAGGCTGTTCATACTGCCTTCGACCTGGATGCTGACGGGGAGGCTACCGTATACGGCGGTACCGGACGCTAGGTTCCAGGCGTCTAAGGCTTCTGAGGACGTTGTTCATCAACTGGCGCGGGGCTGGCGTTTAAAGGATGTTGATGAACAACGGCTCGAAGAAGCCAGTTGGCTGCAACGCCCGCTCAAAACCTATTGATGGATAAGCAGTCGCTGAAGGTTTTATCTCAAAAGGACGCCCGCTCTCCCCTACTGCCGTAGGCAGGAAAGGAGGGCGGGCGTCCTTGTAAGCTTTCGGGTGAAGCCAGAGCCTAGAAGGTGCTGAGCCCCGTTGCCTCCTGCACGCGGTAAACAAGATGCTGCCAGGCGGCTGGTTTCTTGTACTCGTCGAGGCTCTGCGTGAACGTGGCTCCGCGGTTTTCCCATTGCCCGGTCCAGTAGTCGGTGAACTCCATAATAAATTTTGGTCGAGTGGAGCGCACGTACAGCGACGTTTCAAGGTTGAAACCTGACACGTTTTGGCGCGTGAAGTTGCCCGATCCAACAATAATTTCGATGGAGTCCGGCGTCAAAAGTGCAATGAACTTAGGGTGGTATTGCTCGCCAGTAGTTGCCGCCCAGCGCACCTGAATACCGGCGTCCGCAAGTTCGGCTGAGACCGGCAGGTTGGGCAAACCGGTTTTGTTGCGCCCGAAAGCGTCCTTGTTCTTAGCAAGGATGACCTGCACTCGCGCTCCCCTGCGCGCAACATCTTTGAGGGCGTTGATGATGCTGCGTTCTGAGAAGTAGAACATCCCAATGGTCAGTAGTTCACCGGGGCACGCGGAATTAATGAGTTCTACCACGCGTGTACGGATTGCGCCTTCGGTCAGGAGCGAGGCAGCATCCGCGCCGTCCTCATCGCCAGCATCAACCTCCATGCTGAGATTGTCAAAGAAAGTGCCCTCCGGTGCAGAAAACGCGTACACGGCGCGTTCACTTGCCAGCAGGTCAGCGACCACAGCACCATCAACATGAAAACCAAAGTTAGCGTTGGGCGCGGACGCGTCGTGCGGGTTAGCCGACGACACCACGGCTTCGCGCTCATTGAGCGCCACCTTGCGATGGTTAGCCTTGAAATTTAGCAGCTGAGTATAGGCGTGCGCACTCACCTTAGGACCTTGTGGATGTAGCGCGTTCGGCAGTACAGAAGCACCAACCGGTAGCTTTGACAATACACTGCGATACAGCGCAGAGTAAGCGGGGTTAGAATCCGGTAGCGCATCCAGGTTAGTTTCAACGGCCTCGATGCCGGCAGCCCACATCCGCTCAAAATAGTCACGAGAATAAGCGCCGTAAAAGGTGTTCATGGGGTCTGTAATCAGCACAATGGGCAGCTGTGGCGCAGCTTCTTTGCGCTGGATCAGAAGCCGCGTAATGCGCGCTGACAGGTTCGGGTAGTCGCGCTCCTGTGAGTGGTCCGGGTTAAACAGGAACATATCGAGCACCAAGAATTTTTGGGCGTTAGCGATAACCTGCTCGATGGCATCAAAAATCGCCTGCTCACTCACCTGCTGTCCATCGCGCGTGAAAGTGAGATCGGCCAGCATCCGCACACGGGCAGGACGGGCAGAGCCAGCGACAGATAATCCGGGGCATATCGGGCGACAGAACACTGCGAATACGCGATGAACCAGACATATGTCTATCTTGTCACGATTGACAAGAACTCGCGGGCACTGTCACATCTTGCGCAGGTAAACTTGAAACCATGCAATTTTCACCGCAGACCTTAGTTTTAGAACGCGCCGAATGGCAGGAATTAGCGCAGGCGCACCAAGCGCGCGCCGGACGCTACGCGAACCCCTACGTTGAGCGTCGTAACCGCGGTGAAAAGCACCCCGTTGAGGACTTTCTCTTTACCTATTACACTCTCAAACCCGGTCAGATGATGCGCTGGCATCCGGGCGCTGGCATCATTTTGTTAGACGCACCCGAGTACGCAGATCAGAAGTTCTACCGGGCTGTGACGGCGCAGGAGTTGCAGGATGCCGGCGTCCGGGCAGAGCGTGCGCAACAGCTGGCGCACGAGAGCGCCGCTGTAACCGTCGATATTGAAGGCTTCTTAGAAAAACGCGGAACTGCCGTCAGCTTTACTCGCGAGATTCTGAGCAATACTGCCGCTAAACCCGGTTATTTCGGGTGCTTTGGTATGCACGAGTGGGCCATGGCCTATAAGTCAGTGGAGAACAATATCCGCCACGACTACCTTGGCCTTCGACTCGGTGCTGAGGGCACCGATAAGGTGGTGGAGTCCCACAAAATTAGGTGCTCGCACTTCGATGCGTTCAGGTTCTTCATGCCGCAGGCAGCACCCATGAACGAGCTTCAGCCCACCCGCGAGCAGCAGCGTAACCTTGAGCAGCCCGCCTGTTTGCACGCCAACATGGACGTCTACAAGTGGGCGTACAAGCTTCTTCCGCTGGTCTCCTCAGAACTCCTCATGGACGCCTTCGAGCTGGCATGGGAAGTGCGTGAACTCGATATGAAGGCGGCACCGTACGATCTGAAGGATTGGGGTTATGAACCGGTTAAAGTTGAAACTACCGAAGGTAAGGCGCAATACGTACAGATTCAACGCGAGTTCGCCGAGAGGTCGGTGGAACTTAGAAATAGCCTCCTCGCGGTCGTCGAAACGTACAGGTTCGCGCTTACCGAAGCTGTCTAAAAAGCTGTTTAGAAAGAGGTAATCATGGCTGAGTCACTGACCATCGCAGAGACCGCCGAATACTTGGGCGTCAACGAATTTTCCGTGATGACATGGTTTGGTGAGGACGCCCTCGTACAGGATGAGTCCGCGCCCGGCGTCCGCTTTACTCGCGCGTCCGTAGAGGCTTTGAAAGAGGTGCTGGTCAACCGCAAGAGTGAATCACGCACCATGATGCGTGATTTCGGCGGGGAATACTAAAACTTCAGCGAGGCGGAGGCTTCGCAAGTACAGCGAAACCTTCCGCAATATTGGCATCTTCAGTGATGCAGGTAACCTGTTTGTCACATTTGACGTGTAGGCTTACTAACACGAGATACCCGATAGAAGGAGTAGACCCATGTCAGATAACAATCTTTTGAGCATTGAGCAGGTTGCTGCTGCACTCGGCATTGATGAGTCAGCAGTGAAGTCACTGCTTGACGAAGGCAAGCTGTCACCTGCAGGCGGTGGCGAGGACGGTCTGAAGTTCTCACCCGAGGCTTTGGGCGCGCTCAAAGACAGCGGCTTCGGTGGCGACACCCTGCGTGGCGCGCTGAACGGCACCGACCTCATCTAAGGTTTTTACGTGCAAGAAGGGCTCAACCTATTACGGGTTGAGCCCCTCTTTTTTGCGCTTTCACGCGGCTTACTAGTAGGTGGTCGCTGCCTGTGATCGCTTTTTGCGAGCGCGTATTCTGCTCACTGCCATAGTGACGGGAATGGCAATGGCTACCAATATCAGGGCAGCGAGAATAGGCAGGAAGATAGCGGCAATGGACAGTAGTACGGATGTGGCGTCCTCGGCGGTTGAGACCATAGGCGCACCCACGCCGACGGTTGCGCCGTTGATGAGCGGACGCGTCGTCATTTTAAAGAGGTGCACGAGCAGGGCGATGATAATGCCCACGACAATGGCAACCCAGGCACCGGACTGCACGTAGGCTTCGGGATCGGTGACGGTGTCGCTACCGCCTACGCTGAAACCGGCAATGTTTGAGACTGCGGTGGAGCCGAAGACGATACCGCCGGAGGTCGGACGCACGATGGTCTGGATAAAGTCGTTAACAGTATCGACGGCGGGGATTTTGTCAGCCACGACTTCAAGGGCTAGGAACACGCTTAAGATGATGATCGCCCAGCCGTTGGAAAGCCAGTCGAATCCGCTGCCGAGATTGACGAACTGGGTGTATCGGTCAAGAAGGCCAAGAACCAGAAGGGGGATGTACGCATTAAGCCCTGCGGATGCCGCGAGACCGGTACCGGTGAGAAAATCCATAATGCCATCGTATAGTCCGCGGCTCATAAGTACGCCAGAAACCTTCCACATGAGACCTTTTAGACCCCTGGTATGAAGGTTTGTGGCGTGCTTATGGCCTGAAGCGATGCCTTAGCGCATCTATTGTGTTTGTTTCTTACGGTAGATAAACACTGTATCTAGCGCTAAGAAGAGCACCAAAGAAATCCCTAGCAACGGTAAGAAAAGACCAATCGCTACAGCAACTAGGGTTAAAGGAAGCCAGAACCACACGGGTATGTTCTTCCACATCGTGTGAGGAGGAACCGCACCCAATCTGTGAGATTTATTTTTAGGACGACGTTGCCACCACATCACGTATCCCCAGATACACAGCATTGTTAGAGCCACAGAAAATATCACGATGACCAGCTGGTTAACAGCGCCAAACATGATGCCCATATGTGTATCAACACCCCATCGAGTCAGCTTTGCAGCGAGCGGATAATCTGCAAACCGAACGGTATCGACGATGGTGTCATTCTGCGGATTCACAGCAACAGAATCTACCTGGGTGGGAAAGCTGCGCTGAGTTTCGGTAACAGTCCACGCCGTCCTGTCTGCACCGGGAACTATCTCGATATTCCGGGAGTCGATGGTCGGCTCTTGGCGAGCGTCCTGCAGAATACGGTCATAAGAAATAGCCTGCTCTTGAGGTTCTTGGCGTGTATGAGCATCGTGGGCACGGTAACGACTACTGTAATAAAGTGTGCTAGCCACATGCTGATGCTGAGATGGTGGGATTCTGCAACCCGCGTCGGCACATGCACCTGTATCTGATGAGAGTGCGAAGGATGGAATGCGTGATGGTGGTGCATCACGGGTCCATGCGCTTTCGCTAATGCTTCAAATAATGTGTGGAAAACAAATTGGCTGGTAAGAACCACTGCACCTAAGCGCGGCAACGAGAACTTATGAGAGCTCAAGGCTATGCAGACCGGTGTAGATAGCACCAGTGGAATGAGCATAGCAAGAATTGAAAATGACCACGCACCACCTGCTATTGCGTGCGAACATAGCGCAGCAAACGTTGCGAAGGTAGCAGAAAGCGATCCACGAAGGACTCTTTTCTGGCGGTGTTTCTGTTGCACCTAAATATAATAAACGTCGAAGGCCCTTAGCGGACGAGCACCGCACGCTTTACTTATTCAAAATTTAAACTTATCTGATGCAGTTCCTTGGAACATTTACACCTCAGCGCGCCCGGGTTACTTCAGCTCACTTTTTCGGGTTAAGATGTTTAACGGTCAATTGTTACCTTTTTACGCACATCTAGGAGTGCCCATACTATGGCCCGTATTGTTGTTGACGTTATGCTCAAGCCTGAAATCCTTGACCCTCAGGGTAAGGCTATTGCTAACGAGTTGCCCCGCATTGGTTTGAAGAACTTCACCGATGTTCGTCAGGGTAAGCGTTTTGAACTCACTGTTGACGGTGAGGTTACCGAAGAGCTGCTGGCGCAGGCTCGCGAAGCTGCCGCTGAGCTGCTCTCAAACCCCGTGATTGAGGACGTCATCAACGTTGAAGCACTGGAGGACTAAGCATGGCTGAGTCTTTGGCTCCTACCGAAGTTCCCTTGGTGGGTGACTTCTCACAACCGACTACCGACTCCGCACTATCAGGTGTGCGCGTTGGTGTTATTACTTTCCCCGGCACGCTGGATGACCGCGACGCTGCTCGTGCCGTGACCCTTGCCGGTGGCACCGCTGTACCGCTGTGGCACGATTCAACTGATCTGCAGGACGTAGACGCTGTTGTCGTACCCGGCGGTTTTTCGTACGGTGACTACCTGCGTGCTGGCGCTATTGCTGCTAAAGCTCCGATTATGGAGAAGGTTATCGAAGCGGCTAACTCCGATGCGGCACTGCCCGTTTTGGGTATTTGCAACGGTTTCCAGGTACTGACCGAAACCCACTTGCTGCCCGGCTCGATGATTAAGAACGATCACCGCAAGTTCATTTGCCGTGACCAGGTTCTGCGCATCGATAACAACGAGACCGCGTGGACTTCTGACTTTGAAAAGGGTCAGGAAATCGTAGTGCCCCTGAAGAACCAGGACGGCCAGTACGTTGCGGACGCGGAAACCCTCGAAGAGCTTGAAGCTGAAGGACGCGTCGTCTTCCGCTACGTAGGCGTAAACCCCAACGGTTCACGCAACGACATTGCGGGTATCGCGAACAAGCGCGGCAACGTCGTGGGTCTCATGCCTCACCCCGAGCACGCTGTAGAACCCGGCTTCGGCCCCGACTCATCCGGTTCCGGCGACGTCGCCTTGCGCGGCGGTGCTGACGGCCTGGGTGTGTTCACCTCGGTTCTCAACAAGCTCGTTTCAGCACGCTAAGCGTCTGCCCTATTTCAAGGAATTTTTACGATATGAGTGAAAAGCAGTTCAATCTGGACACCGTCGAGAACGCGGCGGCAACTCCAGACACCGAGCTCCCCTGGGCTGAGCTTGGTCTGAAAGAAAACGAATTTGAAGACGTCAAGAAGATTCTTGGCCGTCGCCCCACCGCAGCTGAGCTGGCAATGTACTCAGTCATGTGGTCTGAGCACTGCTCCTACAAGTCATCCAAGGTTCACCTGAAGCAGTTCGGCGCCAAGGTAACCGACGAGATGAAGAAGGACCTGATGGTCGGTATCGGCGAAAACGCCGGTGTGACCGACATCGGCAACGGCTGGGCTGTGACCTTCAAGATTGAGTCACACAACCACCCCTCCTACGTTGAGCCCTACCAGGGTGCAGCAACCGGGGTTGGCGGCATTGTGCGTGACATCATCTCCATGGGTGCTCGCCCCGTTGCTGTCATGGATCCGCTACGCTTTGGCGCCATCGATCACGAAGACACCGCGCGTGTCCTACCCGGTGTTGTATCCGGCGTTGGCGGCTACGGCAACTCATTGGGTCTGCCCAACATCGGTGGCGAAGTCGAATTCGACGAGTGCTACCAGGCTAACCCGCTGGTTAACGCGCTGGCTGTAGGCATCATGCGTCACGAAGACATCCGCCTGGCAAACGCATCGGGTGTTGGCAACAAGGTCATCCTCTTCGGTGCACGCACCGGTGGCGACGGCATCGGCGGCGCGTCCGTTCTGGCGTCCGAGTCATTCGACGACTCCAAGCCCTCAAAGCGTCCCGCTGTTCAGGTGGGCGACCCCTTCGCAGAAAAGGTACTCATTGAGTGCTGCTTGGAGCTCTTCAAGAACTCCATCGTTGAAGGTATTCAGGACCTCGGCGCAGCAGGTATCTCCTGTGCAACTTCAGAGCTGGCGTCAAACGGCGACGGCGGTATGCACGTTGACCTGACCAAGGTACTTCTGCGTGACCCCACCCTGACTCCCGGCGAGATTCTCATGTCAGAATCTCAGGAGCGCATGATGGCAGTTGTCACCCCCGAGAACCTCTCACGCTTTGAAGACATCATGGCCAAGTGGGACGTTGAGTACTCAGTACTCGGCGAGGTCACCGGCTCGGGCCGTCTGACCATCGAGTGGGACGGCGAAATCATCGTTGACGTTGACCCCAAGACCGTTGCACACGACGGCCCCACCTACGAGCGTCCTTTTGCACGCCCGGATTGGCAGGACGACGTTCAGGCTGACCACTTCACCGGTTCAGAGGCGGACGCGCAACGTCCTACCGGCGGTGCCCTCGGCAACGCTGTTCTCGAACTGATGGCTGGCCCCAACCTCTGCTCCAAGTCATGGATCACCAACCAGTACGACCGCTACGTTCAGGGCAACACCGCCCTGGCAATGCCGGACGACGGTGGTGTGGTACGCGTGGATGAAAACACCGGTTTGGGCGTTGCACTGGCAACCGATGCAAACCCCCGCTTCACCTACCTCGACCCCTACGAGGGCGCACGCGCGTCCTTGGCTGAGGCTTACCGCAACGTAGCAACCGTGGGCGCACGTCCCGTTGCTGTCTCTGACTGCCTGAACTTTGGCTCCCCCGAGGATCCGGACGTCATGTGGCAGTTCGCTGAAGCTGTTCGTGGCTTGGCTGATGGCTGTATGGAACTGGGCGTTCCCGTCACCGGCGGTAACGTGTCGCTCTACAACCAGACCGGCGACCGCGCCATCAACCCCACCCACGTTGTGGCAATGATGGGCGTTATGGACGACGTCACCCGTCGCACTCCCTCAGGTTGGTCAAAGGCTGAAGACGGCCAGGCTATCTACCTGCTGGGCACCACCCGCGACGAGTTGGACGGCTCAGAATGGGCACGCTTGAAGGGTCACCTGGGTGGCCAGCCTCCCAAGGTTGACTTGGCACTGGAGCGCACTCTGGGCGACATGCTCGTGAACATGAGCCGCGACGGCATGATCGACGCTGCACACGACGTTGCAGCTGGCGGTCTGGCAGCAACCCTCGTTGAGTCCTGCCTGCGCTTTGGCACCGGTGCTCGCATCGGTCTGGGCGAAGTTGCAGAACGCGATAACGTAGACACCTTCACCCTGCTCTTCTCGGAGTCGCTGGGCCGTGTGGTTGTCTCCGTTCCTCGCTCCGAAGAGGTTCGATTCAAGGACATGTGCACCGCACGCGACTTCCCGTTCGCACGCATCGGCGTGGTGGACGCGGCGTCCGAGGCATTGGAAGTACAGGGCGAGTTTACCCTCACCCTCGACCAGATGCGCGAAGCACACGAAGGCACCATGGCACGCTACTTCGGTGAGGTAGCACAGGGCTAAGGCTCTTACCGCCAAGGTAACCACATACAAAATTCCCGAGCTACACATGATTTTCGTGTGTGGCTCGGGAATTTTGTATGTGGGACGCTGTGAGCCGAGGCGGTATCTCATCCTTACGCAGGATGCCGCCGCCCACCAGCGTCCTCTAGAATGATAAAAACACCCCGACCAGACCCCGGAAATGTTGTATGAAAAACTCTCGCTCAACAGTTGTTCCTCGCGCCGAAGACCGACAGAACATTGACCCGCATCAGGGGCTGAGCGAGAGCCAAGTTTCAGACCGTATCAACGCCGGGTTAGCGAACACTGTGGATTCCACGACCTCCCGTAGCGTCTGGACGATTGTTCGAACCCATCTCTTCACACTTTTCAACCTTATTTTGGGGCTGTGCGGGCTTGCTGTTGTCCTTCTGGGACGCTGGTTCGACACCCTTTTTCTTCTGGCCGCTATCACCAACGTGGTGGTGGGCTTTGTGCAGGAATATTCGGCTAAGAAAAAGCTCGATCAGATTGCCTTATTGCGCCGCGATCCCGCAACAGTAGTGCGTGAAGGACGCGTGCAGCAAGTGCCGCTGGATCAGCTCGTCGTAGACGATGTTGTGGTGCTCAAGCGCGGTGACCAGGTTCCCGCCGATGCCACCGTTCTCACGTCCGATGGGTTGGACCTCGACGAGTCAATGCTGACCGGTGAGAATGACCCCGTGGCGAAGGTCCCGGGTGATGCGGTGCTTTCTGCATCGTCGGTGCTGGGCGGTACGGGACGCGTGCAGATTTTCGCCGTCGGTGCTAATTCACACGCGAACAAGCTGGCGCAGGAAGCCCGCCAGTTTACGCGCATTAATTCCGAGTTGCGCGCCGGTATGGAGCGTGTGGTCAAGTGGATTACCTTCGCTCTAATTCCAATCATCGCGATTGTTGTGAACGGCCAGATGATGGCGGTTGGCGGCTGGTCGCGCGCCTTATCAAGCGGTGCGTGGCAGGATGCCACCATCGTCGCGGTCTCGTCCATCGCGTCCATGATTCCGCAGGGTCTGGCGTTGATGACCACCATTTCGTTTGCGGTTGCGGCCGTGAAACTGGCGCAGGACGAGGTGCTGATTCAGGAGCAGCCTGCGGTTGAGGTTCTCGCCCGCGTGGACGTGGTGTGCTTCGATAAAACCGGTACGCTCACCGAGGGTGGTGTGGGTTTTGATTCTGTGCAGGCACTCGATAACGCACCGGCAGGCTGGCGTCAGGCGCTAGCCTGGTTTGGTGCCGATGAAAACGCTAACCCGACAGCCGCTGCCCTGAGCGAAGAATTCACCGACGTACCTGCCAAAAAAGCGTCGGGAACCATTGCCTTTTCTTCGGCGCAACGTTTTTCTGCGGTGGAGCTTTCCACCGGCGCCTGGGTTTTGGGTGCGCCAGAGGCACTGTTGGACGCGGGCACCCCAGAACGCGAGCGAGCCAGCGAACTCGCCGCGTCCGGCCTGCGCACCATGGTTCTCGCGCACACCGCGTCCTTACCGCGCACTGCAGACGGCAAGGTGCTGACCGATAAGCCAAAAGCTAGCCCGGCTTTGCTGATAACCTTCCGCGAGCAGGTGCGCGAAGAGGCACCGGAAACCCTGCAATACTTTGCTGACCAGGGCATCAGCCTCAAGGTCTTTTCGGGTGATAACCCACAGACCGTGGCTGCAGCCGCTAAGCTCGCCGGCATGAACGTCGATAGCGGTGCTATCGACGCGTCTGCCCTACCCGCCGACGGTGAAGAACTTGCTCAGGCGGCGCTCACGCACAACGTCTTCGGTCGCGTCTCGCCCGAGCAGAAAAAAAATATGGTGCTCGCCCTGCAGAAAGCTGGTCACACCATAGCCATGACGGGTGACGGCATCAACGACGCTCTCGCCCTCAAACATGCAGACCTCGGCATCGCGATGGGTAACGCTGCCCCCGCCACCAAGGCAGTATCGCGTCTGATTCTTCTCGACGGACGTTTCGATCGTCTGCCTTCCGTCCTCGCCGAAGGGCGCAAGATTATCGCAAACATCGAGCGCGTTACCAACCTGTTCCTGACCAAAACAGGCTTTGCGATTGTGCTCGGTGTTCTTCTGGGTCTGTTGTGCTGGCAGTTCCCGTTGCTACCGCGCCAGTACTCCACGGCTGATCTTCTGATGGTGGGAGGCCCTGCCTTCTTCTTGACCATGATGAACAATACCCGCCGCTATGTGCCCGGGTTCTTGAATAGAGCCCTGCATTTTGCGGCACCTAGTGCCATCATTATTGCTCTCTCGCTTATTGTGCTGAATTTTGTGGGACGCGCAGAGCAGGTAGCCGGTGGAGCGTCCTTGACACAGTTGCAGACGGCAACGCTCATTACGCTGGTCATGCTGGGGCTGTGGAATTTGACCACGGCGGTGCGTCCCTTCGATCTCAAACGAGCGGCTCTAGTGGTTGCCATGTACTTCGGTTTGGCGCTTGCGGTTCTCGTCCCCATCTCGCAGTGGTATCACCAGTTTGAGCTTCCCACCGGCCCCCTCCTGGTGTGGACGCTGGCACTCGGTGTGCTCGGTAGCGCGCTGGTTGAAGTCAACTATCAGTACCATCAGCGTTGGTTGCGTAGGTATCATCCGGACGCGGTTGCCGCCACTCGCGCAGCAAAGTATTAGAAATTTTAAGGGAAGCCTTAAACTTACTCATTCCACAGCTTGTATATAGCCAAGTGAAATCCATGTTTTTCTGTGGCATAGCATCAAAAACCAAGTGTTGCGTATTGTGACAACCCGGAGTAGAGTAAGCATCGAATTTGGTGTGAACCAAGTAGTAATCATCAGGATTGTTACTGACAATGCAGGCAAGACCTGAGTTACTCATTTCATCTGAACGTAGCTCGTGCACGGCGCAGAAATGCACCTACACGCATCGTTCACTTTTCGCAGGCTAGGACTCTATGCTCCTCGCCATTAGTCCTGGACTAACCGCATCCGCACAGATGCGCACGCGAAAATGGAAGTAAGTAACTCGGGTCTTTTTGCGTTTTCAGGGCACTTTCATCACTAGCAAGGAGCTCAAACGGTGAATAACTCCGAAATGGGCAAGAAAATTCTTGAGGGTCTTGGTGGCCCCGAGAATATTTCTCACTTCACGCACTGCGCAACCCGCCTGCGCGTGACTCCTAAGTCAAAGGCTGCCATCGACAAGAAGGCAATCGAAAACGTACCCGGCGTGCTCTCAATCATCGAGCAGTCAGGCCAGACCCAGGTTGTTCTGGGCGACAAAGTTGAGGCTGTTTACAACGAGATGCAGAAGCTTCCCGGCGTTTCAGGCGTTGGCGAAGGCTCAGTAGCAGCAGGTAACGAAGTTGCTGACCCCAACGAGAAGAAGGCTAACTGGATTACCCGTACCTTCGACGTCCTCTCAGACTCATTCCGCCCTGTCCTGTGGGCACTGCTCGGCTCATCGATGATCTTGACCCTCATCGTTTTGCTGCAGCAGCTCGGTGTTTTCGGCACCTACACCAACTTCGCTGGCGAAGTTGTTAACAAGGACCTCGTCAACGGCCCTAAGCTCGGCGATGCAGCGCTGAACGCTGACATGCTGAACTCATGGCGTACCGAGTACACTTTCTGGTTCTTGATCCTGGCAGCGTCACTGTCAGTTCTGAACTTCATGCCCATCATGATTGGTGCCACCGCTGCTAAGCGCCTGGGCGCGAACATGTGGGTTGGTGCAGCTATCCCCGCAGCACTCATGACGGACGCTTTCCGCGGCCTGTCAGAGATTCTGCCCGAGGGCGCTAACCACCTAGACCTGTTCCACATCGGTGGCTGGGCTGTTCCGCTCTACCTCTTCTCATACACCGGCCAGATCTTCCCTCCGCTGTTCGCTGCTGCTCTGCTTGCTCCACTTGAGCGCTTCCTGAAGAAGATCATCCCCACCATGCTTCACATGGTGTTTGTGCCGATGATTTCAATCCTGATTCTCGTTCCCTTGACCGCACTGGTTATCGGCCCCTTCGGCATCCTCTTGGGCCAGGGCATCTCAGACCTCTTCGGCTGGTTGAACGACATCGCTCCGTGGCTCGTTGGTGCAGTTATCGCTGGTACCTACCTGTTCATGGTTCCCCTGGGTCTGCACTGGCCTTTGAACGCTGTCATGATTAACAACCTGCAGACCAACGGCTTCGACTTCATCCAGTCACCCATGGCTGCTTACAACTTTGCAGTCTTCGGCCTGGTAACCGGTGTTGCTATCCGTGCAAAGCACGATAAGGAACTGCGTCAGACCGCAACCGGTGCGGCTGTTTCCGGTCTTCTCGGTGGTATTTCTGAGCCCTCACTCTACGGTGTTGTTCTGCGCTACAAGCGTGTCTTCCCGCTGATTCTCGTTCCCGCTGTTATCGGCGGTGCTTTGATTTCAGCACTCGGTGTTAGGTCATACGCATTCGCGTTCACCTCACTGCTTTCAATCCCCGCGATGCAGCCCATTCCGCTGTTCGTTATCGGTTTGGCTGTTGCATTCTTCGGTGCAATGGCTGGCGTTCTGATCTTCGGCTACGAGTCAAAGGCTCAGGCTGCTGAATCACGTGCAAAGCGCGACAACGCTCCCGCAATTGATGCAGAGGGTGGCGAAGCTGCCGTTGTTGACACCGTTGAATCAGGAGCTCCCGTAGCTCATGAGTCAGAGGTTCTTCACTCAGGTGCTCGCACCGCACCCGCTGGCACTGCGGCAGCAGCTGGTGCTACCGCATCATCCGCTTCAGCTACCGCCGCACCCGTGGCTACCTCACCTGACTCCTACGAGGCAGGCACCGTTTTGGCTATTGCATCCCCCATTGTTGGACGCGCTATCCCGCTGTCTGAGGTTCCCGACCCCATCTTCGCTGCTGCGAAGCTCGGTAAGGGTGCTGCGATTGAGCCCACCGGCAACACCGTTGTGGCTCCTGCTGACGGCAAGGTTATTGCAACCCCCGCATCCGGCCACGCAGTTGGTCTGAAGCTGGATAACGGTGCTGAGCTGTTGATCCACGTTGGTATTGACACCGTAAACCTCGGCGGCGAAGGCTTCGACGTGAAGGTGAAGAAGGGCGAGCGCGTTACCGCTGGTCAGACCCTGCTGACTTTTGATCATGACGTCATCAAGAAGGCGGGCTACCCGCTGACCACTCCGGTTCTCGTGACTAACACCGTCAAGTTCGACGATGTTGAGGGCGCAACCGGCGACGTCACCCAGTCGGATAAAATCCTGAAGATTACTACCAAGTAGTTCTCCACCTTCCGCGAGAGTAGATGCGCGAGAGGGGAGGGATGGACCGTTTTTTCGCCAAAAATGGTCCGTCCCTCCCCTCTCGCGCATCTAATTAACTTTTAGCTTTGAGGACGCGGCGAACAATCGATACGGCTCTCGGCATCCAGTCTTGAGCGTCCGCATCAAAAACCTCTTCGTAAAGATCAGTTGCCATAATTCGAATTTCAGTCCATCCTGCATCTTCGGTACGACGTTCTCTGCGGATATCACGACGAACTTGAAGCTGTTCCGAGTGGCGTTCCCCTTCATACTGGATACTTGTTTTTGTGCGTTCGTCCGCTAAGTCTGACTGAAATAGCAACTCTCCGTCTTCTGAATAAACGGGATGGTTCAGAAGAAGTCCGTGTATTCCGTGGTCATCGAGCAACAGGCGAAGAAGCGTTTCTTGCGCGGAATCCGAACCTACCCGTGCCCGCTCTAGACAGAGCTTCAGTTTCTTGACGCCGCGCTCTCCGGGATGCTTAAGACAGAGACCCCGAATTTTTTCGATGCTAGTTTGCGCTTCGAAACAGTAATATCCATGGGCATGAGAATTAATAGCTCCGTCTACTACTTGGATAAGCTGATAGGGTGTCAGATACTGCGCTAAATCAAAAATGGTACGTTCGACAGTCGTAATGTAGGCAGAGCCAAATGGTTGAGTTTCATCGTCAAGAAGCTTTTTCGTTCGATAACCGACAACTCCCTGTCTCTTGGTAGACCATTTGCCATGAGTTTTTAGCACTGAGATTTCGTGCTTCTTCTCAAGGTAGTTAGGTATTCGTAGGCCATGCACTTTTGCCGCTGTGTGGTGGGAAATTACGATGTCTTCGGTAAGCTCGCAAATCTTTTCAGCGATGAGTGCAACATCGGGGTTACCGACAAATCTTAACCCCTGTGAGTGCTGATTGATGTTGTTATTTCTTTTAAGTACGCGTCGAGAGACTCCATGCTGAGCAGCCTCTTGAGTCGTGAAAACTGAAGGATAGGTGCGGTTCATGTCTTTCAGTCTGTATTATTTCATGTGCGTTTAGGGCAAATTCTTAAATCTGTGGATAACTTTCGCTTTTTCTTCCGCGAGAGGGGAGGGATGGACCGTTTTTTTGCCAAAAACGGTCCATCCCTCCCCTCTCGCGCATCTATAAGTCTGCTTTTATAAGTAGGCTGACGGCGGCCTCCGCGTGAAAGCCCTCTAGTCGCTAACTTTCACCTCCTCACTCGCTCGGAAAATCAGCGCCCGGCCCCCTCGCGGCTAATGGTTAAAGCTTCAGTTCCATATCCACGTGCGGGATGTCGTCCTCCAAGTACACCTCGGAGACCCTCTCAAATCCGTGCTTGCCGTAGTAGGTTTCTGCTAGGTGCTCCTGGGCTGAAATAAAAATAGTGTGGACATGCGGCATCGTTGTGCGCACATGCTCAATTCCGGCAGCCACCAGCTGGTGCCCCATGCCTTTGCCACGCGCCTTCGGTCCGGTGATAATTCGACCCAAGGATGCGACGCCCTCCCGACGCGGGGAGTGGTGGTCATCAACAGTACCTCTGTCAAAGACGCGCAGGTAAGCATCAATCTCACCGTTATTCATCACGAACATATGCTGGCAACGAGGGTCCAACCCATCGATGTCTTGGTAAGGGCAGTTCTGTTCCACCACAAAAACCGCGACGCGTTGAGCGCAGATGGCGTACAGCTCGGTGTTGGTGAGTTCATCAAAGTTTTTGATGGTAAACATTTAGAGCTCCAGAATCATTTTGACGTGGGGTAGCCCTGCCTCGCGGAATTCTTCACCTACTTGCACGAACCCTACTGGCGCGTAGTAACTATCGCGCAGGTATGCCTGTGCATCAATAATAATCTTGGTTGCTTCAGTTTCATCGCGAACCCACTGAATAGCAGCGTCGAGGAGCTTGCGTCCCATGCCTTGTCCTCGCAGGGTTTTGAGAACGGCGACGCGAGACAGGGCGTAGGCGCCGGACACCTGTTCGTAGTGGTCGTCTTCAATTTTTTCAAGATCGATCAGACGCATATAGGCTACAACTTCGCCGGCATCATTCTGTGAAAAGAAGTGCACAGCTTGGCGGTCAGCGAGGTCCGGTTCTTGAACGGTGAGTTGCTGGCCGACGGTAAACACCTTTGACCGCGCAATGTAGATAGCGTTGAGCTCTTCAACGGTTAAGTCTGAGAATTTTTTAGCGGTGAACATGAAGCCTCACATTACTATGACGTCTCTAAGCGTTAATTTATCCCATTAAGTGAGGACACCGCCGGGCGTCTCAACCTCGAGCGTGCACTATATTTTCCACCTGTCGCGGCGCATCCTCAATTCGAGATGCCACCATGTGAAATCGTGGGCAATAAATCCGCAACATAGAAATAAAACGAAAAAAAGTCATTCTGGTTACCCGTTTTCAGCATCTTTGGTCTACTATAAGACCAATAAGTGTTGCCAGTCACATTAAGTGACTGTCTCGCCTGTATGCACTACAAGTGCACCACCGCATTTCCTTTTCACTTTCAAGGAGACCATCGAATGGCTAAGTCACGCATCTCCAGCATTTTGAGCCTCACCGCTATCGCTGCTTTGGGTTTGACCGCTTGTGCATCAAACGGTTCATCAAACAACTCATCGGGCTCATCAGACAACAAAGACAAGTCAGTGTCTGTTGCTCTGACCAACGTTTTCTCATCGCTCAACACTGATACCGCTAGTGGCAACTCAGATACCAACGGTATTATTGCTCAGCTGACTACCCGTGGCTTCTACACCATTACCGACACTTTCGATGTTCGCCACAATGACTGGTTCGGTTCATACAACATGACCGAAGACGGCGACGGCATCAAGGTTGATTACAAGGTCAACGAAGGCCAGAAGTGGTCTGATGGCAACGATATCGACAAGGCTGATCTTCTTCTCGCATGGGCTGCAGAGTCCGGTTACTTCAATGGCGAAGGCGAGAACGGCGTTAGCTACTTTGACTTTGCAGGCGAGACCCAGGGTCTTGGCCAGGCTGGCAAGCCCACTCTGGGCGAAGACGGTCGCTCTATCACCTTCAATTACCCCCAGCAGTTTGCTGACTGGGAGATTGCCTACAACATCTCAGTACCTGCTCATGTTGTAGCACAGCAGGCAGGCATGGACGAAGCCAAGCTCGCTGAAACACTTGAGAATGCTGAGCCCGGCAAGGAAAACTCAGACCTACGCAAGATTGCGGACGCGTGGAACACCGGTTTTGATACCACTACTAAGCCCAGCGATGAGTCACTGCTCGTAGGTAACGGCCCCTACAAGGTCACCGACATCGTTGAAAACCAGTCAGTTACCCTGACTGCCAACGAAAACTACCAGGGCGATAACAAGCCCAAGGTCAACGAAATCGTTTTCAAGACCATGGCTGACCCTTCAGCGCAGGTTCAGGCAATTCAGAACGGTGACGTTGACATGGTTGCGCCTCAGGCATCCATCGACACCGTTTCACAGTTGCAGGGTGTTGACGGTGTTACCACCAAGACCCAGCCCGACCAGTCTTACGATCACGTTGACCTCAACATGGTTGAAGGTAGCCCCTTCGCTGACGAGAACGTTCGTAAAGCATTCTTGCTGACTATTCCCCGTCAGGACATCGTCAATAAGCTCATCAAGCCTATGGAATCTGATGCTTCAGTTCTGAACTCACAGCTCTACGTTTTATCAGACAAGGAAAACTACGACAAGAGCGTTGAGAACAACACCTCATCTGAGTACCCCTCAGACAACATGGATGAGAACATCTCGAAGGCAAAAGAGCTGCTCGGCGGTAAGACCCCGACCGTTCGCATCCTCTACAACAACAAGAACGCAAACCGCGTGAACTCCTACCAGATGATTAAGGAATCAGCTGAGAAGGCAGGTTTCAAGGTCGAAGACAAGGGTACCGAGGATTGGTCAGAGCAGCTTCCCACCGGTAAGGACGGCGCATACGACGCATCTATCTTCGGCTGGGTTTCATCAGGTGTTGGCAACTCAGCCCTGGGTCAGATTTTCAAGACCGGCGCTTCCTCTAACTTCACCAGCTACTCCAACGCAACTGTTGATGCAGCAGCAGATGACATTATGAAGACCACTGACCAGAGCAAGATTGAACAGCTCAAGCAGTCAGCTGACGCAGAGCTCTTCAAGGACGCTTACGGTCTGCCCCTCTTCCAGTCCGTAGCAGTCGCTTCTTACAATGATGCGATTACCGGTGTAAAGCCCAAGCCGGGTCAGCAGCCTCTAACCTGGAACGCTGAAGAATGGGATATCGCTAGCTAATCGCGATAGGGCACCCAGTCTTTATGCTCACCACTTGAGAAAACGCCATAGCGCGGGTGCAATTGCATCCGCGCTTTGGTTGTGTAGACCTATAACCATAGAACCTCAATTACAACCCTTACGGATTCCACCATGTTCATGTACGTAGCGAGGAGACTGCTCACGGCAGTGTTCATCCTCTTTGGTGCATCATTTTTGATCTACCTTCTGACAGCCGCGTCGGGCGACCCCCTCGCGGAACTCCGCACCCTACAAAGTGCAAATAAAGAAGCCTTAATCCAGCAGCGCATTGATGCTCTGAATCTTGATACCCCCGCTCCCCTGCGCTACTTTATATGGCTCGGCGGCGTGCTGGGATGCTTCACGGGCAAGTGCGACTTTGGCTCAAACCTTGCAGGCACTCCCGTCACCCAGTTGCTGTCAAACGCTATCTACCAGACCCTGATTCTGGTAGTTGCGGCAACCATTCTGTCGATTCTGATTGGTGTGAGCCTCGGTATCATCTCAGCTCTTCGCCAGTACTCAGGCTTGGACTACACCGTAACCTTTGCAAGCTTCCTCTTCTTCTCACTGCCTTCCTTCTGGATTGCGGTCCTACTCAAGGAATTCTTGGCAATCGGCTTCAACGACTTCTTGAAGAACCCGCAGGTCACCATCCCAACAACGCTGTTGATTTCACTGGTGGCTGGCCTTTTCTGGTACGCAGCCTCCTACGGCAAGCAGAAGACCCGCATCCTGCTAGCTGTTTTCGGTTTTGTGCTCACCGCAGGTCTGATTATCTTCGTCTCAGCTACCGAGTGGCTGCTCAACCCCTTCTTGGGTATTCCCTTCATGCTGGTTCTCGGCGTTCTTGCAGCGGTTGTCTTCACCATTTTGGTGTCCGGTCTTCGTAACCGCCGCGCACTCATTGCAGGTTTGGCAATGGTAGTAGTTGGTTTGATCGTCTACTTCCCCATTCAGAACCTTCTCGACCAGGCAACCTTCTTGATGATCGTCATCATCTCCGTTGTCTTCATCGTTCTCGGTATCATTGCAGGTCTGCTCGCAGGCGGCTACGACAAGGGTCAGGGCGCACGCGTTGGTGCACTCACCGGCTTCGTCATGGCACTGCTGATCTTCGCAGACCGCTTCATGCAGTCATGGGGTGACTACATCACCAACCCCCGTATTAAGGGCCGTCCGATCCCGACCGCAAACGCATCCACCCCTAACCTCAACGGGGACTTCTGGATCAGCGGTTTGGACACCTTCACCCACATCCTTCTGCCCACCATTGCTCTGACCTTGATTTCGCTGGCTAGCTACTCACGCTACTCACGCGCGTCCATGCTCGAAATCATGAACCAGGACTACATTCGCACCGCACGCGCAAAGGGTGTTTCAGAACGCGCAGTCGTCATGAAGCACGCCTTCCGCAACGCTTTGATTCCGCTGGCAACCATCATCGCGATGGACTTCGGCGCAATCATCGGTGGTGCAGCAATTACCGAACGTATCTTCTCCTTCAAGGGCATGGGTTCACTCTTCCTGGACTCACTAGCGCACACAGACCCCAACCCCGTGATGGGCGTCTTCCTCGTCACCGGTATTATGGCGCTGGTCTTCAACCTCATTGCAGACCTGCTCTACTCCGTCCTTGATCCGCGCGTTAGGGTGAAAGCATAATGAGCACCAACGAAAACAAGACCTCGGGTAGCACCAAAGCGCCCACCACAGAAACCACCGCTCTGCGCTCCGTCGAAACCAACGTTGATAACCGTAACCAGGAATCAGCGGGTAAAACTCAGGGCCAGATTGTTCGTAAGCGCTTTGTGCAGAACACCGGTGCAATTATCTCGCTGGCAATTATTGTCTTCATCTTCTTGCTGGCAATGACCGCTATGGGCGTTGGCCCCATTCCCGGCTGGTGGAAGTACGACCACACCGAAATGCAGCAAATGGTCAACGGCGGCGCGCCTTCCGGTGAACACTGGTTCGGTCAGGACGCAACCGGTCGCGACCTCTTTGCAATGACCATGCGCGGTGTGCAAAACACCTTCTTAGTGGTTATCCTCATCAGCGGCATCGCAGGCTTCCTCGGTGTTCTCTTCGGTGGTCTGGCGGGTTACTTCCGCGGCTGGGTAGAGACCATCATCATGCGCTTTACCGACATCATCATCATTATTCCTCTGATGCTGCTCACCGCTGTGCTCGGTAAGATCGCCGGTAACTACTTCCACGGCACCTGGAGCATCATTGCTCTCGGTGTGGTTGTTGGTTTGCTCTTCTGGAGCTCACTGGCTCGTCTGGTTCGTGCAGAGTTCTTGACCCTGCGTGAACGTGAGTTCGTGGACGCTGCCCGCCTGGCTGGCGCGTCAGATATGCGCATCATTTTCAAGCACATTCTGCCTAACGCTATCGGCGTTGTGACCGTGAACGTCTCGCTCATGATGTCATCAGCAATTCTGACCGAGACTGCGCTGAGCTACCTCGGCTTCGGTGTGAAGGCTCCCGACTGGTCACTGGGTTCTTTGATCTCAGCTAACCAGACCGCGTTCTCAACCCGCCCCTGGCTCTTCTGGTTCCCGGGCCTGTTCATCCTCGTGCTCTCACTGTGCGTGAACTTCGTCGGTGACGGTCTGCGCGACGCATTCGACCCCCGCCAGAAGAAGTTCAACCCGCGTAAGGCTAAGGAGCGCACCGCTCACTCAGCTGAAAACGGTCTGGGCATCGAAGGTCTTGCAGTAGCAGCCCCCGGTGAGGCAACCGTCAACCGCGGCAAGGTCGTTGAAGACGGCGAAGACGGCCAGGTTCCCTGGTCTGATATCACCGTTACCAAGCGCTAAAGAACAAGCGGTGGACGCCCGCCCCGCTACACACAGGAGCAAGCGTCCACCGCCTCTTGAAAACTTTATAGAGATAACGAACTAGAGAAATACACTCACCGCAGCGGCAAATGCTAAAAGCGCAAAGATGACGCCGCCTTTGACATCGAAGGTTGATTCTTCAATCCCGGGGAAGGTGCTCAGAGCTTCATCCTCAACGATTTCTTGCCAGTAGCCGCGAGCCACCATGGCAGCACTACCGGAGAATCCCGTGGGGAGATCAGAAGTACGAACCGAGCCATGACCGCCGTAAGTGATAGATGGCAGATTGGTAATTTCTTCCTCGCGAGTATGTAACCCAGCACGCATACCGGTAGAAGGCACAGCAAATGCTTGATACTTCTTACGAGCGGTCACCAAGGTCAAGTTGAATTTGGTCGAGATATCAATCAGGTTGGGGTAACCCACGCGGTGAGAAACAAAAGGGTTCTTGATGCAGAGTTCATCGCGGTCAACCTCAAACGAAGGATAGCCCAGCAGATACCACACTCCGTAGGCTAAAAAGAACCACGGCCAGCACTTAGCAACCATCCCATACACACCGTAAACGTACAAAGTTGCCGCAACCAAAACGACAGCAATAACAACAGCAACAACGGTGTAGAAGACAGCGGTCTTAGGGCGAAAACGCACCGGCGGGTTCTGAAGATACTGGGATTTCATAGTTCTAAATTCTCTCAAAGATTCAAGCGCAAACAACCAACATACGAGCAACGCTCCCAAGAATTGATACACAAATAAGAGTGGGGATACCCAAGTGACTACTCAAACAGCTAGCGTACGAGCAGACCGTGCAGAAGCAGCACAGCCCGTCCTCGAAGTACGCAACCTCAGCGTCGACTTTGGCGTCGACCGTAAATGGGTTCCGGCAGCAACCAACCTGAACTACACCGTCCACGCCGGTGAAGTTCTGGCAATCGTGGGTGAATCTGGCTCAGGTAAGTCGGTTTCATCCATGGGTATGATCGGCCTTCTGCCCAAGAACGCCCGCGTCTCAGGCTCCGTTAAGCTCAACGGACGCGAGCTCATTGGCTTGAGCAACTCAGCGCTTCTTGGCGTTCGTGGCGATGACATTGCAGTCATCTTCCAGGAACCCATGACCGCGATGAACCCGGTAATGACTGTGGGCGATCAGATTGTGGAGACCCTGCGTCTGCACAAGGACATCTCGCCTGCGCAGGGTAAAGAAGAAGCCATCAAGATGCTGGAACTGGTTGAAATGCCGGATCCCATCAAGGCATTCAACTCATACCCGCACCAGATGTCAGGTGGTCAGCGCCAGCGCGCCATGATTGCGCAGTCGCTCTCAACCGACCCCAAGCTGCTGATTGCTGATGAGCCCACCACCGCGCTCGACGTGACCGTTCAGGCTGAAATCCTTGAACTCATGCGTAACCTGCAGAAGAAGCTCAACTCAGCAATTATTCTCATCACCCACGACATGGGTGTTGTTGCTGACCTCGCAGACCGCGTTGCTGTGATGCGCCGCGGTGAAATTGTTGAAACCGGCGACGCTGAGCATATCTTCAACAACCCGCAGCATGACTACACCAAGGCGCTGCTCGGTTCAGTGCTCAATCTGGGTGGCGGCGAGATCGACGTCAACGCGGCTATCGACGATGCAGCCGAGGGCCAGCGTCCTCCGACAGCTATTATCAACCAGGTCATGCCCCCGCGCGAGTTTGACGGCGACGTTATTCTCTCGCTGAAGGACGTGGCGCTGGAATACCCCAAGCAGGGACGCGTTGGCCCCTTCCGCGCGGTCACCGGCGCAAACCTTGAAATCCGCGCCGGCGAGGTGCTCGGTCTGGTGGGCGAATCCGGCTCCGGTAAGTCAACCATTGGTCGCGCGACCGTTGGCTTCTTGGATGTTGCCGAAGGCGAGTTGAACGTGTGCGGTTACGACATGCGCAAGCCCAACCGCAAGACCCTGGCGGCTGTCCGCAAGGACGTCGGTATGGTGTTCCAGGACCCGTCGTCCTCGCTGAACCCGCGTCTGCCTATCGGTGAGTCCATTGGTGAGCCTATGTTCCTCGCGGGTGAGGCTAAGGGTGCTGAGCTGCAGCGTCGCATCGAGGGCCTGTTGGACCGTGTTGAGCTGCCCCGCTCTTACCGCAACCGCTATCCGCACGAGCTTTCCGGTGGTCAGAAGCAGCGCGTGGGTATTGCACGTGCGCTCTCGCTCAAGCCCAAGCTACTGATTGCCGATGAGCCCACCTCAGCGTTGGACGTCTCCGTTCAGGCTCGCGTGCTCGAGCTCTTCCAGGAACTTCAGGAAGAAATGGGCTTCGCCTGCCTCTTCGTGACTCACGACTTGGCGGTTATCGATGCCCTGGCAGACCGCATCGCCGTGATGCGCCGCGGTGAAATTGTCGAGCAGGGTACGCGTGAACAGATTCTGCGCCACCCCAAGCAGGCATACACCCAGCGTTTGCTGGCTGCGGTTCCGCTGCCCGATCCCAAGGCTCAGGCAGAACGACGCGAGCTACGCGCCAAGTTGCTGGACGAAACCGGTCACGTGGTTTCCTAAGCCCTTTTCTCCCGCGAGGGGTCACTTCACGTTCAAAAATTACGCTTTTTTGAACGATAAGTGACCCCTCTCGGCATTTAAGAGTATGATTCAGATAACATCTTTGTTTTTCTAAGGAATGCCACATGTCAACAACTGTTCGCGCGCACGAGATGCTGAAGGTAACCGCCTAACCCGTCTTAAGACAGTTGATACCTCCTGTCCGTAAATACCGGACTCGTAGGGTTTATTTGTTGTGCCTTCGGCTCCCCTTTCATCACGCATCCTCTGAATTTCTCATGCTTGAAAGGCATAACGTTGGCTTTCCAACCTATTTTTAGCGCGCACAATCTGGTGCGCGATCTGGGCCCGAAGAATTTTCGCGCGGTCAATCACGTCTCTTTTGAGATCAACGCTGGGCAGATTCTCTGCTTTCTCGGGCCAAATGGTGCCGGTAAAACCACCACTATTAACATGTGCTCCACTCTGTTAGCGCCGACGTCCGGCGATATACAGGTAGCCGGTGTGGACGCGGTTGCGCAGCCCCGCGCGGCACGTCAGCACATTGGACTGGTCCTCGGTGGCGATCGAGGTTTCTACTCGCGTGCCACAGCTCGGGATAACCTACTCTTCTTCGCAGATGTCTTGGGCGTCCCCCGTAAGTTCCGCAAGGAACGTGTTGAAGATGCGCTAGAGGCCGTGGCTCTCACCGAACGCGCCGATTCTAAGGTTCAAGATTTTTCGCGCGGTATGAAGCAGCGACTGCACATCGCGCGCGGACTACTCAACGACCCCGCCCTGCTTTTTCTGGACGAGCCGACCAACGGGCTTGATCCAGAACTGGCTCTTGAGGTGCGCAAACTCGTGAAGTCGCTAGCGCAGCTTGGCACGGGCATCCTACTCACCACGCACTATCTGGCAGAAGCTCAGGCACTTGCCGATGACCTTTTGATTATCAATGAGGGCAAGACAGCTTTCCACGGAACGCTACAGGATCTACGGGCGCACAGCTCACTTGCCGACCATGCCACCTTAGAGGACGCCTACTTTGCGCTTCTGGGCGTTGAAACCGAGCAGGAGGGCAAGTAGTGAGGGTTCTTCGTATGCTCGCCTTTCACACACGCTTATTCGCGGGCAATAGTTATTTTGTACAGTTGATGATTACATCGACGGTGACGATTTTACTGATGCAGTATGTGGCGTCGTTTGCATCGCACTCCCCCTCATCGGCCAGTAGCGCCTGGTTGCGCGCTGGACTAGTGGGTACGTGGACGGTCTGCACGGTTGCCGCGGGCCTCATTGGTTTTCAACGGTTTCAGGGCACACTGGTGCACTTGGTATTTACTCCAACGCGTGCCGGTTCTACCCTGCTTCCGCTCGTAGGTTCGGCGTCAGCTTTTGGTCTGTTTGCTTTTCCGCTTGCCGGTCTACTCGCGTGGATTCTGCGGTTACACCCGCAGGTTAGCTGGCAGCTGGTGCCCGCGGTATTCGTTTTCTGGCTCGCATGTTTGAGTATTTCGTGTGCAGTGGCGGCTTTGTTTGTGCTGACGCCCTACGCCATGACGTACGAGGGGTTGCTAGTTGCTCCCTTGATTCTGGTCAGTGGCATTTTCGGTATTCCAGCCTCCATTGAGCACTGGGCAGTGCCGGTGAGCTATCTGCTACCGACGTCCAGCGCAGTGCGTGCCGTGTTGGACGCGGGGTCAACAAGTACGACGGAATCTAGCTTCTGGGGCGCCATTGCTGTCTCGGTAGCGGTGAGCTTAGCGTGGTTTGCACTCAGCACCGTTCTGCTCAAACGCGCCCTGATCAAGGCACATCGCGACGCGTCATTGGAGGTGATGTAAGTGAGTACCTCACGCTACGCAGTTGCGGCGCGGCTTGCTGCAACGCAAACCTTCATCAACGTGCCCACCACTCTCACCACGCTGGTGGCGCTACCTCTGACAGAGTTACTGATGCTGGTAGCTGTGGCATCCGCGATGAACTCGCCTCAGCTAGTCATGACCGCCTACTGCGGTGCGCTAGTAGCTGCTGCAACCGGGGTGATGGCACAGAGTATTGCCTTGGTAACCTACGACCGCAATATTGGTGTGTTGCACGATGTATTGCTCACCCGCTTTTTCAACCCTGTGTTCTGGTTTTCGAAGCTGGCTGTTCCTTGTCTCAACGCAGCGCTGATGGGGTGCGTGATGATCGGCGGTATCTGGTTATTCGCACCGGATTCTTCAGCGAAAATAGCGGGAACAGCACTTGCACTACTCCCCTGTTTTATTCTGGCGGGTGCGCTATTGGGGTTTGCCTGTGCGACACTTTCGGTTGCCCTCAATGACCCTTACCTGATCTCCAACGTGGTGGCAGCTGCACTACCGCTCACGGCCGGGGTGCTCGCGCCTGTTTCTGCCTACCCTGCGTGGCTGGCCGTACTGGTGCAGTGGTTACCTCTCACCCACGGGATAGTAGTTTTCCGTGAGGTCGCAGCCGGGAACGGATTATCCGACGCGGTGCTTCTACATGCCCTCGCCGAGCTGGCAATCTGCTGCATCTGGGCACTTGCGGGGGTACTCGCGTCCTCACGTATTCTGGCGCTGATTCGTAGCGGACGACGTACCGAAGAAATCTGGTAGTTATCCGCTATAGATAGTTGAAGGTCGCATAACATTCGACATCAAGTAATTTTCGGATGTTTGTGCGACCTTCAACCATATAAAATAAAGAGCAATACTTTACTTCGAAAGTATCTCTGGAGTATAGTTACTACCATGACCACTCCCCGCTCCACCCTCGGCTCTTACGTTCACGCGGGCGAAGAATACAGCCGCGACACCAACTACATCGAAGACCGCATCGTGGCAAACCCTGCCGCGCACACAGCGGATAACAACCACGAGTTCTGGCCCGTCGAAGCCGGCAAGTACCGCTTAGTTGCCGCACGCGCCTGCCCCTGGGCAAACCGCACCCTGATTGTGCGACGCTTGCTCGGTCTTGAAGATGCTATCTCCATTGGGCTCCCCGGCCCCACCCACGACGCGCGCTCCTGGACGTTCGATCTCGACGAGGAGGGCAAGGATCCCGTGCTCGGCATTGAGCGCCTGCAGGAAGCCTACTTTAAGCGTTTTCCCGACTATCCGCGCGGCATCACCGTACCCGCGATTGTCGATATCAAATCTGGCGCAGTCATTACCAACAACTTCCCGCAAATCACCGAAGACTTCTCGAAAGAGTGGAAAGAATTCCACCGTGAGGGTGCACCCAACCTCTGGCCTGAGGAACTGGAAGACGAGATGAACCAGGTCATGAAGCGCGTTTACACCGAGATTAATAACGGCGTTTACCGCTGCGGTTTCGCGGGCTCACAAGAAGCATACGATGCGGCGTTTGAACGCCTATGGACTACACTTGACTGGGTTGAAGAACGCCTGGCCACCCGCCGCTACCTCATGGGCGATCACATCACCGAAGCCGACGTTCGCCTCTTTACCACCCTGGTTCGCTTTGACGCGGTCTACTACGGCCACTTCAAGTGCGGACGCCAGACCATCGCATCCATGCCCAATCTGTGGGGGTACGCACGCGACCTCTTCCAGACTCCCGGCTTTGGTGACACCGTAGACTTCCAGCAAATCAAGGAACACTACTACATCGTTCACGAGGACATTAATCCCACCGGCATTGTTCCTGTAGGCCCTGACCTTTCGGGATGGCTGAGCGAGCACGGACGCGAAAAGCTGGGCGGCTCGCCCTTTGACGCGGATGCCGGTGCCACCGCACCCGGCGAGGTTCGCGCGTCCGAACGTGTGCAGGCCGGACATAACCCGATGTATGCGTAAGCTTTAGCTTTTAACCGCGAGAGGAGCTAGGGAAGAATTTTCCGAGCGAGGAAATAAAAATTCTTTCCTAGATAGAACGTGAGAGGGGAGGGATGTACCGGTTTTAGCTAAAAACGGTACATCCCTCCCCTCTCACGGCTCTAAGACGGCGCTTACATCTTGTTACGCCAGTTCGGCTCCTTACCCGCTTCAAGGTCGCGTACAGCCTGCAGGTTCTGCGCGATGAGCTCCTCGGGGTTGACCGGACGTCCGCCAGCTGAGTGAGGAGTAATCACAATGTTCTTGGTACCCCACAGCGGTGAGTCCTCAGGCAACGGCTCTTCAACGACAACGTCCAGTGCCGCACCTGCAATCTCACCGGAATTGAGCGATGCCATCAGAGCATCTTCATCAACAGTGGTGCCACGTCCAACGTTGATGACGTAGCTACGCTTGGGCAGCTTAGCCAATTTGTCGGCATTCAGCGCATTCTTGGTGGAATCGCTGGTGGGCAGAATCATGACCAAAACGTCAGTCTTCTCAAGCTGAGCATCAATATCTTCGGTAGCAATCACGGGGTAACCGTGACGCTCACCCGCGGTAGTTGCCACACCGGTGACGTTCGCACCAAACGCTTTGAACAGGTCAGCCGTTTCTTTACCAATAGAACCGAAGCCCCAAATGGTGACGTTAGCGTTCAGCAGGGTGGTGACCTGATCTTCGGGGTAAAGCTCCTGCGCACCACCTAGTTCTGATGCCCAGTGCTTGCGTTCCTGGTGATCCGCCAGGGTCGGCAGAAAACGGATGAAGTTGAGGGTCAGCGCCAGCGTATGCTCGGCAACGGTCTTAGAATGCAAGCCACTACCGGAGGTAATGACAGCCTCATCGCGGAAGCCCGCAGCTCGCGCCTGGTCCGGGCCTGCCAGCAGCGCCTGTACCAGCTTGACGTCCTTCAGGTTGGCAGCCGCATCCTTGAGCTGGTCATTGGTGTTAGCCCAGGCAATCATGACATCTGCATCATAGTCGGCAGAATCAATAGGCTGCTTGGGGTCGTAGCTGACAGTGGTGTCTTCGCTGGTCAAGCCCAGCTTTGATTCATCGAGCTTTACGGAGGTGGGTACAAGAATCTTCATTGGAACTTCTCCTTCACGGGTCGAGGTCTCTTACAAAAATACCGCACTTTCTAAGCCTACTGGCTAAAAAGTGCGGTAGATAGGTTTATTGCGCTCTTTGAATTTCAGTAGCGCATCAGCGCTAGTCTTCGCGAAGCAGCATACGGAACATCGCCACAGTATCTGAGATGTACCGGTCAATATTCTCAAGATCTACAGCGCCCTTGTGCAGCTCAAGGTGACGCACTGCTGCAGAAGCGATGAGAACGGATGCGCGCACACGCGAGAAAGTATCAGCATCAGGTTCAACGCCCTCCCCCAGCAAAGGGAACTCGCCCTTGCGGCCGTTCGCGGCGAACGTTCTCCAGTCTATCGTCAGCAAAAAATCGGTAAGAATCTGCTCACCGGAGATCTGAGTCCATTTGATGCGATTGCGAAGCTCAGGATACTGCTCCACCGTTTGTTTGATGCGCGGCAGGGCGTCCTCACCAAAACTTGCCACCAGGATATCGAGTAGCAAATGGGTGATGCGTTCAAAGACATAGACACCGTGACGGCCAGCATCGGCCTCAAGCATTTCAGGAGCTAAACGAGGCTTGCGTAAGCCCAGTACGGCGTCCTCTTTCGTGGCAAAATAGTTGAAGAAGGTACGCGGCGACACCCCGGCACTCACCGCGATTTCTTCGGTGGTAGTGCCTTTTAGACCGCGTTCTTGCACGAGTTGCTGGGCAGACTCGTGAATTGCTTTCCAGGTGCGATCTTTTCTGCGTTCGCGTAGCGATACCTCACTTTTTTGCATAACTGCAATTTTATGTCTCTTTTGAGTTTTGAAATACCCCAAACCGGCTTTAACCGCGGTTGTGTTCACCACAAGAACCTTCGACACAAAAAGAAACCAGCCGGCCCACACACGATACACTTATAAACGATGAACCAGCTGACCTACCCCTTCATTAATATCCCAGGCTTACTCCCCTGGGCATCTGTTACTGCAGTCATTATCGATATCGTCATCCGCATTATCGCTATCTGCTGGTTACCGTACAACCGCAAACCCAACGTGGCACTCGGTTGGCTCATGGCAATCTTCTTCCTGCCCTACATCGGATTTATAGCCTTTCTGGTCTTCGGCTCATCAAACCTGCCCCGCTACCGTCGCGCGCGTCAACGCGTCATGAACGAACTCATGCGCGAGGCAGTCCCCAACAACGACCCGATCCTAGGCAACAACCACCGCATCTCCGATGAGGTGCGCGTAGCAGCAAACCTGAACTACAAACTCGGTGCGCTACCCATGGTCAGCGGTAACAGTTTTACCCTGCACCCCGATAACCACCAGGCGATGATTGACCTAGCGGCAGAAGTCGATAAGGCACAGCACTATGTGCACGTAGAGTTCTACATCACCTCTTACGACAAAGCCACCTCACCCCTGTGGGACGCCCTTGTGCGCGCCCACCAGCGCGGCGTCACCGTGCGCGTCCTCGTTGACCATATCGGCTCGCGCAAATATGCAGGCTTCAAAAAGCTCAAGCGCATTTTGAAGCAGGACGAGATGGACTGGCACCTCATGCTACCCGTCAAACCCTTCAAAGGTAAATGGCAGCGTCCTGATCTTCGCAACCACCGCAAAATCGTCATCATTGACGGCGAACAAGCATTCGCCGGCTCGCAGAACGCTATTCACCGCTCCTACGAAACCCGACGCAACAAACGAAAAGGTCTTGAATGGCTGGACCTCTCGTTCACTGCCCGCGGCCCCATCGTCGAAGAACTCAACGCAGTCTTCATCTCAGACTGGTACTCAGAAACCAAAGAACTCCTTCTCGAAGAAATTAAACCTACCCTCGAAGAAGTTCACGGCGGTGCGCTAGCCCAGGTAGTACCATCAGGCCCCGGTTACGAAACCGAAAATAACCTGCGCCTGATCAACTACCTCATCTACAATGCCGAAAAACGCATCCTTATTTGCTCGCCCTACTTCGTCCCTGAAGAAACACTTCTGCAAGCGCTCACCAACGCCGCTCTCTCAAATATTCAGGTGGACCTCATCGTGACGGAAAAGGGCGACCAGTTCCTCGCCAACATGGGACAACGCTCCTATTACGAGCAACTTCTGCGCACCGGCGTCAAGATTCATGCCTACCCCGGCCCCACCGTCCTGCACTCCAAGTTCATGCTTATTGACGATGACATCGCTTTCATCGGCTCATCAAACATGGACCCGCGCTCATTCTCGCTCAACATGGAAATCTCAACTTTCGTCGTCAACCGAGAGGTCGTCCACGAAATTGAAAGCATCGTTGAAGACTACGACAAACTCACCAAAGAAATTCGCTACAGCGAATGGGTAGAACGCCCGCTACGCGTAAAAATGGTAGAGAACGTCTGCAGACTCTGGTCATCGCTCCTGTAAGACTTTTCTCGCGGGATTCTAAGTATAAAAATCCTCCGTGCTCGTTCTCGTTTTCAGGACGCGAGCGCAGAGGCTTGTAAGCAGTGGCTTGACAGCTAAGCGTTGGGGCGGCAGCTTTCCCTATCTTTTGCCCGCCCAGGATGCGAGCGCCCGCATCCTCGGCACCCTAGTTTTTGTGGATGCGACCGCTTGGGCGCAGGTTTCGGCTGCCCTTGACGAACTTGAAGACACTGACCCGGCGCATCCTGAGCATGACGACAATTTGTATAACAGGGTCCTTCACGAAGTAGAGACCACGGACGGCACCACACACACCGCCTGGGTGTATATTCCACCGGCCAAAAACCACGCGTCATTGCGTAAACAGTACGCAGTGATTGGCGGGGAATGGCGTTAGACCCCGCCAATCACCGCACTTTCCGTGGATTTGCGCTGTAAAAACACCAAAATTACAGCGCGAATCCACGGAAAGTAAGGTCAGCCCGATTCAGGTGCTGTAGATTTCACTCATGAAGTATGTTGAAACCAAAGAACTAGACGCCGAGCAACTGCTCAACCTCTACACCGCCGTAGGGTGGGGCGCATACAGCAATAATCCTGAAGATCTAGTACCCATGGTAAGAAACTGCTGGTATGTGTACGCTGCCTTCGATGAGGATGCTCTTGTTGGGCTAGCGCGCGTGGTTGGCGACGGTTTTAGTGTTGCCTATATTCAAGATCTCTTGGTTCTACCTGACTATCAACGGCAGGGCATCGGTCGCGAGCTAATGAATCGCGTCCTCACCCGTATTTCTGAGGCTAAAATTCGCCAAACTTATCTGACGACAGACTCTGCAGCTGCTAATCAGCACGTCATTGATTTCTACCTCTCATTAGGTTTTAAAAACGTTGATGGCTATGAGTGCACCACGCTGGCACAATTCACGTTCTAGGAGCTAAGCACTTTCCGTGGATTTGCGCTGTAAAAACGACCAAATTCCAGCGCAAATCCACAGAAAGTGAGGTTCCTCGTTACTGGCCGACCCTCTTCGATAAGATAGTGAGGTCACGCTCACTCACCGATTGGCTTTTCTATGTCACTTCACCGCCCTCGCCACCCGTTCATCATCGCGGTGACCACTGCCGCAGCCGCGGGCGTCCTCGCTGCGGCCGGCTACGGCGTCACGCACGCACCCGTGCGCGCTACACAGCCACGTCCGAACCGAACCAACCGCGAAGTTTCACGCCAGTACGCGCAGGTTTGCTACGACGAAGCCACCAATGAGCGTGTTGATGACTCCTACTGTAAGAACATAGACGACGGTGAATCCGGCGGCGGCGGACATTCCAGCGGTGGGCACGGCTGGTACTGGGTTAGCAACTCCTCATCCTCAGCAAATCGTGTTCCCGGCGTGGGGCAAAAAGTAGCTGGTGGTCA
Organism: Rothia terrae; assembly: GCF_012396615.1. GTDB lineage: Bacteria > Actinomycetota > Actinomycetes > Actinomycetales > Micrococcaceae > Rothia > Rothia terrae. The sequence goes on along the minus strand of NZ_JAAXPV010000003.1, from coordinate 83,176 downwards.
GACGACGCGTCCCACCAACGGCCATATTTACAAGGGTATTTCACGGCAGGGTGGCACCTTCGCGCAGTCGTTCCGCGACGCGAAAAGTAGCAGCAGCGCAGGTAAAGCATCCGGTGACAGCAAATACGGCGGAAAGTCAAGCAAGAGCTCGAGCCGCGGTGGCTTTGGTAGCGGCGCGCGTACAGGTGGCGGATCAAAGGGCGGGTAATAGAGACCTCAACCGCTAGTTTTACCCGTTCACAACTTCAGAGGATTCCATGCAACGCAAAACCTTCCCCGCCCCTCGCCCAGATTGGGAAAACACCATCAAGTCTGAGGGCCTCGTTTTCTCGCAGGATTTTGACGGCGATGACCACTACTGGAACGAATTTGCCGCCTACACTTTCACCCGCGGTGAGACGATGTGGTTGCAAGACCGCATCGAAGAAGCCCACGCCATGTGCTTGGAAGCTATCGATCACATCATCAACGGCCCGCTCCTATTCCGTTTAGGGTTGCCCGATCACGCTATCCGCTTGGCGTTAGATTCTTGGCGACGACGCGAGCCCGACTTTTACGGCCGCTTTGACTTCATCTACAACAGTGACGATGATTCTCTCAAGTTGCTGGAATACAACGCAGATACCCCCACCGGCATAGTGGAGGGCGCTATCTCGCAGTCCACCTGGTTTACCGACAAGAACATGCACCTGCAGGGCTTTGAAGAGTGGAACGAGCTAGGCACCGGTTTTGTGTCACGCTGGCGCGAACTACGTGACTATACCGAGCATCATGTGCTGCATCTTGCCTGCGTCAATGACGAGATCAACCCCACCGGCGAAGACAAAGCCAACCTTGAGGTAGTGGCACACGCCGCGAAGATGGCGGGCTGGGAAACCCACATTATCGATATTGATCAGCTATTTTGGGACGCGAACAACCGCATCTGGCACGATGCTGCTGGGCGGCGCGTCCGCAATCTCTTTAAGCTCTACCCGTGGGAAGATATGGTCTCTGACGAGTACGGCAAGGTGCTTGCCAACGGCGGTTATGAGGCGATGGATAACTGGTTTGAGCCAGCGTGGAAGATGTTCCTCTCTAACAAGATTCTGTTGGTGGCGCTGTGGGAGCTGTTCCCGCATCATCCGATACTTGTGCCTGCTTACCTTGATTCCCCGCGCGAGATGCGCGACTGGGTAAAGAAACCCCTGTTTGGGCGCGAGGGTGACGGCATCGTGATTAACGCGCCGAGTTTTGACGTGCACGTTGAACACACGGACGGCTACATCACCGAAACGGCAACAGAAGAGGAGTACATCTACCAGGCGTACGTTCAGGCACCGAACTACCTGAGTGATGAGAACGAACCTAACCACCCGCTACTTGGTGCGTGGGTGGTGGACGCTGAATCCGTCGCTTTTGCTATGCGCGAGGCAGACGGGTACATCACCGACTATTACAGCCGTTTTGTGCCGTGCATGATTGAGCGTTATTAGGTTCGCCCCTAGCAATAATGTTAGATAAAGCTGATAATTCCTTCTTCACGCTGTGTTGACACGTCGAGTCCTCGGGCAAAATCAGCCCAAATATTACGCAGCAGCACCCCTGCACGGTGAACCTCTTGGGCGGTAGCGCCATCGATAATCGGCAGGTTTTCAATGCCGGGTTCTTCAAAAAGCAGTGGCACGTCGATGCCGTGAACCGCTCCAAGTTCCCCTGACCCGTGCCAGCTCAGCTCGTACCGAGTCACCGGTGCGCCCGCCTCCTGCTGGTTACGAGTAAACTCCTCGATCCCCGCGGCGTAGACCGAACGCGTCGTTGATTCAATCAGTTTTTCTTGGATGCGTGACCCCGTCTTGCCCAGCGGCTGTAGAGCATCGGCGATGCCGAGAGTCTGGGTAAAGAACCCCGTCTCGTACTGTGTGTGCCCTACCATGAGCGCTACGTGGGATTTCTTTTGCCACGCAATAGGGAGCATGGCGGCGGGTGGAACGGGTTCGGCACCGTGTTGGACCCCAAATGCCATACCCGTTTTTACCCCGTACCCGAGCACCGATTTCAGAATCTTTTTCTCGAGGGCCAGAATGTCAGAAATCGGGGTGTCTTGGTTCAGGTCGGCGCCAAGTTTAAGCATTTTGGCTGTCATTGACTCGCGTCCTAGCACGATACCAGCAGGTGGGCTCTGCAAGATTGCACGGTCAAACAATGACTCAGGCAGGGATAGGAGGTGCTGGATAGCATCCGCGCCGGCGGACTGGCCAAAGACCGTGATGTTCTCGGGATTACCGCCAAAAGCTGCGATATTACGACGCACCCAGCGCAAAGCTTCTGCCTGATCCAGAAGACCGCGGTTGGCGGGGTGACCCTCAATATTGAGATATCCCAGGATGCCCAGGCGGTAGGTCACGTTCACCACTACCACGTTCTGTTCGGTGACCAGGGCAGTCGGATTTGTACCGTGCATATCGCCTGCACCGCAAATGTTTGAACCGCCGTGAATCCACACCATTACCGGCAGGTCATCGCCCTCAGCCGCATCCTCGGGCGCTGTAATCGAAAGGTTCTGGCAATCCTCGCTAAAGCCCAGTTCTTCGACGCGGGCGTGAAACATGTTCTCAATGGCGGGGCTGGGATTTTGCGGGCATGCCGGGGCAGGACGCGTCGCCACCAGGACATCGCCCCAGCGATCAAGCGGGTGAGGAGCTTCAAATCGTTCCGCCCGAGCATACGGGATTCCGGTAAAACGTGCGGTCCCACGCTCATAGAAACCTTGAACATCACCCGCTGGCGGATGCGCAAAAGGGGCAGAGCGAATCATTGTCTGAGCAGCTGCTGGGACAGTCTTACCCTTCGATAGCGATTGCTGACCGATTTCATGTTCAAAACGACTCACAAGAAACCCCTTCGTTTGTTTACTCACTTTTAGCCTTACATATACCCATATCGCACGGCTAGTGGCAGGAGCACATTTTACGGCGAAGAAACACCGCGTTCCCGATAAACAGTGCACTGTAATACCTTCGCAATGACCTTCCGCATTTTGAAAGCAGGCTGATTACCTTCGTGCCAGAGGAGTATGTTTAAACCATGACTAACAAGAAGAATCTCGCACTGCCCCGAGCTGTACAACATATCGGAGTGACGGTTTCCGATTTAGAAGCTGCAACCACATTTCTTGTAGAAGGTCTGGGTGCCAAGATAGCGTACGACGGACTCTCACCGGATGATGAGCCACGTCAGGGGCCGGAGGTAGAACGTCAGCTAGGACTACCCCAGGGAGCTGCAATCCACCGTCAGCGATTCTTTGTTATCGGCAATGGACCCGGCTTAGAAGTTTTTGAAATTTCAGGAAAGCAAAGAGAAGCCGCAGGACTCGCTGACTTTGGTCTCAACCATGTTTCTTTTTACTGCGACGACATCAACGAATCTCTTAAACGCTTGGTCGCCGCAGGCGGCACAGCACTGTCAGAAGTACACGGAAATAGCCGATACGAAGACTCAGAGGGCAACGGCAGCGTCTATGTAAAAGCTCCTTGGGGAATGCTTATCGAACTTCAAACGATTCCTGAGGGGCATTATTACCCCTCAGATTCTGAAGCAGAGGTATGGATGCCCACTCCTCGTGCTGATTAAGGAAAAATCCGCCAAGATACCGGACAATAACAAAAAGACATAAAGCCTACACTGAAGAATACCTGAAAAGAATTTAGTAAATGTGGGTGACTATCTGCATATTTACTGAGAAGATAAAAACGTCCTCAAAAGACAAGCAGTGAACATAGCGCAAGGCAACTCACCGATGAGAAACCGCGGGAACGACCAGACCCGTCACGCTATAACAAAGCGGGGAGCACGATAAACCGTGCTCCCCGCCTTGCTTTATACAAGCGTCCTACAGGCGGTACGCAGTCACATTGCTGAGCGCCAGACCGCCACCGGTTGAGTTATCATGGTAACGACCAAAGTGCATGTAGGGGCCACGGTACGCGGTATCTGCAATAGCCTCTGAACGTGCACCGGCAACATCAATAGTGATTGAGTCAGGACGAACGATAATCTTGCCGTTGATATCCTTATTCGGCGCAAAACCCTGCTTGGGGTAAAGAGTCTTCACCGGCACAGGATTATTCGTTCCATTATCGATACGAAGCAGCTGAATCATGTCGCCGTTTACGTACTTGCCGTTCTCGTCCATAGCATCAGCCTTAGGACGAATCGCCAAAACATAGCAACCATTGTTGTTCGTAACAGCGTGCTTACCACCCAAACCGAACGGCGCATCGGTCTGGCGACCGAAAGCAATGTAGCCGTACTGCCAGTTAGTGGTCGGCAACAGATCTTCCCACTTCATCGTGAAGTACAGAACATACGAAGGGTAAGACTGCGCCAACGGAGTCAAAGGACCAAGCATGATGGACTCATCGTAGGTCTGACGGTGAATCAGCGCACCGTTTTCCCACACCGGCATATTCGCAACATCCTGCTGGCCAGCCGGAAGCATACCGTGCTGACGACGCGCGGTGGTCAGCTTCAAATCTGCCGCCATGCTACCGCCGGAGAGCCAGTAAGGATCCGGCGACATGAAGCCGCGAACACCCAAGGATGCGAAGTGCTCCATTGCGCTGCGACGGTGAATTTCCCACATAATAACGGGCTTACCCATCGCTACAACCTGCCGCACCTTGTAATCAGACATTGATGCGTAGTTGCGATCCAGAACAGTCTCAAAGTAGGGCAGACCAATCAGGTCAACATTAGCTGACTGAGCCATAGCGTTAATCGAGGTGGCAGCATCGCCAGCGTCGAAGTAGCACCAGGTCAAGAAACCAGCGTCCTTGGCGTACTTTGCAAAACCTGCGTTGGGATCAAAGCCACCGGCACCGTTGCGGTACATTTTAATGACGGTCTGACCAACCAGGCCACGGCGGGTCATAACATCCAGAATCTTCAGCTGAGCCGCAGAATCCTTAGCTTCCAAGAAGAAGATGGTGTTAGGGCCAGATGAGCCGTAAGCACCGCCTGCAGGAGTTGCCGCAATCAGATCTAGAGCTTCGTCAAGAGTCACGATATTCTGCAGCAGAGTGCCAGAACCCAGGAACGGGCGCATATCAATCATGGCGCGCTTTACATCAGCCAAAGTAGTGCTGCTGACGTAGCCGCTCTTCTGAGTGGTGGTGCGTGAAAGTGCGTTATCGTGCATACACACGAGCTCGCCATCCACAGTGGAGCTCACTGAGATTTCTATAGCCTGCGCACCCTTAAGGATTGCCTGCTGGTAAGCGTAAGCGGTGTGCTCAGGATTAACATCGCCAGCACCGCGATGTGCAATAACAAACTGCTGCTGCGAGATGAATCGCTGAGCAAGAGTCTGTGTGCTGGGATCAGGTACAGGAGTCGGCGGAGTAATTGTGCCTGATTCTTCAGCCGCATAAGCCGGTGATGCGGCAAGTACGCCGGCACCTGCACCGACAGCGATCAAAGCAGTTCGACGGTTTAGACGGAAGTCGCCCATAAAATTTGTTATCCCCTTGTAGATAAAAATGGGCGTGATTTACGCGTAACACGGTGTGTGCGATACAGTCTTGCTCTTCCCCGCAGTTCAGGTTTCCCCTACCCGAACTGGTGCAAGACCATCTACCACGCTACGGGTTTTTGGCTATTTATAAGCAGTCTGAGCGTCCGACATACAGCCCCAGGCTGTACCCATATTGGTTGAAGAAAAAAGTATTTTGCAGATAATAAGCACCGTGACTAGGCAAAACGGACAACACTAAATTGTGGTTTTTAGCCAACCTTGAGAGGTAACCTTAAACATAGATTCCAGTTACTGGACTGTTAATCAAGTGAACTATAAAAAGTTTAGGTGCCCGTAAATAAAAGGACAACAAAAGAGCGGGTAAGGCGCCAACGCCTTGCCCGCTCCTCATTTATTGATTTACTCAAGCGACCTTAAACGGTTTCGAAGATATTTAAGAACCTGCGAATACGTTCATTCGTTGACGAGAAAAAGCCTTCTGGTCTGCCGTTATACAGCACATGCCCGCCCTCAAGAAAGACGATGCGGTCGGCTACCTTCTGCGCAAACGCCATATTGTGGGTAACCACAACCAACGAACGCTTTTCACGCGCCAAATCAATCAGAACACCGATTACTTCAGCCTCAAGCTCCGGATCAAGCGCGCTCGTTGGCTCATCAAACAGCAAGTAATCGGGTGAGACCGCAAGCGCGCGAGCAATAGCCACACGCTGCTGCTGACCACCCGAAAGATTATCGGGGTACGAATCCTTCTTCGCACCCAAACCCACCTTATCCAGCAAGTCAGACGCCAGCTTGTTCGCGTCCTTCTTATTCATCTTGCCGTTAAGAACCGGCGCCAACGCCACGTTCTGCAAAGCAGTGTAATGCGGGAAAAGATTAAAGCTCTGAAACACCATAGCCGAGTGCTTGCGGATAGTGCGCACCTGCTCATCGGTGAGCTTACCGCCGAACTCCACAAGATCGCCCTCAATAAACAAAGTGCCGGACTGCGGAGTCTCCAACAAGTTCAAGCAACGCAGCAACGTAGACTTACCCGAACCCGACGGGCCCAAAATAACAGTGGTCTCGCCACTCTCAAGGTCCAGCGAGATGTTATCGAGCACCGTGGTGGCCTCAAAGCTCTTTGTAAGATCCTCAAGCTTAAGCATTCGCACTCCTTACATAGCGGCTGCTGCGCTTCTCAAGATAACGCTGACCCCACGAAAGAATCGTGACAATAATCAGGTACAGGAAAGCGACCTCAAGGTACATCGCCAGCGGCTCGTAGGTACGAGCAGCCACCTGGCGTCCTGACTGGAAAAGATCAACCAGCGAAATCGTTGAAACCAACGCAGTGCCCTTCACCAAGTCAATCAAATCATTACCCAGCGGCGGCAAAGCAATACGCACAGCCTGCGGAATAACCACCTTGGTCAGCGTCTGCATCTTAGTGAAATTGAGGGTGCGAGCAGCCTCAAACTGGCCACGCGGAATAGACGCCACAGACGCGCGGAAAGTCTCAGCAACGTACGCGCCAGTATTGAGGCTCAAGGTGATAATGGCGGCCGTCCACGTATCAAGGGTAATGCCCAGACGCGGCAGGCCGTAGAAAATCAAAAAGAGCTGTACCAGCAGAGGCGTTCCGCGGAAAACCCACACATAAAAACGTGAAATCCAGTTCAACGGGTTCACATTCGAGCGGGTGCGCATCACGGTTGCCAAAATACCAATCAGCAGTGAAAGCACGAACGCAATCAGAGTCAGCGGCAAAGTCACCTTCACCATTGCCTCAAGCAACTGAGGCAGCGACTCTATCCAGAGTTCAATGTAGCGGTTCATCAATAACCTTTAAAAATATTGGGGGTGTAGATGGTGCCTGCAATCAACAAAACTTACACAGAGCAGGCCTGACGAAGACAGTTTCAACGCCTTCTATCGGCGTCCGTTGAACGGTAGATACATCTGTCGTCCGCTGCTGGCTCGGGGCTGGCGTGAATCGCTTCCGAGCGCCCCCGCGCGAGTGAAGCGAGAGGGACAGCGGACGACGATGTATCTGCCGGACAGAACACTACTCTTGAGATGGTGTTAGTTATGCCTTCGGGCTCAAATCAGCGTTGACGTACTTCTCGTAGATCTTCTTGAAGTCGCCGTTGTCCAGGTGCTTGGTGATGGAATCATCCACTGCTTTCTTAAGGTCAGTTGCGCCCTTAGGCATAAGGATCGCAGCCTCTGAACCTTCGCCCAAAGTGCCATCAAGCAAGCGGAGCTTAGCTTCGGGGTGCTCCTGGATGTACGCCTGGAAGGTCACGAAGTCATTGCCGGTAAGGTCTGCGCGACCCGAGAGAACCTGCTCAATTGCCTCATCAAAACCGGTGACGGGAATGATGGTCGCGCCCTTTTCTTCAACCAGGGTGCGGAAGTTTGAGGTCTCTGACTGCGCTGCGGTCTTACCTGAAATGTCGTCAATCTTCTTCAACGATGAGTTGTCGAGCACGCCCACGCGTCCCTCTGAAATTGCGTAAGGAACTGAGAAGTCGTACTTCTGCTTGCGCTCATCAGTAGCCGAAACGTTGTTGATCACAAGATCGTAGCGGTCAGCATCAACGCCACCAATCAGTGAGTCCCACTGAGTTTCAATGTACTCCGCTTCAACGCCGAGGTCCTGAGCGATGAGGTCGCCGATTTCCTTCTCGAAACCGACAAGCTTACCTGACTCGTCGTGGTAGCCGAAGGGCTTAAAGGTGCCTTCCATACCGATGCGGATTTTGCCGGCATCCTTAATTGCCTGCAACTTATCTGCAGCGTTGGTGCTCCCTGAGCCGTTGTCTGACGAGCATGCCGCGAGAAAAGCGCCAACTGCGCCCAAACCAACAAGCTGAAGAGCTGCTTTACGTGTTACTGCCGGTGCCATGTGTGTTTACCTTTCGTTGGCGGGGTTATTTTTAAACTCTAGTGGACGCGGGTTTACGCGGCGTCGAGCGCGGTGCGCAAGTCGCCCAGAAGATCGTCGATGTCTTCGATACCGACCGCTACGCGAAGCAGGTTGGGGGCAACGTGCGAGTCTTTGAGGTGCTCAGGTGCGTAGGCGCCCTGCGTCATGGTTGCAGGCAGGCAGATCAGTGATTCGATGCCGCCCAGTGATACCGCGAATTCAAAGATTTGAAGGGTGTCGAGGAAGGCCTTGACGTCCTTACCTTCTGTGAGGGTGAAGGAGAACAGTGCGCCGATGCCCTTTGCCTGGCGTGACTGGATTTCAGCCTCATTCTCGTTGGCTGAGCCCGCGTAGAAAATTTCGTCAACGGCGGGGTGATCGCGCATCATCTCAATAATCTTGAGAGCGTTTTCCTGCTGGCGTTCCATGCGGATTGCCAAGGTCTTGACGTTCTGCATCAGGCGGTATGAATCCATCGGAGGCAAGATGCCGCCGGAAATCAGCTGTGCTTTGAAGACCTGCTCGTCGATTTCTGCATCGTTGGTGGTGACAACACCACCCAGCAAGTCACCGTGACCAGCTAGGTACTTGGTGGCTGACTGTACAACGACGTCCGCACCGAGTTCTAGCGGGAGCTGCAGGTAGGGCGTCATGAAGGTGTTATCGACAACCACGATTGCGCCGTTGCGGTGGGCAATCTCAGCGATGCGCGCAATGTCAGCAACACGCAGGGTGGGGTTGGTGGGAGTCTCGAGGAAGACCATCTTGACGGTCTCATCGAAGTCATCATCGCTCAGGGTTGCAAAGTCGTGGATAAAGCGTGATTCGACGCCGCGCTTGGGTAGCTCGATGGTTGCAAAGCGGTAGTTACCGCCGTATACAGGCATTCCCATGAGCATGGTCTCGCCGGTCTTGAGCATACCCATAACCGCTGCGGTTGCACCCATGCCGGATGCGAAAACACGCGCATGCTTGGCACCCTCAATTTTTGCCATGGTGGTTTCCACATTGGCGCGGGTGGGGTTGCCGCCGCGCTGGTATTCAAAGGGGCCCTCTTCGAAAGTGGTGGGCTGACCGAAAGTGGATGCGAGGTAAATCGGCGGGACGATTGCATCATTCTCGATGTTCTCAATGGCGTGAATAGCGCGAGTAGTAAAACCTGACATGTAAAACTTCTTTCGTGGTTGTTCGGGGACGCTTCGCGTACTTCTGTGATTGGGTTAGTTTATGCCCGTCAAAAGTGGTTACCGTAATTAATATGAAGCTTTATGACTTAAAAGCTTTTGGTACGCTTTTCTTGTGAGCCAGCCTACGAAAAACCGCTTTACTTCGCGGGTTTTTAGTCGCTCGGACACTCTCTAATACTTTCAAATGCAAGAATTAGCGGAATAATCCCCGCACATTTCGCCCCGCTAGATTTTGCGATGCCCACGCAGACTGGTAATGATTTTTGGTTAAGAATTTATCGGCCACCGGGCTTGGCTTCAGGCTCCCCCGGTAAATAAGCCTCACTAAAGGACGGCTCTCATGCACCCAGATCTCATTGCCGAACGCTTTACGTTGCGTCCTTTGCGGGAGGCAGACGCATCCGCTATTACTGCCGCTTGCCAAGACCCTGAGATCTTGAAATGGTGCATGGGTGTGCCGTTGAACTACACCGAAGAAACGGCGCGCAACTACATCAGTTTTACGTGTGCAGCCGGTGAACAGGGCACTGAATTGGTGTGGGGTATTGATGCTTCGGGTAAGCTCGCCGGAATCGTCACGCTCCACGAGATTGAGGGGCCTTTCGCGGAGCTAGGCTTTTGGGCGCACCCGGAATCTCGTGGGCAGGGATTGCTCACCGAGGCGCTTCGCGTGATGATTGGGTTTGCGTTTGACCCGCAGGGCCTGGGCTTTGACGCATTAGGTTGGACGGCTATTTACGGCAACGATGCCAGCCGTCATGTGGCAGAAAAACTCGGCTTTAGCGACATCGAGTTCGTAGAAAACGGCACGGCAGGACGCCTGGACGCGGCAAGCGCCCCCACCCGCCTGGATGCTTGGCGCGCAACCATGACGCAGCAGCAGTGGCTGGAGAAAAACTTTCGGGTCTCGTAAACCGCGAGATGAGCTGACGGTGAAAATTCCGAGCGGGGAAACAAATTTTCACCATCAGAAAAGCCCACTGTAGGGAAATCGCTCACCCACCCTTTTCGCGGGCGAGATTTTATGTGTGAGAGAAAGCTGTGGTGCACTTTATGAAAGTGATAGTGCACCACAACTACTCTCACGTTTGCTCAGACTCTAGGCTGTGACCTGACGCTTTGAGCTAATGACGCCGGTATTGAAGCCTGCCAGGTGCAGGCCGCCGTGGAATCGTGCGTGCGCAATCTTCACGCAGCGGTCCATGACCACGTTGAGTCCGGCATTCTCACCAAGATGCGCCGCGTCCTCATTCCACGACCCCAGCTGCATCCAGACGGTCTTAGCTCCGAGATCAATGGCTTCTTGCACAACGCCGGGAAGGTCCTCGTTACGACGGAAAATCTCAACCATATCGGGAACCTCAGGCAAATCCTCCAAAGAAGCGTAAACCTTCTGCCCCAAAACTTCCTTGCCCTTCGCCGCGAGAATAGGGTTCACAAAGTACACGGTGTAACGCGAAGATGACAGCAGGTAAGTTGCCACAAAGTAAGATGCACGAGAAATCTTGTCGGACATACCCACGATCGCAATGGACCGGGTATCACGTAGAATGTTCAGACGCTCCGGTGCTGACGGGCCTTCCCAGGTGCGTTCGGTAGTCTCAGCCATTATCTGCCCTCCTTTTTGGCAGCTTCGTAGGTAGCAAGCAGCGTCCGCGTCGAATGCCGCCTGTTCAGCAGCTAATTGAGCGGCGCGTTCTGCGGCAGCACGCTGATCCGCAGCGGACTCACCCACCTTCTCACCTTCGCGATTAGTACCGGTGGCATAAGTCAGTGCCTGATCAAGATCCCAGATAATGTCTTCAACATCTTCAAGACCTACCGAAATACGAATCAAATCTTCTTTCACGCCGCCTTCTACCAGCTACTGCGCGATGAGTGGTGGACGCCGGATGCAACACGAGCGTGCGAGCATCGCCAATGTTAGCCAGATGCGACGCCAGTTGCAGCGCACCAATAAACTCGGCACCCACGTCGCGTCCACTCGCGTTCTCAGTACCAGCAACACCAAAGGAAAAGACAGAACCCACGCCTAGCGGCAAAAGCTCCTGCGCACGCGCATGATGCGGGTGATCAGGCAAGCCAGCGTAGTTGACGTACGCGATGCGAGGATCAGTGTTCAGCCACTCGACAACAGCTTGCTCGTTGGCAAGGTGGGCGTCCATGCGCTGAGGCAAGGTCTCAACACCCTGCAACAGGTTAAACGCTGACTGCGGGCTCATGGACGGACCAAAGTCACGCAACTGTTCAGAACGCAGTTTGGTCAAGAAACCATATTCACCAAAATTGCCCCACCATGAAACATTATTGTACGAAGGCACGGGCTCGGTCATGGTCGGAAAGTTACCGTTACCCCAGTTGAACTTTCCAGACTCAACCACAACACCACCGAGAGTGGTACCGTGACCACCCAAGAACTTGGTCACGGAGTGAATCACGATGTCAGCACCGTGTTCAAAGGGGCGCACCAGGTAAGGAGTGGAAAGCGTCACATCCACCACCAAGGGAATATCGGCCTCGTGAGCGACCTGAGCCAGCCCCTTCAAATCGGCAATCTCACCGGACGGGTTAGCCACAATCTCGGTGTACACTGCCTTAGTCTCAGGGCGGATAGCCGCCTTGAAATCAGCCGGATCAGTTCCCGGCACAAAAGTGGTCTCAACACCAAAACGACGCAACGACACATCCAGCTGGGTCACGGTGCCGCCGTACAGCTGGGAGGACGCCACAATATGATCCCCTGCCTGGCACAAAGCAACGAACGTAATGAACTCAGCTGCCATACCCGATGCGGTCGCTACCGCACCGATGCCACCTTCCAATGACGCAATGCGCTCCTCAAGCGCCGCCACGGTGGGGTTTGAAAGTCACGAATAAATATTGCCGTACTTCTGCAAGGAGAAGAGATTAGCGGCGTCATCTGCATCCTTAAAACGAAGGACGAGGTCTGGTAAATCGGGACGGCACGAGAACCGTGCTCAGTGTCAGGGGTGCCACCGGCGTGCAATGCGCGCGTGCGGAAACCGAAAGTATGTTCAGCCACCTCAGTGCTCCTTTAATCAGGGTAGAACTTTTCACTGTCCATAGTGGGTGAAGGCGGCGCAGGTAAACAACTGTGACCCAGGTTTCGAAATATGACGGACGCGGGTGGCGGCACGCGTCCTGCCCTCTCACTTTCCGTGGATTGGCGCTGAAAAAATCCGAAAATTACAGCGCAAATCCACGGAAAGTGACACTCAGTATGTTTTTTGACAGTCCCGCCTAAAACTTTTACAAGAGGTCAGTTTCACAGGTGACACGGAGCAAGTTCTGTAGCGCAATACAGTAAGTTCGCTGAGAATAGTGAGAACCACAAAAATTTTGAAAGGCCTCAATGTTCGATTCGATCGTCAACTGGATCATCTCTCTCATGGAAACCCTCGGCGCGCCCGGCGTGGGCATCGCCATCTTCCTTGAGAACGTCTTCCCGCCGATCCCATCCGAAGTTGTTCTGCCGCTCGCTGGCTTTACCGCATCCGTTGGCACCATTAACGTGTGGGCCGCCTTTATCTGGGCAACAGTAGGCTCAGTAGCCGGTGCCTACGTGCTCTACTACATTGGTGCCGCCATCGGCGCGCAACGTCTGCGCCGCGTCGCCGAATGGATGTGGCTAGTTGAGCCCGAGGACGTTGATAAGTCCCTCGCATGGTTCGATAAATACGGTCAATGGTCCATTTTCTTTGGACGCCTACTGCCCGGTGTGCGCTCACTCATCTCGATTCCAGCAGGCATCGACCGCATGAATCTTGTGACCTTTGGCCTGTTCTCGCTGGCAGGTTCTGCCCTGTGGAACGCCGTACTTATCTACCTCGGTTTTGTGCTGGGCGAAAATTGGGAGCAGGTAGGAGTCGTCATCGATGAATACTCCCTGATCGTCAAAATTGTTCTGGGCCTTGCAGTTGCGGCGCTACTTTTCTTCTTGATTCGTCGCCAGCGCAAGCGCAAAAAGCAGGGCAAGCCGGCGCTGTAAAACACTGAGTCCAAGGATGCGACGCTCAGCTGCGATAGGCGCGCTCGATAGCCGATCGCAGTCGCCAGCAAACGGATGCTTGTAGGACGCTACGACCCGCCGGCAGTCCCTCTCGCAGGGTTCGCTGACGCTCACACCTGCGATTCATGCCAACCCCAATGCCAGCTGACGGCCGCATCGTCCTACTCGCTTTCCTCTTCTTTAAACGCAAGGACGCCGATGCCCAGCAGTTGCTGAGCGCCGGCGTCCTTCATGTTTCTTCGCGAAGGTTCAGGCAGTTTATTCTACGCGCTGTGAACCTTCTGCAGCAGAAGTTGCAGTACCGTTTTCGGATGCGAGTTGTGCTTCTGCCTTCTCGATGCGAACAACGGGAATGGGCATGGTTGAGGTGTCGAGCTTGTCGTTTTCAAGCTGGGTTTCAACCAGTTCCTGTACTTCTTCGTGTGATTCAACGGTGGGCATTGAGCCGAGCAGGTTGCGTCCTGCTGATTCACGCAAGAAGAACATACCGATCAGGCCAACAACGCAGGCAATCATGATGTAGTAGGCGCCGGCATAGTCGGTCTTCCACCATGATTCAAGAACGGTAATGACTGAACCGGTGGTTGAGCCGAGCAACGCAACAGCGATGTTGAACATGATACCCATTGCTGCGTAGCGGTTTTCGGTTGCAAAGAGTGAGGGCAGTGCTGAGGGCTGGATAGCTGCCTGGAACATGAGCATGAAGCCCATAATCAGCAGGCCGAAGAAGGTCATCCAGACGCCGCCGTTCATCATGAGGTAGAAGGACGGGATTGCCAGGAAGATGCTGATGATAGCGCCGGCAATCAGAATCGGCTTGCGGCCGATCTTGTCTGAGAAGTGACCGAAGATGGGCAGGCCAGCCGCCACAATCAGCAGTACCGGAATGAGCAGGGCGTTACCGTGCAGGGTGTCGTAGCCCAGGTTCTCGGTGAGGTAGGTGGGCATGAAGGTGGTCAGCGCGTAGCCGATAACCTGTGCACACATCACCAGAGCAGCACCGGTGAGAAGCTGGGGCCAGTACTTCTTGAAGATTTCGATAAGGGTTGCGCCCATACCTTTTTCTTCTTCGTCTTTAGCGGCTTCCTGCTGCGCTTCGAAGGTTGCTGATTCCTTGATGTGCGAGCGCATGATAACGCCGATGATACCGAGGGGCAGAGCAACCCAGAAGCAGATACGCCAGCCAAATGAGATCATCTGTTCGTCGGTGAGCAAGAGTTCAACCCCGGTTGCTAGGGCAGCTGCGAAAGCGAAGCCGATGTATGAGCCCATGTCCAGGAAGGACGCCCAGAAGCCGCGTCGGCGGTCTGCTGAGTATTCTGCGATGAAGGTTGCTGCACCTGCGTATTCGCCACCGGTTGAGAAGCCCTGAACGAACTTGAGCAGGATCAAGGTGATGGGTGCCCACATGCCCCAGCTGTCGTAGGAGGGGATGCAACCGATGAGGAAGGTGCCCAGCGCCATCATGATGATGGTGAATGCGAGTACCTTGCGTCGTCCGAGCTTGTCGCCCAGCGGCCCGAGAATGAGACCGCCGATAGGACGCACGATGAAGGTCGCGGCCAGCGCACCGAAGAACGCTAGCTGGTTCCAGGGCTCACCGAAGGGGAAGAAGACAGCGGTGATTGAAGCGGAAAGGTATGCGTAGACGCCTATGTCGAACCACTCCATGAAGTTACCCAAGATGGTAGCTCGCAGAGCCTTCTTCATTTCTTTTTGGTCGACAACCAGCACGTCTTCTTCTTTGAGAAGGGGGACGGACTGGTGAATCTGTTCTGGAGTATTCATAAGTGAACTTTCTGGTCAAGTACAGAGCTACGGTAACGCATGGTGCGCGGGGTGGAGCCTCTAAAACCAAACAAGTTCGTTACTTAAGTAAGCCATCTCTCCACTTATTGAGTGCTATATCACTTAATATGAGCGGTTATCTGGGTGGATGCTGGATGTTCACAACAAAAGATCTCCCCGTCCTCAAGAGGCGAGGAGATCTTTTCAGTAGAGTAAGTGTTTTTACTTCCACAACCGGTTGCGGGCGTGCACCACCGAGGGGCGAATCTGCAGCCAGTCGGGGCACATCAGACGCACAGCCTTTTTGCATCCCGACAACGCGGTGATAATTGACTCGCATCGGCGATTGAACTCAGCCATATCGCACTTTTCAACAATCTGCCCCGGAAAGTGCCGGTGCATCTTAGACACCGAGTCGCTAGATTCCTGCAGACCGTGACCGGTATGCCCCGGCACGTGCTTGACCAGCACGCGTCGTTCGCGAATAGCGGTGGTCAAATCGGTCATTTCTTGAATGACCTGCGGGTTCTGCACACCCTCTTTAACCCAGTGCTCAAAAGACCAGCGATTATGCGCCAGACGTAGCACAAAAGTGAGAGCACCCAGAGAGTCAGTATGAATAATCAGCTGACGGCCACCGTGGTAGAAAATGTTGAAAGCAGCCAACATGGCAGTCAGCTCACCGGTCATAATGTTGGTGGCATCGTAGTGCGAGTGAAAGTAAAAGCCGTCCTCACTCACGCCTCCGATACCCATGCGTCCGCCCTTGGAGTACCGCTTATTGTTTGTCGAACGGAACGAACAATCCGTAAAAACCCTGTACTCTTCAAGTTTCTCTAAAGGACGCTGCGCAAGGTTGCGCTCCATCTGTTCATGAGCAAGACGCGATGCTTCTTCAAGGTGGTAAGGAACAACCTCACCGGCCTCAGAGCGCAGAACCTTCACGTGAATCTCGCCCAGTGAATGAGACTCGTAAGGGTTGAGAATTTTCTCAAGCGCCCTGTACTCAAGAATTTCTTTCAAATGCGGGAACTGACGAAACAGCAATTTGAGGTAGTGTTTGTCAGCTACCACCGTCACCAGATTCTTTTTGTACTGCTGCGGAATCTGCTCCCACGCCCGCAAAATAGTGCGGCCAATCATGGCAACGTGCACATCATCGCACGAATCCAACATTGAGTGCGTTCGGCCCTCTGTAATTGGTCCGCACGCTAAAATCTCGCGATCACCGTTTTCACGCGACACGTAGAGCATCGCTGATAATCCCGTGTAACACATCCCTTTTGATTGATGCGTGTGCATCATAATCGCAATAACAGCAACGCCCTCTTGCGTGTAACCCGCAGGATAGGACGACGTGTAGTCAGGCGGTTCCCATGTCAGCTCTATCTTTTTGATACTTGCCGGTGTTATACCCATTCTTTTCACCTCCAAATGTTGATGTTGTTTTTCTGTTTTAAATCTTTTAAAAATTAAAGTCTGAGGGTTGCTCAGCTTTTCTACGCAAATACTCGCGCAAGTGAGGAATCGCAAAGGTGACTTTGCCGTAGGATGCCGCGCGAATAATGTGCGCTTCAACCAGGCGGTTACGATAGACCCCGGTATACTGCGGATTTTTGCCCAGACGAGCTGCGATATCGCTCATTTTGGACGGCCCGTCATCCACCGACATAGCTTCCAAGAAAGCGCGGTCACCGGCAGAGAATTCGGCGAGCATCGGCTCAAATACTGTAGAGTCTAGAACCTCTGTGGCAGCCTTAGCTCCTTGCTCAATCTCATGTTCGGTGGGCGGGTGCACGCAGGAATCCAGCAGGAATTTCGAGAGTAAACGCACCATATGTGGATGCCCCTTGGTGACTGCGCACATCATCGCCAACGCATCGCTAGCAAGATCACGGTTTGACCTCACGTATGCTTCTTTGAAAGCCGCTTCGGTCTGCTCACGGTTGAAGGAGCAAAGATCTACGCGCTCCCCCGCGTTCAGGTAGGACGCCTTGGACTGCGCAAGAACATCGCGCATATCGGTAGGACGCCCCGCCACCACAATCTGCAAGGGCTGGTTGGTTTCTCTGGTTTTTTCCGCAAAAACAAAGAGCTCTTTGAGTTCTTTCACGCTGGATTTTTGAAAGTCGTCAAAGGTGATGAGCAGGCCAGCGCCTAGCTCTTCAAGGGCGTCCAACAGCATCTCAAGTTGCTCTGTCAGACATAGAGTTTCAAAGTTTTTCTCAGAAGAGCTACCGGATGAATCTTGCAAAGAATCCCATAGCGCCGGCAAATATGTGCCGGTAAGACGAGAGTAAGCGCCTTTGCTGGCGGTTTCTGAAATAACGCGCCAATTATGAGTGCGTGCTAAATCTTCAAACGCGGTGACCACGGTGGTTTTACCGAACCCAGCGGGTCCTGTGATAACAAGAGGCAGGCGGTTTTCACCCGTCATGCGAGAGGTAAAGATTGCAAGTTCGCTCGAGCGCTCAGCCGCTTGCGCCGCTGACATAGACGTTAACATGCTCTTTTCCTCTCTCTGATGACTGCGCTATGAAGCTTTACGTTTATATCCTTTATATCTTTTATATCTATGAACGGAAGGTTAACGCAATGAGCTCAGCTGTTCTGGGGACAAAATATTACTGTGAGAGGAGCAACTGAAAACTAATGTTATGTTGAAAAGACCAAACCACTCATCTTTTAAAAGGAGAACACCATGATTGGTGTACGCGCCGCTGTTGAGGTCAAGCCCGATAATATCCAAGAATTCATCGCTATTGCTCAGGAACTGGTAGAAGCAAGCCGTCAAGAAACCACCAACATCAGTTATGATTTTGGCAAGCTTGCAGACTCCGAAACTTCTTTTGCTTTTATCGAGCGATGGGAAGATCAAAAAGCTCTAGATCAGCATATGCAAACCTCCCACTTCACCGGTGCGGTAGCAGCATGGGAAAAGCACTTGGCAGCACCACTGGATGTAGAAATCTACACCTTCTAAACTTTTCCATAGATAACAATTGGTCCCGGGTGTAAAACCCGGGACCAATTGTTATACGCAAACTACATCATTTTTACTCCGGAACAACGCGCACGCCGCCCTTGTCAGCGCTAGTCACCATAGAAGCATAAGCACGCAAAGCCTTCGACACCTCACGCTCGCGCGGCTTGGTGGGCTTCCACGGCGCATCGCCCTTCTTCGCGCGTCGTTCAGCCAACTCAGCATCAGAAACATTCACGCGCAGGATGCGGTTATGCACGTCAATCTCAATCTCATCGCCGTGCTCCACCAAACCAATAGCGCCACCAGCGGCAGCCTCCGGTGAAATATGACCAATAGAAATACCCGAGGTACCGCCCGAGAAACGTCCGTCGGTAATAAGCGCGCACTTCTTACCCAGCCCAAGACCCTTGAGGTAGGACGTCGGGTAGAGCATCTCCTGCATACCCGGGCCGCCCTTGGGCCCCTCGTACTGAATGACGACAATGTCGCCTTCCTTTACGTTCTTAGACAGAATCTCGTGTACAGCCTCGTCCTGCGACTCCACCACATATGCCTTACCCACAAAGTGGAAGAGCTCCTCATCAATACCCGCACTCTTAATAACAGCGCCGTCCTCAGCAATATTGCCGTAAAGAACCGCCAAGCCACCGTCCTTGGTGTAAGCATGCTTTACCGCGCGAATGCAACCGTTTTCAGCATCGGTCTCATGGGACTCGTACTTGTTAGCGGTTGAGAAAGCCTGCGTGGTGCGAACGCCGCCAGGAGCAGCCAAGAAAAGCTCCTTAGCGGTATCGGTGGCAGCGCCAGAACGAATATCCCAGTCGCTCAACCACTGATCCAGTGAATCAGCATGCACCGAGTGGACGTTCGTGTTCAACAAACCGGCGCGGTTGAGCTCACCCAAAATTGCGGGGATGCCACCGGCACGGTGAACATGCTCAATGTGGTACTTAGTGGAGTTCGGCGCAACCTTAGCCAAGCAAGGAACATTGCGCGAAATACGGTCAATATCAGCCAGAGTGAAATCAACCTCACCCTCATTAGCAATTGCCAAGATATGCAGAACAGTATTGGTAGAACCGCCCATTGCAACATCCAACGCCATAGCGTTTTCAAACGCAGCCTTAGTCGCAATGTTGCGAGGCAGAACAGACTCATCATCCTGCTCGTAGTAACGCTTGCAAAGCTCAACAATCTGCTTACCCGCGTTCTCAAAGAGATCCTTACGCGCCACCTGAGTAGCCAAAGTGGTGCCGTTACCGGGCAAAGCCAAACCGATAGCCTCATTGAGGCAGTTCATGGAGTTCGCGGTGAACATACCCGCACACGAACCACAGGTAGGGCACGCATTCTTCTCAATCTGAGCCAGGTCGTTATCGCTCACCGAATCATCCACAGCCATCACCATCGCATCCACGAGGTCAAGGCGGTGCTCAACGACGCCCTCAACGCCCTCGCCGGACTCCATAGGACCGCCGGAGACAAAGATAACCGGAATATTCAGACGCATAGCCGCCATCAGCATACCGGGGGTAATCTTGTCGCAGTTCGAAATGCAGACCAGCGCATCCGCACGGTGCGCATTCACCATGTACTCAACAGAATCAGCAATCAAATCACGCGACGGCAGGGAGTACAGCATGCCGTCATGACCCATCGCAATGCCATCATCCACCGCAATAGTGTTGAACTCTTTAGCAACGCCACCAGCTTCTTCAATAGCGGATGCGACCAGCGAGCCCATATTCTTCAGGTGCACGTGGCCGGGCACAAACTGGGTAAAGGAGTTAGCAATAGCAATAATTGGCTTACCGAAATCGCTATCTCCCATGCCGGTTGCACGCCACAGGGCGCGAGCGCCAGCCATGTTGCGACCGTGAGTTGAGGTGCGTGAACGCAAGTGGGGCATTGCTTTTCTTCCCTTCAAGTCTCTTCAAGTGTGTTGTGTAAAAGTCTACGCTTCTGAAGAGATGCGACCAATGAGCGAGAATCTATTTCACAGTGTGAACAGGTGGTCGCGGGGGTGCGCGTCCTCCCTCACGGCTTTGTACATCCTTTTCTCTGTGTACAACGATTTTCGTTGCACACAGAGAAAAGGATGTACGAAACGGGCTAACGAACCACTACGCCGCCGCGTGCCGTCCACGTGATGTCGGCACCACCCGAGAACTTCACGTGAGTGACGCCGTTAGCATCCGTGTACTCATCGGTAGTCGGAAATCCGTACTTACCGATGTAACCGGTACGCGCAAAGTGGTTGTAGATTGCGCCCTTTGAGTTCATGGTGTGAGCACCGGTAGCCGGTGACCAGTAGATGCCGGTTTCGCGTCCGTTGGATGCGCGGAAATACTGAAGAGCGCCGCCTTCACGAGAGATTTCATCAGTTGCAGGGAAGCCCAGCGTAGGTGCGTGACCTGCCTGAACCCACTTGTTGAAAATCGCGCCATTACCATTCATCGCGTGAGAGCCAGTATTAGCTGACCAATAGAAACGGGTCTGCTCACCATTTGCCTTCTGGAAGACCTGACGCGCACCGTAGTAGTAGGCGGTCTCATCCTCAATGGGGTAGCCTACTCCGCGTTCGTAACCAGCGGTGCGGAAGCTATTACCGATTGCCTCACCACCGAGCTTGACGCTGTGAGTGCCGCCAAACGGCGACCAGTAGACGGTCTTAGCGTTAGAGAAGCTCTGCCACACCCCCCCCATCAACGGACGCGGTCTCATTAGAAGTCGGAACACCAAAGTAGGCAGCGCCACCGTTATTAGACACATAACTCTGGACGCCACCCTTCAGGGTGAAGCCGGCGAGGGCTGCGTTCAGGGAATTGCGGACGGGAGTGGCGAGGAGGTGCTGGTAATAATCGTGAAAGTGCAAGCTATCGTATAACGCATAACCCACTCCGTAATCTGATACCCAGTGCTGATAGGGGACAAAAGTAACGTTCATTTCCCGAGCTAAAGCAGAATATTTCTCGCTGAGATCATCTCGGCTACCGTGATTGGAGTTCTTTTCATTACTAATAAGACCCGTCAGAATAATCTGCGTATCTGGGTAATGAGGCGGAGCTTATTGATAGTTTCACGTGCACGTGAAACAGCCCGTTGACGGTCTGCTTCGTTGTACGAGTCGTTGCCTGAACCCTGAATGTAGATTGCTCGCGGCTTGCCCATGGGCAGGTCCCATTCATTGCTCACTACACCGCCGTAGTAGTCGCTACTAACATTGGGGCGCCACTTACCAAAACCAATTCCACCGCAACGGTAGGTGATAGGTGTGAGACCGGTTTGCTTGATGCCGCGCAGAACCCATGAACCCATTTCAGCCTGAGTACCACCCCACAAGCCTGAATCTGGAGTGTTACCGCCCCATACCTGCGAGTCACCGACAACCAGAATGTTTTTGGCGTTCATGGTGACATTGCCGTCCTGATGTACTCCTGCACGTGCATTCCACACGCGGTTGGATGAATGCGCTTCAATCTTGGGTGTGGCTTCGCAGTTAAAACCTGGGTTGTTTGAATCGCCAACAGATGCCGCTGACGCCATTTGGCCGGTTTCACGCTCAGCGTCGGATACATAAACTTCGGTGGGCTGTGGTGCAGACGGTGCTTCTTCTGCGAAGGCCGGCACGTTGAGGAAGAGCATGGAAGCTGAGAGGGCAGCGACGGTGCCGAACTTCTACCATGATTGTGTTTTCATATTCATTCTTTTTTATAAATGTGTACGGGGGACAAAACATTAGATACATCTAATAGGCTTTATCTTTCCAGAATGAATATAAAAAGCAGGTTTATTACTTACGCAACCCCGCGGTGTTGTACATTATTTTTCCCTTTGTACAAAGATTATCGATGTACAAAGGGAAAAATAATGTACGAAGCAGGTTTATGAGAACAGGCGCTCCGACGCGATGCGCGCACCCTCGGTCAGCGACGCCAGCTTTGCCCACGCCACGTCGGGGTGCAGGCGTCCACCCAGACCGCAGTCGGTGGATGCGACAACGTTTTCCTTGCCGACGACGGAAGCGAACTGCTCGATGCGCTGAGCTACCAGCTCAGGGTGCTCAACCACGTTGGTGGAGTGCGAGACAACGCCGGGCACAATGTACTTGCCCTCGGGCAGAGTCAGGTTCTCCCAGACCTTCCATTCGTGCGCGTGACGCACGTTAGCGGCCTCAAAGGTGTAGCCGCGCGCATTGATCGACAGCAAGGTGTCTGCCAGGTACTTGAACTCAAGGTCGGTGGTGTGCGGGCCGTGCCATGAACCCCAGCACAGGTGAAAGCGCACCTGGTCTTCTGGAATGCCTTCCAGGGCGTAGTTCAACGCGTCCACAGAGGTCTTGATAAAGGCCAGGTAGTCCTCAACAGAAGGCTCAGGGTTGATCTGGTCCCAGCCCTCAGAAATTGAGGGGTCATCAATCTGCAGGGTCAAACCGGCGTCCGTAATTGCCTTGTACTCTTCGCGTAGAACCTCAGCCCACGCAAACTGGAAGTCCTTATCGGATGCGTAGTGTTTGTTGCCCACGCGAGCTGCAGAACCGGGTGACAGCGCCGCAACGAAACCTGCGGATGCGCCTGCCGCCTCAATACTGGCCTTCAGGTTACGCACGTCGGAGGCAACCGCGTCCTGCCCAATGTAAGAAATCTCGGAGGTAGCAACTGGGAAGGCACTGTCAGGGTCATTGCCGGTATCAATTTCGCTGGTGTAAAAATCGCGGAACTTCGTCCAGTCACGACGATCGCCGAAGGTGGTGTATTTCAGGTTGCCGGGGGTTGAGCGGTGAACCTCGTTAGCGGGGTTGCCGTCCTTAACCAGCTCAAGGCCGCCAGTGCGAGCGAAGGAGTACGTCCACCATGCACCGTAGTCAACAGCCTGAGTCATTGCGTGGCCGTATTCGCCGTCGTTGACGATATCGATTCCGGTCTCAACCTGCTTGGCGACTACCTGCTTGACCTCATCGGCAAGGGTGGATTGGAAGTCAGCTTCATCAAGTGTGCCAGCCTTGCGAGCGACATTAGCTTCTTGCAGTTTCAGTGAGCGCGGAAGTGAACCAACGTGGGTGGTCAAAATGCGATCGGTGCTCAGTGACATGATAGGTATTTCCTTTGTTTATACGGCTGTATGTCACTACCTAGAAAACACCATGTGCGGGGGTGAAATAAAGCGGTTGAAGGCGTTATTCGCTATGTTTCTATATGCAGTTTTATGACGCTTCACAAGCAGTAAAAAGTCGCATTGCGGAATCTTCAGTAACATAGCTTCACTAGGTCATATACCCCGTTTTGTGACCATTTTATGACGCAAAAATGCCCCTTACCGCCGGTAGGCAGTAAGGGGCATATTCGCACTATTTAGTGGCGACGATGGTGTTCCGGGTGCTCTTTGAGGTAAGAGGTTGCAGGACGCTGCGCGATGACTGGGTTGAGACCGGTAAAGCCTTCGCGTTCCGCTGCGATTTGCAGAACGCGCTTGCGCACTGCGTACCAGCCTGCGATGAGAGCAGGAACAACGATGACGATCATCACGCCGAGAGTCCAGGTACCCACGGGGTAGTCCAGGCCGATCAGAACGATAACGCCGATCAAGAATGCGACGGTCAGCCAGTCAGTGAAAGGCGCGCCGGGCATACGGTATTCAGGACGCTTGTAGACGCCCTTCTTTGCCAGCGACAGGAACTTCTGGTGGGCCAGAACGATGGAGCCCCATGCCGCGATGATGCCGAAGGACGCGAGGTTCAGCACGATCTCGAATGCCTGGTCGGGAACGATTGCGTTCAGGGCAACACCGAGAAGTGCAACACCTGCGGTCAGCAAGATGCCGCCGAAGGGAACACCGCTCTTGCTGAGCTTCTTAGCGAAAGCAGGTGCTGAGCCAGCCATTGCCATGGAGTGCAGGATGCGGCCGGTGGAGTACAGGCCAGCGTTGAGCGATGACAGTGCTGCGGTGATAACAACGAGTTCCATGATAGGTGCTGCGTAGTCAACACCGATGGAGCCGAAGAAGGTTACGAACGGGGATTCGTCCTTGCTAAATGCGGTGTAGGGCAGAAGCAAGGTCAGTAGCAGAACGGAGCCGACGTAGAAGATCGCAATACGGTAGATCACGGTGTTGATTGCCTTGGGGATTACCTTGCGAGCGTCCTTGGTTTCACCCGAGGTAGTACCGACGAGCTCAACGGACGCGTAGGCGAACACAACGCCCTGCATGATGATCAAAGCGGGCAAGATACCGTGCGGGAAGAAGCCACCGTTATCGGCAATCAAAGAGAAGCCGCGTTCTGAACCGGTGGGAGTACCGAAGATAACGAAGTAGACAGCCAAGATCAAGAAGATAACAAGAGCTGCGACCTTGATCAGTGCGAACCAGAATTCAAGCTCGCCGAAGACCTTCACTGAAATCAGGTTGAGTGAAACAACCAAGAAAATCACGAGAAGAGCGATGAGCCACTGTGGAATACCCGCGATAAAAGTGCTGTACTGGCCAAACCACTTCACGTAAATCGCGATAGCGGTGGAGTCAACGATGGAGGTCATTGCCCAGTTGATCCAGTACATCCAGCCCGAAACGAACGCAGCTTTTTCGCCGTAGAATTCGCGGGTGTAAGAAACGACTGAACCTGATGAGGGGCGGTGAACAACGAGCTCACCCAATGCACGCAAAATCAAGAATGCGAAAATACCGCAAAATGCGTAGCTTAAAGCAAGTGCGGGGCCTGCAGTTGCCAGGCGTCCGCCTGCACCGAGAAAGAGGCCGGTGCCGATAGCGCCGCCGATAGCGATCATCTGAAGCTGGCGCGGTCCCAGTGACTTATGAAAGCCCGCCTGCTCTTCTTCAAAGAAGTCGTCAGCAGACGATACCGGGTTCTCAGAGCGATTCTGAGTCATATTCTGTTTTATCCTTACATGAAATATCGGCCATCGTTGAGAAACATTGATGACCGATACATATGATGCTATGCATCACCAATAGCAGTGATTCACACTCATTACACATTCATGCGGAATAGTAAAAACCAGCTATTATCTTGAAATCGTGCGGTTTTCACCGAGCAAACTCTCAAAAAAATGCGAACCTGTGAATAAAAATTCACAGGTTCGCTACCGACCGAACACTACAGTTACCCGCTTATAAGGCACGACTCCTTTCAGCGGCCAGAATGTTCTTCCGCCCTGCCGTAAGAAGTCCTACAAATTTGACGCACTTTCTTACGAAAATAATTTTTCAGAAGCGATGCGCGCGCCCTCAGTTAACGCCGACAGTTTTGCCCACGCGATGTCCTCATGAAGGCGTCCGCCCAAACCGCAGTCAGTCGATGCCACCACATTTTCTTTACCCGCAACGGACGCGAACTGCTCAAGACGTTGCGCCACCAACTCGGGGTGCTCCACAACATTCGTGGAATGTGAAACCAGACCAGGGTAAAGAATCTTACCCTCAAGATCTACACCCTCCCAGACCTTCCACTCATGAGCATGACGCGCGTTTGCAGCCTCAAAGGTATAGCCACCAACATTCAAGCTAAACAGCGCCTTCTGAATATGCTTCAGTTCAATATCGGTCGTGTGCGGGCCATGCCACGAACCCCAGCACAGGTGGTAGCGAACCTGATCCTGCGAAATATCCTTCAGTGCGTAGTTCAATGCTTCCAACGCCAACTGGGTAAACTTCAAATACTCATCAACAGTAGGCTCGGGCACCAGCTGGTCCCATGCTTCAGCGAAAGACGGATCATCAATCTGAATCGTCAGACCGGCATCCGCAATGGCCTTATATTCCTCGCGCAGAACATCAGCCCACGCGTAAATCCACTCTTCATCGGTTGCATAAAACTTATTACCGATACGAGCAGCAGAGCCCGGTGACAGCGCCGCAACAAACGCATCCTGCGCACCGGCCTTCAGCGCCGCAGACTTCAGGGCAGAGATATCACGCTGAACTTCATCCTGGCCGATGTAGCTCAACTCGCCTGTCGCTACCGGGAATACACCATCATTCTCGTTCCGAAGATTCAACGTGGAATAAAAATCCGCGAACTTGTTCCAGTCACGGCGAATACCGAAATCATTCAAACGTCCGTTACCCGGAGTTTTGAAAAGCTCTTCGGGAGTAATGCCTTCAACAATCTCAAGGCCACCGGTGCGCTCAAAAGAATACGTCCACCATGAACCGTAATCACTGTTGCTCACCGTGGTGTGCCCGTACTCGCCATCATTGACGATGCTAACGCCCACCTCAGCCTGACGCGCCACAATCGCATCAACTTCTTCAGTAAAAACATTGAGAAAATCAGCGTCGCTAAGCGCACCGGCCCGGCGGTCCTTGTTTGCCTGCAAAAGACGCTCTGAACGCGGCAAAGACCCTACGTGAGTGCTCTGAAAATGATCGGTGTTCTGAGTGATTGCCATGATGGCTCCTTAGTCTGTGAGTAATGTTCAACGTGCGTTGTTGAACACCATCACACCGCATCCACGATGCGCCGACCAAGCGATGTCGCGTTTATGGCGAGCTATTTCTCTATGTTTATTTATGACTTTTCAGCGCGCAAAAATACGTCATGTTAGACCCAAGGCGTAACAGTAGGTTGCCGCTACTCTGCCCAAACAGCATCATCGAGCAATCATTCTCGTCACGTTCACTAGGATGCTTCTAAGAAAGTCAGCACAGGTCGCACGCGTCGGTTACCCGCATCCGGCGGCAGACCCAGTTTGTCGAATACGTTACCGATATGTTTTGCCACCGTCGCGCTAGAAACAAACAGCTCTTCTTCAATATCAGCGTTCGATTTACCTTGCGCCATGAGCGCCAGAATCTCGCGTTCACGGCTGGTGAGCGCAGCCAGCTTATTGGTCTCTTGCGGCGCGTTCATCAGATGTGAAATAACGTCCGGATCAATCACCGTGCCGCCTGCGGCGACTGTGGTAAGAGCACGGGCAAACTCCTCGATGTTACCCACGCGATCTTTGAGCAGGTACCCCAAGCCGGTGGCACTGGTGGCAAATAGCTCCCGCGCATAAGCAGATGCGATGTACTGGGAAAGCACCAGAATCGGCAAGTCAGCGTAGGCTTCGCGCAACTGCAAGGCAGCTTGCAAGCCATCTGACGTATTTGTGGGCGGCATACGGACGTCCGTCAGCACAATGTCAATGTTGGCGCGGCCAAGTCGCTGGCAGGCATCCAGCAGACCGGGGGCGTCCTCAGACCATGCCACGACCTCGTGCCCCAGGTGAGTCAACACCATTTTGAGCCCCTCACGCAAAAGGGCGGAATCTTCAGCAAGAACAATGCGCATAGTCTTCATTCTAGAAAAAGTGCCGAGGTTCTCCCCGATGTCAGCTTCACTTCCTCGGCATTGATGCATAAAAGCTGATGACCTCAAAGAGAACCGTTGGACTAACCGTGGAGAGGAACAGACAGCGCAATGGTGCTTGATTCACCGGGGACGCTTGTCACCTGCACGTTACCGCCCAGAGCTTCGGCTCGCTCGCGCAGACCTGCAAGACCGGTGCCCGCACTGGGGTCCGCTCCCCCGCCACCATTGTCGATTACTTCAACCATGAGGTGCGTCAGCGAATCCCATACGTTCACCGTAATCCGTGTGGCCGCAGTGTGCTTGAGCGTATTAGTAATCGCCTCATTGACGGTGTAGTAGGCAACGCGTTCCACCTCGCGACGAGGACGTTCCCGCAGCTGAAAGTTCAGCTTGGTGGGAATGACGCTGTGACGTGCTAGCTCCTC
Source organism: Rothia terrae (assembly GCF_012396615.1). Classification (GTDB taxonomy): domain Bacteria; phylum Actinomycetota; class Actinomycetes; order Actinomycetales; family Micrococcaceae; genus Rothia; species Rothia terrae. The sequence goes on along the minus strand of NZ_JAAXPV010000003.1, from coordinate 55,021 downwards.
AAGCGCCGCATACAAACCGTGGTCCTCAAGTACCGCCGGGTAGATACCGCGCACCGTGTTACGCAGGGTTTGCAGGGCGTGGGTAAGTTCTGTCTTGGACTGGGTGAGCTGTTGCTGGATGCTCTCCACCGGCAATCCTTGTGCTACCAGATTCTTTGCCTCCATCTCTGCCAAACCCAGACGCAGATTAATATTCACGAGCTCCTGCTGTACACCGTCATGCAGGTTACGCTCAATTCGACGACGTTCCGATTCAAACGAATCAACAATGGTGGTTCGTGATGCGGTCAGCTTAGCCACCTTGCGTTCATACTCTTCAGGACGCGGGGACAGAATGAGCTTTGACAGCGTTGTACTCGTTGCCGCTAAGAGACCGTTGATGTAGGCGAAGAAAAAGAGCACGATAAAAATACTCAGCGGAGCAAGCCACCACATATCCGGTGTGATGACCCAATTAGGGTGGTCAAGGTTCAGATTCGAGAACATCAGTGGATCTGAGTGACGGTACAGCTCCACTTGGCTCTGAAACATGGTGTTCAGCCCGAAGCTACTGGGGTCATACCAGATATTCAACGGATCTCTATTAATTGCAAGGTAGTACCAGACAACTCCGGCGATCATGAGAATGATGGTCTCGAGCAGAACGATAAGCCCCGCAATGCTCGCCATAAAAGCACCAAAGACCAGTGATGCTACCTCGCGCCACGTAGCCGCCTCTGTATAACGAACCTTCAGCCACTCACCAAAATTATGCAACGGTACCGGTACATGCCCGCTAGCAATCTTGCCGTGGCCAGCGAGTTCAATGCGCCAGCGCTCAAAATATCCAAACCATAGCCCAAGTAGCGGCAGGGTCAGAAAACCCAAAAGCATCACAACCGGAACAAGAAGAAGAGCACCTGATGATCCGAAAATAGCACCTGCTGCAGCCAAAGGAAGCGCAGGTAAAAGAAACGTATAGCTCATAACCCCTAGAACAATGAGAGAAAATAAAGCTATCCAAGGTCCTACTCCCACCGCGTACAGCGGGCTCATCATACGACGCCACAGGCTCTTTGGGCGGTTAGGTGTCTCATACTCGGCAGGCAGGTCTTCCGGCTGTTGCGGTACCGGTGAGAATACATCCTCACCCCGAGCGACTACGAGAGGAACAGTTGGTTCGTTATCAAAAGTATTGTGCGATGTCATGGTTCAATCGTCTCGCTTTTTACCCGCTAAAACAGTGGAGCAGGTTCTACTCTTCAAGGGTATAGCCAGCTCTACCAGAGTGCTTGAAGCCTCACAGGTGCGAGCCACGGGGTTTCCGCATCTTACTGTCATACCCCAGCAGATATACCTACAAGTAGCCGCAAGAAAATAGTCCGTGTTTTGAGATTTTTTAGTGGTTTTATGTCCTGCAGTCTGAAAGTTGTCGATGGTCATTTTTCTTCCATGCTCAGAGAAGAAGAAAAATCATCTCCCTGGAAGGAACATCATGGCTGAACACACCGCGTCAGTCGCGCCGACCGCAAGCAACCGCACAAGCTCGAGCGCACCCTGAAACGACGCCATCTCGAATTCATCGCACTCGGATCAGGCCTCTTTCTGGGATCAGGTCTAGCAATCGAGACTGCCGGTCCCAGCATTCTATTTGTCTATGCGTTTATCGGACTCTTCACCTTTTTAGTGATGCGTGCAATGGGCGAAATTCTGCTTTCCAATCTCTCTTACAAATCATTTGCAGATTTTACTAATGACATCGTGGGGCCATGGGCAGGATTTTACATAGGCTGGACCTATTGGACGGTGTGGGTCATCATCGCAATCAGCGACGTGGTAGCTATTACCGTTTATCTAGACGTATGGTTCCCTGACGTCCCCAAATGGATTCCCGCACTGTGCATCATTGTTCTACTAACCGGCGTTAACCTGGTGGCAGCTAAAGCATTCGATGAAATCGAATTCTGGTTTGCCACCATCAAAATCGCGACCGTCGTAGCGTTGATTGTAGTAGGAATCGTCCTTGTCCTTACTCACTTCCAGCCCGACGGGCACGGCCCAGCAAGCATTAGCAACCTGTGGAGCCACGGCGGATTATTCCCCATGGTTTCTCAGGCCTACTCGGCGGTTTTCAGCTAGGTGTTTTCAGCTTCTTGGGTGTTGAGCTTGCTGGCACAGTTGCCGCTGAAACCGAGGACCCAAAAAAGAACCTGCCTCGTGCCATTAATTCCATTCCCGCTCGCATCATCCTCTTCTACTTAGGATCCCTAGCGCTCATCATGATGGTTCAGCCCTGGGACACCATCACCTCATCTACTAGCCCCTTTGTGCAGATCTTTGGGTACATTGGAATCCCCATCGCCTTCCACCTCATCAACTTTGTGATGCTAACCGTCGCAGCGTCCTCAGCAAACTCAGGTATCTTCTCCACCTCACGCATCATGTGGGGACTTTCCAAAGAAGGTCAAAGTCCCGCGTTCTTCGGTCACCTCAGCAAACTCGGCGTACCCGCGCGATCACTCCTGTTCGCAGCTATTCTGATGCTTCCCGCACTAGCACTCGTCTCAATGTCAGACTCCGCCATCCAAGCATTCGAGAACCTCGCCGGTGTTATCGCAGTCCTCTACCTAACCGTGTGGATCATGATCATCATTTCTTATCTGGTCTACTACAAGAAGTTCCCCGAACGTCACGCACAATCTAAGTACAAGCTTCCCGGTGGCATCGTCTCAGCATGGGCAGCCATCGGCTTCTTCATCATCGTGTTCGTTGCCCTTGGTCTAGGTGAAGGCTCTCGATTCTCACTACTAGTAGCTCCCCTGTGGTTCATTATTGTGTTTGTGCTCTACCGCATCTTCGGCAAAAACAACCGCGCACACGCATCGGTGACCAGCTAGGCACAGCGCACAGCACCGTTAAACCGTTAATACGCCAGAAACCTTCAAAACAGGGGTCAAAAAGGTCTCATTTTGAAGGTTTCTGGCGTATTTACGTGATGAGGACGCGCGGGTGGGGGGTGCGCATGGCTACCTCGGGCGGGGTTTTATTTCCTCGCGCGCTCGGTAACCACAGTTGTCGATCGTCACCGCTTCACATGACGCGCAGGTTTGGGTAGGTGCGCTTGGCTTTCTGGATTTGAAAAATTATTTCCTCGCTCACTCGGATTTTTCAAATCCAGCCTGTCTAGACAGGTGGTAAAGTTAACCGCGTCCACCTACCAACCCAAGGGACCCACCGTGGCAGGAAAATACCAGCACATCGCAAACGACCTCGCCCATCGCATCAACCACGGCGAATTCAACGTCGGCGACATGCTCCCCAGCGAAAACCAACTCGCCACACACTACAAAGTCTCCCGCGAAACAGCACGCAAAGCCCTCGCAAAACTCACCGACGAAGGCCGCATCCAAAAAATGATGGGCAAAGGCTCCATCGTCATCAAACCCGCGCGCTACACCCTACCGGTCTCACACCTCGTCAGCTACACCGAATTCCTCAAAGACAACGGCATCGACTCAGAAAACCACGTCTTCGCCCTCGAAGACGCCCCGCTACCCGCGATGCCATTTCAAGACATCGACCCATCACTCACGCCTGGCCAAAAATGCACCTACGTTGGGCGTGTACGCATCATCAACAAACTACCCTCCATCGTGGACCACGACTTCATTCTCAAAAGCGTCGTCCCCACCATCTCTGAGAACACCGCGCAAGCCTCCCTCTACAACTACTTCGAAGACGACTTAGGGCTAACCATTGCCTACTCCCCCAAACAAATCACGGTCGAACCCGCTAACGCCCAAGACCAAGAACTTCTAGGACTATGCGAAGGCTCCTACGTGGCGGTCACTACCTCAATCGCGCACCTAGCTGACACCACCGCCTTCCAGTTCTCACAGTCGCGTCATCGCGCTGACAAGTTCAAATACCAAGATTTTGCACGACGCAAGTAAACCCCACACCATCACACAATACGAAAGAGAGAACGTTGAGTTTTCGAGATAAGGTCATCTACCAGATTTACCCCAAGTCGTTTTACGACTCAACGGGCAGCGGCGTCGGCGATCTTCGCGGCGTTATCGAAAAAGTGCCCTACATTGCCTCGCTGGGCGTGGACATGGTGTGGTTCAACCCGTTCTTTGTCTCACCGCAACGCGATAACGGGTACGACGTAGCGGACTACTACAACATCAACCCAGACCTGGGCACCATGGACGATGTTGACGAACTCATCGCTGCCCTCGCGCAGCACGGCATCGGCGTCATGTTCGATATGGTCTTCAACCATGTTTCAACCGAACACGAATGGTTTAAGCGTGCGCTGGCGGGTGAAAAGGAATACCAGGATTTCTTCTACCTTCAGCCCCTGCAGGCGGACGGTTCGCTTCCGACCAACTGGGAATCTAAGTTCGGTGGCCCGGCATGGGCGCAGTTTGGCGACACCAACCTCTATTACCTGCACCTCTATGACGTGACGCAGGCCGACCTGAACTGGCACAATCCGCGCGTGCGCCAAGAGCTTTTTAACGTGGTGAATTTCTGGCGCAAGAAGGGTGTGAAGGGCTTCCGTTTTGACGTCATCAACGTCATCGGTAAAGACGAAGTACTGCTGGACGCGCCCGAGGGCACCGTCGACAAGCTCATGTACACCGACACCCCGCGCGTCCACCCCTGGCTCTACGAGATGAACCGCGCAACCTTCGCTGATGACCCCGAGTCAATCACAGTGGGTGAGATGTCATCAACCACTATTGCTAATGCGGTGCGCTACTCTAACCCGCCTAATAAAGAGCTGTCGATGATTTTCAGCTTCCACCACCTGAAGGTTGATTATGACCGCGGTGAGAAGTGGTCGAAGGTTCCTTTCGATTTCGCGGCGCTCAAGGGCCTGTTGCACGGTTGGGCTGTGGGTGTGCAGGACGGCGACGGTTGGAACGCGCTGTTCTTCAACAACCACGATCAGCCGCGAGCGCTCAACCGTTTTGGCGATGTGAAGAACTTCCGTGTTGAGTCCGCGACGATGCTGGCATCCACCGTGCACCTTTCGCGCGGCACCCCTTACATTTATATGGGCGAAGAGATCGGCATGGTTGACCCGAATTACGATTCGATGGCTGATTATGTTGATGTTGAGTCGCACAATGCGAACAAGATTTTGAATGAGCGTGGGTTCAGTGATTCTGAGGCGTTTGAGATTATCAAGACTAAGTCGCGTGATAATTCGCGTACGCCGATGCAGTGGGATGCGGGTGAGAACGCTGGTTTTACGAGCGGGACTCCGTGGTTGCGTCCGACTGATTTTGAGGACATCAATGTTGAGGCTGAGCAGTCGCACGGCAAGATTTTGCCCTATTACAAGGAGCTGATTCGCCTGCGTAAGGAGCACCCTGTGATTGCTCGCGGTAGCTATGCGCCGTGGGCTGAGGATCATAGCCAGGTGTACGCGTTTATTCGTGAATACGAGGGCAATAAGCTGATGGTGCTCAATAACTTCTATGGAGAGACGACCACGGTTGATGTGCCGCAGGAGTTTGTGAACGGTGAGGTGCTGATTTCTAACTATGAGTCCCATTCGCCCGACACTAACACCATTGAGCTGGCGCCGTACCAGAGTATGGCAATCTTGGTCTAACGCTTATTTTGCTTGTCAGCAAAACTAATGATTTATCAACACACATGAAGGGTGAGATCATGACTGACTCATCGAACGCCGAGATTCTCGCGCCCATGCGCGGTGAAATCATCGGTATTGGCGAGGTCAATGACCCCGTCTTTTCGGGCAAGAAGCTCGGCGACGGTTTTGGTGTTAAGCCCACCGAGGCTCAGGTTGTTGCGCCGGTTTCTGGCACGGTGACTATGGTGGCGTCCACCAAGCACGCGGTAGGTATTAAGGCTGATAGCGGTGTGGAAGTTCTTCTTCACCTGGGTATTGATACCGTTGAGATGGATGGCGCACCGTTCACTATGAACGTGGCGAAGGGTGACACCGTTACTGCTGGTGAACCCATTGCGACCATGGATTTGGACGCTGTGGTCGCAGGTGGCAAAGACACCACCGCGATTCTGGCTATTACCAACACCCCTAAGGCTCTTGAGTCGCTGTCAGTGAACTCAGGTGCTGCTAACGCTGGCGATGTTGCTGCGGTAGCGCATCTTAAGGGTGCAGGCGCTTCTCAGAACACTGCTCAGGGTACGGGTAAGGGTGCAGCTGTAGGTGCTGGCGCAGGTGCCGCATCTGTTGCAGCGGGCTCTGTTGCAACCGGTCACAACGCAGCTCGTGCGGGCAACATTGAACACACCAACGTTGGCGCAACCAGCACCGCACAGGCACTGGATCCCGCCGCATCCAACGCATCGGGAACCACCGCTGAACGCCCCGCGCACCTTACCGGTTACGATGCGCTGGCGTGGGATATTCTCAACAACATCGGCGGCGCAGAAAACGTCAAGAGCGTGATTCACTGCATCACCCGGGTGCGTTTCTACCTCAAAGACGAAGACAAAGCCAACGACTCAGCTGTCTCAAACCTCGACGGCGTCATCGACGTAGCTCGCGCAGGCGGCCAGTACCAGGTAGTCATCGGCCCCGCCGTTGAAGACGTGTACGACGCCGTCGTCAAGCAGATTGGCGCAGGCAAAGCTGGCGGAGAAAACGAGTCTGAAGCAGAACCTACTGAACGCCCCTCGGGTGTGGGCGGATGGTTCAAGTGGGGCTTCTCCTCGCTCATCGGTGTGATCACCGGTTCCATGATGCCCGTGATCGGTCTTCTGGCTGCATCCGGTGTACTCAAGGGTCTTTTGACGATTCTGACCTATTACGAGCTGGTCGATAAAGATTCGCAGACCTTCACCATCATCAATGCCATGGGCGACGCCGTCTTCTACTTCCTACCTATCTTCGTGGGCTTCATCGCCGCACGCCGTCTAGGGGCAGACCCGATTATCGTCTCCATCATCGGTGGCGTGTTGGCTTACCCCACTATTGCCGAGCTGGCGAAGGGTGAAGCGACAGGCTCACTGCTGGGTATCTCTACCAACGCAGAATTCTTCGGAATTCCTTTCCCCATGGCGTCCTACACCTACTCCATCTTCCCGATGATCGTAGCCGCCTGGTTGTGCTCTAAGATTGAGCCGGTTCTCAAGAAGTGGATTCCTGCCGTTCTGCGTATGATCTTTGTTCCGCTCATTGAAGTTTTCGTGGTTTCAACCCTGATTCTTGTGGTTCTTGGTCCCATCATCATGTGGATTTCAACCGGCATTGCTGATGCCATTCAGTGGGTTTATGACCTCTCACCGGCTATCTCCGGCTTGGTTATCGGCGCCTTCTACCAGTGCCTAGTTATCTTTGGTCTGCACTGGGCAGTTATCCCGGTTGTTGCTAACGACATCGCATCGCAGGGTCACTCCTACTTAAACGCGATTATCTCAGCAACCATGGTTGCTCAGGGTGCAGGTGCTCTGGCAGTATTCGCCAAGACTCGCAACGAACAGATGAAGGGCCTCTCCGGTTCCGCTGCTATTGCTGGTTTCTGCGGCATTACCGAACCCGCTATGTACGGCATTAACCTCAAGTACGGTCGCGTTTTCGCATTGGCTTCTGTGGGTGCAGCTGTAGGTGGTTTCATTACCGGTCTGATGCACGTGAATATGTGGGGCTTCGTCGGCTCTTTGATAGGCTTCTTCAGTTTTATTAATCCTGACACTGGTCCCGACCAGTCATGGACCGGCTTCTGGATTGCTTCCATCGCCACCGTAATCGTTTCCTTCAGCCTGGTTTACTTCTTCGGATTCAAGGACGCTGACCTAGATAAACAGCGCACCGTTGAGAAGAAGCGCCTGGGTAACCGCGAGCCTGTGGCTTAATACAAAACTCCATTTCTAAAATAAATCCCGCAGAGTTGGCACCATTGGTACCCTCTCTGCGGGATTTTTAATAACTGAATATGTCCTTTACCTCAGAAAAGATTAAGGAGCTACTGCGCCTACTGCCATCATAAATTGGGCTTCTTCCATCTCACTCATCGTGGCAAAGAGATGACGACGCTTCTGACGAACCGTACCAAATACTGCCAGCACAATGCCTACTACCGCCCATATCAGCATTACCCATATGGGCTGAGCGAAGGACATATCTTGGAAGTAAATGGAGTTCTTTACTGCTTCAATACCTTGTGAAGAGAATAGCCAGGGATGAATTCCTGCGTAAAACGCATGCACCATATCTAAGGGAGCAGTCACCCCTGAAGTTGCCATGCCCAGTAAAGAAGTCAAGAAAATTGAGATAGGTAGCATTGCAGGACCTATGGCCAGCATGCCGCCCAGGGTCACGGCAAGGCAGGAGAAGCTAAGCAAGTAAAGTATGCCCCAAGTTCCCATGGCAGAACCGTCGAAAATGCCGAACACTGCCCAGCCAATAATGATTTCAGCAGTTGCAATAATTACCGGCATAGCAACACCAAGTATCAGACGGAGTTTTGAGTCCACTGGGAGCAAACCAAGAATCATACCGCTCATGAAACCTCCCAAGATAGCTCCTAAAGCAAGATAGACCGCACTGGTCCCAGAAGGATCTTCTTCATGCACGGGTTGGATATCTTCAGTTTGCATTTCTTGGTGAGATTGTTGCGCAACAGGTGTAAAGAGCTGAGTTACAGCGCTATTCACCTGCTTACCGTTTGCTCCTGCTAGATAGAGCTTTCCTTCAGCAGGATTGTAAGCTGCACGCACTTGCCGCTCATTGATTTGATTTTTAGCATCATCCACATTATCCACACGATGAACATCAAACGAACCCGCGGTTTGATGGTCTAAGTCGTCGGTTTGTTTTTGCACATCTGTTTCTGATCCGATGATTGCCACATCCATATGCCGGGGATGAACATCGTCCAGAGTGCCAGTTAATGTAAGCGGTAGAAAAATAAGCATGAAGAGGGGCAGTAACAAACCGGCGGTTACCATTCTCTTAGTGGTCAACCGTTGGTCAATTTTCCTCGGTGGTTTAGTCGGGTTAGAAAGCGTTCCCAACCCGGATGCAGGTGGTGCATCCCCTAAGGACCGGTAAGAATTTTGAGTATGTTTACGCATGCGTTCTTGCCTAGAATTTGCGCGGTGTGAACCAGTTGAATGGCTACTTATCTCATATGAAGAATCATTATTATCGGAGGTCATTTTCATCCTTCTCGGTCTCTGGGAGGTTGGTGTGAGGGGCCTGTTCGCGACTTCTCTCGACTGTGTCTGGCAAGGGATTATGCCCATCAGAGTCTTTTTTCATATTTTCTTCGGAAGCTTCTTCATAGGCAGTGAGCAAGGGTTCTTTCTCTGAAGGATGCTCTGCGCTGTAGTCAATAAGTTCTGTGCCTTTTTCAGGAGTCTTTAAGGAACCCATCCACAGCATTGCGGAACCCAGAATTGCCCATAGGACAAGGTTCAAAAGGTCTGGTCCGATTCCCACATGATCAAAATATAGTGTGCGCTTAGTGAGATCCCCTGCAGCACCAGAAGGCAATAAGGTGTGTAAGAAACTGAAGAAACCAGGCATCATGTCTGAAGTTATTGCAACCCCCAGCGCAGGGTTACCCAATATCACAAAGAGCACGATTCCCAACAAAGAGGAGGCGAGACCTAAAAGGCTTGCTGCCCCTAGTTGGAAGAGGGAGACAGCAAAAAACTCGGCGGCAAAAGTAAGCGCTACGGGTACCAAATGTTCCGTATAGATGCCATAGAAACCGTAGAGGATGGCCGTTCCGGTAATCCCTGCCAGTACAGCAAATCCAAGCAATATAGCAAGCTTTGTCCACAGCTTAGTGTTTTTGCCTAGCGCATTGATGATAGTAGAAGCGATATAACCCGCAATAATCGCACCCATGACCCCATACATATAGGCAGTACCCAGAGAATCGCTCTCCGCAGGTTTCTTTAGATTTTGTACATGAAGTTCGGTATGAGATTGCTTCGCAACCTCACTAAAAATACTTTGAGCAGCATTTGTGGCGAGCGGCCCACCAGCCGAGGCGACGTATAAATCTCCCGTAGCAGGATCGTAGGCAGCGCGTTCTTCGAGGCGCAGAACCTTTTCTTGAGCTGTCTCTACGTCTTGAACGGTAGAGACCTCCACTGCGTCCTCAGCTTCTGCCTCTAATCCTTGAGCTATTTGTTGGGCGTTATCCGTAGTTTGGATAATTGCCACCGGCATCTGATGCGGTGCCGGATTGTGAAAAGCACCCATAAAGGAGAGAGGGTAAGCGATAGCCATGAAAAGTGGGAACAGCATCATGACAATCAGTAATTTTGGTTCAATTTTTTTCGGAGGTACAGAAGAATTTTGCGCGTTCATAAAATGTACTTTACACCTGTAAAGTAAATTTACAGGTGTAAAGTACATTTCTTCATTGTTATACTGCTCATATGACCCAAAGCCCTGAGATCTCAGAAGATCCCCGCGTACTTCAGACTCGCTCTCTCCTGAGAGAAGCGCTTTCAGAACTCATTCAAACAGAACCTCCCGACAAGATTTCTGTATCCCAGCTATGCAAAAAAGCCGGAGTCTCCCGACCCACTTTCTATCAGCACTTTGCAGATGTTGATGCGGCCTATGGGGCTCTCGTTATTGATATGCTGAGCCGGCGCATGAACCAAGAAGACGCTCCAGCTTTTAGTGAAGGTCTGAGAGAGGCTTTGACCTTACTGATTGAATACATTGAAAAATCTCATAATTTCTACAGTGAAGTTCTCAGCAATACAAGCCAGCTCAACCGCACTCGGAATGAACTGAGGCAGTGGCTTAAGAGAAAACTTGCTTCTTTTCTTTTTGCAGAAAAATATGAAGAACTCAAGACCGATGAAAAAGAAAAACTCACCTTTATCACCGGCGGCGTCATGGCCTCTCTCGCTGAACAAATCACCCAAGAAAATGGAAAATCCTCAGCCCAAGATACAGCAAATCGTTTATACGCTTACGCCCTAACTATTCAGAACGTAAAGCCAATGGACTGATTGCTAGGCTACTAACTTCTGATCCACCCAATCCTTGGCAGCGGTAGCCGGATTAGTCTTTTCCTCGCCTGAAACCCTGTCGTTCAAAGCGATGAGATCCTCGGTCTTCAGCAAGGCAGACACCTCATTCAGTACATCGGCAGCAGCCACCGAAACCTGCTTGGCATTCACCACGGGAACAACCTGCTGAGCCAAGAAGTTATTCTTCGGGTCCTCCAGCACCACAAAGTTATTCTTCACAATCGCAGGATCGGTGGAGAAAAGATCTGCCGTCTGTACCTGATCGTCGATGAGCGCCTGCACAGTTAGCGGGCCGCCGCCGTCGTTAATCGGTGAGAACTTAGCCGGCACAAAACCGTAGTTCTTTTTCAGCCCTGGCAAACCGTACGAACGCTCGGCAAATTCAGGAGGACCACCGAGAGTTATCTCAGAGTTATGCACGGCGAGGTCTGCAATAGACTTCAGCCCGAACTTCTGTGCCACTTCCGCGGTGACCACCAGCGAATCCTTATTCTCAGCGGGAGAAGGATCAAGCACCGAAAGCTGATCGGAAAGAGCAGAAGGAAGAGCTTTCATAATCTCTTCGGGAGCCTGCGCCTTGGTCTGCGCATCAAAGTAGAGTAGCAAGTTACCGCTGTAATCAGGCACAACGCCTACCGTTCCTTCTTGGAGCGCACCGATGTACGCCTCACGCGCACCAATAGCGGGAACAGTTTCAGCATTAATACCGCGCTTCTTCAAAGCAGCCGCGTAAATTTCAGCGATAATCTGCGACTCCGTGAAGTCAGCCGAACCGACAGTCACGGTGTCACTCACTCCCCCGCTACCAAAAGCTGTTTCGCCGGAGAGACCGCATCCGCTCAGCGCAAGCACGCCCGTGCCTAGCCCTGCCAAAGTAAAAAGTTGACGACGATTCATAGTGTTCATGGGTAAGTCCTATCGGGTTCCGCGCGGGGTAAGTGCGCGCTGAAGCAAAGCAAGAAGTGCGTCCACAATGAGCGCAAGAAGAGCAACGAGAACAACGGCGGCAACCATGCGCGGGTAATCACGCACAGCAAGACCGTCAATGAGGTAGCGGCCAAGACCACCTAGGTTGATGTAGGCGACCACGGTGACGGTTGCGATAACCTGCAGTGCAGCATTGCGGATGCCACCGAAAATCAGCGGAAGCGCCAGCGGCAACTCAACCTTGCGCAGAATCTGGCTTTCAGTCATGCCCTGGGCACGAGCAGCATCTACCGTCACCTTATCGACGGCGGCGATACCCGAGTAGACGCCTGCCAGAAGCGGCGCAATTGCGAGGATCACCAGAGCGGCAATCGGGGCCACCAGCCCCAGCCCGAGCCACAATGCGAAGAGAGTCAGCAAACCGAGAGTCGGCAAAGCGCGTAAGGCACCGGTGATAGCGACCACCACGTTTTCACCGCGTCCGGTATGCCCCACCATCAAACCGATCGGCACAGCAATCACAGCCGCGATTAGCAAAATAAGAGCCGAGTAGCCAAGATGCTCAGCCACGCGCTGGAAGATACCACCGGCGCCCGTCCACGCGCCGTCAGCAGTAAACCAAGCCCACGTCTTATCGAAGATATTCATGCTTTCCTCCAGCGGGTGAGCCACGCGCCGATGAGCGCAAGCAGGCGGTCAAGAATAAGAGCAAGGACGACGGTGCCCACAATACCGACGATGATTTCAGCAGGTAGGTTGCGGCGCAGACCGTCCGTAAAAAGCGTACCGAGGGATTGAATACCAATCACTGCACCCACCGACACCATTGAGATGTTCGAAACGAGAGCCACGCGCAGACCCGCCAGCATAACGGGCACCGCGAGGGGAAGTTCCACTGCCCAGAAACGACGCACAGGTTTATAACCCATAGCCGTTGCTGACTCCAGGGTGACCGGTGAGACGGACTCAAAGGCATCCACGGCGGAGCGCACCATCATGGCAACCACGTAAATAGTGAGTGCCACGTAGACGTTCAACGGTGAGGTGATCGAGGTACCAAGCACCAGCGGCATCAGCACAAAGAGCGCCAGCGACGGAATGGTATACAGCAGCGCGGCAGTGTTCACAACCGCCCCACGCTTAAACGCTGACCCCGCAGTGTGACCGGCGGTTGAACGTCCATCGCGGCGGCGTCCTACCGCCAACCGAGCTATCGGAATTGAAATGAGCGTTCCGGCAATTACCGGAATAATCGACTGCAACAGGTGCAGCGCGCTCAACTGCCCCACATAGGGCAGGTTATTCATCAGCCAGTTCACGCGTTCACCCCGTAACGACGGTGACGCTCAGCTTCAGTGGCGGCAAGAACGTCCTCGGACTTCAGTAAGCCCAGCACCTTACCGTTACGATCAACCGCCACACCAACACCCGACGGCGATGACAGCACCGAGTCCAGCGCATCACGCAAAGTGCCGCCCTCGACAAAGAGTGAGCCACCGGGAATGGTGCGTCCATCAATGATCCAACCGGCGGGTTTGCCGTCTTCTACCTTGAGTTCCCACTGTTGCCACGGAGTGTGCTGGCTCGTCAGCGGGTGAATTTTTACGTCGGATGCGCCCGCGAACGTCAAGCGGCGCATACCGCGGTCGCGTCCTACAAACGATGCCACAAAGTCATCAGCAGGTTCACGCAGAATTTCTTCGGGGGTGCCAAACTGAGCGAGGCGTCCTCCCACTGCGAAAACAGCAACGTAGTCACCGAGCAGAACAGCCTCATCGATATCGTGCGTCACGAAGATAATGGTGCGCTGAAGCTCTGATTGCAGGCGCAAAAGTTCTTTCTGCAAGTCCTGACGGACAACGGGGTCAACAGCTGAGAAGGGCTCGTCCATGAGCAAGATCGATGAGTTGGATGCGAGCGCACGAGCCACACCTACGCGCTGCGCCTGACCGCCGGAGAGCTGCGCGGGGTAGCGCTTTGCCAGTGAGGTGTCGAGGCCGACGGTTTCCATGAGCTGAAGTGCCTCGGTGCGCGCTGATTTAGCGCTTGTGCCGTTGAGGCGAGGCACGGTTGCGATGTTGTCCACGATAGTACGATGCGGCATCAGACCAGCCTGCTGAAGCACATAGCCCATGGAGCGACGCAGTTTGTGGGGTTCTTGCGCGGTATTGGGTTCACCGTTGACCAGGATCTCACCACTGGTGTGCTCAACCATGCGGTTAATCATTCGCAAAGAGGTGGTTTTGCCGCAACCAGAGGGTCCCACGAATACGGTGATTTTGCCGCGGGGGATGCTCAGGTTGAGGTTATCGACAGCCACAACATCACCGTATTTTTTGGTGACTGACTTGAATTCAATAGCGTTAGGGGAATCTAGCACATCAGTATCTTTCACAGGAGTTAGGTTATTCAAAACTTTATAAGCAAACTTGTCGGTTGTGTCGAAGGCATCACTGTTTAGATGACATATGAACCTTCTTTACCTGCAAGACCTGCCTCAACCGCGTCCTGAACAACGGTTGCTATAGCGCCGCCCGCTACAAGTTCAATCGCGCTAGCAAGATCATCGGCGAGCGCGCGGTCATCATCCAGCGGGGCAATGAGCTCACGAACAGCGGTGTAAATCTGAGTGGAATTAAAATCGGTCGTCATCTCCTGCTTTCAGGAGGGAACATGAAGAAAAGATACCCAAATTATCTAAGTATGCGGAAAGACCGCAGATGAGGGCATGAGGGCAAAAGATTAGGGCTGACCAGTAGTTTTTCATACACCATACCCTATGCACTCCACAGGAGAGTCCGCTTAATCCTCGCATCATGAAGAAATGTGATAGGGAAAACCGCAAACACACTAGCCATAAACTACTTCTTAGCCTACAATCGTTTATTACCAGTGAGAAACTTAGCGTTTACTTTGCAAGTTTCTACGGTTAGAAGGGGTGCCTCAGCCAGATGAATTAAAGCGCACTGGCTGAGACACCACAGGGACGCTCGACCTCATTGTGTAGGGGGAAAGCAATAATGAGGGAGCAAAGAAGTCCCGTTCCAGCATCCTCTAGAAACGTTTAGGGAAGACCGTCTCTAGTAGCTGAAGACTCTTACACGCTAGCTCCGTAAGAGCCTTTTTTATTCTAGAGCAGAATATTGCCTTGTAAAGGCAGAATCAGCTGGAAAATGAAAATTTCTAAACTTCTTTTCACTAAGCATACTTCTAGTAACCTAAAAAGGTTTAACTCCTAGTCAGAAGCCTCTTTTGACAGCTTGCTGAGTAAAAATAATTAGTTTATTAGGCTTACTAAATGTCATTTTATGCGGTCTTAAGCGCACTCAGCAGAGGCATGAAGCGCCCCTTTTTGTGAGGTGGATGCACCGCATCAAAACACTATTTCGCACTTTCCGTGGATTCACGCTGTAAAAACGCGCAAATTACAGCGTAAATCCACGGAAAGTTGAGGTGGCAGAAGAACCAGCCCATGTTTCGCTGTACGACAAACCTCTAGCTCTCATCCACGAAAGATGATTCGCTTAACATTATGAGTAAATACGCACTAACCAACGCAAACACGGGCGAAGTTGAGCAGACTTTTGAGACGCTCACTCCCGAGCAGCTTCCCGCCATCATCGACGCTGCTGATGAGGCTTTCACCCTGTGGAAAGCAACTCCCATCGGTCAGCGCGGCAAGGTTCTGCGCACTTTTGCTGACCTCGTTGACGAGAACGCAGATGAGCTCGCAGACATTATCGGACGCGAAATGGGCAAGCCCTTAGCACAAGGTAAGTCGGAGCTTGAAAAGGTTGCCCGCACCGCCCGCTGGTTCGCTGACAAGGCGCCCATTCACCTTGCGCCCACCGAACTAGAGGCATCTGGTGCTGAGCGCACCTATGTTGTTCACCAGCCTCTGGGCGTTCTGCTGGGTGTTATGCCATGGAACTTTCCCTATAACCAAATCGCGCGCTTTGTCCTACCTAATCTGATGGTCGGCAACACCATCTTGATGAAGCAGGCATCCATCTGCCCCGTCTCATCACAGAAGTTCCAGGAACTCCTCGAAGAGGCCGGCCTGCCGCGCGGTGTATACACCAACATCTACATGGACAGCAAAGACACCGAGAAGATTCTTAAGGACTTCCGCGTTAAGGGTGTCTCGCTCACCGGCTCTGAGGGTGCGGGCGCATCCATCGCGTCCATCGCGGGTGAAAATCTCAAGCGTCAAGTGTTGGAACTCGGCGGCAATGATCCGTTCGTGGTTCTCGACACCTCGGATGTCAAGAAGTTAGCGCAGCAGGCAGTGACCTACCGCACCACCAACGCCGGTCAGGTCTGCACCTCACCCAAGCGCATCATTGTGCTTGAGGAGTACTACGACGACTTTGTGGCAGCCGCCAAGGAAGCCGTAGAAAACGTGACCGTCGGTAATTACGACGACCCCAACACCGACATGGGTCCCATGTCATCAGAATCAGCTCGCGATGATGTTCTCAAGCAGATTCAGGACGCGGTTGCTAACGGCGCGACCTTGGTGACCGGCGGTGAGAAGCTGGACCGTCCCGGCTGGTTCATGTCACCGGCGCTCCTGACCGACGTGGATGTTGAGTCTGAGGCTGGGCAGGAGGAAATCTTCGGCCCCGTCGTCAACGTCTTCAAGGCTAAGGATGAAGAGGACGCCTTGCGCATCGCGAACGCCACAGAGTTCGGTCTCATGGCGTCTGTCTGGACCGAAGATTTGGAGCGCGGACGCCTGTTTGCTGAGCGCATCGAGGCCGGCATGACCTTCGTCAACAAGCACATGGAGTCAGAACCAGCATTCCCGTTCGGTGGCATCAACCGCTCAGGTTTTGGACGCGAGAACGAACGCTGGGCCCTACGAGAATTCACCAACGAACACCTGGTGCGAGTGCATAAGCAGTAGGTCTGGTATCTCAATACGCCAGAAGGAAGCGGTGGGTCATTTTTGAGTAAAGGTGTCCCACCGCTTCCTTCTGGCGTATTAACAAAGTTACGCTTTTATCCGGTGTACAAATCAGTAAACTCTAGTAAGTTTTACTAACCAGCTATAGCGCTACTTTATAGGGCGCTCTGAATATCTTCGATCACACCAAGAGCGGCCGTTATACCTGCATTTAAGAAGAACATATCTGAATCAACTTTGACAGCATGATCGTTCTGCACCGCGCTCAAGGTCTCCCAGAGTGCCTCGGATTTCAGCGCAGCGTCATCCTCGCCTTGAACGCCGTAAAAAATCCAGCTAGCATCTGCCTGATCCAGCTGCTCAGCACTAATATCAACACTGGTCTTTTCAACCTGCTGAGATTCAGGACGCGCTAGTTTTGCATCTGCTGCAATGGACCCCACAAACGAGGACGCTGCGAATACACGGTTGCGATCAGACTGTGCGTAGAGGAAAGAGAAAGTGTCAGAATCTGATGCCTTTTCGGCCAACTCAGATACCTTGGTGTTGTAGTCACTGAGCAATGAATTTGCCTTATCGGTGGTGCCCAGTCCCGCAGCAATCAGCAAGAAATCCTGTTTCCAGTTCACGCCGGTACCCTCAGTGACCACTGTTGGTGAGATGGCTTTAAGAGACTCGTAGAGGGAGTCATCCTTGTTGGTGTTGTTAATCAGAATTAGATCCGGCTTGAGATTCGCAATTGCTTCGATATCAGGTGCTTTGCGTGTGCCAACAGTCGCCATAGAATCAAGAGCAGACTTCTGATCGTTATATTTTTCAGCTAGGTATGTAGGTACTAAATCAGCATCGTTAGCAGTCGCAGAGGCCGCAGGAACAATGCCCAAAGCGAGAATATCGTCCAATTGACCGGTTGACAGAACCACGATTTTGCTGGGCTTGGTTTCCAAAGTAGTTTCACCGCGGAAGTGCTTTACTGTGCGGGGGAATTCGCCATCTTTAGCAGGGGTTCCCATGCCATCGGGTAGAGAGGCTGGCGCTAGGTCAGTACTCGTTGTTGCCCCGGTAGAAGAAGATTCAGAGGAAGTAGAGGGCGTTTCTGAGCCGCAGGCAGCCAAAAGAATGCTGGCGATACCAGCACCACCTACTGCAGCAAAAGAGCGACGGGACAGGATAACGTTGGACAGTTTTTCGCGTGAGCTCATATGGATAGGGTAACCTAAGTTAAAGAGAATTAGCGAATAAATATATGCTTTTATCCACTTTATGAAATAGTTATCCAAGAGGGCTTTTGCTAGGAGGTATGGTGGCAGTCGTAGGAATCAGTCGTGTTCGCGCACGCCAATTCTCACTGCGCCATTCAATCTTTGCGCACCGACGAATCCCTCTTATAGCCTTTCTCTCGCTCCTTCTGTTGGTGTGCCTGATCATACTTTCTCTAGGTATCGGTTCTCGTGCGCTCACCCCAACGGAAACCTTTCAGGGACTTTTCAGCCCAAGCACTACTACTGAATCAATTATCGTTTGGAAGCTTCGTTTACCCCGTACACTTGCTGCCATTGTGGTGGGCGCATCCTTAGCAAGTGCCGGTGTCCTCATGCAAGCACTGACTCGTAACCCTTTAGCGGAGCCAGGACTACTCGGCGTAAATAGTGGAGCTGCGATAGCTGTAGTCAGCGCAGTAGCATTTTTTGGGATAACTTCCACCGGTGGTCAGGTGTGGTTCGCCCTGGCAGGCGCAGCGTTAGCTGCCTGCTTATCCTTCTTACTAGGAAGTACTCGCAGTCGCTCACAGGACTCCGTGACTCGACTTATTCTTGCTGGTGTTGCGCTAAACGCCTGTTTCGGTTCTATTACTGGCATTATCACAATGTTTAATTCCGTAGCTTTTGATTCTCATCGTTTTTGGGTGGTGGGATCAGTTGCTGAGCGCACTTACGGTTCAATAGCGGCCGTTACCCCCGTAATTCTTGTTGGATTGGTGGCGGGGTTACTACTCATCAAACCGCTATCCGTTCTCGCGTTGGGTGATGACTGTGCTGCTAGTTTAGGGCTCCCATTACCGATTATCCGAGTAACAGCTCTTACCGCAGTTACTCTCTTATGCGGTGGTGCGACAGCGCTTGCTGGTCCAATTAGCTTTGTGGGTCTAGCAGTGCCGCATGCTTTACGGATACTAGTAGGCAACAAGCTTTCACGTCTGTTGCCCATGTCTCTTATCGCCGGTCCTATACTGATGCTTGGCGCCGATATTTTGGGACGTGTCGTTGCCATTCCCAACGAAATCGAGGTTGGAATCGTCACTGCTTTTATAGGAGCACCTATTCTGCTGTGGCTGGTGATGCGTATAAATTCAACCCCTAAGACACCTCGCTTTAGCAAAACAATGCGCGCTGACTGCTCCTCAAAAAACTATTGCACTGCGCCTAGTGAGTCTCTGAACCACGCTAAGCGAAAGCACCTTCCGCATGCAGGAAGAGCGTGAACTAGTGCAGATTCGGCGTGAAACATGGACGGTTTTGTGTCTATTAACATTGGTGATCATGGCGCTTTTCACCCTGTTGGCGGGGACCTATCAGGTGGAAAGCGGAAATATCTGGTCAGTATTAACCGGTAGCGGTAGCGCATTAGATCAACATATTATTTTCAATCAACGGCTCCCCCGCC
Organism: Rothia terrae; assembly: GCF_012396615.1. Lineage (GTDB taxonomy): Bacteria > Actinomycetota > Actinomycetes > Actinomycetales > Micrococcaceae > Rothia > Rothia terrae. The sequence goes on along the minus strand of NZ_JAAXPV010000003.1, from coordinate 35,529 downwards.
TGGTAGCTGCGGGAGCGGTGGGTGCATCGCTGGGATTAGCTGGCGCTATCTTCCAGTCTGTTTCTCGCAACCCGTTGGGGTCGCCCGATGTTATTGGTTTTACAACAGGTTCTGCTAGCGGCGCGCTCTTTATTATGTTGGTCGCTAGCTCTATGACGAGTTCAGATTCTACTGGTTTACCTGGAATTAGCATCGGTCTGGGCGCTGTGTTAGGAGGTTTTCTCACAGCGGCCATCGTCCTTCTTCTAACGAGTCATGCATCCAAAAATGGTGGAACGTCCCTGGGAAACCAGATGATCCTTATAGGTATTGCGGTGGGAGCAATGTTAGGGTCGCTCAACGATTACTTACTCACCCGCGCAGATTTGGACGCCGCAGAGAGCGCTAAAACATGGCTCTATGGTTCTCTGAACGCGTTGACGTGGGATGTGGTGGCGGGGCCGGTTCTGCTTATTCTATTCTTCGTCCCAGCAACCCTACTTTTAACCCGCCGGTTACGAATTCTAGAACTGGGTGACGACCTGGCCTCTAGTTTAGGAATCCCGCCTAAAGCCACTCTCAATATGCTGGTGGGAGCAGCTGTTTTATTAACTGCTCTAGCTATTATGCTGGGCGGTCCCATTAGTTTCGTGGCTTTGATTGCTCCGCAGTTGGCAACCCGTGCATGGAAGACACCGGGTATCGCTCTCTGTCAATCCTCGCTACTGGGCGCTACATTACTCGAGATCGCCGATTATATAGCCGCCCATGCGCTGAGCCCTTTTCAGATTCCGGTTGGTTTAGTCATGGGGGCAGTAGGCGGCCTCTATTTACTGATAATGCTGATACGCACTCGATAGCTCTGAACCGTATCAGGGACATCGCTTTCACACTCTGACGTCAAAACGCTAAGAGAAAATCTGCAGTAGAGATTATCTAAATTAGTGACATTGTAGGTACCCGAGAGGGGCTAGTCTTTGTGTTTGATAGAGGCCATCTCCCACAATTGTTGTAGGAGCGCGGAGTTCGCGATTTCATCGTTACCCACGATGCGCGGCCCGTTGCCTTCACCGTGCACGGATGTATGTAGGCGTTCCATACGCTCATCTAATTCGGCGGCAACGCGAGCGGTCTCGGTAAGCTCATCGACCAAATGATCAGGCACTTCACCCTCGTACTTGTAGAAGATTTTGTGTTCCAAAGCCGCCCAAAAATCCATGGCAATCGTGCGAATCTGCAGCTCAACCACGACGTCCTTGGGCCCGGTAGATAGAAAGACCGGCACCTGCACAATCGCGTGCAGAGACTTATACCCGTTGGGTTTGGGGTTCTTAATGTAGTCTTTGACCTGCAAAACCGTGATGTCAGACTGGGAGGCGAGCGCGTCCAGCACCCGGTAGGTGTCGGCGATAAAGCTGCAGGTGATGCGAATACCCGCGATATCGAAGATGTTTTGCGCGATTTGCTCGGAGTCTAGTGGGATGCCCTTGCGCACCAGCTTTTTAGCGATAGATTCGGGGGTTTTGATGCGTGAGCTAACGTGCTCGATGGGGTTGTAGCGGTTGCGCTGCATGAACTCTTGGCGCAGAATCTCCACCTTTGTCATGACTTCGTTGATACCGAACTGGTATTCCATCATGAGCTGAGTAAAATCTTCACCAACTGCTCGCATGGCGCTGAGCGCCGGTATGAGGGCTTCATGAAATTCGCGGGAGGAGTCATGCTCTAGCATCGTGTTCCTAAAGTAGTGCGACGGGGTTATCCCACTATTTTTTCACACACCGGGTGGGGGTAGGCAGAACGCAACCTGCAAAAATAACGTGAGAGGGGAGGGATGTGCCGTTTTTGAGCTTAAAAACGGTACATCCCTCCCCTCTCACGGTTCAAGGAATTTACAGCCATTCCTTACGCTTGAACACAACCCACAGCCCAAAGGACACAAGAACCATGAGCGTCAATGACGCGGGGTAGCCAAATGCCCAGTGGAGCTCAGGCATATCATCAAAGTTCATGCCGTAAATTGAGCCGATAATAGTGGGAGCAACCAGAATTGCCGCCCACGCAGAGATACGCTTCATGTCATCGTTCTGACGTTCCGCCACAATGGTTGAATTCACGGCGAGCGCGTTTTCTAGGGAGTTGCGCAGGTCGTCCACGCGGTCATTGACGTGCAAAACGTGGTCGTTGACGTCTCTAAACCGGCGGATGAGTTCTACTTGCTCCTCGTTGTCTTCCGCCTTGGCAAGGATTCGGATGCGTCCCATCAGAATATCCAGCATCTGTCCCACAGGTTTTACCGCACGCTTGAAGTCGCTCACCTCATTCAACAATCCGTAGGTGCGCTGAGAGATTTCGGAGGCCTCTGAATTATCGGCAAACAGGGTATCTTCAACCTCGTCCCCGTCATTTTCAAGGCCTTCGATTACAGGGAAGTAGCTATCTACCAGCGAGTCAAGGACGCGGTGCAAGAAGACGAGCGGGACGACAGGACGCCCTTCTTCATCCAGTGCTTCTTGGAAGGCGTCCTGCATGGCTTTGCGGGTTTTTTCTTGAGAACGCAGCGCGTCCTTTACCAGCCAAATAACAAAGTTTTTACCCACGAACATATGGGTCTCACCAAAGCGGACTTCTTCTGTCTCGTCGAGGTAAACGGTGGGGCGCAGAACCAGAAAGTAGGTGCTACCGTAGCGGTCGAGCTTCGCGCGCTGGTGACCGTGTTCGGAGTCTTCCACTGCCAGCTCGTGCAGGTCAAAGATGCGGGTGAGCAGCTGAAGATCATCGTGTGTTGGGTCGAGCAGGCCGATGAAGGCGCGGTCATCACTGTCGGCAGAAAACTTAGTTTCCAGTTCGGCCAGTGTTTCGATTTCTTCAATCGGCCCGTCGATGCGGGCTACTTTATTGAGTAGCAAAGACATGGTTTCTATCTTAGGTGAGGACACGGCGTTGCACGAAAACGATTACCCCCGGTGTTCCGCTCACTACAAGGTGTTAAAGTCCCAGTGGATGAGCGCAGCGCCAAGGGTTAGTTCAGCGCGCTCAGGTAAAACAGAGCAACGATGCCACCCACGAGCGTCCCCAACACAAGTTCGAGCGCACTATGACGCTTGTTGTGCAGGCGCGCCCAGACAGTCACCGCCCAGATAAGTGCCCCGACCACAAAATAGAGCGTAGCCCCACCCAAATACACCGGCAACACAATCCCGAACAACGCCGCCATCAGGGCATGAATACTGACTTTGATGATGAAGTTGAGAAGCATCGCAACGACCAGAGTCGCGGCAGCGGTATTCATGATGAGCTGCACGTCACGGCTTGTGGGAAGCAGGTTAAGCAGCAGGCATCCGATGACAACGGATACCAGCGTCATGACGTACAGTTGCGTGCGCTGTTCACGCACCTGCACAAAACGGTCGGTGGTTTTGCCGCTTTTATACAGGCGAACCGATAGTACCTGCGGCACCAGAACAAGAAAACCCAGGGCAACCCCAATAGCAGGTAGCGGATGCGGGTCTGTAGCTAGCGCAATGGTCGAGATAAGGATTCCGCAGAGAATAAACGGAGAGAAAATCTCGGCAAGCAAAGAAGCAAGTTTGTGCATGGCATCGTTTCTGGTAGGTGTTTGTCTCTAGGGTACTCCCGATGCCGTATATCCCGCAGCAAAAGTCCTAGCGAGCATCGCTTTCTGCGGCGCTCGCAGTGTTCGCTACACGGTAACGATGCGTCTTATACCTTTACTTTGACTGTTCGGAAGAGAAAGATAAGTATAAAGACTTTTTGATACATGAAAGGTAAAAACATGGCTCCCTTGGCACTGGTTACAGGCTCATCAGCCGGTATTGGTTTCAACATTGCGCAGCAACTAGCCCAGCGCGGTTACGATATCATCACCGTTGGCGCATCCGATCGCGTGCACGAATCCAGCAAGCACCTGCACGGCGGCAAAGTCTACCCTGTGCAGGTTGATCTCACAGCCGATGGCGGCGTTGAGCAGCTGTGGGCAGAGGTTGAAAAGCTAGGACGCCCGCTGGATATTGCCGTACTCAACGCGGGTAAGAGCTTGGGCGGCTCTTTCGTCGATACTGACCTCGACGAAGAGCTGTATATGCTGAACTTAAACGTCACTTCGCAGGTTAAGCTCGCGAAGAAGGTCGTGACCGCTATGGCAAAGCAGCGTAGTGGACGCATCCTTATTACCACTTCAATGTCAGCCTTGACTCCCACCCCGTTCGAGTCTATTTACGGCCCCACCCGCGCTTTCATGTACAGCTTCGCCCAGGGTTTGCGTGAAGAAATGAAGGATTACGGCGTTTCAGTGACCGCGCTTTTGCCCGGTGCAACCGCCACTGACTTCCACCACACCGCAAAGATGGATAACACCAAGTTCGGTGATAACAGCTGGAAGAACGATCCAGCGTTGGTTGCCCGACGCGGCGTTGAAGCGCTGTTGGCTGGCAAAGACCACGTGATCGGCGGTAACCTCAAGACCCGCATCGACGCTTTCAAGAAGAAGTTCCAGAGCGAGGCAGCCAAGGCTGAGCAGTTCGCACGCTCTAGCCGCCCCAGCAAATAGGTTCTTAAAAACTAACCCCCGGTGTTTCGCTCTTCCACTGATACTTTAAGGTCAGTGAATGAGCGGAACATCGGGGGCTAGCTCGTTCTTTTTACTTCTCGTCCTCAATAAGGTCGCGCACGACGATGGTCTGCTCGCGGCCGGGGCCAACGCCGATTGCTGAGATGCGGCATCCTGAGATTTCTTCAAGCTTCTCAACGTACTTGCGAGCGTTCTCGGGCAACTCATCGAGTGACTTAGCTTCGGTGATGTCCTCGGTCCAGCCATCGAAGTACTCGTAAATGGGCTTCGCGTGGTGGAAGTCCGACTGGGTCATGGGCATCTCATCAAAGCGCACACCGTCAACGTCGTAAGCTACACATACCGGAATCTTATCCAGGCCGGTGAGAACGTCCAGCTTGGTGATGAACAGATCGGTGAAGCCATTGATGCGCACTGCCTGACGCGCCAGCACAGCATCGTACCAACCGCAACGACGCGGGCGGCCGGTGTTCACGCCGAACTCGCCGCCGGTCTTCTGCAGGAACTCGCCCATCTCGTCGAAGAGCTCGGTGGGGAAGGGGCCAGCACCCACGCGGGTGGTGTATGCCTTCTGAATACCAATCACGCGTGAGATGCGGGTGGGGCCAACGCCTGAGCCGACGGATGCGCCGCCAGCGGTGGGGTTGGATGAGGTGACGAAGGGGTAGGTGCCGTGGTCAACATCCAAGAAAGTTGCCTGGCCACCTTCCATGAGCAGGTTCTTACCCTCGTCCAGCGCGTCGTTAAGTAGCTGAGTGGACTCAACAATCATGGGCTTGAGGCGCTCAGCGTAGCTCATGAAGTACTCAACGATTTCTTCAACTTCTACGTGGTGACGGTTGTAGACCTTCACCAACAGTTCGTTCTTCTGACGCAGTGCGCCTTCTACCTTCTGGCGCAGAATAGACTCGTCGAGAATATCCTGAACGCGGATGCCCAGGCGTCCTACCTTGTCCATGTAAGCGGGACCGATGCCGCGTCCGGTGGTTCCGATAGCGCGCTTACCCAAGAAGCGTTCGGTGACCTTATCCATGGTCTGGTGGTAGGGCGCTACCAGGTGCGCGTTTGCTGAGATCTTGAGCTTTGAGGTGTCTGCACCGCGTGCTTCAAGACCGTCAATTTCTTCGAAGAGAGCTTCGGGGTTTACCACAACGCCGTTACCGATAACGGGTACAGCGTTTTCTGAGAGGATGCCTGCCGGAAGGAGCTTGAGCTCGAACTTCTGGCTGTTGACAACAACGGTGTGGCCTGCGTTATTGCCGCCGTTGGGCTTGACAACGTAGTCGACGCGTCCGCCGAGCAGGTCGGTTGCTTTGCCTTTACCTTCGTCGCCCCACTGGGCACCGACGATTACGATCGCTGGCATGAAATGTGTACTCCTTGGTAAGGATGCTTCACCCGGCTGAATTTCACAGCAGGTGCGGTGTGCGTGAGCGTGGTTTCTACACCGCGCTGCTGGACGGCATAAGTGCAGTGCACACCAGCTTTTAAGAATACCCGTCTGATGTGTAGGCGGGCTATCTTTTGCGGGTTTTTATGCTGACAAGTTGCGGTTGAGTGGTCGAGAGGTCATTTTTGGACGGGTTTGGGGTTAAAAACTGTCTTACATTGACCTCTCGGAGCGGGTGGTAGCTAGGCTTAAAAGTGCAGTTACTTGTGTGGAGGTTGAATTGTCTCAGCTGATTTTTTTGGACGTCGATGGCACTGTCTGCGATTACGAAGGCAAGGTTCCTGCTTCTGCGGTGCAGGCTATCCGTGCCGCGCGCGCCAACGGGCATCTGGTGTATTTGTGTACCGGTCGTAGCCGCGCAGAAATTTATCAGGAGCTTTGGGATATCGGTGTCGACGGGCTGATTGGCGGCAACGGTAGCTACGTGGAGCACCGTGAAGAGGTGGTTGCTCACCAGCTTATCTCCGCTGAAGATTCGCGGGGCATCGTGGATTGGCTGACAGCCCGAGGTCTCCCCTTCTTCCTTAAAAGCAATAACGGCCTGTTTGCCAGCCCAGATTTTGAGGAGGGAGCTGCCACCGCTATTCGCGACTATGCCGCGGGCAAGGGCAACCAGGACGCCGCGTCCTTCACCTTGCGCAAGGCTTTTCCCGAGATGATTTTTGACGGCGAACTCTACCGCAGTGACCTCAATAAGATCAGTTTTGTTCTGCATGATTACCAGGATTTTCTGGATGCTAAACAGCAGTTTCCTCATTTGAAAGCGGGGACTTGGGGCGGCAAGGGTGAGCACGCCCTGTTTGGCGATTTAGCGCTTGATGGAATCACTAAAGCAACCGCTATGCAAAAGCTGGTAGAGCATCTCAATAAATCGCAGGCTGACACTGTAGCGTTTGGTGACGCCGCAGTGGATATTCCGATGTTCGAATACGCTGCCCGTAGCGTCGCTATGGGTAATTCTGGGCAGGGTGCCAAGGACGCAGCTGACTGGGTAACTGCGGATGCCACCGAGGATGGTCTCTATAAGGGTTTTGCGCGTCTGGAGCTTATCTAGCCGGTATTTCTGCACGTCAAGGAACAGTTTGTCACAAAAGGTTCATGACGTAAGAAAACTGCATTTTGCCCATTTGGTGGATTTTTTCACAGGATTCCTTGACAGAGCGGTGACACATACCACTAAATAGTGAGTGAACTATATCACCACATCCACTTTGGAAACTCCCCGAGGAACCCATATGAAAAACACATCACCGCGCAAGAAGTTTGTGCGTGCATGCACGTCCACGGCTTTGGGTCTTAGCTTGGCGCTACCGCTTGCAGCCTTCCCCGCTGCTCAGGCGCTGGATTTGAGCAAGGCAACCCCCACCGTCACCAACCCTGCAACGTCTAAGGTCAGCGGCAATTTGAAGGACGCATCCGGCCAGGTAGCCGTGTTCGTCACCTTCAAAGGCAGCGGCGCATTCGAGGCAACGCAGCCCGCGAATGTTCGCCAAGGCAAGTCAGAACCCGTCAAGGCAACTGCACAGGCGCAGTCCATTGAAAAGGCAGTGGAATCCCAGGCCGCTCAGGTTTCTGATCAGGCAAACTCTGAGGTTCTCTATACCACGCACAACACCGTGCGCGGCGTGGCACTTCAGGGCGATGCGCAGGCACTGCGCGATCTTGCAGGACGCAGCGATGTTGAGCATATTGCCCGCATCATTCCCAAAAAGCGCAGCAACGGTGGCACCGTCATCGACACCAAGGCTATTGATACTTGGACTCAGACCGGCCACACCGGTAAGGACGTCAAGGTAGCAGTGATTGACTCCGGCCTTGACTACACTCACGCTGATTTTGGTGGCCCGGGCACCGATGAGGCGTACAAGGCAGCTAAGGCATCTAAGGATATGCCTGCTGCCGACAGCAAGCTTTACGACCCCGAAAAGTTCGTGGGTGGCTACGATCTTGCCGGCGATGATTACGACGCTGAACAGGCTGACAAGGCTCCTCAGCCCGACAGCAACCCTCTTGACTGTGAACTTGGTGGCCACGGCACTCACGTTGCAGGCACCACCGCTGGTTACGGCGTCAACGCTGACGGCACCACCTTCAAGGGCGATTACACCAAGCTCACCGCAGAGCAGGTCAAAGACATGAAGATTGGCCCGGGTTCAGCACCTGAGGCGCAGCTCATGAGCTTCCGCGTCTTTGGTTGTGAAGGTTCAACCAACCTCACCGGCCAGGCACTGGATATGGCGCTTGACCCCAACGGTGACGGCGACTTCTCAGACCGTGCAGACATCGTCAACCTGTCCCTCGGTTCAGACTTCGGTTCTGTTGATGATCCCGAAAACGCAATCGTGGATGCCCTCTACCGCAACGGCACTCTGTCCGTTATTGCAGCAGGTAACGCTAACGGTTACAACGGCGAAGGCGATACCTACAACATTCTGGGTACCCCCGGTAACACCATTTCATCGCTAACCGTTGCAAACTCCATTGGCTCTTACGCTTACGGTGACAAGGCAAAGATTCTTGCGCCCAAGGGGCTCGGTGACGTTGTTGGTGACTACAGCGCGAACTTCGACTACGGTTCTGCAACCGAAGATCAGCTGACCGGCGAAATCGTCATGACCACTCCCGAGAACCCCTACGCTTGCGATGCGTACCCCGACGGTACTGATTTTGCGGGCAAGTGGGTCTTCATTGACTGGTCAGATGAGACCGGTGACTTCCCCTGCGGTTCAAAGGTTCGCTTTGACCACATTGAGGCAGCAGGCGGTAAGGGCGTCGTTCTAGCATCACAGGTGAAGCTTGAGGATTCCGGCATCGCTGGCAACACCACCATTCCCGGCGTACGCATCAATTCCGATAGCGCCGAGAAGGTTCGTGAAGCCGTCAAGCAGGGCGGAGCTAAGATCCAGCTCAACGCCGATTGGCAGTCAACCGTTGCTGTTGAGACCGGCGCACGCGACACCTTGAATCCCTCAACTTCACGCGGCCAGCACGGTTCACAGGGCTTTACCAAGCCCGACGTTGCAGCACCCGGCACCTCCATTAAGTCAGCAGGCGTTGCAGGTGGCTCAGACCCCGCCGTCATGACCGGTACCTCTATGGCGTCCCCGCACGTAGCGGGTGTTGCCGCACTGGTTCTTGAGGCACACCGCGACTACTCACCTGCCAACATCAAGGCAGCAATCATGAACACCGCTAACCACGATCTCGTGGACGATGAAGGCGATGTATTCTCTGTTGAGCGCGTAGGCTCGGGTCGCATCGACGCATTGGCAGCTATCAACGACGATGTCTTCCTCTACAACTCAGACCGCCCCGAGCAGGTTTCAACCTCCTTCGGCGTAGCTGAGGTAGCTCACGGCGACACCACTACCCTGACCCGCAAGGTCACCGTTGAAAACCGCGGTGATAACGCACGCACCTTTGAGGTCAAGCTGGCAGACAGCTCCAGCCTGGAAGGCGTAAGCATCTCAGCTCCCTCATCGGTGAGCGTGGGTGCGCACTCCTCCGCTGAAATCACTCTGACTGCAACTATCGACGGCTCCAAGCTCGCAAAGCAGCTTGACGCTTCCACCGAAGAAAAACAGTTGGACGAGGCACGCCAGTACATTTCAACCGTCTCAAGCCGTTTGATTCTGACCGACGGCGACTTGCAGCTGCGCACTCCCGTTCAGATTGCGCCCAAGCCGGTCTCTGACATGAAGGTTGAAGACAGCAAGATTAACTTCGCTACCGATGAAGAGGTTGCAAAGGTAAAGCTTGCAGGCTCATCACTCAACCAGAACGGCTACGTATCAGCACTGGGCGCCTTCCAGCTCGGCATCGAAAGCCCGCGTATTCCTACCGGCAAGCTTCCGATTCCTTCAGCTCAGGCAGCAGATCTGCAGTACGCAGGCGCTAACTCCACCATCCCGGCACAGCGTGCAGCGGGCGTCAAGGATCAGCCCGCGTTCGTGAACTTCGGTCTCACCTCATGGGGTAACTGGGACACCGTAAACCCCAACTTCGGCTACGAGATTGATATCGATATCGACAATGACGGTCAGGCAGACTTCTTCGCTATTACCTCACGCGTCACCGGTCTTGATTACCCCGTAGTTGAGCTGCACAAGCGCAACGCAGAGGGTAAGTTCGACATCGTAGACCTACAGCCTCTCAACGGCTCATTTGGCGATATTGACACCAACACCATGGACTCCAACGCGATGGTTCTGCCCGTCCAGTACGACAAGCTGGGCATTACCGATGAGCAGGCTCAGAACTTCCGCTACAAGGTCTTCTCATCCAGCTGGGCACAGCAGGGTGACTTTGAAGGCACTGACTGGGTCTCTTACAACCCCGTCAATCCGGAACTCGCATTCGGTGCGGATAAGAACGTGAATGGCTCACTGTTCGTTGATGCTCCCGAAACCAGCCTGGTTGCTTTCGGTAACTCACAGCACGACACCAAGGCTCTGTTCCTGCACATGCATAATGCGACCGGTGATCTCTCCGGTATCCATGCAGGTGAGGACGGCGCTAAGGCTCAGGTTGTAGGCGTTGGCAAGACCAGCGTCATCAAGATTCAGGACGCTCGCTTTACCGACGTTCCCAAGGACTATGTGTTCTACAACGAGATTTCCTGGTTGGCAAGCCGCGGCATCACTACCGGTTGGAGCGATGGCACCTTCCGTCCCGCTGCGTCAGTAGAACGTGGCCAAATGGCAGCTTTCTTCTACCGTATGGCAGGATCACCACAGTACACCCCACCGGCAACCTCACCGTTCAAGGACGTACCCACTGACTATGTCTTCTACAAAGAAATCGCGTGGATGCATTCACAGGGCATCGCCAACGGCTGGGACGACGGCACCTTCCACCCCGCTGCGTCAGTAGAACGTGGCCAAATGGCAGCATTCTTCTACCGCATGGCAGGATCACCACAGTACACCCCACCGGCAACCTCACCGTTCAAGGACGTACCCACTGACTACGTCTTCTACAAAGAAATCGCGTGGATGCATTCACAGGGCATCGCCAACGGCTGGGACGACGGCACGTACCGTCCTTCTGCATCCATTGAACGTGGTCAGATGGCCGCATTCATCTTCCGCTTTGATCAGCAAGTTCTCAACAACAAATAGAACTTACTGAACCAAACGCAAAGTTAAGAAGGGTGGTCTCAACGGCAAAACCGTTAAGACCACCCTCTTACCATGTTCGTCCCCTGTTTTCTGAGTAAAATTCACACTATGTTCTCCAAAGTTCTCGGACTAAAATCCGCATCTACCCAGGCACAAGTCGTACCCGAGTCTTCCTTTGAAGGTCCTGTCTATTTGATCTCCATGGCTGGTTTTCCCAACTACGGTGATGAACTCATAGCTGCTCGTTGGCTACATTTTTTAGCAGAACATCACCCAGATGTTGATGTTTGGTTAGACGTGCGAGAACCTGGTACAGTTGCCTCACTTCTTAAGGGAATACATCCTCGTCTTCACATCACTAATACTCTTTTTCGAGCTATCCACGAACATGTTCACGGATTAAACCGCACTCCAGCTGAGCTGGTCAGAGATTTGGGGTCTCCTAAATTCGATGTTGGTCTCTTGGAACTACGAGAAGCCACAACGATTCACTTATTAGGAGGTGGGTTCGTCAACGCTATCTGGCAGGAGAATACCCTGCTGGTAGATGCGATGCGTGCTGCCCGTGAAATCTCCGGAGCACGCCTGCTTGCTACTGGACAAGGTTTAATGCCCCGAGTTCCTGAAGACTTTCATGACTTTGAGTACGTCAGTGTAAGAGATCAGGCAAGCGCAGACAGTCTGGGAATAGCGCGCGGTTACGACGATGCTTATCTCGTAACCGGAGTTCCCACTTTTTCTGAGCAGAGTTATACACCAGAAGAATCAGAGCTATATATCTGCATCCAGAATGATGCCTTGGATGAAAATGCTCATACCCAGCTGATTTCGTATGCCAAAGCTCAAATCGAGAAACTAGGCATTCCACGCGAAAAGACTTTCTACGTTGAAGCAATTCCAGGCGATGATTACGCTGGTTACGCATCGCTTCGCGAATACATTTCTGAGGATAATGGGTTTATCCCCTTTGCACATTTCTGGCGTTCAGGGTTTAGATTTGCACCCCATCAGGTATGGTTGACGACTCGCTTTCACCATCATTTGGTGGGATCGATGCACGGGGCACGTGGTATTGCACTGAGCGGAAAAGTCGGGTACTACGATGTAAAACACGGTTCGCTCGCAGATACAGGTACGCGTTGGAAGGTTCCTACCGACCTCACGCGCACTTATAGTTTTGATGATTTAGAAAGCCCACTACCGTCGGCTCAGCAGATTCAGATCAAAAATAAGGAAGCTCAGCAACTTTATACTGCTAAGTAAAACGCTAAAGAGCCCCAATACCAAGGGGGCGCGGCGTCCTCTCCTGAAGAGAAGACACCACGCCTCCTTGTGTTTACACAGAGCTAGCTACTTGAGGATGCGAATCTGCATGGGATAGTTGTAGACCTCGCCGTTATTAGCCTTAACCGCCGCAATGATATGGAAGACCAGCATCGCGATGGTAGTTGCTAAGAAAACAATCCACATAAAGACAGCTGCAATACCGAAAGTAATCACGATAACCAGCCACGCCGCCATGTTGATCACCCACATGGTGAAGTTGAAGTTAAAGGCACCGGCGGATGCCACGCGCACAAACGCGTACCCCGGCTTATCCTTGTAAATAAACCAGAAAATCAGCGGTGCCACAAAGCTCAAGAACGTCGCGCTGAGAACCGTAGCCACCAAGGATGAAAGATGCGAGAGCACCGCAATCATCTTGGCATCCGACGGAATGGGATTACCGTAAGCGTCAAAAGTCTGCTGCTGACCGCCAAAACCGGCGTTCTGGTTGAACTGGCCGTGGTGAGGCTGCCCATAGCCCTGCTGGCCGCCAAAGCCAACGTTGCCGGGCTGCTGAGTAAACTGGCCGGGCTGCTCATTCAGCTGGCGCGGCTGCTGACGCTGGCCCTGCTGGTTCTCTGAATGACGGTAGCTACCGTAGGGGTTCTGCCCCGCACTATTTTCGCGGTTTTCGTTATCGAAATTAGGATTTTCCGGGTTGGGCGAGGTGCTCATTGCTCTTCTCTTTCATGGGAACTACATCTGATGTATCCAGTCTATCGGCGCCAAACCGCGCCCAACAGGGGTAAGCCCAAAGAGTAGAGCTGGCTCTACCGGGCCCCTACCAGCGCAGTGGAGGAGACCGCGTCCTTACTGCCTAGAAACAATTTCACTACAAGCAACCCAGCCGCCCTCACGTTTTATAACCCCGCTCACACGGACTACCATGGTTATATGAGCGAACTCCAGAAGAAAATCATCGAAGAACTCGGCGTACACCCTGAGGTTGACCCCGCAGAAGAAATCCGCAAACGCGTCCGATTCCTCTGCGACTACCTCAAAGCAACCGGCACGCAGGGCTTCGTGCTCGGCATCAGCGGCGGCGTAGACTCAACCCTCGCAGGTCGACTCTGCCAGCTCGCCGTCGAAGAACTCGCCATCGAAGGCACCGACGTCGACTTCGTTGCCATGCGCCTACCCTACAAAACCCAGGCAGACGAAGACGACGCACAGGTAGCCCTCAAGTTCATCCGCCCCAAGCACACCGTCACCTTCAATATTGGTGACGCGGTCGACGGCTTCGCATCCGCATTCAACGAGGCAACTCTGCGCGACATCGCAGACTTCAACAAGGGCAACGTCAAAGCACGTGCCCGCATGATTGCGCAGTACGCGATTGCAGGTGAAAAGAACCTGCTCGTTGTAGGTACTGACCACGCGGCAGAATCCATCACCGGTTTCTTCACCAAGTTCGGCGATGGCGGCGCGGACGTCCTACCCCTGGCTGGCCTGAACAAGCGTCAAAACCGCCTGCTACTGAAGACCCTCGGTGCTGAGGATCGCCTGGGGGGGAAGGTGCCCACCGCAGACCTACTCGACGGTACGCCCGGCCGCACCGATGAGGACGAGCTCGGCATCACCTACGACCAGATCGACGATTATCTTGAAGGCAAGCAGATTGATGCCGCTGCCGCCGAGAACCTCGAAGGCAAGTACCTGCGCTCACGCCACAAGCGTGCCCTACCCGTTACCCCGGCAGATACCTGGTACAAGGCTTAGGCTGGAAAAAGTTACTCCCTGAGTGCGTTTGTACTGACATTAGCGTCAGTACGTTCGCACTTTGGGAGTAACTTTTTGCGCAAGGTGGGGGCTAGCTCAGCTTCAGCCAAACCGTCGTCGCGCCGGGCACAATATCGCCGCTGACGTCCGCGGACGCCACCTTTAACTCACCTACGGCAAGCTCAGCGGGCAGTTGCACGGGCTCATTACCGAAGTTGGTGAAATTCACCCAGCCGTTGGGACGACGGAAAGCCAACGCGTCCTCACTACCGGATTCCAGCCATTCCAGCCCCTCGGTAGTCTGCAACTCACGTCGCGCCTTAAGGGCCACACGGTAGAGGTTGAGGGTGGACGCGGCGTCCGACTCCTGCGCCTCGACAGAGTAATCACCGAACCATGCCGGCTGAGGCAGATGTGCCTTAGCCTCACCGAAACCGAAGGAACTGCCTTCGCGCGTCCACGGCAGGGGCACGCGGCAGCCGTCACGACCGATGTTGACGCCGGGTGAGCGGAAGAAAGTGGGGTCCTGACGCTCAGCATCAGGGATGTCAGCAACCTCGTGCAAACCGAGCTCTTCACCCTGATAGAGGTAGGCGGAACCGGGCAGAGCCAACTCAAAGAGGGTAGCTGCGCGAGCGCGCTTTTCACCCAGTTCGCGGTCGAGCTGATCCTCGCTACCGCCCGCTAGAAGCCATTCGCGAGCTACCTGCTCATTCGTCTTCTCGGGGTCGATAGCAAGACCGTAGCGCGTTGCATGGCGCACCACGTCGTGGTTAGACAGCACCCAGGTAGATGATGAACCCGACTTGGCAGAAAGCTCAAGGTTATCGGTGACAATCTTCTTGAATTCGCCCGCATCGAAACGCGCTGAAAGAAGGTCGAAGTTGAACGCCTGACCCAGTTCTTCGGGTGATGCGTATGGTGGGCGTCGGTCGGTCTCAACCCACGCCTCAGCCACAGCGGTGCGCGGCGGGTTGTACTCGTTGAAGACCTCACGCCACTCCTTATAGATGTCGTGGACGTCGTCGCGATCCCAGATGGGGTGGTTACCATCTTTGGGCATGGCAAGAAGCTCAGCCTCGCTGGGAAGGTCGCCCCACATATCGCCTTTAGCGCAACCGTGCGCAACGTCGATGCGGAAGCCCTCCACGCCGCGGTCTGACCAGAAACGGAAGGTCTTTTTGAAGTCCTCGTGGACGTCGGGGTTGTTCCAGTTGAGGTCAGGCTGTTCGGGGGCGAAGAGGTGCAGGTACCACTGGCCATCCTCGACGCGTTCCCATGCGGGACCACCGAAGATTGAGACCCAGTCGCTCGGTGGTTCTTCACCGTTTTCACCCTTACCTTCGCGGAAGATGTAACGGTCACGCTCGGGGGAACCGGGGCCAGCCGCCAGGGCAGCCTTGAACCATTCGTGCTGATTAGAGGTGTGGTTAGGCACAATATCAACAATCAGCTTGATACCAGCCTCCTTGAGAGCAGCCGACATTTTGTCGAAGTCATCCAAAGTGCCGATCTTGGGGTCAACATCGCGGTAATCATCAACGTCGTAACCGCCATCAGCCAGCTGTGAAGGGTAGAACGGTGAAAGCCAGATGGCGTCCACACCCAGCTCTTTGAGGTAGGGAACACGTGAGGTAATGCCCTTGAGGTCACCGATACCGCTGGCGTCCGCGTCCGCATAAGAGCGCGGGTACACCTGGTACACCACTGCCTGACGCCACCAGTCGGGGTCAATGCCAAGCGGGGTTTCGCCGTTGAAATCCTTGGGTTGAGTCACTGTCTCTCCTAGATAGTGTTGTGTGGAAAATTTACTTTACAGCGCCCTGGGTAAGACCAGACATCACCCATTTCTGGGTAAAAATGTAAGCAACAATAGACGGTGCCATCGCTAGCAGGTACGAAGCGAACGACACGTTGTAGTTATTAGAGAACTGAGTCTGGAACATCTTTTGTACTACAGGCAATGTCTGCAAGCTGGGATCCGCGATAATCATGGACGGCATCATAAAGTCATTCCATGATGACAGCATCGCAAAGATAGCCACAGTCGCGCTCATGGGGAGCATGAGCGGAAAAATAATGGTCCAGAAGGTACGCCACGGAGACGCGCCGTCCATTCGAGCGCTTTCTTCTAGTTCTTCGGGAAGTGAACGAATAAAAGCGGTGAAAAGCAGGACGTTGAAGGACAACCCAAACATGACGTGCAACAGGATAACGCCGACGGGGTTATCGAGCCCCACATAACCGGAGAGTTTTACCTGCGACAGTGCCAGCACGGGGAAGGGCAGAAACATTGCTGCCATGAGGTAGTAGCTAGAGAAGCGGAAGAACTTGCGCTTCCAGTTACGAGCGATAGCATAGGACGCCATGGCGCTGACCAGTACTGAGAACAGTACGGTGAAGACCGTGATAAGAACAGATACCGCGAAAGTACGGGGAAAGTTGGTCAGTGTCCATGCCTCTTTGAATCCTTCAATACTCCAGGGCTTAGGCAGAGCAAAAGCCTGGTTGAGGATTGCTTGATCCGTCGTTTTGAAAGCCATCAAGACTGCGACCAAGAAGGGCAGCAAGACAGTGAGTGAGCACAGTGCAAGAAGTAGCGTCTTAATCCACGCTGAGCTGGTTGACTTGCGGATGCGACGACGCGGGGCCGAGTTTTTTACTTCTTCTTGAAGCGGGGTTTCGGGCAGTACTTGTGCGGTCATTAGAACTGTGCCTTTCCGCGAGATACACGCAGCTGAATCAGTGCGATAGCTAGGGTGATGATGAAGAAGATAGTGGAGTTCGCCATCTGGTAGGCGTAGTCGCCGGTATCAAAACCGGTGAAGATGGTCATTGCTACCGAGCGAGTTGATGTGCCCGGACCGCCGTTGGTCAATCCGACGATGATGTCGTACATGCTCAAGAAGCCCTTGAACCCAAGAATGACGTTAATCAGCACGTAACCAGAAATCATGGGTAGGGTGATGCGCATGAGCTGCTGCGGTGAGTGTGCACCGTCGAGTGCCGATGCCTCATAGACATCGTTGGGAATCGTCACCAGTGCGGCAATATAAATCAGCATTGCTGACGGTACCGCCTGCCAGGTGGTCACCAGCACGATTGCCAGCCATGCCAGTTTAGGATCTGCCAGGATAGATTCTTGGAGGAAAGGCAAGTGCATATTGGCTGCTGCGGCAGGCACAGTGTTGGCAAAGATGAACTGGAAGACAAACGAGATAATGATGCCTGAAACCACCATCGGAAGCACAAAGATAGTACGAAGGGCAGTACGCATCTTAATCTGACTCGTCAGTCCGATGGCCAAAAACAGCGCAATAACGTTCACCAAAATAACGGTCAGCAACGAAACACCGATAGTGAACAGGTAAGACTTCACAATCGCAGGATCGCTAAAGAGCACCGCGTAGTTGTTGAGACCTACAAAGTTATATTCACCGAAACCAATAGAGTCAGTAAAGCTGTAGTAGATACCCATCAGTGCGGGAACAGTGATGCACAGGGTGAAAAGAACCAGCGCGGGCACCAAGAAGTAGTAGAACATGGGTTCTACGCGCCCGCGTCGGCGACGCTTGGAAGTAGTTGAAACTACAGACGACATAATTTTCCTCTTCTGTGTCGGTGCCTAGTTGGTTCCTTGACGACGCGCGTTGCGCTGCCAATCGCCATCGAGAGTTGCCAGTGTTTCTTCGATGCTTCCCCCGGTGAAAATGCTCTGCATATAGTTTTCGAAGGGAATTGTCTTGGGAATCGCGGTTGAAGTTCCCTGGTAAAACGCAGCTTTATCGATGAAACCCTGAAGGTCCTTCAAGCGTTCGTCGCTGACTGCGGGAGAATCAGCCCGCACACCAAAGCCATTGTTTGTAGCGTTGTATTTATCGGCAATTTCAGGCTGAATGAGGTACTTGAGCAGCTCACGTGCCTCGTCCTTATGCTGAGAGCCTTCGGGAATCCACAGGGCAAGGTCGAGGTTGACGCGCACCTTACGGTCCTCGGGGTTCTCCGTCATTGGCAGCGGGAAGATACCCATGTTCATCTTGGGGTTCAACGCCATAATTTCGGTGATAGCCCACGGTCCCTGCAAGTACATGGCGGCCTCACCGTTTGCGAAGGCAACGTTGCCGTCAGCATACTTGCGAGAGGTGGCGTCCGCGTTGGTGTACTCGGCAAGTTTTACAGCTTTCTCTAGCGGCTTTTTGAGGTTCTTAGAGAATGAAACCTCAGAGTCGTTGGAGGCTTCAGTGCCTAAATCGCGCATCCTCTTGAAGAAGTCAGCAACATCAATCGCACCGCCGATGCTGTAGTCTGCGATACCCTGCGCAAGCGTCCACGCGTCTGCGCTGGTGAAGTAAAAAGCAGTAACTCCAGCGCTCTTGAGTTTTTCGCAGACTCCCAACAGCTCACTGTAGGTGGTCGGCACGTCCAGTCCGTGCTGATCGAAGATATCTTTGTTGTAGAACGTTGCCGCGCCCATCATGGAGTAAGGGATAACGCTCGTTCGCCCGGGATATGTGGGGTACTGGTCTACAAGCTCTAGGACGCTGGGGGCAATGTTAGCTTCGGGGAGCAAGTCTGAGAGGTCGGAGAGCTCACCTCGTTCTTGAAAACGTGCCATTTCAAAGTTGTAGTTGAGGCAACCAAGGTCTGGCGGTGTTGCACGCGCGAAACTCGCCGAGAGGCTACTCGTGGCATCGTGAATTGCGTGAATAGCGGGATGCTCGGTGTTAAAGGAGCTTACCAAGTCACGAAAATATGGAATAACCTCTGGCTTTGACTGATAGAGGCTAATGGTGGGGGCAGAGGACGAACCGCAAGCTGAAAGCCCAAAAGCGAACGCGCCGAGGGCGCCAGCTTGAAAAAGGTTACGTCGTGACATGAGCGGTAATGAAGCGCCAGAACGTCCCATACTTACTCCCTGTGTTGTGCGGCACACTTGTTCTATTGAGACTAAATATAGACTCTAAATAAAATAAGTTCAATGGATACAATTAACAAAAATTGGCATTACAGAAAGGGGACTCCCCCATGGCTCCCGTCATCCCCATCTCAGCTGAACCCACCAAACCCCTCTCACCACGCAGTCTTAACGCACAGTCGGTTCTCAACACCCTCTGGGGAGCCCCAGCAACCACCGTCTCAGAGCTCATGGACAAGACCGGCCTCACGCGCGCTACCGTGCTTTCACTCTGCAAAGACCTTGAGAATCTAGACTGGATCCGCTCAGCTCAAGACAGTAGGCAAGCAGGCGAATATGCCATGGGGCGCCCTGCAAAACGCTATGAGTTCAACCCATCTCGGGCTCTAGTAGTCGGTGTAGACGCCGGCGAGCACCGCATATCTGCAACCGTCAGTGACCTCGCAGGCTCAGAAATTTCAACTATCCACCGCAACTACAACGCCACCTGGAAAAACGCAAACGAACGCAGAGAATACATTCTCAAAACCATCCTGCAGACTCTAGACACCGCGGACCTCTCACCCAACGACATTCACACTGTGGTGGTGGGGGTTCCTGCACCCGTCAATTTCGAAGGAAAGTCACCCAAAGACGGCACCAGCACGTTCTGGAGCGTCATGAACCCGGATCTCACTTCCCTACGGGAGGACTTCTCATGGAACATCACAGCGGATAATGACGCCAACCTCGCTGCCCTAGCAGACCTCAGCACAGACCCCACGCTAGCTGGAACCTCATTTGCCACTGTCCTTGCCGGGGAGCGTTTTGGCGCGGGAATTGTACTCAATGGAACCCTCCTTCGACAGCGCCACGGCATGGCAGGTGAGCTCAGGATTCTCGATATCGTCAGCGGCGTTAAGGGCACCGACGGTATTGCCGCCCGAGCACGCACAGCCGGTCAGAAGGCCATTCGAAAGAGTGAAGCTGAGCCGACATCGCTAGCCCACTGGCCACCGGAAAAACTCACCGCCGAAAATGTCTTTGCAGAAGCAGAACGCGGTGACGCAGTTGCCAGCGCCATCGTCGCAGAACTCACCGATTCATTAGCGCGCGTGTGCGCCGTGCTCGCAGGCCCGTTGGACCTCGATCGCATCAATATCGCCGGCGGTGCAGCTCCTGCCTTTCGCGGAAAGACAGCAGAAATTCACCGTCAGCTACAGAGATACCTCAACACACCATGGGTCGAAATCAGAACATCCACCATTGGCGAAGAAGCGGTGCGACTCGGTGCCCTTCAGTCAGCCATAGAAAGAGTACGACTCAACGCCCTGGAGGACCTCACCTAATCCCAAAAGCACAAGAAAAGCGCCCGAACAGTCTCAACCACTGCTCGGGCGCTGTGTGTTACTTGCACTTAGTGAGTCAGGCTGTCACCAGTCTGAGCATCAAAGAAGTGACTGATACCTCGCGGAGCAATCCACAGGCGGTCAAATCGCTTGATTGGGCTACGACCATCAGTGCGAATAATAATCTGAGCAGGACGCTCAACATTGGGGCTCTTGAGCTTAATGGAGGAGCTCCGCGGCAGAGAAGCGTGAATATAGGCATCAGCACCCAACTCTTCAACCAAGTCAACGTGCACCTCAAAGCCCTCTTCAGGGTTCACAATCTCAAAGTCCTCAGGTCGGACGCCCAAGTGGATGGCACCATCGGCATGCATTCGCGAGCGCACCTCAGCAGGAACAGGCACTACTGCATTTTCGAGGCGTGCACCGTCTGTATCTACCGAACACGAGAGAATGTTCATGGAAGGCGATCCAATAAAGCCCGCCACAAACTCATTTGCCGGATGGTCGTAAAGATTAGAAGGGGTGTCTACCTGTTGCAGGACGCCGTCCTTGAGAACGGCAACGCGATGTCCCATGGTCATCGCTTCAGTCTGGTCGTGCGTCACGTAAACCGTAGTGACATCTAGCTGAGTGGTGAGCTCAGAAATCTGGGTTCGGGTCTGCACGCGCAACTTCGCGTCCAGGTTTGAGAGAGGCTCATCCATTAAGAAGACCTGCGGTTCTCGCACAATCGCGCGTCCCATCGCCACACGCTGACGCTGACCGCCCGACAGAGCCTTGGGCTTGCGGTCCAAGTAATCGGTGAGGTCAAGCAAGCGTGCCGCTTCTTCCACGCGACGGTTCATTTTGTCTTTAGGGAACTTCGCCATCTTGAGAGGAAAAGCGATGTTATCGCGCACCGTCATGTGAGGGTACAGCGCGTAGCTCTGGAACACCATTGCGATGTCACGGTCCTGGGAAGGAAGGTCGGTAGCATCTACATCGCCGATGTGAATGGAGCCGGAGGTCACCTCTTCAAGACCGGCAAGCATACGCAGCACAGTGGATTTACCGCAGCCTGAAGGGCCAACGAGCACGAGAAACTCACCGTCTTTAATATCGAGGTTGAGGTGTGAAACCGAGTCGCGGCTAGCGCCTTCATAGCGACAGGTAACGTCTGAGAAAGTAATGCCGGCCATCGGCTCCACCTTTCATCAAGTGTTCTTGAGTCAGAGTCTAAAGACTTTATTTAGGACTAGAATAAACTCAAATGGGCGAAAATCATAGCCTGCGTCACAGAAAAAATGATTCATCTTCTGGAACTTTGCACCACCAACGCCGCGAGGGGTCATTTATCGTTCAAAATACCACTGATTTTGAACGATAAATGACCCCTCGCGGAAGAAAAGTTAGAGCCAGTGCGCTACCTGTTCGCCCACCAGCGTCACCGCGATAACGATCATGACTATGCCGGACGCACGTGATACCCACCGGTCAACAGCAGGACGCGTACCCAAAACCTTGCGTGCTGAGAAGCCCACCATGAGGTAGACCAGCACACAGTTGAACGTGTGGATGAGCCCGAGCACACCCAGCTGAATCATCATCGGCCAGCTGTTGTCAGCAGCGGTGAACTGCGGCAGCAACACCACATACGTCAACAGTGCCTTGGGGTTCAGGCCGCTAATACCGGCACCAGTCCAAAACTGGCGCGCAGGCGTCGTTGCTCGCACCGATGCACCGGATGAAATAGGGGCGCCGGATGCGGCGTCCCCCGCTCACTCTGGCACCACACCATGCAGGGTGGGCGGGTTGAGAAGCGTCGTTATACCTAGCCAGAGCAGGTACACAGAGCCAACAATGGTGAGCGTTGCCAGCGCACCGGGCACACCTGCAATCAGGGCAGACGCCCCCACGGCCGCCAGCAAAGCCAGGATCATGTAACCCAAGCCCAGACACCGGCAACAGCGGGCACAGGCGTCCTGTGTTTGATTGCCGCGTTAATGGTGTACGCCCAGTCTGCGCCGGGCACCCACGCAAGCATGAACGATATGAGCCAGAACGCGCCGATGATAGAAAGCGGCATGGGATCCTTTCAAAAAATTACTCCCATAGTGCGAAAGTACTGACGCTAGTGTCAGTACAAACGTATTTTAGGAGTAACTTTCAGCGGTTAGAGCGAGAAGAAACCTTCAATGGCGCGGGTCATGTACGCCATGTCGTTCACGTGGCACATTTCGCGTGCCGAGTGCATGGACAGCAAACCAATACCCACGTCGATGGTGCGCATGCCCATGCGCGTTGCGGTAATCGGGCCAATGGTCGAGCCGCACGGAACATTGTTATTCGATACAAACTCCTGGTAGGGCACGCCAGCCTTTTCGCAGGCCAGAGCGAAGATTCCCGCACCCATCGCGTCCGTGGCGTAACGTTGCACCGCATTGATTTTCAGTAGCGGGCCGGATGCCGGTTGCGGACGCACGTTGTTATCGTGATGCCCCGCGTAGTTGGGGTGGGTGAGGTGGCCAGCATCTGAGGAGAGGCAGATGGAGCCTGCAACGGAACAGCGGTATTCTTCGGCACTTTCACCGCGTGCTGTGCTCAGGCGCACGAGAACATCCTCGAGGAAGGGACCAGCCGCGCCGGAGCGAGTTTCGGAGCCTACTTCCTCGTGGTCAAAGGCAGCGAGCATGACGGTGCGGGTGGCGTCCTTGTAATCCTCAGACTCTACAAAACGCTGCAGGGCGGTCATACCGGCGTGCACGGATGACAGGTTGTCCAGGCGTCCGGACGCAAAAAATTCGTTGTTCTCGCCGAAGGTTCGCGGTGCTTGGGTGTCAGCCAGCAGCAGGTCATAACCGAGGATGCGGCGGGAATCGACGGGTTCGCCCTGCACCTGATCGGAGAGATAACCGAGCACATCACCCTTCGACTCGCCAGCGCCCCAAATCGGGTAAATATTGTTCTGCTTATCAAGCTTGAGCCCGTTATTGACGTCGCGATCAAGGTGAATAGCCAGCTGCGCAATACGCGCCACCGGGCCGGTCGTTACCAGGCGCTGCTCAACCTTGCCGTCCGCATCGAGCACAGCCAGGCGTCCTGCAATACACAGCTCGCGGTCAAGCCACGAGTTCAACAGCGGGCCACCGTAAATCTCAACGCCTACCTGATTCCACGAAAAAGTACGCACCGATGAATTCGGCTTAAGCTTGAACGACGGCGAATCAGTATGCGCGCCCAGGATGCGATAGCCCGATGCCTTGCCCGCCTGCGCAGCACCCGCCCACGCAATAATCGCGCCGTCGCGCACCACAAAATGCTTGCCGGTCGCGGCATCCGCACCCCACGCATCCTCTTCGTTGAGGGCAGTGAAACCGGATTTTTCAAGACGCGACGCAACTTCAGCAACCGCATGGAACGAGGTGGGCGACGCCTGAACAAAAGCGCCGAGATCTTCAATATTCTGCTGTGGGTCAATGATCATGGCACTAGATTACTACGGCCATATTTTGCTGTGTACGGCGACCGGTGTTTGCTCGTAATGTAGCGCGCGAGAGAATAAAGCTCCGCAACGGCAAAGAGAACTTCGGTAATGTGTACCTCAAACACTGCACGCTAGATAGATTACCCCCTCCATGAGCACACAACGTTTTTCTCCTCGACGCGCTCTGTATATGTGCGTCCTCGCATTCATCGGGATTTTGGTCGTTGCAGGCGTCTTTCTCATAGCACTCCCAACGCATTTTTTCACGCAGAGTACCGATGAATTCAACCAGCAGTACGATGCGGCACAGCACCCCGAGGCACGGGACTTTCCCGAAGGCTCCTACAAAGAGTTCACTGCGAACAACACCAAAAATGTAGCGACCGACGATACCGAGAGCTCCCCCGCGCACGGTGAATACATGTTCGGTGCCAGGAGAGACGACGCCTACCGCAATCTCGCCTAGGCAGAACTTATCTTCACACCCTCGGAAGCTGGGACCGGATACTTCGCGCACTCCCGCGCTGAAACACTGAAAGACAACGGAGAATTCGACACCATTGTCGGTAAAGAATTCGACCTACAGTGGGACGAGACAGGCAAGGAATACCGTGCCAGTTTCTGGATGCCTCACGTCTTTGAGGAGCACAACGACATTTTTCAGATTGAGCTTCCCGAAGGCAGCCAGTGAAAAATCCGTGTGCATCCGCCGGAACACGCGCCCACCGTCACCGGTGATTTCGCCAGCGACTCACAACTGCAGGCTTTCTACTACGACCCCGAAAAAAGCGGTTCACGCATCACCCACCACACACAGCGCATCGATGACGGGAGCACCTACGACAGCGGCGCGTACACTCATCCAAACCCCGTTGACGAGCTCTCGGGTACAGAACTTTTCGACGTTCTCGCAGGTGATAAGAGCGAAGACACCCACAGCTACAGCATCAAGGGTGACAACCCGCCGATCCCCGTACAGGTCTCAGCCCGCAACGCACGGTGGATTTTCTCCCCCAAGGGCTAGAATGCCGGTTTGCGCCGGGCTTGGCGCATCCGGCACTGTGCGCTAGTAGGTAATCTCGCGCGTACGCTGAATTTTACGACGCTTGGCTACCCACAGCACAGCCAGCACATAGATGAGCTCGATGGCGAAGACTACGGCGAAATCGGCAAAAGTAGAACCCTGCTGCACGAAAGGATCACCCGTTCCCATCAGCCCGCCAAACATAGCGATGATGTTATTAACCGCGTGCAGGGCAATTCCTGATTCCAGCCCGCCGGTGCGCCACGCCAAGAAACCGGCAGCCACGCCCATGCACAGCACCGATGCCTGACCCCACAGATCATACGTATGCCCGATCATAAACAGTGGTGCAGGCAAAATAATCGCAAAAGCCGGATGCTTGAGCCACCGCCCGATAGTTTGCATCAAGTAGCCGCGGAATACGAGCTCTTCGGCATAACACTGCACAGGAACGAGAGTCAGCAGCAAGACAATAAAAATCCACAAGTGCTGCGGTGGCTGACGCAAAAGCGGGGCCTCACCTGCACCCAGCACCGCGTTGATGATCATTGGAAGAAGCACAAAAACTACAGCCGCAATACCCGCACATATCAGCAGCCAGCCCCAGCGCATGCGTCCTGCCACTGAATGAACAAGACCCCAGGGCTTAGGCCCCATGCAAAGGCGCGCCACCCACAAGGCAGGGAACATGATGGCAATAGACCCAAAGAGATAGGCAAACATCCACGGGTTCTCAAACGCCGCATCCGTCATAGACTTCATCGGGTCCGGTGCCGTCAGAACATTCGCGTAGTAGGGGTCGACGAACATCGCAGCCAACAGCGGTAGCGTAATGATGAAAGTAAGCCCCGCAAAAACGCCCAACCCGATAAGCCCCTCAACGAGTGGCGACCACCAGCGGGTATTAGGGTCTGCGTGAGACAACCGGTGATAGCCCAGGACGCGCGTGACCGGTTGACGCGCAGGCACCGGCGGGTGAGCTTCCATACCGGGGTAACTGTGAGGAGGACGATGGGCGGAGTACGCCGACTGAGAGTTGGGATGTAGTGCACCGGCGGCAGGCGCCTGTCCGTAGTTTCCCTGCAGGTTCACGGGTTCTTGCTGCCACGGGATGCGAACGGGTGGCGCACCGTCATCAGGGGTGGACGCGGGTAGCTGGTTGTCGTGCCAGTGCGGTTCTCGAGGCTGAGTACTCATATTTCCCACCCTATCTGAGTTTCCACCCCGCCGAGATCCTGATTAATCGCCGAGTTCCTGTTTTAAATCAGGATTTCGGCGATTAATCAGGATCTCGGCGTAAAAATAAAAAAGGACCACCTCCCAAGCGCACATGTTTTGGGGTAGTGGACGTGTGCGCCCGTGAAGGTAGTCCTGAAGTTTGCGTACGGTTAGCCCGTGCGCAAAGTCTTTATTTATGCACCGAGTGCCTCAGCGAGCTGGATGCCCTGAGCAACACCGGCCATGGTTGATGCAATACGGATTGCCTCGTTGACCTGGTCCTTGCTCATGCCGCCTTCGCGAACTTCGTGTTCGTGAGCGGACAGGCAGTGTGAACAACCGTTGACAGCTGAAACTGCGAGTGAGAAGAACTCGAAGTCAACCTTGTCGATGCCACCTGACTTGCCGATGATCTGCATGCGCAGGTTTGCGCGCTGATCGTCGTAGGCACCGTCCAAGTAACCGCGGGTGCGGTAGAGGACGTTGTTCATACCCATGATGGTTGCTGCGCCGAGAGCCGCGTTGAATGCCTCGTCTGAGAGGTGCTGCTTTGCTTCTTCAGCGATTTCTACAACAACGGAGTCAACCTTGGTTGCTGCTGCGGTTGCCAGAATAGTGCCCCACAGCTGCTGCTCGGTCAGGTTGTTGATGCGAGTCAGCGATGACAGGTTGAGGTTGAGGTCTTTTGCGTATGACGGCAGTGCGCCGCGTAGGTTTTCAATGCTCATTACTTGTCGCCACCCATTTCCTTGAATGCGTCGATGGTTGCTGCGCCCTTCTTCCAGTTGCATGCGCAGAGTTCGTCTGACTGCAGTGCGTCGAGCTGGCGCAGGATCTCATCGGTGTTACGTCCAACTGAGTCAGCGGTGATGGATACTGACTGGATAACGTTGTTGGGGTCGATGATGAAGGTTGCGCGGTCTGCTACGCCTGCAGCGTTCTTGATGCCGAGGGCGGTTACGAGTTCGCGGTTGAGGTCTGATGCCATCACGATGGGCAGGTCCTGCAACTCTTCGTGTGAACGGCGCCATGCGTAGTGGGTGTATTCGTTGTCAACGGATGCGCCGATAACCTGGCAGTCGCGTGCTTCGAATTCGTCTGCGAGCTTGCCGAATGCTGCGATTTCGGTGGGGCATACGAAGGTGAAGTCCTTGGGCCAGAAGAAGACAACGCGCCACTGGTCTTCATCGCGGTCCTTGGATGAGACGGTGGTGAAGTAGTCCTCGGGCTGCTGTGCGTCTACCTTTGAGAGGTCGCCGGGGATAACGCCGGTGAGCTCGTACTCGGGGAATTCGTCGCCAATGGTGAGAACGGGCATGATGCTCCTTCTTTTGTGAATGTTTTTCGTGGCGCTTCGTGCGCCTTCATCATCTATCTTATTATGAATTATTCATAATAAAAAGGGGTTTAGGGTTGAAAATATCACTTTCTTTTTCAAGTAATGGAAAGTTTCTGCATCTCAGGTGCTCTTTTCACCGATTTTCATCCCAACATCAGCGCACACTAAAGGACGCGCCGCCCCACTCCCCCACACCAGCGGGAGAAGCGGGACGGCGCGTCCTTGAGGTAAAACTTGCTAAAGAACCTGCGCGTAGCTTAGCGCCACAGTCCAATGAGCATCAGCCAGCCGGTGCCAATAACACCGAAGATGAGCACATTCACCAGTGATGCTAAGAAGCTGGTCTTGAACCATTCGCTGGTGGGCACGTAGCCCGAGCCAAAGACAACACCTGCAGGGCCGGATGCGTAGTGGGTCAGACCGCCAATCAGGTTGCCTGCGAAGCCAAGCATGAGCGCTGCGAACATGGGAGGTGCGCCAGCTGCGATAGCTGCCGAGAGGAAGACCGCGTACATTGCCACAATCTGCGCGGTGTTGGATGCGAACAAGTAGTGAACGTAGAAGTACACCAGGAACAGAATCACAAAGGCGACAGCCCACGGCAGACCGCCTACTAGGTTGCTGACCGAGGTACCGATCCAGCCGATAACGCCCAGGGTATTGAGGTGTTCAGCCATTGCAACGAGCACCGAGAAGAAGATGAGGGTTGACCATGCGCCGGAGTTTTTAGCCATATCGCTCCAGGTCAGAACCTTGGTCACCAGAAGAAGAGCGATACCGAAGAAGGCTGCTGAGGTCGCATCAATCTTGAGGGTTGAGCCGAGAATCCACAGCGCCAGCAGAAGCACAAAGGTGACCAGCATGATCCATTCACCGCGTGACATGGGGCCGGATTCTTTGAGCTGCTGACGCGCCTGAGCCGGTGCGTCCGGAGTCTCACGCAGTGTGGGCGGGTAGAGCTTCATCATGACCCAGGGCATCACGACCAAAGCGATCAGACCGGGCACGATAGCACCCAAAGCCCAGGTGCCCCAGGTAATGTGCACGCCCTGCTTTTCAGCGAAACCAACAGCCAGCGGGTTACCCGCCATAGCGGTCACGAACATAGCCGCGGTGATGGTGTTGACCTGAACTGCAGTCAACGAGAGGTAAGCACCAAGACGCTTGCGGGATTCATCGGTGGTGGGCTCAGAATTATTCACCACAGCCAGCGACTTCACGATGGGGTATACCACGCCACCGGCACGAGCAGTGTTAGAAGGCGTCGCCGGTGAGAGCACAAAGTCAGTGAGTGCCATGCCGTAAGCCAAACCAAGCGATGACTTACCGAGCTTCGAAACAAAGATCAGCGCGACGCGGCGTCCTAGCCCCGTGAGCAAGAAGCCGTCGGCGATAAAGAAAGCAGCCACAATCAGCCAAATAGTAGAGCTACCGAAGCCGGTGAGTGCCTCATTTTTAGCTGCCATCGTGCCTGTCATCATTGCGGCAGCCAAACCAATCAACGCGACGGACGCGGTAGGAAGCGGCTGCAGAATCAGGCCGAGAATTGTACCGGCAAAGATGCCTGCCATGTGCATACCGCGAGGGTCAACGCCCTCGGGCACGGGCATGAAGTAAAGAATCAGCGTGACGGCGAGAATCGCAACAACTTTTGCGATCACCATGTTTCGCTGCTTTGAGGGTGCCGGCGCTGTTTTCTGGGCGGTTTCTGCCGTTTTCGCCGGTTGAGTTGTCGAAGCCATGATTGCTTTCTTTGCCCCCGCTACGACGAACAGAGGTACTCGTGGGTATGTGGTGTTTTCACCTTTAATCCTACGCCCGAAAACCGCGTGATTCCGGGCGTAGGGAACGTGATATCAAGCTAGATTTTAGTCATCCTTGCCGGTGCGAATGAGCGCGCGAGCGCGTTCGCGGTTGACTGCCGCGATGGCTGAGAGCGGGATGCCTGCGGGGCAGACTTTCGCGCATTCGCCGTAGACGGAGCAGGGGCCGAAGGATTCATCGAGTTCGGCAATGACGGCGCGGGCGCGTTTGGATCGCTCGGTTGAGCCCTGTGGCAGGGTTGAGAGGTGGTTGAGCAAAGAACCCGCGAACAGGTTTGCTGCACCGTTGGGGCAGGCCGAAATACAGGCGCCGCAGCCGATGCAGGCGGCGAAGTCCAGAGCTTTTTCTGCTCTACCGTGACCAATCTGCATGGAATCAGCATCCGCGGCGGTACCCGCGTCCACCGAGATATAACCGCCGGCTTGGAGGACGCGATCCATGCCGGAGCGATCGACGACGAGGTCGCGGATGACGGGGAAAGCGCCGGAGCGGAAAGGCTCTAGACGCAGTACCGCGCCGTCCTTGAAAGAACGCAAGTGCTGACGGCATGACGGGGTGTTTTTGACTGGCCCGTGGGCGTCGTCGTTCACGGTGATACCGCAGGTACCGCAGATGCCCTCGCGGCAGTCGGAATCGTAGGCGATGGGTTCGCGTCCTTCAGACACCAGCTGGTCGTTGAGATAATCAATGAGCTCCAGCAGAGACATCTCTTCTTGGGCACCCTCCACCAGGTGAGTCTCAAAATGGCCCTCGACCTCGGGGTTGTCTTGGCGCCATACTTCAATGGTTAAACGCATTACTTGTAGTTCCTTGTCTGTAGCTTGATGATCTCGAAGTTCAGCGGCTCGGCGTGGCGAATATGCTCGCCGTTAGCGCCTTCTTCCCAGGCTGAAACAAAGCACCATTCATCATCGTTACGCTCCGCTTCACCTTCTTCAGTTTGATATTCTTCGCGGAAGTGCGCGCCGGCTGATTCTTTGCGGTCAAGAGCGTCCACGCACATGAGTTCAGCGAGATAGAGGTAGTCTTCGACGCGTCCTGCGCGTTCTAGCTCCTGGTTATAGGTTTCGCCGGTGCCGGGCACAAAGAGGTCCAGGTAGAACTCCTCACGCAACTCACGAATCTGCTCGATAGCGCGAGTCAGTTTTGCCTCATTGCGTGAGACGCCGCAGCCTTCATACAAAATCTCGCCCAAACGAGCGTGAAAGTGATCCGTGGGGGTCTTGCCCTTGATGTTCACCAGTCGTTGGACGCGGTCGCGCACCTCGCGCAAGGTCTCTTGCACGGCGGCGTCCTGCACATCGAGCGGGGCGGTACCGAGGTGATCCGCGAGGTAATTGGGCACCGAGTAGGGCAGGGTGAACCAGCCGTCAACGCAGGCAGAAAGGAGCGAGTTAGCACCCAGGCGGTTAGCGCCGTGATAGCCCCAACCGGCCTCACCGCCCACAAAAAGACCGGGGATGCTGGTCATCTGGTCGTAGTCGCTCCACAGGCCGCCCATCGCAAAGTGGGCACCGGGAGCAATACGCATGGGAACCTCGTGCGGGTCCTCGCCCGTGGCGTCCTGGTACATCTCAAAAAGGTTGCCGTAACGTTCGTCCAGCACCTTGACGCCCAGGCGAGCTTTCGCGTCGCGGAAATCCAGGTAGACCGAGTTCTTGAGCGGTCCAACACCGTGGCCAGATTCAATCTGTTCACGCGCCGCACGCGAGGCAATATCGCGCGGAGTCAGGTTGGCGAATGCCGGGTACTTGCGCTCTAGGTAGTAGTCGCGCTCGTCCTCGGGAACCTCGTTGGCAGGGCGGTCATCGCCTGCTTTCTTGGGTACCCAAATACGGCCGTCGTTACGCAAAGACTCCGACATCAGCGTGGTCTTTGACTGGAACTTATTGCTAATCGGCAGCGCCGTGGGGTGGAACTGAATGTACGCCGGGGACGCGAAATAGGCACCGCGACGATGAGCGCGCCAGGCGGCGGTGCAGTTAGAGTTCTTAGCCAATGTGGACTTGTGGAAGACGTTGCCGTAACCACCGGTTGCCAAGACGACCGCGTGCGCCGTTTCTGCCGTAATTTCGCCGGTACGCAGGTTGCGAGAGACAATACCGACAGCGCGACCGTCTTTCACAATCAGATCAAGCATCTCGGAGTAGGTATGCAGGGTGACAGTACCGGCTGCCACCTGACGCTGCAGCGCACGGTGCGCAGAGACCTGCAACTGCTGACCGGTCTGACCGCGCGTGTAATACGTACGCGACACCTGCACGCCACCGAAGGAACGGGTGGTCAACTCGCCGCCATACTCACGGGCAAACGGAGCACCAATACCGTTCATGTGGTCGATCACGCGCACCGACTCCTCAGCCAGACGGAAAGCATCCGCCTCGCGTCCTCTAAAGTCACCGCCCTTCACGGTGTCTTTCACAAAACGGTGAATCGAGTCGTTATCAACCTTGCGAGCGCGCGCCGCGTTAATACCGCCCTGCGCTGCCACCGAGTGAGCACGACGTGATGAGTCATGGAAGGTGTAGTTAGAAACCTGGTAGCCGAGCTCGCCAAGAGCTGCGGCGCATCCTGCACCGGCAAGACCGGTGCCCACCACAATAACCTTGAACTTGCGGCGGTTCAGCGGTGAAACGAGTTTGTAGTCGTCGCGGCGACGCTCCCACGCTGTTGAGGGGTCGCCCTCGGGTACATTGCCACTGATGTCGTCGCCGTAAGTAATTTTGATGTCTGTCATGGTGGGTTCCTTAAGAGATGATTCCGGTGAGAACGGCAATGGGAATGCTGATATTGCCCAGCATGACGATGAGGGCGAATACGCCGGCAATCAGGATGATCCAAGAGCGTACTTTCTCGCTGACGGTCACACCAAAGTCATAAACCGCTGCCCACAGGCCGTGCGCTAGGTGCAAAAAGAGAATGACCATTGCAACGATGTACACCAAGGACGCGAGGGGTCGCTGAAAACTTGCGATCAGGTTCTGGTAGGCGAAGCTCCCCGCCTCAGAACCGTGCTGGAAGCCTTCGGGTGCAACAGCGACGCCAGCGGTGAGATCAAGAATGTGGAAGATGATGAACAGCAGAAGCACGATACCGGTAACAAGCATCGTACGTGCCGTGAAAGACTTGAATCCGCGCAGCCCACGACGCTTATGCGCACCGCGTGCCTTCTTAGCGCGGGAACTAATCAGAAACGCGCATCCAACATGGCCAATCAAACAAGTGAGCAAAACAATGCGGAAAACCCAGAGGAAACCCTCATAAGGAAAAAGCGGTTCAAAGAGAGTACGCAAAAACAGTGCGTAAGCATTGAAATGTTCCGGACCCGTATAGACCTTGAGGTTGCCGTACATATGCACGAATACAAAGAGCCCGAAAATGATGCCCGTGACCGCCATGATGTATTTAGCGAGCACATTTGAAATCAGCGGACGCTTGCGCCTGCCAGTGGATGCGCGAGGTGAAGATTTGGTTGAGACTAAACTTGCCATCGTCTTTTCCTGATGTGTGTGAGTGCCGGTTGCGACCGGTTTCTTATACTCAGCTTTTCACTTTTGAAGGACGAAACCTAGGGACGTGTGCGACTATATTTGTTTATGTTTGTTTCTTACGTTTTGTCGGTTTTTACCCTAACCAGAGACAGATGCGTGGCGCTCTCCCGCCCTTAGCGTTCTGCTCATCTGCTGACACTCGAACTACTTATCGTGAGCGAAACGGCAGGGGTTGGCTGAAGGTAAGGACGCGCTACCTTACTTGATCCTGTACAAATACTTGCTAGAAAAACTTTTGATACAGGTGTGTACTAATACCATGATGGTAACCATTGAAGACCGCGCGAACCTTTTGACCTCCGTTGTACACGATCCGGCTCTGAAGTACACCCAGCACGCCGATGAAGCTCACGTTAATAGCGCCTACCAAGAGAAGCTCAACCGCCTGCGCGCATCCGTACTCGGTGCGAATGACGGTATTGTCTCCGTTGCAGCAACCGTTGTTGGTGTTGCAGGCGCAACCACATCTGTTCACACTATCGGCATCGCGGCCGCCGCAGCCGTTGTCGGTGGCGCGCTCTCTATGGCACTTGGCGAGTACGTCTCAGTCTCCTCGCAGGTAGATAGTCAAGAGGCACTGATTACCAAAGAAAAAGCCGAACTCAAGCAGGAACCTGAACAGGAGCTCGATGAGCTCACCTGCCTCCTCATGCAGCGTGGTCTCACCGCAAAGACAGCTCGCGCGGCGGCTATCGAGCTCACCGAGCAGGACGCTTTGCACGCCCACCTGGATTTTGAACTCGGTATCGACGCCGAAGACATCCCCTCACCGTGGACCGCTGCTTTCTCATCAGCAATAGCCTTCGTGGCAGGCGCATTGCTGCCGACCCTTTTGATTCTGCTTTTGCCGGCAGGTAT
Organism: Rothia terrae; assembly: GCF_012396615.1. Lineage (GTDB taxonomy): Bacteria > Actinomycetota > Actinomycetes > Actinomycetales > Micrococcaceae > Rothia > Rothia terrae. The sequence continues at coordinate 1,821 of NZ_JAAXPV010000003.1, read as the reverse complement.
TCGAGTTCCTGCAACATTTGCGGGAACACTGGTGGCGCTGGCGATCACCGGTACTTTGGGCGCTAAGTGGGGTGGCTCCCCCAAGTACGGACGCGCCGCCTTACGTGTTGTTATCGGCGGTACGCTGGCGCTGGCGGCAACCTGGCTGATCGGCACCCTACTGGGCACGAACGTCACCTAACCCAGCCCCTAACGCACAGTGACCTCAGAAAGCGTCAAAATACTCCGAAAAGTGGGTGTATTTTGACGCTTTCTGAGGTCACAGTGGTGCTTATGTGGGAGTTTCCTATTTAAAGGAATACGAGTAAATCGATGCCTGACCGTACTGTTCCAAAATCACGTATTCATCGGTCACAACATGGTTCGAGCTATAAGAAACATCTGAAGGCAAGTCGAGAACCTTGTCGCCCTTCATCAAAACAGCAAGGCTGCGTGTGCCTTTAGTTCCCATGACGACTCCGTCAGGTGCTACCCCATCACCTTTGACATCGCCCGTGTTCACTGAGGTGCCCTCTGCAATATTGAATACGTAGTTCTTTGAATCCTGTGAGTAGGCGATAGAGTTGCCATTTTTCAAGCTCTCCCGGTTCGAAAAGTTTGAAATAGGAAATTCAGTTCCAGTGGTTGCTGCGTTCGCTGCACCCTCGATGCTAGTCACGAAGGGGGTCGCTGTGGAATATTTACCAGCGTCAGCATACGCAATTACTTGGTTAGCGCCAATCTGTGTAGTGTGACGGTTATGCGTATAGCCGGGCACCGCTACCAGGTTTTCACCCTGCAAAACGTGGGATACTTTGAAATCATTATCACTTAGAACCTGTGTCTTAGGCGGTTTTTGATCTTCGAAAATTGCTACATTCCCGGAATCAGCTCCCTTGCTAATGACGGTATCCTGACCCTTCATCAATACGTAGCTTTCCCCAGGTACCCCGGCAGCCCACGTGGTATATGACTGGTTATTGACTAAAGCATCACGCGCAGAGCTCGAGTATATGTCAGAGTAGACTGTATCGCCGATTTGTTTACCGCTTTCAGTATCAAAAACCGCAAAAGCACTCTCGTCTTCACCGGTGTTATATTTATCTTCCCCCGCCAAAGAGGACATTATTACGATTACACTCTTTTTCATCAGAACAGCCCCAACAATCGATTCATGTTTATGACCGCTTGACTGCTGTACATCTTCAAGGCTGATTCCAACGAGGTTATCTCCAGAAGAGAGAGATGCAACGGCAATTGAATTAGTTGAAATGGGCCCTACAATATGGTCGCCAAGAACATCGTACACGTCGCCATCAATGCTGTATTTCTTAGTAATGCCCTGTGATTCAACGGAGTTTGATGCCACCAGTAGATTACTTTCGGAGGCTTGAGACGTAGAGGAAGTTGGGCTTGGGGAGGTAGCTTCAGATTCTGAGGCAGTAGAAGTTGACGGCGAAGTCGGAGAAGATGCGGATTCCTGTGCTTTTCCTTGGATAGCTTCTTCATTAGTCTGGACACCGCATCCCATGAGAGCAGTAACACCAATCATGGTAAATGCAAATATTTTGCAAGAATGACGAATCATTTTCTTTTCCCGATTCTAAAAATAGTTGAACTGAAAACAATTAAGAACAGCCCAATATCCACATCTATCACTGCTTTATTTTACAGATAGGAGCAGTAATGAGGCTTATTCAAAAGTAAGAGCAAATCCCACACCCACCAACTAGACAACGGCCCCACCAGCGGCAAAAATATGAGCGTTAAATCTCTACAAATAACCTCAAGCCATACCGGAAGAACCGTTGCAACACCAGCGTACAACCGGCCTCACCGCCA
>NZ_JAAXPV010000029.1 GCF_012396615.1 Rothia terrae | reverse complement strand
GCAACGGTTCTTCCGGTATGGCTTGAGGTTATTTGTAGTGATTTAATCCTCTTATTTTTGCCGCTGGTGGGGCCGTTGTCTAGTTGGTGGGGTGTGGGTGTGTTCCTACTTTTGAATAAGCCTCATACTTAGAACCGTATCGCCTGTGAAAAAGGTTTTAGATTCCCGAGTGAGAAGGTTTTGTATTACAGCGGATTCTGGAAGTGCGATGATGAAATTCGGGACCGTCTAGTGGAAGAAAATGGATTGATTATTTCTACATGCGGTGGATATGTTCATCAAGTAGCGCGTGTCGTGGAGTGGATGGAAAACATTCATTATCAGCGCCGTAAGGTTTTTTTGGTGGAACCCCTCTCCGAAGCAGAATCAGCCAAATTTATGATTCGTGTAGATAAACAAGCCCAGCAAACACCGGATGTTTTTAACCGGTAAAAGGTGGGTTGTCATTAAGCGCTGGTGCCAATCTTCATCGCAGAGTGACACCAGCGCTTTATGCTTTGCCTACTGTTCTTCAAGCTGTCGAATCATATTTTCCAACAAAATGACGGAGTCGTCTAACAAACCAACGATTTCGACACAGGCAGTACCGAAGGGCGCTGGTTTGCCACGCATCACCGTCAAGCCGACGTTCGACCCTCGTTGCAACAGTTCAGCAGCTGCTGTATAGTTCAGTGTATGCTGACTATTGCTTCGCGCTTGGACGTGATGAACCGATTGGGTCGAGCGATGGCCGATCCCACCCGATCCCGTATTCTCCTGACCCTGCTGGGCGGCCCGGCCTACCCGGCCGCTCTCGCCCGGGAGTTGGAACTGACGCGGTCAAATGTGTCGAACCACCTCACTTGCCTACGGGACTGCGGAATTGTGGTCGCCGAACCGCAGGGGCGGAAGACCCGCTACGAGATCGTTGACGCCCATCTTGTCCAGGCGTTGAACTCACTGCTGGATACCACTCTGGCTGCCGACGAGAATGCCCCGTGTATTGATTCGGCATGTGACGTGCCCGGGTGCGCCACCGGAGAGGGGAACAGGTAAGTGGTAACTGGTCTCCTGGGGGCGGTTGGTCTGTTTATCGCCACCAATATCGACGACATCATCGTGCTCTCGCTGTTCTTCGCCCGTGGGGCCGGCCAAGCAGGGACCACACTTCGGATCCTGGCCGGGCAGTACCTTGGTTTCGCGGGCATCCTCGCAGCCACGATTCTGGTCACCCTAGGGGCGGATGCCTTCTTGCCCACCGAGGCGATCCCCTACTTCGGGCTAATCCCCCTGGCCCTGGGACTGTGGGCGGCCTGGCAAGCCTGGCGGGGAGACGATGACGACGACGATGACGCGAAAGTCAGCGGAAAGAACGTAAGCGTCTTGACCGTCGCCGGGGTGACCTTTGCCAACGGTGGCGACAATATCGGCGTCTATGTCCCGGTTTTTCTCAACGTGGATACCGCCACCGTTATCATCTACTGCGTCGTCTTTCTGATTCTGGTGGCGGGCCTGGTCCTGTTGGCGAAGTTCGTGGCCACCCGTCCACCCATCGCGGAGTTTCTCGAACGCTGGGAGCATGTGCTGTTCCCGATCGTTTTAATCGGCCTGGGTATCTTCATCCTCGTCAGCGGCGGCGCCTTCGGCCTTTAATAAACTCATCCCCCGTGCTCCTAGGGCCTCTCTAGGTTTCCTCACCGGCATCAACTGAACCGCCCATGAAGTTGTGAAAAGCCGCTGCCGCAGGGACTCGACCACGCTAGCGCGACAGAAATTCTAAAACTGCCCTATTGGGGTGTACACGCTGCTACAGTTTGAGGAGCATCTGACCGGTCGAGCGTGTGGACGACAATGATATCGCCTTCACGGGCCTGATCCAGTGCCTTGTGCAGTCCGGGGCGGTTGGTGGTGGATCCGGATTTCTTATCAACGTAAATGTATTTGCTGGCAATACCTTCCTGGCGCAGAGCGTCGATCTGTCGGTCAAGGTCCTGTTTCGCGGTCGACACCCGGGCGTAGCCAGTATCCATAACCAGAATAGTGCCGGAAGTCCATTCTGTAGCGGACATTATGGGACATGGCTGTGGCATGACTTGTGGGACATGCTCCTCCTGGGACTGTGTATTTTCAATTGTCATTGATGGTGTCCCACTTCCTTGAAAGTGAGACGCTCGGGAAAGGCCGGAAGGACCCTCTTTCCCGATGTCCAAACTATTGCTTGAAATACAAGTACTCGCTTGTTAATATCGGAGTGTGCTTACAGAGATTTCCTTATCCATCCCCGCGTCGGATCTCAGCCCCGCCGAGCGGGCCCAGTTACTCGTACCCACACTGGCCGCGCTGTCGGATGAAAACCGGTTGACGATCCTGCTCACCTTGGCAGAGACGTCGATGACCAACCGCCAGCTCCATGAGGCCACCGGGATGAGTCAGGCGTTGGTTAGCCATCATCTGGCTGCCCTGCGCAAGGCCGGACTGGTGGACTCGGAGCCGAGGGGTCGTGCCACGCTGAATTCGGTGTGTTGTGCTCAGCTGGCTAATCCGGTGCGCTGGCTGGCGCACCTGGCGACGTTGACGCCGGAGGGACAACGCGCCTGCTGCACGGACACCTCCCTGAGAAACGAGGTCGTTGATGCTGATTAGCGCGCTCGGCACGTTCGCTACCCTCCTGGTCGAACTGCTCCTGCTGTTTCTGGTGATCTCCTATGCGGTCGCGTTGATCAACCGGCGCTTCGGCCCGGAGCGGTTGCAGAGCTGGATGGCTGGTGGAGCGGTTCCCGGTCAGGTCAAGGGACTGGCGTTGGGGGGCGATCACTCCGTTTTGTTCCTGTTCGACGATCCCGATGTTTGTCAGCATGCTCAAAGCCGGGGTGGCCTTTCGTACCACCGTGACCTACCTGATCGCTTCGCCGCTGCTCAACCCGGTTATCGTCGGCGGGATCTGGCTGACCCTTACCTGGCAGGTCGCGATCAGCTACGCGGTGATCATGGTGCTGCTGTCGCTGGGAGCACCCTGGGTCTGGACCGCGCTGGGCATGGAAGACCAGCTGCGCAAGGTCAAGGTCAAGGGCGGGCGCCAGCTGGACGGGACCCCGTGGCGTGGAACCAAACAAGAAACCCCGGCAGCGATCCGTCAGGCATGGGACGATCTTCGCCCCATGCTCCTTCCGATGATCATCGGCGTGGCCATCGGTGCATTCATCTACGGGGTTGTGCCCGAAGACGGCCTGAGATTTATGGCCGGTGGAAACGTCTGGTGGCTGATTCCACTGGCTGCGGCGATCGGTATCCCGCTGTATGTCCGACTGGAGACGATGCTGCCGGTCGCCCTGGCTTTATCGGGTGCCGGGGTGGCCATCGGCCCGATCTTCGCGATGATGATCGGCGGGTCCGGGGCCTCGCCACCGGAAATCTCGATGTTGGCGGCAGTGTTCAAGCCGAAACTGTTGGCCACCTTCGTGATCACCATTCTGCTGGCGGCCATGCTGGCCGGCTACGCGATGACGATCATCCTCTAAATCACGTACCTCTAACGAAAGGAGACCCTCATGGGCTTCAAAGACCTGTTTCACAAGAAGAATACGAACTCCGATTGCTGCAGTGTCGAGATCGTCGCCGACGACGACACCGACACCACCAGTGACCAGGAGGAGGAGCATCCGCAGGCTCAGTCCTAACCTGCCACGCTCCTGGTATCTACCAGCATGTCCGGTTTCAGGCCGACGACGCTGATGATCAGTTCAGGCATCAACGACCCCGCGCGAGTTCGCGCGGGGTCGTTGATGGTGCGAGGTGGGGTGGTCAGTTCTCGAGCAGCTCGGCAACGAGCCGGCGTACACGCGTGTCGATGTCGTCACGGACCAGACGCATGCGCTCGATCCCCTCTATCCCCCTCCTGGACGGCTCGTCGGTCACCCACCGTTCGCACGTTCCGTGGGCGTCGTCGGGAAGCTCCAGCTGGGCATCACCTCCCAGGACGATCACGCGGTCAACCTCGCGCAACAGCTGTGGATCTACACCCTTAGGGTGGCCTGCGGACATGTCGGCACCGGCCTCGGCGATGACCTCGACGGACTGGGGGTTGAGCTTCGTGCCGGGTGTCGTGCCGGCGGAGTGGATCTCGATCCGGTCACCAGCGTGCTTAGCGGCTAGGGCTGCGGCCATCTGGGACTTTCCGCCGTTGCCGACGCAGACGAACAGGACTGTTGGGTGGGTGCTCATGAGGTGTAGTTCTCCTTCTCGGATACAGCAGTCTGCGAGGACAGTGTCGAGGATACGGGTAGGGTCGGATCCTGGGGGAAGAGTTTCGGTCCCAGCCACCGCATGGTGTAGACCAGGCCGACAAGCACCGGGATCTCGATCAACGGGCCGATCGTACCGGCCAGCGCCTGTGCGGAGGTCGCCCCGAAGGTGCCGATGGCCACGGCGATGGCCAGCTCGAAGTTATTGCCCGCGGCCGTAAACGACACCGACGCCGACTGAGCGTAATTCATTCCCGACGCCTTCGTCGCAATCAGTGCGATGGCGAACATGCCGACGAAGTAGGCCAGCAGCGGCACAGCCACGCGGGCCACGGTCCACGGCTGGGAGGTAATCTGCTCGCCCTGCAGGGAAAACAGCAGCACGATGGTATAGAGCAGGCCGATCAGTGCCAGCGGGGAGATCTTCGGCAGGTAGGTGTTTTCGTACCAGGCACGGCCCTTGGTTTTTTCACCGATGATTCGGGAGGCCATGCCGGCGGCCAGCGGGATGCCGAGGAATACGAGCACGGAAACCACGATCGACCAGAAGGAAAATTCCGCCGAGGTAGTCTCCAGGCCCAGCCAGGCTGGCAGGACCTGGAGGTAGAACCAGCCGAGTACGCTGAGCATGATGACTTGGAACACCGAGTTAATCGCCACCAGCACGGCCGTGGCCTCCCGGTCACCACATGACAGATCACTCCAGACGAGCACCATCGCAATACACCGAGCCAGGCCGACGATGATCAATCCGGTGCGCAGTTCCGCCTGATCCGGCAGGAAGATCCAGGCCAAGGCGAACATGAAAGCCGGACCGACTAGCCAGTTGAGCACTAAGGACACGGTCATCAGGCGTTTATCGGCGGCGATCTCGACGGCCTTGTCGTAGCGAACCTTCGCCAGTGGCGGATACATCATCACCAGGAGGCCAAGCGCTATCGGCAGGGAAATCCCACCGACCTCTAAAGCGCCCAGGGCGTCACCGATACCGGGGACCACCCGGCCGATGAGTAGGCCAGCGGCCATGGCGAGAATAATCCAGACCGGCAGGAAGCGGTCCAAAATCTTCATGCGTGGCCGGTTATCAACATTCATATTCATACGAGCCTTTCACAGTATTGACAAGCATCAATACAAAAAGTAGACTTCATATCGATGGTTGTCAATATAGGATGGTTGGTATGACACTCTCGCAGGCTCTCCCGCTGGCGGACTTGTCCGACTGTTGCTCACTGGGTGCTGGCCCCTTGACCAGTGGTGAGGCCGAGCGCTACGCCACGTTGTTCAAGGTGTTGGCCGATCCCGCCCGCCTGCGTTTGCTATCGCAATTAGCGGCCGAAGGCTGCGGCCCGGCCAGCGTCGGGGAGCTGACAGAGATGTCGGGGTTGAGCCAGCCAACCGTATCGCACCACCTGAAGCGGTTGACCGAGGCCGGGCTATTGGACAAGGTCCGGGTCGGCCGGACGGTGACCCATCAGGTGCGCCCGGAGCTGTTCGCGGAGCTGCGCACCGTGTTGCAGATGGACTGACCCACCACCGACGAGAAGGAGACGATCACACACGTGACCAGCAAACACTTCGAGGCGATCATTATGGGCGGTGGCCAGGCGGGCCTGTCCACCGCCTACTACCTGCTGCGAGCAGGCGTGGACACCCTGGTCCTCGACGATCAGGAGGGTGCCGGTGGGGCGTGGCGGCATGTGTGGCCGTCGATGACGTTGTTTTCCACCGCGGAGTTTTCCAGCCTGCCGGGCAAGCCCATGCCAGCCTACGAGGGATTCCCACCATCGGACCATGTCATCGACTACCTTGCCGACTATGAGCAGCGCTACCGGATCCCCGTCGAGCGCCCCGTGCACGTGGACCGCGTCGAGCGGGTGGCTGGAGGCTACCGCCTCCACGCCGGTGATCGGTCGTGGACGGCTCCCCATGTCGTAGCCGCCACCGGTACCTGGTCTACTCCCTTCGTTCCGGCCTACCCGGGATTGTTTACCGGCACGCAGTGGCATTCGGCGAACTATCCCGGGGTAGGCCCCTTCCGGGGGTCGTCCGTGGCGGTGGTGGGGGCAGCGAACTCCGCCGCGCAAATCGCCGCCGAACTCACCAGTGTCGCCGAAGTCACCTGGTATACCCGCCATCCACCCCGGTGGATGCCCGATGAGTTCGACGGACGGGTGCTGTTTCGCCGGAACCGGCAACGCGCCCTGGCCGTCCAGCGTGGCGAGACCGATCCGGGGGCCGACTCGGAGCTCGGCGACATTGTCGTGCTGCCTCAGGTGCGCGCTGCCCGCGACGCCGGATGGTTGGCGGCGACGCCGATGTTTAGCTCCCTCAACGAAGTACGGGCCGATCATCTGATCTGGTGTACCGGGTTTCGGCCGTCCCTCGGACCGGTGCGCCGGCTCCTGGACGGCACGACCCCGAAATACCCGGGCCTGCACCTGGTCGGTTACGGCGACTGGACCGGCCCCGGATCCGCCACGCTCACCGGGGTAGGCCCCTACGCCAAGCAGACCGCGCGGGCCATCGCGGGCTCATTCGGCATGACCGTCAAATAATCTCCGCCTGGCCGGTAATCCCGAGGGACATTCTGTCGTCAGCACAACGAGAGGAGTGGAGTTTCGATCGCTGCAGGAAACACCGGCACCTCATCCTTCGGAGGCCGAGGAGTGTTCCACATCTTCCTGCCCGGCGGAGTTTGAATGTGATCTGATCCGGGAGCGGAGATACACCGGTCTGGAGGCTGCCTGGGCTCGTGGCCGCACGGGAAGGCGGCCACCACTGCTCAGCGGGGACAAGCTGCGCACCGCGCGGGAAAATCCGCGAGCAGATCAGTTACTACCCCTGAACCCTCGCGGTGGCGTGTAAGAAGTCGGTATATCTATCGCCGGGACATCCCAGCTCTTCGGCGACCGCATCAGCAGTGCTTACCCCGACTTTCTCGTGCTCAGCCAACCTAGCGATTACCCGTTCCTGTGCTCAGGCCTGTTCCCACTCAGCTTCAGGCATAGTCAGGTGTGATGTCGCAGCAATGTCCGTGTGGCTGCTGTCCGTCCCTGTCTCCTTGTGCCCGGGAGTTCTGACATTTTCAGCCTAGTGCACACGAGTACTGACCGGATGGTGTTCCGAAGCCGTCGTCACAACCCTGGTCACTGGGGTCCATCTGTGCCAACGCCTTCTGACTCTGACAGTAATTCTAAAACTCTTCTTTTGAGGTGTACCCATTCGATACATAAGAAGACCTAGGCAGATGGTTTCATGTATTCGCAGTGTGCGTACTTGTATTCAAGTAATATTCCTGGGTAAAGTTAGGCTTATGCAGACAATTACTCTCCGTGTTCCCGATGAGCTCCGAACTCTCATTGCCGAAGCAGCAGAAGCAAATGGACAATCCCAAAGTGACTACATGCGCCAAGCCATAGAGGTACACGTCAAGCGGGTTGATTCGAAGTATGATCGCCAGCCCGGCGAAAAGAGCATCGCCCTCTCCGCCTACGAGCGGGCCAGTCTGATCCTTCAGCATCAGGCCCTTCTAGCTGCCCAGGGGCAACTTCCTAAAGAATCCTATGACTCAAAGTGGCACGAACGCGCTATTGAAGTGTTCGAGCGTGGTTATGAGGGGGAATACCCCCAACTATTTCCTAGTTCCACTGAAGCTCTCGATGCGTACGATTGTGAGTTGGTCTGGGACATCCTCGACATGTTTAGGGTAATTCACTTCAGCGTTGAGGCACTCGGCGAAAACGGGTGGGATACTATCGGCGTTGAGAACGCCGAATGGTTCGGCAAATTCCAAGGTTTCGACTACCAACGTGAACGCGAAAGTCAGATGGCTGGCTACATAGAATACCTAGTTAAGAGCGGCCGGTGGACTGAGCAAGAAGAACTCGTAAAAGAAGGAACGAACTCCCACAGCCAGATGCTTCCGACCTATCAGGCTATGCTCGGAGCCTTCAAACCAATATGGCGCGAAGCAGTACGCGGAGGCGGGCGCTCTCATCTCAGCGCTCACGATCTGCAAAAAATCCTGCTCGCCGCCCCAGGCGCACGGCGTGATGAAACCCGCAGCCGAACCTAGGGACGCACAAGCAATTAATTGCCCGAAAACATCAATAACCCCGGCGATTTACTCCTACTTTCGTAGTGCAGGGATCGTTCCGGGGCTTTCAGGATAAAGACTAACACAGATCCGTAATGAATACACCAAAACCAGCCCCGGCACCGCTATCTCAGTGGTTTTCATCTGCACGAATGAGCCGGTACGTCGACCATCCAGAACCAGAAGCTCTCTACCTTTGGAATACTCACCTCACAAAGACCTATCTCGCTGACATCGAGCATCTCGAAGTGCTCCTCCGAAACTGCATCCACGCCGCTCTAGCCAGCAGATACGGCGAACGGTGGTTTGACAACGACCGAATAAACTTTAGCGATGAAGCAAAAAGAGCATTCGCAAGGCGAAGAGACGAGCTGGAGGGAGAAGAAACATCCACCCCGGTGCACCCGCTGCGGTGACAACGACCCATCGCCCGCAGCAGGTGGCAATCGTCACGGTTATCCCTCTTTTTCAGATTCCTGTCCTCGGGATCAGAAAAAGACGGGCACCTGTCATAGGTCAGTGAGCATCTGCTGCATCTGGGCGATCTCGGCCTCCTGGTCGTTGATAACTTGTTCGGCCAGGGTGATCGCATGGGGATTCTGGCCGTCAGCAACCTCGTCACGGGCCATGTCGACCGCACCTTCGTGGTGGGCGGTCATCTGCTCCAGGTAGAGGCGGGCAGCCTCGGTGCCCTGGGCTTCCTCAAGGGCTGTCATGTCCTCCTGGCTCATCATCCCGCTCATTCCACCCATCTCGCCGTGATCCATTCCACCCATCTCGTCCATGGTCCCCATGCCCCCAGAGTCGGTGACCGGCTGCTGGCCCCAGGCCTCGAGCATGGCGTTCATCCGATCAATCTCCGGTCCCTGGGCGTCAATAACCCCCTGGGCAAACTCCACGACCTGGGCGGGGATACCCTCCTTGGCCAGGAGCGTCTCACTCATCTCCACGGCCTGCTGGTGATGGGGGATCATCATCTGGGCAAACATGATGTCCGCGTCGTTGTGATCGGCGGAGATCTCCCCGTCCGCCTCAGTCGTCGCCGTGGTGGCCTCGGTCGTCTCAGGGGTAGTCGTCGCAGTGCTGGTGGCCGAGGTGGTGGCGTCGGTGTTGCCTGACTCGGTGGCCTCACCGCAGGCGGCCAGCGCCAGGGTGGAGGCCACGGCGAGAGTGGAAAGAACAAGGGTGCGCTTCATGGTGGAGCCTTTCAGGGTCATATGGGGGCAGTGGAGAGAAGTGGTGGATCAGTGGACGGCGGTGGATGCCGGAGTAGGCGTGGCGTGTTCCTCTTTCGACTCGGTCGGAGCCAGGTGAGCCGGATCCAGATCAATGCGGCGTAACAGCTGGGCGTTCAGGGCCACCACGATGGTCGAGGCAGACATCAAGATCGCGCCCACGGCCGGGGACAGCACGAACCCGATCGAGGCGAGCACGCCGGCGGCCAACGGCACGGCCACGATGTTGTAACCGGACGCCCAGATGAGGTTCTGGATCATCTTGCGGTAGCTGGCCTGCGAAAGCTCAATCATCGACAACACTGCCCGGGGATCGTCACTGGCTAGGACCACTCCGGCAGATTCCATGGCCACATCCGTGCCGGCACCGATGGCGATACCGACCTCCGCGCGGGTCAGAGCGGGGGCGTCATTGACACCGTCACCGACCATGGCCACGCTCAAACCCCGGTCCTGCAGCTGCGTGACCTTGGTGTCTTTGTCCTGGGGCAGGACCTCGGCGAAGACCTCATCAATGCCTAGGTCCTGACCGACGGCGTGGGCCACCTGCTGCGCGTCGCCGGTGATCATCGCGACCTTCACCCCGCGGTCCTGCAGAGCTTTCACGGCGGCGCGGGATTCGGGGCGGATCTTGTCCTCGACGGCCACCGCACCGATGATCTGACCGTCGCGGACAATATGGAGCACACCGGCCCCACGCCCGGTCCAGGCGCTGGTGGTGTCGGTGAGCTCGGCCGGGGTGGTGAGGTTGAACTCGCGCAGCATGTTCGGCCCGCCCACGAGGATCTCAGCGCCATCGACAGTGGCCCGGACCCCCCGGCCGGAGGCGGCGCTGAAACCAGTTGCACGGATTTGCCGACGGGAGGCCTCGGGATGGGCGGCCGCGGCCGCCACGATGGCGCGGGCCACGGGATGCTCGCTGTCGGCCTCCGCGGCGGCGGCCAGGGCCAGCAGCTCGCCCTCGGTGACGCCGACAGCTGCTGCGACACCGGTGACCGCGTGCGCACCCTCGGTCAGGGTGCCGGTTTTGTCGAAGAGCACCACGTCGATGGTGCGCATCCGCTCGAGCGTCATCCGGTCCTTGATGAGCACCCCGGATTTCGCGGCCCGCTCGCTGGAGATCGCAATGACCAGCGGAATCGCCAGGCCCAGGGCGTGCGGGCAGGCGATGACCAGCACCGTGACCGTGCGCACCACGGCATCGTCCGGGCTGCCGATAATGGTCCACACCACCGCGGTGATCAGAGCAGAGATCAGCGCGAACCAGAACAACAACGCCGCCGCCCGATCCGCCAGGGCCTGGGCCCGGGAGGAGGACTCCTGGGCGTCAGCAACCATGCGTTGGATCCCGGCCAGGGCGGTGTCCCCGCCGGTAGCCTCCACCCGGATGCGGACGGTGTTGTCGGTGGCCACGGTACCGGCGACCACCTTGTCACCGGTGTCACGGAAGACGGGACGGGATTCACCGGTGATCATTGCCTCATCGAATTCGGCGGCTCCGTCGAGGATGATTCCGTCGGCCGGCACCCGGGCACCGGCCCTCACCAGCACGACGTCGTCGACGACCAGCTCGGAGATGGCCACGGTGCGGGTGGTCCCGTCGATGACTTTCTCGGCCTCATCCGGCAGCAGGGCAGCCAGCGCGTCAAGCGCGGAGGACGCGGCCCCGAGAGCGGACATCTCCAGCCAGTGGCCCAGCAGCATGATGGTCACCAGCAGGGCCAGCTCCCACCAGAAGTCCAACTCAAAACCGCCCAGCCCCAGAGTGGTGACCCAGGAGGCGACAAACGCCACGGTGATGGCCATGGCGATCAGGAGCATCATCCCGGGTTGGCGGGATTTCAGTTCCGTCCATCCGCCCTTGAGGAAAGGCGTTCCGCCGTAGACGAAGATAATCGTGCCCAGCACCGGGGGGATCCAGGTGGATCCGGGGAATGCCGGGAGGTGGTAGCCGAGCAGGTGGGCGACCATGGGGCTGAAAATAACGACGGGAATGGACAGAATCAGCGACCACCAGAAGCGGTCCCGAAACATTGCGGTGCTGTGTCCGGCGTGTTCGCCGTGACCATGAACGTGGTGGTCGTCGTCCAGGTCGGAGTGCGGGTGATCGTGGGGCATCGCCTGGCCGTGGGTGTCGGCATCTGCGTGGTGTTCGTGACTGGCATGATCCGGGTGTTGGGTGTGGTCTGTTTCCGGAGCGGGGTGATCACCGGAATGGTGGGGAGTGCTCATGACGTTCCTTTCGCTCAACCCGGTCGGGGTCGAGATGATGGGTAAAACTGATCAGGATAAGACGGTGTAGCCGGCCTCCTCGATAGCCCGACGAACCATCTCCGGAGGTACGACACCGGTGACCGTGACGGTGGAAACACCACCAGCAGCGAGATCAACCTGGACGTCGTCGACCTGGGGGAGGGCCTGAAGGGCCTGGGTCACGCTTTTCGCGCAGTGCCCGCAACTCAGGCCGGTGACCTGGTAGCTAGGGGAGGACCCTCCTGCTGACGAGCCGCTGGCGGCAGGGATGGAGGCGGTGTCGGTACGTGAGGCAGGTCCGCAACAGCTGCAGCTGTGGGAGGCCATCGGCAAGAGGCGGGGCGGGGAGGTGATCATGGGAAAGCTCCTACGGGTCGGTGGGATGCGACGATGCTACTCTCTAGCATATACCCCAGGGGGGTATATTTGGAAGGGGTGGAGGGCACGGCCCTCACGCGGGGCAGGGTGCGGTCACCGAGCAGCCTCCTCACTGTCGGGAGGGGACAGCGGGAGGCGGAGGGTAAACACCGCTCCGCGACCGGGTCCGGGGGAGGTGGCGGTGAGAGTGCCGCCGTGGGCCTCGATCAATGCTTTGGAGATGGTCAGACCGATACCGGCCCCGCCGTTGTCCCGGCTGCGGGCGGCATCCCCCCGGTAGAAGCGTTCGAAGATGTGTCCGAGCTGGCCAGGTGGGATGCCCTCGCCGTCATCGGCAACGTGGATGAGCGCGGTGGACGCCCCCTGTCGGTGGACGCTGATTCGGACCTGCCCGCCGGCCGGGGTGTGCCGTAGCGCGTTCGACAGGAGATTGCTCATCACCTGGCCGAAGCGTTGCCGGTCCACGAGCACCCGGGCGGTGTCCGTAATGGTCTCGACCTGTAAATCGACGCCTTTGTCAGCATAAGCTTCCCCCGCGACAGCAGCGGCGGTATGGAGCAGATCCCCGAGCCCTTCCTCCGCCAGGTCCAAATCGATCCGGTGTTCCTGGGCCCGGGAGACATCGTCGATGTCTTCCATCAACCGGGTCAGGCGGGCGAGTTGGTCAGCCATGATCGTGTGGGTGGCATTATTCCAGTCCACAACCCCGTCCTGGAGACCATCGAGGTAGACCGTGAGCACCGATAAGGGGGTGCCCATTTCGTGGGCCAGATCAGAGAGCATCTGGCGGCGGACCTGTTCGGTGTGTTCCAGCCGGTCGGCCATGGTGTTGAAGGCATGCGCCAGAGTGGTGACCTCGGGGCCTGCTTCTCCGGCGGGCACGCGGATACGGTAGTTGCCGGCCGTCAGGCTGGTAGCGGCGCGGGTGAGATCCTGCAGGGGGGTGCGCAGGCGACGCGATAACCACAGGCTGGCCAGCAGGGCGCTGATCAAGGCGGTGGGCAGGGCGACGGCCAGGGTGATCAGGTTGGCGTCCCGGTAGGCCTGCTCGGCATGGAACAGCTCCAGCGAGGGGTCCTCCTGGCCGGTCATCAACATATGCTCATGGAACAGGGTCGGGCCCACCATCGTGGCCACGGCCGCGGCCACCAGCAGGCTAATCACCACGACCAACACCTGGGCGGCCAGGAAGCGGAAGGTCAGGCCGGGTCCGTGATTCATGACTGCCTCACCCGGTAGCCCACGCCACGCACGGTGTCGATAAACCCCCGGCCCCGGGTGTCGGTGCCGAGCTTGCGACGCAAGTTACCGATGTGGACATCGACGATGCGTTCATCACCGACCCAGGTGGTGTCCCAGACCTCGGTGACCAGGTCGTGGCGGGTCAGCACCTGGCCGGGGCGCAGAGCCAGGGCAAGCAGCAGCTCGAACTCCGTGCGGGTGAGCTCTACGGTCGTCTCCCCCACCCGCACCTGATGGGCGACGGGGTCAAGGATGAGGTCACCAACGTTCAAGGGGGTGGTCACCTGCGGTGGGGTGGTGCTGGTGCGCGGGCGGCGTAGCACCGCATGCACCCGGGTCACCAGTTCCCGGATGCTAAAAGGTTTGGTGATGTAGTCATCCGCCCCCAGGGTCAAACCGCTGATCTTGTCGTCCTCGCTGCCACGCGCGGTGAGCATGAGGATGTAGCAGTCCGAGAAGGTGCGGATCCGTCGGCACACCTCCAGGCCGTCGAGTTCGGGTAGCCCCAGATCCAGCACCACAACATCGGGGGAAAAGTGACGGGCCTCGTCCAAGGCCTGGGTGCCGGTGTGCGCCTGGCGGGTATCGAAGCCGGCCCGGATGAGGTAGGAGGCCACCATCTGAGCCAGGGGTTGTTCATCATCGACGACCAGCACCCGCCCCGGGGGCGTGGCAGTGGTCGGTGTGTAGTCAGCCATAGACCCCAGTATCGCTCCGACCAGGGGGGAATACCACCCTCGCTCAGTGCCCGGCGGGGAAATCTTCATCAAATCTTCAAACATCACCCTTCGACCGCCGTCACCCCTGTGCCCCACCCCGGGCCGGCGGCATCGCCTCCACTGGTCGGTTCAGCAGGCGCCACCAGGGATTTCACTGCCTGCACCGCATACCCGGGGCGGGTAGAAGGACATCGCCCACGGCTGTGGGGTGGTGACCCAGTGGTGACCCAGCTCACCGAATTCACCCCTTTTCGCCCTGTCATAGTGATGTGAGCAGGGTTTTTGATTTCTAGTCCGTCAGGCACCCGTGTTAGATATAAGGTATGGCATCGACCTTGAGGCGGTGTCTTCTCACGGTCTTACCACGATCCAAGGAGATTGACGTGAAACGAGCAGCGATCGCAGCCGCCGCCCTTGCCCTCGCCCTCACGGGGTGTTCGGCCGCCGACCCGGAACCCACCGCCGACGGGACGGTGTCCCAGGATACATTCCTGACTACCCATGGCCTGGCCGCCATGGACGCGGTGGAGATCATTGATCACCTCGACCGGCAGAAGGTCACTGAGCGTCCCACGGATCTGATCGCCTCAGTGCGTGCCGATGAACTGCTGCTCTCGAGCGATGACCAGGAAGTCGTGGTCGATCTTCCCGACAATCAGACGTATGTCTCGATCGCACCCTATCTCACCTCCACCCACGACTGCTTCTACCACAGCCTCACGACCTGCCTGGGGGAACTCGACAATGAGGATATCCAGGTCACGATCACCGATGAGGCGACCGGTGAGGTGCTGGTGGACGAGGCGACAACCACCTTCGACAATGGGTTTATTGGCTTCTGGCTTCCTGATGATACCACCGGCCTGATTGAGGTCAGCTACCAGGGGCGTACCGGCACCACGGAGTTTTCCACCACCGACGACGGTGCAACCTGTGTCACAGACCTGCGCCTGACGTGATGGCTCAGCAGAGTCCTCACCTGCGCCTGTCTCCCGTATCACTGAAATCTTGCACCAAGAAAGGTTAAATCATGACAAACGCGTCTTCCCGACGACAGTTTCTGCTCGGCGGGCTCGTCCTCGCCGGCACCGGGGCCCTGACCGCCTGCACCAGCAACCCTGGACCCGCTGCCTCGGCATCAGGTTCCTCCCTTCGCCCCACTCCCACCCCCACTGCGCTCGGTGAGCCGACGGTGCGCCGGACACTGACCGCCCGGCCCCTCTCCCTGGATATCGGCGGCATCGAAGCCAAGACGTGGGGATACGTCTCTGACACCGGGGATGCGGCCATTGAGGCCACCGCTGGCGACGTCCTCCAGGTCGATATCACCAATGAACTGCCTGAGAGCACCTCTATCCACTGGCATGGCATCGCACTCCACAACGCAGCCGACGGTGTGCCCGGCATGACCCAGGACCCCATTGAACCTGGCGAGTCTTTCTCCTATGTTTTTGAAGTCCCCCACGGTGGCACCTACTTCTACCATTCCCACACCGGCCTGCAGCTTGATCGCGGCCTCCACGCCCCACTGATTATCCGTGACCCGCAAGACGCTGAGGACCAGGACGTCGAGTGGACCATCGTGCTCGACGACTGGGTCGATGGCATTCAGGGCACTCCCGACGATGAGCTCGACAAGCTCACCGGAATGGGTTCGGGCGACCATAACGGGGGGATGGAAATGGGAGACCATAACGGGGGGATGGAAATGGGAGACCATAACGGGGGGATGGAAATGGGAGACCATAACGGGGGGATGGAAATGGGAGACCACGGCACCCCGGACCGCGTACTGGGCGGGGATGCCGGCGATGTGATGTATCCGTACTACCTCATCAACGGACGTATCCCCCGTGCTCACCGGACCTTCGAGGCTCGCCCGGGCGACAAGGCCCGCCTGCGGTTTATCAACTCCGGCGGTGACACCATCTTCAAGGTGGCCCTCGGTGGTCACCGCATGACCGTCACCCACACCGACGGCTTCCCTGTCCAGCCCTGGGAGACCGAATCGATCTACCTGTCCATGGGCGAGCGTGTCGACGTCGAGGTCATCCTCGGCGACGGCGTCTTCCCGCTCACGGCTTTGGCGGTGGGTAAGGACGACCGCGCCTTCGCCGTCATCCGCACTGCCGGCGGCCAGGCCCCTCGCCCCGATGTCGACTTCCCCGAGTTGTCGTCCACCGGACTGCTTCTGTCCTCCCTGAAGCCAGCAGACCGTGCACTCCTGCCCGAGGGCACACCAGACCGAGAAGTCAGCATCGACCTGGGCGGGCAGATGATGCCGTATGAATGGAGCATTCTCACCGACGGCCAATCCTCCCCCGCGACCGTGCAGGAGGGCCAGCGCCTGCGGATGGTCATGCGCAACAGGACCATGATGCCCCATCCCATGCACATCCACGGCCACACGTGGGCGCTGCCCGGCAGCGGCGGGCTACGCAAGGACACCGTCCTTCTCCGCGGGGGTGAAACCATGATCGCCGACCTGATCGCTGAGAACCCCGGTGAGTGGGCATTTCACTGCCATAACGCCTATCACATGGAAACCGGGATGTTCAGCTCGCTTCGCTACAAGTAACCCCCACAGTAGGGTTGAGTGCCGAGGTGGGCAGAGTCGCTGCAGACCACCCATCGGGCAGCATGATGACCTTCCTCGGTGTTGTGGTCTTCCGGGACAACCAGAACACCGTCTTCTTCCCCACCGCCCGGCCGCGGTGTTCCTGAGGGAGGTCATCGCCGATGACATCCTTGATGTCGCCCTGCCGCTGGCCGAGGAGGCACCAGCATCATGACCGTTGATGTGATGGCGCAGTTGGCGATCGGCTAGCAGTTCGCCGACGCCGCGGCCACCGGGTCACTGATGATCGGCATCCTGGCTGCGGCAGCTGCAGGTCTGATCTCGTTCGCTTCCCCGTGCGTCGGTGCTGTTGCAAAGTTGGGCGGAGAGCAGTGAAGACTCAGTTTCTCATTCCCTGATCGCCGCTGCGTGTGGGCGTTCTCAGGCCGTCTCGAAGACCCGGTTGACGATCACCGCGTCCGGGTTCGGTTGCCCGTAGGCAAACATCGTGCCTTGACCTTTCCGCAATGAGTGCATCGCCTCCATCCCTTTCAACGTCCGATATGCAGATGTCCGGTTCTTAAACGCGCCTTTCGGCCCGAGGATCCGCTTCAGCCGACCATGGTCGCCTTCCAGGATATTGTTGAGGTATTTCACCTGCCGGTGTTCCACTGTTGGCGGGCAGATTCCCTCTGACTTCAACTCGGCGATCGCCTTGGCTAGGGAGGGTGCTTTATCGGTGTTGATCACTCTGGGATACCCGGCTGACGCATTGGGTCTGAGGGCCTTGGCCAGGAAACGCTTCGCTGCGACCACGTTCCGCTTCGGAGAGAGGTAAAAGTCCAGGGTCTGGCCACCGGCGGTGCTCGCCCGATAGAGGTAGCACCACCTGCCGCCGACCCCTAAGAAAAAAGCACACAAGACGCCCCCGCATCAACAACACCCCCAGGGGGAATGAAGACAGTACACTGGTCACCACCGACCAGCACCAAAACGAAGAGACCCCGACGCCACGGGGTCTCAAACTCTACCCGGCCCGTCGCACCTTAAAAATGTTGGGCTGGCTCGTCTGTGGTCAGGTTGGACTCCACCCCTCACACACCCTAGACACAACCCATGGTTCCAAAGTCACCGATAACTCCCCTATTCAATGGAAGCCTCATGGTTCTTATCAGTAGAAGCTGAAAACCCTCCTGAAATCAGTGTTCAAACCACTACGGTGGCACTACAGGAAGCCTAAAAGAGCATTAGCGGCAATGCCAAGAAGAATTCGGCCTACTTTGCGGTAGGTGAATTAGACAGTAGTTTTCCTACGCGTTCGAGAGCGCAGACACCGGGATGAGGTCATATCTTGTAATGACACTTGTCGGATCCGTACTCTCACTATGAAAAAGGAAGCTGGCGACCTGTTCTAAAATAACTCAGATAGCAACCACCAGCGTCCTGAGTAGGAATCAGCGACCCTATTCGATGCCTTCGACGGTGTAAACCATCTTCGGGCCTGACCAGAACTGAAACTTACCGAACCCAAAGTCCAGTTGTTGACCACGATGACCGTTGATTTTTGTTTCGAGATTTTGAAGTTCTTCACCCGATACTCGGGCGTTATATTCAAGGGTGCTGCAGTCAGTGGTATGGATGGCTAAGTTTTTCGAGGTTGCTACGGTGCGTTGTTCATAGTAGTTGGCATGGTCTGTGGTGCATGAGCGCATGGTGTAGTGGGTGGAGTTGTAGTAGGCAAGGGCTGGGTAGCTGAGCATGAATAAGACACCAGCAAGAATCGCAAGGGATGCGATAACTTTGAGAACTTCCTTGACCGCCCACGGTTCTTTACTTCGCGACCTGCTAACCATCCTGCATCGTTCTCTCAAGTAATAGATAAAACCTCGGAAGTTATCCTTTTATCTGGTAGCTAGCCCAGGAGTAGCACCAACTCTTTACTACTTGAGCAGACTCTTGAGAAGAACAGTAAAAGAGAGGAGTTCTTGCCAGGCGGGATAGGAACTCCCCTCTTTTACTGTATTGGAAGGATGTTAAGCAGAACGATGGGTCGGCTCCTCAGGGGTAGTTGCCTACCTAGGGCGTTCTACTCAGAAAGTAACTCAACTGAAATAACAGTTATTTTCTACCTTTGAGGCTTATTCAAAAGTAAGAGCAAATCCCACACCCACCAACTAGACAACGGCCCCACCAGCGGCAAAAATATGAGCGTTAAATCTCTACAAATAACCTCAAGCCATACCGGAAGAACCGTTGCAA
>NZ_JAAXPV010000028.1 GCF_012396615.1 Rothia terrae | reverse complement strand
TTTTCCGCCAAGATGCGGTCCTCTACAAGACGGACCACACGGTCCTTTGCATCCTGGTCAAATTTTCTTGGCATATTCCAGATTTTCCCATCTACTCAAACGGAACAAAACCTGGGACACTTCAGTAATACCGGTAACACCAACCTACCCACGCTCCATTTTCCCGCGAAAACGACGGTACTTTAGCGCAGTGAAGGGGCGTCATCACCAACTTCCCTTAAACGCCAGCCCCAAGCCAGTTGGTTTTGACACCCCTTCACTGCTTTCAGCATTCAGGGTAATGCAGTGAAAACTACAGCAGGTACTCCTTCAGCGCCTGAGCGTGGTCGCGTGGAGTAAAACCCGCGTCCTTGATTTTGCTGAGATCTAGAGCTGAGTTTTCAGGACGCGGCGCGAAATTTTCTGCATTCGCAAAATACTCGTCCGTGGTTACCTCGCCAACGCGTGCCGAATCGTGGCCGCTGAGTTCAAAGACAGATTTCGCAAGCTCAGCCCAAGTGATAACGTCCCCTGTGTTGCTCACGTGATACATACCGTAGTCTGCCTCTGTCTCAAGCAAATGAATGATTGCGGCGGCAAGATCCTGAGTAAAGGTCGGACGCCCGTGCTGGTCAGCAACAACCTTGGGGTCAATACCGCGTTCAGCCAGCGACTTCATGGTCTCCACAAAGTTCTCGCCATCGCCGATCACCCACGAGGTGCGCACAATGTAATGGCGCTGCGTAACAGCAGCTGCAGCTTCACCAGCCGCTTTAGATTGACCGTACACGCTCAGCGGGGCAACGGTAGCGTCAACCGCATACTCCTGGCCAACTGACAAGGTGCCATCAAAAACGTAATCCGTTGACACATGCACCAGCAGAATGTTTGCCTCACGAGCTACAGACGCCAGCGCCGCCACCCCGCTAGCGTTCGTTGCCCACGCGTTAGCGCGTCCTTCTGCTGTTTCGGCGTTATCAACAGCGGTGTAGGCCGCCGCGTTGATAATGGCGCGGTAAGAACGCCAGCGGAAAGAGCTGAGCCAACTCTCAGGATGCGCGAGGTCAAGCTCGTTGCGCGTAGTCGCCACGAAAGGTGTACCCGCCTCGGTCAGCTGACGCACCAGCTCGCGTCCTAGCTGGCCGTTAGCACCAACAATCAAAAGCGGCGCAGGCTTGACCGGGGTTACCTCAGCTAAACGCGGGTGGTTCTTGTCCTTTTCAGAGAGCTCAGCCTCTGCCAAATCGATGGGCCATTCGATAGCAACCGTCTCATCGGCAAGGTTGAGGAAGGAATACTCCCCTTGGGCGTCAGCACTCCAGTGGTCATTGACCACATAGGTGTAAGCGGTGTTGTCTTCAAGAGTCTGGAAGGAGTTGCCCACACCGCGCGGCACAAACACGGCGGTATCAGGGCCAAGCTCAACAGTTACTGTGGCACCGAAAGATTCCCCTTCACGCAGGTCTACCCACGCGCCAAAAATTTTGCCGGTTGCAACCGAAACAAATTTGTCCCACGGCTCGGCATGAATACCGCGTGTTGTCCCGGCAGATGCGTTGAACGAGATGTTGTTCTGCACAGGCCCGAAATCAGGCAAACCTGCAGCAACCATCTTTTCGCGTTGCCAATTTTCTTTGAACCAGCCCCGGTTATCACCGTGCACCGGTAAATCGATAATCAGCAGACCGGGAATTTCGGTCTCGGTAATCCTCAGCTCTTTTGCCACCGTTATTGCCCAGCCTTCGCGTATTTAGCTTCTACTTCTGCCTTGAGGGGTTCCCACCAGTTGCGGTGATCGGTGTACCACTGAATGGTGTCAGCTAGCCCTGCCTCGAAATTAGTGAACTGCGGCGTCCACCCCAGTTCTTCACGAAGACGCGAGCCATCGATAGCGTAGCGCAAGTCGTGACCGGGGCGGTCGACAACGTGCTCAAAAGCGTCCTCGGGCTGCCCCATCAACCGCAAGATTGTGCGCAGAACGGTGATGTTGTTTTCTTCACCGTTAGCACCAATCAGGTAGGTTTCGCCTATCGCTCCTTTTTCGAGAATGGTATGCACAGCCGATGAGTGGTCGGATGCGTGAATCCAGTCGCGCACGTTCAGCCCCTCGCCGTACAGCTTGGGGGTGATGCCCGAGAGAACATTAGTGATCTGGCGAGGCATGAACTTTTCGATGTGCTGATAGGGCCCGTAGTTGTTTGAGCAGTTTGAAATCGTGGCATCGATACCAAAAGAACGAACCCATGCTCGCACTAACAAGTCTGAACCCGCTTTGGTCGATGAATAAGGCGACGACGGGTTGTAAGGGGTAGTTTCGGTAAATTTAGCGGGATCATCCAGCTCCAAATCACCAAAAACTTCATCAGTTGAGATGTGGTGGTATCGAGTGTTATAAGCCCGCACAGCCTCTAAAAGAGTAAAAGTACCCACCAGGTTGGTGTGAATAAAGGGGCTTGGGTCAGATAAAGAATTATCGTTATGTGATTCAGCGGCATAATGCACCACCGCATCTGCATCTTTTACCAGCGAATTGACGATATCGCGGTCTGCGATATCACCGCGCACCAATTCGAAACGCTCAGGGTCTGAGCCTTCTAATGATTTTTCATTAGCTGCGTACGTCATTTTGTCGAGTACAACAACACGATGGGACGTATTATCCAACAGATAGTGCACAAAATTAGATCCAATGAATCCAGCACCGCCGGTAACAAGAATATTTGCCATGTAACCAATGCTACGGCAATGAGGTTTACTCTGCCCCCTAAATTGTTGGCAGGTGTGACACAATAAGAGTTTATGAAGGGAATTATTCTTGCCGGAGGAACCGGATCACGCCTGCACCCTGTGACTTTGGGTGTCAGCAAGCAACTCGTGCCGGTCTACGACAAACCGATGATTTACTATCCGCTTTCAACCCTGATGTTGGCTGGAATTCAGGATATTTTGATTATCACCACCCCCGAAGACCGCGATCAATTTAAAAGATTGTTAGGCGATGGCACACAATTCGGTGTTCGCTTTTCTTACAAAATTCAGGAAAGTCCGGATGGTTTAGCCCAAGCATTTCTTTTAGGAAAAGAACATATCGGCGATGATTCCGTTGCTCTTGTATTAGGTGACAATATTTTTTACGGCCCAGGTTTAGGAACCCAGCTTCGTAAATACAAGAACATAACCGGCGCCGCAGTCTTCGGCTATCACGTTGCCGACCCCACGGCGTACGGCGTCGTTGAATTCGATGAAAATTTCAAAGCTATCTCTATTGAAGAAAAACCTCGTGTTCCCAAGAGCGAGTACGCTATTCCCGGCCTGTATTTCTACGACAATCGCGTCGTTGAGTTTGCCGAAAAAATAACCCCTTCAGAACGCGGCGAACTCGAAATCACAGATCTCAACCGCATATACCTTGAACAAGACTCTCTGCACGTTGAGCTTCTTCCGCGAGGTACAGCCTGGCTGGATACCGGCACATTTGATTCGCTGGCAGATGCCACCAGCTTTATCCGCACAGTGCAAAACCGTCAGGGACTATCCATCGGATGCCCCGAGGAAATCGCCTGGCGCATGGGCTTTATCAATGATGAAAAATTGACAGAACTTGCGCAACCGCTGGTCAAAAGCGGTTACGGTCAGTACCTGCTTGATCTCATGCGATAAGGTCGGTTCTTCTAAAAATTAACCGTCCGGTTTAGAATTTCAACTAGCTTTAATTTTTTACTTCCGTCCCTCAGCTACTTCACAAAGGAACCTTCATTAATGACTGTCCTTGACTTTATCCGGCTTACACGCGCTAATCTGCGCTATCTTTTAGTCGGCCTGCTCATCGGCACCTTGCTAGGCTTGGGCTATTCTCTGCTTCAGCCGCGCGTCTACGCATCCACCTCAACCGGTTATGTAACGGTAGCGGGTTCCGCAGGCATCGGCGATGTTATTTCAGGCAACTCAGCCGCTAAAGATAAGGCAACCGGTTACCTGGCACTGACAAACAGCCGTGCAGTTGCTGAACGCATCGCAACGGAGAACCCCGATCTTGGGATGTCTGCCGGCGAAATTGCGGGCAACCTGACGGCAAGCATGGATAATCAGTCCGCGCTGATTCGTGTTCAGGCGACCGCCAACGATCCCGTGAAGGCTCAGACCCTAGCGAACTCAGCGCTAGAGTCCGTGGCCTATGTTGCCAACGAGCTTGAGGGCGGTAACACCGTTCGCGTGGTGCCGCTTGAGGATGCGCTACCCAACAACTCACCGATTAGCCCCAATACGTGGCGTAACGTCTTTCTGGGCGCGCTCGTCGGCTTTGTAGCGGTGTACGCGCTGATCTTTGCCCGCCGCGCCATTGACACCAAGGTTCGCACCCGAGAGGACGCTACCAAGTCCACCGAACTCGGCGTTCTGGGTATGTTGCCTAAGTCTGAGGATCTAGCAAGCGCTAAGATTCTGCACGAAGCCGGCGATCACGTCTCGCAGGAATCCATTCGCCAGTTGCGCACTAACCTCCGCTTTGTGAACGTGGACCACCCGCCGAAGTCAGTTCTGATTACCTCATCAGAGCCCGGTGAAGGTAAGTCAACGGTGGCATCAACTCTTGCTCAGGCACTGGCAGAAGCTGGTCAGCCGACCATCATTATCGATGCCGATTTGCGCCGTCCTACCGTTGCGAAGAAGTTCCGCATCGATTCAAAGATTGGTTTGACCGAGGTTATCGCTGGCCAGGTTGAGCTCTCAGAAGCCGTGCGCCAGTTCGAGAACAGCCAACTCTTTATTCTTCCTGCAGGCCGCATTCCCCCGAACCCTTCAGAACTTTTGGGTTCAGATAAGATGCGAAGCCTCATCCGCGAGCTCTCTGAAGAGTTCATGGTGATTATCGACGCGCCCCCTGTTCTGCCCGTTACGGACGCGACCCTGCTGTCTAAGGCAGTGGACGGCACTGTCTTGGTGGCAACTATCGGACGCACCCAGCGTGAACACCTGCGTGAAGCAACTGAGAACCTGCATCAGGTGAAGGCTAACCTGATCGGTCTCGTACTCAACCAGACCCCGCAGGGCGGCTTTGGCGGTGGCTACTATGGCTTTGGTTACGCTTCGACGCGTGGCTACAAATCCTACTACGGCTACACCTCAGATAAGCCCACCGAGGGTAAGGGTTTGAAAAAGCTCAAGCGAGCAGCCAAGAAGTAAATAACTATAAAACGTGTGGGACGGGGGTTCACCCGTCCCACACTGGTATGAGTCGGTAAGAGGCAGAGGGAGGGAAAGTGAGCGCATCACAGCGTCATACAGCGGAAGAAGCTTTGAGTGAAGTTCCGCTGAAGGCTCGTATCCTGCTTTCCCATGCTCATCTGCAGCACCTTGCCGATACCCACGGTATCGATATTTTGCATATCAAGGGCTACGCTTTTGGCACCGATACCTACCCTGTTGATCGGCAAAGCACCGACGTTGATGTGCTGGTTCGTCCTGATCACCTGGGACTTTTTGTCACCGCCTTGAAGGATGCAGGCTGGAAAGTTGTTACGACCTTTGAATCGGGCTCGGATTTTCACCATGCGATGACGGTTTACCACCCGACGTGGGGGCTGAGCGATATTCACCGTTATTTTCCTGGTTTAGATGCCCGCCCTGAGGATGTTTTTGATGAGCTGTGGTCTCATCGACGCATCAAAAACCTGGGTGGTTACGAGTGCACGACAGTGTCTGTGGTGGACGCTCGTGCTTTAGTATATGTGCACGCTGCCCGTTCAACATCTTCGGTTAAACCCGATGTCGTTCATCTGGATGAGGTGCTCTCTGAGTCTGAGGTGCAGCTTGTTCAGCGGCGTGTGCGGGAGCTTAATGCCGAGTTAGCTTTCGCGGCGGCACGCGGATCTCTGGATGATTATTCCCAGCATAGGGACTACCTGCTGTGGAAGAGCTCCTCGCAACAGGTACCTGAATATATTCGTTGGAAAGCTCGACTTCGCAGTGCTCGAGGGCTGAGAGCTAAAGCGAGCACTCTGCGCGATATTTTCTTTGTCAATACCGACCACCTGGCAATGAGTTTAGGACGCGAACCTACCCGCCAAGAGGTTCGAGAGAAGTTTTTCTCACGCTTTTCAGCGCTCACCCGCATCCGAGGGAAGAAGAACTAGATGCCCACGTACTCCCGCAACCCGGCAACAGCATTTGTCTCTCATGACGAGTTGTCTTCGCGCATTGAGGATTCAAATACTTTTTATATCGCTCACTTGGAGAAATCTACCATTTCTGTGGTGGACGGTGTAGGCATGCTGATTTGGGAGTTGCTCCAGAAGCCGCTGACCGAAGAAGACCTGGTGGCAGAGGTCGCCGCCACCTTTAATGAGTCACAAGAAACCGTGCACCGGGGAACGGTCGACTTTATGCAATCACTAGTGGATGAAGATCTGGTGCTACGCCGCTAGGCAAGACTCCGCTGCTATGAGTCCAGTTCTTCAAGATGTAGCTTTATCATTTCGATAAAACGCTCCTCAGAGAACTTTTTGACGTGCTCCATAATGAGCTCAGAATCCCAGGTGGACGCCAGCATCCGCTCTACACCTTCTGCAATATTTGCCGGTGAAGAATGCTCGATAAAGAGACCGTTAACGTTCTCTTCAATGGTGTCTAAGAAGCCACCCGCGTGCAGCGCCAAGGTAGGTTTGCCGTAAGCGCCCGCTTCCAAGGGGGTCAACCCAAAATCTTCGTAAGATACAGCGATCAGCCCCAAACTGTGCGAGTAGGCATAACGCATCTGGGCATCACTAATTTCAGAGGCAAACCGCACGTTCTCCCCCGCGGCTTCTTCAAGCGCCTGCTTTTGCGGACCGCGTCCGACCACCAGCAGCTTCTGATTCGGCATGAGTGAAAAAGCCTCGACGACTGCGTCCACGTTTTTGTAGGGAAGCAGCCGGGAGACAACGATGAAGTAATCATTATCTACCAGAAAGTCTTCTAGACCGTCCAACGGCTGCTGCACCGATGCGCTATCGATAGTGTGAGGCGGAAACAGCACTGGCACATCAAAGCCGTAAACGTTGCGAATACGCTCTTGAATGATGCTGGAATTCGCCAAGTATTTACCGGCGCCACGAGCCGATCTCTGATCCCATGAAATCAACAAAGGACGCACCCGCTTAAAGAGGGTGGTCAGCGCCTTGATGCCTGTTTTACCAAAATACTGATCGGTGAGGTACAGCCAACGAGCCGGCGTATGGCAATAGACCAGTGACTTTCCAAAGATGTTAAAACCGTGCGCCCAGCCAGCGGTGGAGACAATGGTCTGCTGGGCTGGGACTTTAATCCGCTGAGAAATAAAAGCTAAGAAGGGCAACGCAAGTCGGTGGTGCTGACGGAAAACCTTCACATGGTTCAGCGGCGACACCTGAATATTTGCGTTTTTGAACTCGGGGTAGGTGCGCTCAGGATCGTAGAGGGTGGTGTAAATAGGCGCGTCGGGAAAAGCCTTATGCAGGGCCAGTACCACGCGTTCGGCGCCACCTCGTTGCGTGAGGTAGTCATGGGCAATAGCAACTTCTGCCTGGTGTGCAGCACTGTGTTTTTTCCGCCTGGGGAAGCTGATACGGCGCATGGGGCGTTGAGTACTTTCGGTCTAGAAAATCTTTCGAGCTCGGGCCGGATACTTGATACCAGCGTAGCTTGCTGATTCAACTACCAGCGCCACGAGCTTTTCTGAGATCTTCACGGGGAATCTATCAGAGATTTTATCAACCAAATTGCCAAGTTTCTGAACACTGGTTTCGGTGAGCACAATTGCCACCGTTTTCACAGCTATCCCCCACACACCGGCAGGGTTTACCGGCGGCAGAGCGTCTATACCGTGCTTTGCAAGGAAGATTTGACGCGATGCCCCGGAGTGCAATGCACGACGCGCGCGCGAAGCGGTGGTGGTAGCGGCGATGTGATGGTTGACTTCTAGCTCAGGTGCGAGAATAAGTTGCACGCCAGCGTCCTGAAGCATCTTGCCCATATCGACGTCTTCCCAACCATACCGGCGATAACGCTCATCGTAGCCACCCACTTTTTTGAAAGTGCTGGCAGGCATTGAGCAATTGGCCGCCCAGAAATTCCAGAGTCTGGCTGCTGAAGCT
This sequence comes from Rothia terrae, assembly GCF_012396615.1. Taxonomy (GTDB): domain Bacteria; phylum Actinomycetota; class Actinomycetes; order Actinomycetales; family Micrococcaceae; genus Rothia; species Rothia terrae. Next base: position 12,709 of record NZ_JAAXPV010000028.1, on the reverse strand, counting down.
TTGTATGCATCTTCGCGGAACTTGCTGTCGCGGTAGTAACCGTAGGCGCGCGCGTGCGGAGTATCGGGATAAATATTGTGCACTAGCCCCATGACGCCTTTTTCAGCGGTGCCGTTGTGAAAGGAAAGATGCTTTTCGATATAATCGGGCTTCATCTCAATATCATCGTCACACCGAATCAGAATCTCAGCGTCCGCAGCACGATACCCGACATTCAACGCCGCCACGCGTCCTTTATTCTCATCAAAAACAATCATGGACAGGTTCAGGCGGCCGGAGTCTATATAGCGCTGCACGACAGCGGCAGAACCATCAACATCACCATCAATCACTACGAGGACCTGAAAATTCTTCTCCGTCTGCTGCTGCAAAGCTTCTAACGGAAAATGAAGCTTAGACGCTCCCCCGCGGGTAGGGATGATAACGGCGGCTTTAAAGTGAGGCATAACTATTTCACCTCCACAGACTCGAGAAGACGTCGTACTCTTTCCTTGCCTGCTTCTGGTGAGAAGTTCTCTTGCCAGCGCCAGTAGGAATCAGAGATAGTGTCTTGAAAATTTTCGTCATGTGCGGTGAGAGCATCGGCGAGATCACTAATACGCTGTGCAAGCACAGCTGCGTTACCTTGAGGAGCAATCCACGGATAATCTTTACCCACAACTTCCGGCAAAGCACCAGCGTCCGACACGATCAGAGGCACGCGGGCGCTCATAGCTTCAGCAGCAACGAGGCCAAAGGATTCATCGACTTCAGAAGGAACTACGAGCATATCGATGGTCTTCATCAGCTTTTCAGGCGTAACCCACCCCATGTTTTCTACGCTATCGCCCAGAGCATTGAGAGTCGTTTCAATCTCGCGCTGATCGTCTTCACTCACAAATTTTGGTTCGCCAGCAACTACAAGGGTGTGCTGCTTTTTATCGAGGGCAGAAAGCAACTTTAGTGCTTTGGCGAGAGTGTGCGTGCCCTTGATGGTTGAGGGACGTCCAAGAAAGCCCACGCGAATGGTCTCCCCTACTTGTTCGCGCACAAGAGGACTTGATACTTCGCTCACCCAGTTAGGGAAAGCCTCGGAGTTCTTCACCTGCGAGGTCATAAATTCGCTGGGTACTAGGGTTCGCAAGGCTTTACGTTGCGCCGGGGCGACCAGGTATTTCTGCTTTCCCACAGGGATTTGGTGAAGGTGAACGATGCGGTTTTTATGTCCAGATGTCGCGAACGATGGAACCAGCCCGTTGCACCAAAGGAGTCCCTGACGCTGACGCTTATCCCAGACACGAAGTTGCGCCATATAGTCACGGCGATTAGTCGCAGGAAGCGTCACGGTTGCAAAACCTTCATCTTTGGCGGCTTCGATCAGTTCAGCAGGATGCGTCGGGCCAACAACGGTCACAGAGTGCCCCAGCGAACGGGCAGCCCTAGCAATGTTGAGCAACATAATCTCGCCGCCACCGATATCGCCGTTGTTGGTTGCAATGAAGAGAGGAACGCGAGAAGTCATCTTATTCCATTCAATAATTTATGCTTTATGGTCCGTGTAAGTTTTTGTTCCACTGCTACATGCAAGATCCAAGCCACAGCGGTACTACTGAGAATTCCTGCGCAAAACCCGACCCAGTAATTACCCGTTGATAACCACACATGGTGCAGAACAACTACGCCGAGAACATTGTGTGTCAGATACAGAGAATAGGAAATTCTGCCGAAAAAATGTAGCGGTCCGCTACGAAGTACAGCAATATTGCGGATATAGGTCACTGCAATAAATATGGCCACGAGAAGAATCATCACCACCGCGTAATGCACAGAGGTGCGCAACCAGCAGTTCGCTATAGCCAGCACAGCAAAGTAGGGAACATACCACGAAAAATCGCGTGATGCTGCGAAGATGAAGCAAGCGATGCCCAGTCCGAACAGAGGTGCATGTTCAGCGACAATAGCCCATACAGCTAATTTTTGGAGCATCGGTAGGTTCTCCCCCGGGCCTGCCCACACACAGATTATGAACCCTATGAAAGCCCACGCTACCGCGGCTTTTAGCACTGTGTTTTCAGTGAGATGTTTTTTCTTCCAGAGTAATAGCGCAAAAAGCAACAGATAGAACTGCCACTCAATAGCCAACGTCCAATACACATCATCAACATTTTCAACAAATAAAAACCGTTGAAACATCGTTGCGTTAACGAGAACCTGTGGCACAGTGATCGTTTTATATTCGATACCCACCGTGGCAATAATGAGAGACGAAATAGCCAATGCCACCCAATACGCAGGGTATAGACGGATAGCGCGGTTTACCAGATAGCGGACTGCCGAGCCCTGCCTCAATGCCGACATCAAAATAACGTAACCGCTAATCATGAAGAATAGCTGTACCCCCATTCCACCAAAATAGATAGAAAAAGGTGGAATTGGCCCACTCGGAAAATAGACGGGATATGTTGCTGAAAAATGACCAATCAGCACAAGTAAAATAGCTACACCGCGTAACCCATCAAGTTCTCTAAATCGGTGCGATTGTTTCAAGGAGCTGTATCTTGAGTTCATGAAACTAACGTGTTCTTATGCTCAATATGCTGATCGATACCGTTCATAGGACCATCGTTTTCTGCGCGTTCGATCAGAACAGTTCTCAGCGCAAAGCCCATACAAATTGCCCAATACAGAGTATAAAGAACTTCGCCCAGACGCCAAGCACAAATCAATAAAGCAATACCCAGCCCCTGTGCAACTACTTGCTGCGGTGTCCAACGAGAGCTCTTTGAAAAAGGACGAACCATCGCGAAAACGGTTACTGCAACCACAAAAATTGCCCAGGGCCAGCCACCCTCGACGAAGGCACTCCAGTAAGAGTTGTGGAAAAAGAAGTCGCGGTTTTGCTCGGGGAAATATACGTAAGCTTCGCCAAGTCCCTGCCCAAAAAATGGAGTCTGTTGAACACGTTCCCATGCGGCGGTATCAATACGTTCGCGTAGTAGGTCAGAACCCACGCGATCGGCAAAGGCACCTGCCTGCGCATAGTCATCGTTGAGCAGACGAATGCCCCAGTAGATTGCAAAGCCAAGAAAGGCTCTACCCAAAAAAGGTAGCTTGGGAGCTAATAGAATCCACACAAAAGCCATTGCAAATGCACCCAATGATGTGCGAGATCCGGTTAGCCACAGTAGTACAGCAAAAATAGCGAAAAACCCTACTTTATGCGTTCTTCGGGTAACCATCGCAACCATCAAAATACCGAAGAGGCAGTAGACCATACCGGCAACATTTTTATCAATAAGATAACCGGTCAGGTATCCGGGGTAGTTATCCGGTGCGATTCCCGCATAGAACAGAGGAATATTCACCAATATAGCGGTGACATAACCGTAAATAGCTGATTTGAAATGAATCTGTCCCGAAGCCAGCACAAAGATCAGGCCTGTCGTAGCGGCTAGGCGCAGAAAGCGTCGCGTCCAGTCTGCTGCAAACTCTGTGGGCGTAGCGTTGTATGAAACTAAAGCCACATACAAAAGCATAATGATAAACAGCGCGATAAGACCGCTGACAGGATTGAGGCTATACACCGGCTTACGGGTGAGCCCGTAGAGCACGATGACAATCACCATGACCTGGTTCAAAGGCAGACCCAGTCCTGGCGTTGCTGTATAGAAAATCAGCGAGAAAAACATGAGAAATTCGGGGAGGCGAATCTGCGCCGACTGATCGCGCAACACGTTTTTAACGTCTTCGTATCGTTCGCTCAAGCTCTTATGATCCGCGGTGTCGCGGTGAGCTAAAGTACTCATGCGTTCCCCCTCATATTCTTCATTATCTGTGTGTATAGCGCCGCGGTTTGGTGTGTCATTTCTTCTACGCTTTGCCAGTTAAACGGCTGGTGCGCGTGTTGCGTAGCTGTGACTATAGCTTGAGCTATCTCAGAGTCATTCTGTTTACCGTGGTCTAAAGGTGAGACAAGCTCAGCCGCCTCTAAGATTTCACTGTTGCCGCCGACGTTTGAGGCTACAACGCTCAGCCCAGCTGCTTTAGCGTCTAGCAGGGTGTAGGAAAGGTTTTCCCACACTGAAAGCTGCACCACTACATCGTTTCGCCCCATTGCCTCGAGCGGGTCAACAAAGCCTGAAAACCTCACTGAATCGCTGAGCTTCAGGCGTTCTACCCGAGCGCGTAGTTCGTGCTCGAGCTCCCCGCTACCGGCAATCTCCAAGGACGCGTCGGGGTATTGTTGTCTCACCTGCGCAAAAGCGTCGATGAGCGTTGTCAGACCCTTTTCCGGTGCTAGACGAGATAAGGAGAGAACGCGCGGTCCGCTCTGTTTCGACTGGACGCGGTGACGTTCTACGCCAGCCTGAATAAGCGGTGCATCAACACCGTTATGCACAACCGTCACTTTGCGAGCGCCCCACTGTTTTTTCATCTGTTCAGCTGTTGAGTGCGAGACAGCGATTTTCAGAGGGGTCACTAACATTCGTGCGCTGTGCGCGACTCTTATGACTGCACCGCGCGCCTGATTTTTGTTGTAGACGCTGGTGTGCTGGGCGATTCCGTGCTCTGTGGTCGCCAACTGGGGCACGGTAAGGTGCGTTTTCCGGAGCTTTTTCCGCGCGCGAAGAGCAGTAATGACGGCAGCGCCAACAATATCTGCGTAGGCAAGGTGCGTATGAACAACGTCAGGTTGTTCATCTTCCACCGTATTGTAGAGGGACGCGTATGAGGATTTAAAGCCCGCGTCCACTCCAAACAAGGAATCTGCAATGACGCGTGTGCCTGTTCGACGTACGGCATCTGCAAGTTCGCCTTCTGGGGCAAGTACTACAAGCTCGTAGCCCGGTAGTCCCGCAGTAGCTACATCTACAACGTGCCGGGCTACTCCCCCAAAATTTCCAACGGGTACTACCCAAAGCGCTTTTTTTAGAGCCACTTCTCTAACCTATCCAGCGCAGTGAAGAAGCCTTCACCGTTGTTAACGTGGCCCTGCCAGATTTCAGGGATGAACGATGAGTTAGGAGTAAGCTCGCGCAGTTGCTTGCCCAGTGCTGCCCAGTCAACATCGCCTTCGCCCACCTGAACGCCTTCGCCATCAACGCCGATGCCGTCCACCAGGTGCAGGTGGATAGTGCGAGGCGCCAGTAGCTCTACTGCCTGGCTCAGCGGCATCTTCAAGAAGTTAGCTGCCAGCATAGTGTGCGAGATATCCAGGCACAGGGTGGTGTCGTAGGTGTCTGCAAATTCAGCGGTGTCTTGTGGATCTAAGAAGAGGTTGTGGTACTGCTGACCGCCCATCAGCCAGGGGTATGGGGGCAGTGTTTGAGCAGCAATGCGCACGCCGGAGGTATCCAGACGCTTCAGGGCTTCACCGATGCGTTCGTACTTGTCAGCACGGGCGGCAGGGGCGATGTGACCGTCCTTGGTAAATCCGCCCATGGTAACAACCATGACGGGATCATCGTCCACCGTGAAGTACCGCGTAAGATCACGCGTAATGTCAATAGTGCGCTGAACCTCAGCAATAGAACGCTCCCAGATTTCGGGGTCGCGAGATGCCAAATCGACGAGGAAATCGCCCGCGAAAAGATCCGGCAGGTGGGTGGTAAATGACATATCGAGCTTGCGGTCAAAGACCTGGTCGATATCCATTTCAAGGTCTTTATACGAGAAATGGAATTCCAAGAAGTCCGGTTTTGCCTCCGAAATCAGCGGCTTGAAATCGTGGTAGCGAACAGGCAGACCCCACGGACGATCAAACTTAAAATCGCGTCGGGTCACAAGATCATCTTTGAGATCCCCCTCAAAGAAGAAGGAGCCAGCCTCAACGTCACGTTGCATCGTGCGTCCTACAAGTTGCGGAAGGTAGTTGGGCTGCAAGCCTCGACCTGGTGACTTAACCTCAACATCTGACTCTTGCACAACCTCGCCCTTAGCAATGCTTCGGGTAGCTACCAATGATTTAGCTAGGTTGACGCGGTTCATGAGTTCGCCGGTAGATACCTCACGCGGTGCCGCGCTACCGATCGCTTCTTCTACCTCACGGATCTGTTGCACCATAGCAGTGAATTCATCGGGAAGTAGCGAGACGGTGTGGTCGTTGCCTTCAAGGGTCTTATCAACTGTGAAGTGCTTTTCGATGATCTTTGCACCGCGTGCCACGGCAGCAATTGGCACATGGTAACCGCGTTCGTGACCGGAGTAGCCCACCAGTGACTGCCCAATCTCAGCCAGACGATCCATGTAGGCAAGATTGACGTCCTTGAAGGGAGCCGGGTAGGTAGATTGACACTGCAACAGCGCGTAAGAAGCGCCAGCAGCACGAAGCAGATTAACGGACTCACGAATTTCTTCTTCACGGGACATACCGGTAGAAACCAGCATCGGTAGCCCGCGTGAGGCCATATCGCGCAACAGCTCGTGGTTAGTAAGGTCAGCTGAGGCAACCTTCAGGCCCTGCACACCGTAGTCGACCAGTGCCTGTACCGACGGCGCGTCCCACGGCGTGCACATAATGTCCATGTCGTGTTGCTTGACATGGTCAAAGACCTCATACATTTGGTCGACGTTGAAAGAGAAACGGCGCAACAAATCGAGGGTGTACTGCACACCCAAGTCCTCGCCCGCTGACTGAGAACCAGCCTGACGGTAGAGGGCATCCATATCGCGCAACTGAAACTTCACCGCGTCCGCGCCTGTTTCGACGGCGAGATCGACCAGTCGCTTAGCAAGATCAACATCGCCCTGGTGGTTATTACCAATCTCAGCGATGATAAAAGCCGGTGAGTCTTCGCTGATAGTGTGGCGGCCAATGCGCAGAACATTTTGCTCGTCCATAGCAATTGCCATCAGATGCCCGCGATCATCAATGAGGGGCAAAAGAGAAATTCCGCGCGCAAATTCGTGCTGAAGCTCAGCCGGGTCAGTACCAAAAGCAAAAGAACGCACATTCTTGTTGGCAACATCCAGCGCACTTGTTTCTAAGGACGCTGCAGGGTTGGCAATGAGCCAGCGCCGAAAGTCACCGTCTGACAATGCGCCTTGCAAGACGCCAGACTCGTTGACCAAGAAGATAATTCGTTGCTGGTTAGCAGAAATCTTCTGAAGTGCGGTGAGTACAGGGTCTTCTGAGAAGACGATGTAGGGGGTTGTATTGCGCTCAATAATCAAGGCGGTGGGGGCTTTCTGGTGCTGTGGTTTAGGCGTTAATCTGTTGGAGCTGGTGCTCCGCTACCGAAAAATCGATGGGGGCATCAATGTCTACACCTTCGATTTCATCGAGCATAAACAGCTCAATCTCTCCGGCTAAGCGGTTGTGGTACTGCTCGTAAATTTCGGTTTTCGTGATGTACATTGAGCCGTTTTCGCGGTATCGGAAGGTTTCGCGAGTGAGCTCTTGACGGCGTGGACGCGCCATCACCTCGTACTGCGCGGTGGGCGGATTTGTAGCGGCCCAGATGAAAGGACCGATGGGAATAACTCCGACCATTGAATCTGAACCCGACTCGGCGAACTGCTTGATAGCTCGGTCAAGGGTACCCGGCAAACGCACCGGCGATGTTGCTTGCAGGAGCATGACAGCGTCGGGGCGGCGTCCTGCCTGGATAAAGAACTCGATAGCGTGTTCAATAACGGGCTCGGTTGCCGTGGTATCTTCGGCCAACTCTGCCGGACGCATGAAAGGAACCTCAGCACCGTATTCGCCGGCGATATCTGCTAATTCAGCATCATCTGTTGATACAACCACGTCGACTTCGTGCTGACCGGCTAAAGCTTCTTTAGCCGCAAGTGCTTGTTCTATGGTCCATGCAACAAGCGGCTTGCCAGCAATTGGTTTGAGGTTTTTACGCGGAATACCCTTAGAATCGCCGCGTACCGGAATAACGCATAGAACTCGCATTAGGTCAGGCTCTCTTTCAGGTATTGCGCGATGGCTCGCGCGGGTTCAATATCCGGTTGAGGCGGTGCGGGAGTTGGTTCCTCGCCCCATCGACTCATGCCGTAGCGTTGCCAAAAGTCTTGTAGCCACTGTGGCGGATGCGGGTGGTACACCCAGGCCGGCACGCCGCGAATAGCTGTTTCAAGAACACCGGTAGAAAACACCGAGACCACGGGGTTATTCAGTGTATTCAACGGTTGACCGCTACGGTCTATTGCTATACCCATTTTCGCCCACAGGGCATGGGTAAGTACAGATAATTTGTCTTTTTCGCTGGGGTGAGGTCTGTAACGGGCCTTGTTCTGCCTGCAGAAGGAGAATCCTGCTCGAGCAAAGGACGCGCGAGGAAGCTCAGCGCCGTGCATTTGGCCCAAGAACACAATCTGATTATCGTGCACCGTGGAATCACCCTGCTGCACGCTTTGCTGGGCGGACTGTGCTGCCTCATAAAAGAGCTGGGACCCTACCACGCGGTGCTGGACGTCTGTGCGTCCAGATTTCCAGAAGAGAGCGTCCTCATCACTAAATGCAAGCAGGGTCGAGTTCGCCGGCAAAGGCGGAGCAAACGGTGCCATCAGCCCGTGTTGCACCACGACAAATTCAGCCTGGCGAGCGCGCGCAAAACGGTAGGCGGCAGCGCCCAACGGAAGGTAGTGGCCACTAGAGAGCACCGATGAAATCTCGGTGAGGTTTTCTAGTTCGTGCTCGCTCATGGTGTTGGTCTGCCAGGCACCGTGTGGTAGCACATGGCTAACATCGTGAGGTGCCCATACAGCGACTTCTACACCGTCTAAAAATTCGAGGGGACGCACTAGGGAGCTCACGCTCGTGGGCGAAGTCGATTCGAGAACTACAAGAATCTGAGGGGTGTTACCAGAGGTATGCACAATACCGGTAGCAGGTTCAGGGGTCTCAGCTTCCGGCAGACCGCCTGCGAGCAAACCATTAACAAGCACTGGCATGTTTGAAGCCATACCTTTTACCCGTCGTACAGCATCAGCTTGCTGTTGCCACTCGTACCATGCGCTCAAATCTGCAGGATGGTTTAAACCGAACTTTGCTACGCCCACAGTGACTCCAATGCTTGAATGCGCTGATCAAAAGTATGCTCAGCGAGGGTGCGTTTTTGACCAGCGTTGCGGATGCGGCCAGCCCACTGCGGTTCGGCCATCACACGTTTGCACAGGTCAATAAGCTCTTCAATAGATTCATAAACCAGCACCTCTTCGCCTACCTCGTAATAGCGAGAGACATCGGGGCGGTCAATAATCTGCAGTCCGCCTACGCCGGGCGCCTCAAAAGTTCGCATGGTAAAACCGTCTTGGTCACCGTGAATATTCAAAGTTGCAGGTGATGACGCCATGACGCCGTAGGCATGCGAACGGTCAAGATCACGGCCGGTTTCAAGACCCGAAGTCTTAAACTGACGAGTGCGTGCAACGTCCCACCAGTGCCGTGACCACTGCTTACCGAATGCTTTGACGGGCAAACCCGCATCGTGAAGTTGCTTGAGCATGTGCTCGCGTCCCTCATAGCGGGCTCCTACAAAACTAATATTGGGCTCTTGTGCAGGAGCAATAGGAAGATCAGCATCGAAAGCTAGAGGCACTTCAATAGCCTCATAACCTTGAGCATTCAACTCAGCAACGTCGGCGGGGCTATAACTAGCAATCGGGCCCAGCATACGAAGGTCAAAATCCTGATCTGAGTAGCGCATACGACGAAGCTCATCGTACATCCATGTAGCATGACGAGCTCCAGAATTCTGCACGGCCTCCCACCACTGCTGCCCGAGCTGATCGCCCTTAACAACCAATACAATTTCGGGGTTGACCTCGCGCAATTTTGCGACAGCTTTATCTGTCACAATGCTTTCAAACGCTGCAGGACGAAGACGTTCAGGGAGATCATGCAAAGCTTTATTGCGCACTCGTTCCACCAGGGTACCCGGAGCATCATACAGGTGGGTATGCACCTCATAGCCCAGCTTTTTCAGCGATGAAGCGATAGTAGTCCAGTAACCGTAAAAAACTGGAGAAACCAAAAGAAGAGACGGTTGCACCATTTACTCAGCCAGACCTCGTTCGGTGAGCTCTTCTAACGCGGTATCCCACGCTTCGCTCTTCGCACCGGGGGTTTCCCACGATTTTTGAATGAAATCCGCAATTGACTCGCGAGCGCTCCACTGAGCATGCGGCGCTCCAAGGGAGTACGCAAAACTCATATCTGCTAACGCGTGGTCGATGTCCCCTGCACGCTTCACATCCACATGTTCAATGACGGATGCCGAGCCACCGGGTACAGCATCGATAGAAAACTGCGCGAGCTGATCAAGGGTAATGCGCTCGCCAGATCCCAGGTTGAAGATACGCGGTGATTCACTTATCGCAGGCGCATGGTCAAGTGCCCACACGATAAAGTCAGCGACATCCTCTACGTGGATAAAGTCTCGCGTAGCAGTGCCATCGCCGTACACTGACAAGTTTTTACCTTCACGAAGACGCGCCAAAAAAGCCGCCAAAACACCGGTGTACGGGTTATGCAGAGCCTGGCCGGGTCCAATCACGTTTTGAGGTCGAATGATGGTAGCGGCAATCTTACCGCCGGTCACATCAGCAACGACGCGTTCGCCTTCGGATTTGGTTTCACCGTAGACAGATAGCGGACGGTGAGGATCGCTCTCCGTAGTTCCACGGTTCTTGAACCCTTCGCCATAGACGGCGCGAGAGCTCAACGATATCAGCGAGGCGTTCCATTTCACGGCGTATTCCGCTGCCAAACGGGTGCCTTCAACATTTACTCGGCGGTAGCGGTCGGTCTCATACATCGACTGAGCTGTGCCAGTTTCAGCGGCCAAATGGATGATAGCGCCGGCAGGCTCAAGAAGTTCCCAAGCACTCGCGTCGGACACGTCCCCCACCACAATCTCACCGGGAAACTGTGCTTTTTCTGCCTCAATGTCTTGGTGCACCTGCTCTAAGAGGCTGTCCAGCGCCACAAGGCTGTGCCCCTGTGAATGTAGCTTGGCGGCAACTTTCAGCCCGATGAATCCAACGCCACCTGTCAACAAAATTTTCATGGAATAAACCTTCTAAGCGTTAGATGAAGATGTAAGGACGCGCGCCGGCACTCCCCCGACGGTCGCTCCGGCGGGGACGCCCTTTGTGACTACTGCACCAGCACCGATCACAGCGTTATCACCAATGGTGACACCGCCGAGGATGATTGCTTTTTCCCCGACAAATACATTGCGTCCGAGGTGGATATCTCCGGTTGTTTGAATCTCATTATGGTTCTGGGAGTCGTGAGAACCGCTACTGATAGTTACGCCATCAGTAATCATCACGCTCTCTTCGATTACAACGTTGCCCACTGCATGAATATGTACTCGATGCCCAATATATGTTTTAGTCCCTATACTGATGCTTCCTGCAGACTCAGCTTCTAACCAGGCGCCTTCAAAGACGGCAACATTATTGCCGATCGAGATGCGGTCCAGCCCGCCGAGTTTGAGAGGAGCAACGATGACGCTCCCCTGACCAAAATTCGAAAACGCTTTGGCGTAAAGGGTCTTCGAGATAACTTCGGCTACCCGCCAACGCGCAGAAGGAATCTTTTCGATGAGCGTTCGAGCAATCATGGTTGTCCCTTCACAAATGACAATTCGTAGTTCAAAATTTCACGAGCGTTAACGGCTGGGTTTCTTTTTTCCCTTAGTTTATTTACAGCATAGTTTAGATAAGAAATTCCAGTGAGCACCTGTTTTAAGTGTTTTTGTTCGTTCCATTTAGATGCGTAGATAAAACGAGCGTCGGTCACCCACTGACGGCGTTGCTTGCTTTCACCGCTTGAACCGCCGCCGACGTGTGCCACGGTGATGTCGCCGGCAAAGACGCGAGGAATACGGCGCTCCGCTAAACGACGCTGAAAATCGACCTCTTCGCAGTTCATGAAGAACCTCTGATCGAACCCACCTAAATCTTTGAAAGTTTGAGTGGGTAGCATCATGCAGGCACCAATCACCCAGTCAGGGGTAGCCGTCTTTCCTGTGATGCAGTTGAGGTCGTGGCCGACAGCCCGTTGCCACCAGGTAGTGTGACGAAAACGGGCAAGCGCCGTGAACCATTCCCACGCGTAGTGAAAGGTAGTAGGGAATTTTCTGCCAACCCATTGCCCCCGTCCTTCGTGGTCAACAACTTGAGGGCTGATAAGCACCTCGCCGTATTCTTCACCCTTTTCGACCATTCGCTGAATAAAATCAGGGGAAATCGTGAGATCACTGTTGAGAATAAACAACCATTTGCCGGTAGCAATTTCCGTGCCTGAATTTACGGCAGAACCAAACCCACCATTGGTTTTGCGGCGCACGACGCGAACGCCCTCCAGCCCTGGGAAAGGCTCAGGCGAGCAGTCATCAGAGACGATGATTTCGAGGGAACCTTGGAATTTCTGACTTTTTAGTGCGGAAATCAATTGTTGAGCGGGTTCAGGATTTCCGTAATGTGGAATAACTATGGAATATAGCCGCTGATTTGAAGTCATCTTTCCACCTAACACCTACGCTCAACTACTTGAGAGCGTTCTCAATATTTACATTTTTCTGAACAACTTAACCAGTACGTCGATTGAAGATCTTCAGAACTACCTCAGATAAACTTATCAAGAGGCTTATTCAAAAGTCCTCCCAGCCGCATAAAACACCAACCCCCGAACCACCGCAAACACCCGCCCATACACGCTCAGCGGCCGCCGGAAACCTGTATGCAAAACCCGCCACGTCTTGACCTG
>NZ_JAAXPV010000027.1 GCF_012396615.1 Rothia terrae | reverse complement strand
ATATTTTCCGCCAAGATGCGGTCCTCTACAAGACGGACCACACGGTCCTTTGCATCCTGGTCAAATTTTCTTGGCATATTCCAGATTTTCCCATCTACTCAAACGGAACAAAACCTGGGACACTTCAGTATGAGGGCGTTCTCTATGCGGTGGATGGTTCTAGAAATCGTTGACTGGGAGACTCCAAATGCTTCACCCAGGAGTTCTTCGGTGAGGTTGTGGCGTAGGTAGAGAAGGGTGATTTTTAGTGCTGTGTTGAGGGAGAGTTTTCGTGGTCTGGTATCTAGTTTTTCCCAGGTGAGGTTCTTGTTCAGGGCGGTAGCGAGTGTGGCGAATTGTGCGCTGGTTAGCCCGGTTGTACGCTTGTTGTGCAACGGTTCTTCCGGTGGTGTTTGAGGTTATTTGTGATGATTTAACCCTCATTTTTGCTGCTGGTGGGACCGTTGTCTAGTTGGTGGGTTTTACCCCTTATGAATAAGCCTCTATATAGCCAGGAGGCCAAAATGTCAGCTACCACTTTTCCTTGGGAAACCGTAGAGAACACCACATCTGTCCCTTTCGATTAGACACAGATTGATATTGCTTTTGATGCAATTACGACTCCCGCGTACATGAGTTCAGGCTGGGTCTGTTCACTAACTATTGAATGCGGAACTTTTGTTTGTGCATGCCGCTAAAAATTTCTGACAGGAGGCGAGGAGGCTTTTAAAAAGGTTTATTCAAAAGCAGGACCACACCCCACACCCACCAACTAGACAACGGCCCCACCAGCGGCAAAAATAGGAGCAGTAGCCTCCAAGGAAATTTATTGCGTACAGGTTATATTTATTTTCCTGAGTCACACTTTTCTATACAAGAGTTAATTAACGGGCTGTGCCCTTTTGTGGCCGATGAGAATTAAGGAATAATCCTCGGTAGGTTGTTCTGATAGATAGCCAATAACCTTCCACTAACGCAACGACAAGCATTGTCAACAAACATATCCCTGCCATAATTGCAAAGATTGTCACCGGCAAAACAGGGCGCACGACGCTACCCATATCAGCTAAGCTAACTTGCATTCGCGCAGAAGTTATATATATCGCTCCTGCAGATAACAAACTTCCTACCAACAAAACCATGAGCACTTCAATTGCATTTGCTTCCATAATTTGCGAACGCGTCATACCTACACGATGCAATATATCGATATCTTTTCGGCGTCCTATCAAAGCAGTCAGATAAGTCTGAATTAAGTTGAAAAGAGCCAAAACTGTAGCTCCACCTGCCAACAAAATAATTGCAAACATCAAAGACTTCATCCCTTGATTGACTTTCTGAGTGACCCACTCTGCCCCGGAAGAAACAGTCGCATCAGGTAAGACCTGATGAACAGTAGCCGTGAAAGATTGCAAATCTACACCATCCGAGCCTTGCGCTAACAGCTGCGTGTCAACGATGTTGTTAGAAAGATCAAAGGTGCTCTTATCCACTATGTAATCCCCGTGGATAAAGAAATTGCTATCAACCACAGCCACCACCTGAATTACTTCCTGGTGACCGCCTGGAGATTGAACTATATGCTGATCTCCTACTCTCCCAGAGAAAGAAGCTACCCTATCTCCTTCAACTGCGGAGAGGTCTCCCTCACGTACGGAAACGGGTATGAAATCTTTGATATTTTGGGGATTGATAGCAACAATTGAAATAGCTCGATTTGATTCTGGGGTTAACCAATCAGGTGCAGTGACAAGAGAGGTTGATTGAGCTATATTTTGATTTTTTTCCAGATCTTGTTGTTCTTGAGGATGAAATTTAATATCGTCTGCTGAAACAAAATAATCTGTATTTTTCAGTTGGGTAGATTGAGCATATGTTTCAGATCGTCCTGTTTGTGCAAGCATTGCAAATACTGACACTAGGCATAACAGTAATATAAGCGGCGTTGCTAATGATGCTGTCCGTAATGGTGAAAGCCTTGTATATTCTTGTGCTACCTGGGCAGGGCCAGGGGCGATTGGCGAAAGTAACCTACCGATACCGTGGGATATGCTCGGTACTAGTAAAGGCGATAAAGAAACAATTACAATGGTCGCACCGGTGCCAGTCAACAAGGTTGAAAGCTGATATCCCATTAAATTCCCGGTAGGTAAAAATGCGACTCCAAGAGCTAGAAAACCTATGATCACCATAAATATCCGCTTGCCAGAAAATTTTCGAGAATCTACAACAGATGGAGAACGAACTGCTTCAATCAACGATAGTGAGGCTATTTTTCGAATAGCTAGAAGAGCTCCTATCACTGTACTCAATACGATAAGACCGACAGAAATTACCAAAGCGGTGAAATCGGGATGATACGAGAGTTCTGGACTACCGTTGTTAGATAGAACGAGAAGCTTGCTATAAGGCTTGATAAGTACGGGCGAAGCCAAAGCCCCTACACATGCAGCGAGAAAACTTATGATGACAGATTCACAGATAACCAGCAGATAAAGCTGAGCTTTACTCGCACCCACCAACAGAAGCTGAGCCAGCTCTTTCCTGCGCTGAGCCAGAATAAAGCTCATAGTTTGAGCGACAATCCATGTAGTGATAAGAATGGTGAGCCAAGCCATGAGATTAGTAAACCAGGCGCTAGATTCTGCCAGTTGGCGTAAGGTTTCTATTTCGCTAACTCTTCGATCCTCAGTAGTAAAGACAGGATGCTGAGTACTGTTATGAAGAGATAAGGACGAACCCAATAAAAGCGCCCCCAATGTAATAGTCATTGCAAGACCAAAATATTGAGTCTTGTGACGAAAAATCATGCTCCAGGAGAGGTATAACATGGCTACTTCGCTTCTCCAATGTTAGCTAGCTGCTGCGCAATCTGAGTTGGGTTTCCACCCTCGAGAGTTGAGATTATCTGTCCGTCAACCACCCAGACTATACGATTAGCCCGTGCGGCTACATTTGGATCGTGCGTCACCATAAGGATAGATTTTTGCTGAGCAGTTAGTTTCTCAAAAAGCTGTAAGACTTGTTCTCCATTATCGGTATCTAACGCTCCTGTTGGTTCATCGGCAAAGACTATTGCTGGATCAGAGATCAGTGTTCTGGCGATTGCAACTCGTTGTTGTTGACCGCCAGATAGCTCATGAGGAAGTTTGTTTTCGACGTTTTCTAGGCCCACTTGGTGAAGAGCCTGCGAAATATTAGATGGGGTCACTTTGGTTTTATCGAGAGTGAAAGATATTGCTATGTTTTGAGCAACTGTTAGCGCAGGGACAAGATTAAGTTCTTGAAAGATATAACCAAGTTTTCTTCGTCGGAGGAGAGCCAGTTGTTTTTTCGTCGCATGCAAGATATCGAGACCGTTGATAGCAAGGGTGTCAGCTGTTGCAGGAAGTAGCCCAGAAGCGCACAGAAGAATAGTAGATTTTCCTGACCCCGACGGTCCCATGATAGCTACCCATTCACCAGGTGCGATGGATAGATTGATATCAGTGAGGGTATCTTTGTCGTTGTTTGGGTAGGTAAAGGACAGATTCTTAATATCTAAGGGTTGCACTTTAGCATTATTCCTTTATATATTCATTTTGAACGCGTTCAAATGAATCTGCGCCACGTGGATCGAAGGCAACATTTTTGCGTCCTTCTTTCATGACAAATTTAAGATTATCTGATTTACGGGTAAGGAGATACACTCCTCCCCCGTTACTATAATGCAGAGGAAATTCAAATTTATAACCCTCGATTAGTTTATTCAATGAATTATCGGATGGATTTAGACGTTCATCAACTTGCTTTTGAAGAAAAGAGGGAATTTTGACAAAATCTGGAATTGTTAATGAAGGGCCTCGAGAATCTTCTATATAGTCACCTTGAGGATTTTCTATACAGAGTATTTCAGATCCGGAATTATCAATTTTAATTTTTTCTTTAAAACCTCCATATCTTACATAGACAGGAGAATCTTTATATTTTACATCTGAAAGTATATAGCCACCAGGAAAATTAGATAGACTGCTATCAAGAATTTCTAATAAAGATTCTAGTTCATTTAAATTAGAAGCATATATTACTATAAATTTTCCAGCGCTAGCCCTATCTGCATAATTAGAATTTATTTTTCTAAAAAAGAGTAGTACTTGATTGTGATTCAAGTTCTATTCGTAAGCCTAGCACTGGAAACCTACCCTGACAAGCATAAATTTATTTTTTCAAACTATTGAGTGCTAGTCATCAGTTCTCGCCAAATACGAACAGTACTAGGTGTCTCTTTATTGGATACCTCGTTTCTGCGGATCAGGTGGCTGTCGTTAGTCGGTAAGTGATACGGGTGAGAGTTTGACTTACACCACTATCCGTTCAGTCACCAATCACAATTGATTGACCAGCCTATTAATCACTTTCAGGCTTAACGCATACCCACTGGTCGAAATTTATGACTCCAGGATCAGTGGCTTGGAATGTCATATTCTCTACCAGTCAAGATCCATAAACCCAGAAAACTCTGAAGTTCTAGATCTGGAATGCGTGACATCCTTGCGGTCCTCCGAACAACAGGTCAGTGCGCATTATTAATTTCACTGTAGGTGCATATGTATTGGTAGTTGATGCTCATTTTTACGTCTTACCCGAAAATTTGGTTCTGTTTATCGAATGTCATTTCAGTTGGGTGCGAGAGCCTCATTCATCACGAGGGGGTCAGTAGTAGGGGTTTTCTGTCAAAAGGGAAGCAGGGAGATAGAACCTTCTCTGATGCTTTCTCAATGGTGGTAATCAGCTCTGCAGTGGTGAACGGTGGAACTTTGAAAAGCTTGCTGAGGAGTTATATAAAGGGGGTCTACTTGTGATGCGATAGAGATATTCTCACAACTTGGATTTTGATGAGCTCTTTTGAAACAGTGTTCTTCTCATGGAACTAGAAATGTAAGCAGTCGGTTCGCCTCAGCATGGCTTGACGTTTCAGCCGAAAAATAAGGGCAACAACCAGGGGGGTCAAAGTGAAAGTCCTCCTTGATAGAAACGTGAGGTAAAAATATAACGTGCGCATGAGCTTGGTAAACCAATGACTATTTTATGGTTCATAATGCATGAAACCGCGCACTATCACCTCAGCGTTCCACCCCACGGCATCATTGCTAATCAGAGCGGATTCACCCCTTAGAGTAGGCCAACCAGAATTAGAGAATGCCACAGCATTAGTTACATAAATGAACGCATCAGTAATATATTTTTTGCACAAATAAAAGGCGCCGCTTTTATTCAAAACGACGCCTTTGATAAAAATTCTTTTATTCTTCGATAACCGACTTCTTGACGGTAATAATCTCAGAAGGTTTACCACCCAAAATGGCCTCACCAATCTTCGCCAGCTGCACCGTCTGACGCTTATTCAAACGATCAAAAATCTGACGGCGAACCTCAAGAACGTGCCCGGGAGCTGCCTCTAAAATCTTCTCGCGTCCTGCAGGAAGCAGGTGGCAGATGCTCACGCGGCGGTCTTTCGCCCAGACGGTACGCTCCACAAACTCATACTTCTCAAGGCGAGTAACCACGCGTGATAGGCGAGGCAATAAAGTGTTGGTCTGGCGCGCAAGCTCAGTCATCGTCAAACGTGATTCCGGAGCCTCAGACAGCATTGCAAGAACCATGTATTCCACAAAGCTCAGGTCTGAATCTCGCTCCAGCTGAGTCTCCAAAGCACCGGGAAGATTGAAGATGACGGAGCTGAGGAACAGCCACGCATCACGCTCATCATCGGTCAGCCAGGGAGTGCTATCCACCGGGCGATTGACCTCGACGTCCTGCTGGTTGCTCACTAAGTGCTCCGTTTCGTATGTTCTTATCGAGCTGTCTTTATGTGGTTCTTTAGGGAGTTAAAAGACGCCCTGAAGTGCTGATTTAAAAAGTTATTTCATTAAAAATAACTACCTAATACTAAAACACTTAGGCGTTCCTTACCTAGTGATACGTGAAAAAATCCATTGTGACTTTCAAATATGAGTAACCGTACGTTCCCTTATTTTTAGACGGTGCGCTCTTCAAAACCTGTGGTCACATCACCCCTCAGCTGGTAGAATTGTGCGTTCAGGTGTGCCGGGAAGTCTGGTCGGCACCCGTTTTTCTCTTTCTACTACTGGCTCTTAGGGCTAGGGGTCTGCCCGTGAAACTGCGGGTCGAGAAGGGGCAAAGCGGGTAGTACATATTTTGTCGACTTCCCGTTTGGAGAACTATGTCTCAGAACACCGTTCTTTCTCGCGGTACCTACCGCGAATCCCAGCGCATCAGCGAAATTCTTGCCAAAGAGTCCGTAGGTGGCATGATGCTTCTAGCCGCCACCGTAGCTGCCCTCATTTTCGCGAACAGTGGTGCCGCTGAAAGCTACTTCGGTCTACGCGATGCCTACGTTGGACGCGATATCGGCGACTTTCATCTCAAGCTTTCAATCGGTCACTGGGCAGCGGACGGCCTGCTCGCGATTTTCTTCTTTCTCGTTGGTCTAGAACTCAAAAAAGAATTTGTGATTGGCGATTTGCGCAACCCTGGCAAAGCGCTTGTGCCCATGGTGGCAGCAGCTGGCGGCGTCGTTCTGCCCTCAATCATCTACTTCTTGATCAACCTTTCGGGCTCTGCTGAGGCGCGCGGTGGCTGGGCTATTCCGGCGGCTACCGACATTGCGTTTGCGGTAGCTGTTCTTGCCGTCATCGGCTCGCACCTGCCGTCTGCACTGCGTACCTTCTTGCTGACTCTGGCAGTGGTTGATGACCTCATCGCTATCACCATCATCGCCCTCTTCTACACCTCAGACCTCAAAATCCAGTACCTGCTGTGGGCTATCATCCCCATCGCTCTCTACGCACTAATCGCACGCAAGGGCGAAAAGCTTTTCCATCTCAAGCCCGCAGCAGCATGGTTCATCTTGCTCCCCATCGGTTTCATCGTGTGGGCGCTGTTCCTCAACTCGGGTATTCACGCAACCATTGCGGGCGTCATTCTCGCCTTCATGATTCCCGTGCGCATGAACAAGCGCGCAGAAGCCGTAGACGCTGACCACGGACTGGCAGAGGTCATGGAACACCGCATCCGCCCGTTCTCCGCTGGCTTCTGCGTCCCCGTATTCGCGTTCTTCTCAGCGGGTGTAGCACTCGGCGGTTGGAACGGCTTTACCTCATCGCTCACCGAGCCCATCGCTTACGGCATCGTCCTCGCACTGGTCTTTGGCAAGATGATCGGCATTACCGCGTCCACCTGGCTGGTTACCCGCTTTAAGAACGCAAACCTCGACTCTGATATCGCGTGGGTGGACGTCTTTGGCGTGGCAACTCTGGCAGGTATCGGCTTCACCGTTTCGCTGTTGATTGCCGAACTCTCATTCGGTCTTGGCTCTGATCACAACGATGATGCGAAGGTAGCGATCCTCACCGGCTCGGTCACCGCAGCTGTTTTAGGCACAATCATCTTGAGCCTGCGCAACAAGCACTACAAGAAGATTGCAGAGAAAGAATCTGTGGACGCTGATGCCGACGGTATCCCCGACGTCTTCGCCGACAACGGTGCCTCACTGGGCGGCGGAGCGAAGCGCGCTGACTAGCAATTAAATTGACCGCGAGAGGGGCTGGTGAGCGGTTTTCCGAGCGAGGAAACAAAAACCGCTCACCAGAAAGCTCACCGTTTCACTTCCTTGCCCCTCGAAATCTTCACCCCCAGGTTCTCGCGCAAACGCTGAATGTGTCACACTTCGTCCCAACATGCGAAAAAACCACCCTTACTTACGTTCCCGGTCATAAAGTAAAAAGAAACGTTCGTACATTGAAAGGGGATGTGAGTGTCTAATTCTTCAGCACCTCATAACCAGACGCTCTCCCGCGGCTCTTATTCTGAGTCCAGCCGCGTGGCGGAGATTTTGCGCCAAGAAACGGTGGGCGGTTTCATTCTGCTTGTTGCCACTGTTCTCGCCGTTATACTCGCAAACTCTCCGGCGGCAGATTTCTACTTCGGTGTACGTGACGCCGAGGTTGGCGCCCATGTTCCAGGTTTTCACCACCTGATGATGACGGTTTCTGAGTGGGCTGCAGATGGTCTGCTGGTTGTCTTCTTCTTTCTGACCGGCCTTGAGCTGAAGAAAGAGTTTGTGGTCGGTGACCTTCATGATCCCGGTAAGGCTATCGTCCCTATCGCTGCTGCGTTCGGTGGTGTAGCGGTTCCCGCGCTGATTTTCGCGGCGATTAACTTCAGCAACCCGTCTGCCTTGCATGGCTGGGCTATTCCTACAGCAACCGATATTGCGTTCGCTGTGGCGGTTATTTCAGCGGTGGGCACGGCGTTGCCGTCTGCGTTGCGCATCTTCTTGCTGACGCTCGCTGTGGTTGATGACCTCATCGCGATTTTCATCATCGCGATTTTTTACACCACCGGTTTCAAACTGACTTACCTTCTGTTGGCGCTGATTCCGATTGCGCTGTTCTGGTTGATCGCGCACAAAGGTGAGACTATGTTCCACCTCAAGCCACTCGCATCCTGGTTGATTCTGCTACCTCTGGGCATCGTCACCTGGGCACTGTTCTTGGAGTCAGGTATTCACGCGACCATTTCGGGCGTTATCTTGGGCTTCTGCGTGCCAGTGGTGTACAACAAAAAGTCACGTGCCGCGGATGCGCCCGCTGGCTTGGCGGAGGTTCTTGAGCACCGCCTGCGTCCGCTTTCTACGGGTTTCTGCGTACCGGTGTTTGCGTTCTTCTCAGCCGGTGTGGCGATGGGCGGTTTCGGCGGCCTGGCAAAGGCGCTGACCGACTCGGTTGCTTTGGGCATTATGCTCGGCTTGGTTCTTGGTAAGACCATCGGTATTACTTTGACGACTTGGCTGGTTACCCGATTCCGCAAGGCTAACCTTGATCCGGATATCGCGTGGGTGGACGTCATTGGTTTGGCGATGACCGCGGGTATCGGTTTCACCGTTTCGCTACTGGTAGCTGAGCTTTCGTTCGGCCCGGGTTCTGAGCACACTGAAAACGCGAAGATCGCGATTCTGGTGGGTTCGGTTTCTGCCGCTATTTTGGGTTCGCTGGTGCTGTCGCGTCGTAACAAGCACTACAAGGAACTTACTGAGAAGGAGAGCTTGGACAGCGATGAGGACGGTATTCCAGATGCCTTCACCGACAACGGCTCTCATTTAGGCGGCGGCGCGAAAAGGGCTGACTAGCAATTTTCCGCACTGCGGAAATAAAAATTGCTAGTCAGCGCTCAGCACAGCGTAAGCGGCGAAGCGAAAAAGCGATGAGCGAAGCGAATTCACCGCAATTTTCCGAGCTAGCATTTTCCGCGAGAGGGGAGGGATGGACCGTTTTTTAGCTAAAAACGGCCCATCCCTCCCCTTTCACGCATTTAATATCTCACCGATAACAATGGCGGGTTGGTCGAGTTATAACCGGTAGGCTTCCTAGCCGTGGCTCTTTGCATGCTCGCTAGCTCGCATCCGCCACGGCTAGCCCCTCTCACACATTAAGAAACGTACCCGCTGAAAATACACCGCGCGCAAGTAAACACATGGGCTTTCTGGCGAGCGATTTTTGTTTCCTCGCTAGCTCGGAAAACCGCCCGCCAGCTATTTCGCGAAATATCCTGAGCGCTGCGCCAGCCAGTCCAACCCCAGGTTAATGCCCGGCACCCAGACTTCTACGCGGTGCCCGCCGGTAGGCACCGTTGAGATGGTGAGTTCAGTGGGTGCTTGGACTGCTTTGCGGAAGGCGGGCAGGGTGTCTTTGGGCAGATCATCGTCGTCGCTGGTGTAGAAGAAAATACCGACGTCGGGTTTAGTGCGCGAGACAATATCGGGCAGCATGTAGTTGGGGTCGTGGTCGTCCAGCCACTTCTGGTTATCGCTGTAAATCGGCTCAAAATAGCCCGCCTGCACGAGCGCCGCACTGAAAATATCGGGGTGTTTCACGGTGAACATGGACGCGCACCAGCCGCCGGCACTATAACCGGTGGTTGCCCACGCATCCTTGCTATCGATGACGCGCAGGTTAGTTTTAATCCAGGGCACCAGGTCCTGCGTCACGAAGGTTTCGGTGTGCGGGGTGTTATCGCCAGAGGCGTCCACGCATTCGCTGTCGTAGTTGCCGGGGTAAACGTCGGGAACAATCAGAATTGTGTTTGCCAGATTACCGCTGGTGTTTTTATCGCGCAGAAGTGCCCCGTAGTCAATGGTGTTCTGGTAGGTATTAGGGCTGCCGGGAAAACCTGGGAACCCCATGATGACGGGGTAAAACTTATCGGGATTGCTCATATATCCCGGCGGTAGCCAGGCGGTCACGCTCATGGTTTTGCCGCTGACACTACCGGGCACATCAAATTTTACGTATTGGCCTTTGGAGTCATCCTGTGAAAGTTGCGAGCCGAAAAAAGAGTTGGACGCCGGGTTTTTCTGCACAGCGGTAGCTACCTGCTCTACCGCGGGAACGGCAGCAGAGGCCTTCGTTTCTTTCGCACCGTAGTCTTGGGTGGATGCGTCCTGCGAGGTTTCGGGGCTGACGATTTCTTGCCAGCTGGTGAACCACTGGTTTTCTTTATTGAGCCACGCGCCAATGGTGCTGATGCACAGAAGGACGCTCACTATCAGCGCTATCGCCTGCGTCAAGTATTTGCCGATGCCGGGGCCGCGATGCCGGGGAAGAATGAAAATGGCGATGAGAAGTACCACGGCGGTGACCGCTGTGATTCCCCAGACGAATGCGGGACCGGCAATATCCATGGCTCTTCTTTCGTGCGCGCGATAATTCTTTCAATAGAGTGCACGGTTTAGCTGGGAAAATACCGTATGAATGCTGTTGGGTTGCCGGGGGTTCTACAAAACCGTGTCCCTGTTCCTATGAACGGTCTATGATGTGGTTGTTAAGTTCCCCATTTTGAAAGCCACACCATGAAGCATCCTTCGCCGGTAGAGACCTCTCGAGGTAGAGAGAGAACCGCAAGAATTACCATCGGGCTATATGCTCTTGGAACTCTTATCTCATTTTTTGCGTGGTTGCTGTCGCCGCTACGCGGTCACAGGGGTTTCATGTGGTGGGAGGCTGGTTTTAGCCTGCTGAATATGCCGGTGACGCATACCCTGTTGTCTGCCGCGATTTTGTTTCTCATTACCTCTACGCTGATTCGTCGTAAGCGCATTGGCTTGTACGCGGTGATGTTCTTTCAGGTTATTGGTTTTCTTGCGGGTATTAGTACGCTGACCGCGCTGATTAATTTTGCGGTGCCCACAGAACTTTTCTCTGAGCTGTCTTTCCGCAATCCGCTGGCTGATATTTTCTCTATGCTCTTTGCGCTGTTTGCGCTGGTCTTTTTGTGGCGGGCGCGCCCGGCTTTTCCTGCTCGCATCCACCGTTCGGCGTGGTTGAGTGCGGCGCTGGTGTTGCTGGCTGGTGTGGTACTTACGGGTGTGTTCACTTGGTTTGCGTCTGAGTCGCAGGGTCTGCCGGAGCTTCAGGTTTTCTTGCACACTATCGGCATTGATCCGGGTTTCCGCCCGCCGTCACCGCACGCCAACTGGGTGTTGCAGGTGGCATCGACGCTTTTGGGTATCACGCTGTTGGCGTCAGCTTTCGTGTTCTTGCGGTCGCCCGCGAAGTCGTACAGCGATCACAGTTGGACGCCTGCGCACGAGGTTGAGCTTCGTTCCCTTTTGCAGGATTTTGGTGGGCAGGATTCTCTGTCGTACTTTGCGACGCGTCGTGAGAAGCTTCTTATTTTCTCAACTGACCGTCAGGCAGCGGTGTCTTACCGCATCATTAATTCGGTGTGTTTGGCATCCGGTGATCCGGTGGGTAATCCGGGTTCGTGGGCCGATGCGATTGAGCAGTGGAGGGAGAACGCGCGTACGTACGGTTGGGTTCCCGCTGCGCTGAGTGTAAGTGAGGACGGTGCGCGTGCCTACGCTAATGCCGGGTTGAGCGTGGTGTCGATGGGTGATGAGGCTGTGCTTTACACCGACCGGTTCAGCCTGAATAACACCTCGCTGACCGAGGTGCGTCATGCGGTGAACCGTGTGCGTAAGGGCGGTTACAGCGTCACTATGAGTTATCACGGTGATCTTTCTGAGGCTGAGCTGTCATCGCTGGTTGCGAATGCTGATAGCTGGCGTCACGGTGAAACCGAGCGCGGCTTCTCGATGGCGTTAGGACGCTTAGGCGACCCTGCCGATGCTCGCTCAATTCTTGTTGCTGCCCACGATGCATCCGACCAGATGGTTGGTCTGCTTTCGTTTGTGCCCTGGGGTAAGACGGGTATTTCGCTGGATGTTATGCGCCGCTCCCCCGATGCGCCCAACGGCATTGTGGAGTTCATGGTTGCTGAGCTCATGGAAGGCGCACCGGAGTTCGGCGTTTCTAAGGTGTCGCTGAACTTCGCGATGTTCCGCAGCATCTTTGAAAACGCTGAGCACTTTGGCGCTAGCCCCACTACCCGTTTGGCATCGCGCACTCTTGGCGTTTTTGACCGCTTCTTGCAGTTGGAACGTCTGTATAAGTTCAACCAGAAGTTCGCGCCCGAGTGGTTGCCGCGTTACCTGTGCACCGATTCGACGGTTTCGCTGGTGCAGGTAGGTATCGCGGCTGGTATTGCCGAGGGCTTCTTGCCGCAGTGGTGGTCTGCTCAAGACCGCACGATGCGTGTGCTCGATGATGATTCCATCGCGCAGATTCGCGCTATTGAGCGTCGCCGCGTCGTAGCTGCCGATCTTGAACCGCGCTGGTCTGATCAGACGCGCCATCGCATCCGCCATCTCAATCAGTTGCGCGAGGCGGGGCACAACCCCTACCCGCTGGGTTTGCGTGCACGTTTCGGCGTGCAAGAGCTCGCTGAATTTTTAGCGGTGGGCGGGCCAGAGCGGCAGCTCACTGTGGCAGGACGCGTGCGTTCAGTACGCGTGCACGGCGGTGTTGCTTTTGCGCAGTTGATTGAAGGTACTTCTACCGCACAGGTGGTCTGTGAGCGTGACGCCCTGGGAGCCACCGAGTTCGCGCTACTCACTAGCAACCTTGATACCGGTGATATTGCGGCGTTCACGGGCGTCCTGGGGGCTTCGCGCAACGGCACACCCTCGCTGATTGCTGGCGGCTGGCAGTTGGCGTCTAAGTCGTTGCATCCTATTCCGTTTGATGAATTTAGCGATCCTGAGTCTCGCCTGCGCCGTCGTTCCACCGACCTGTTGGTGAACACCGATCAGGTGCAAAACTTGAAGGTGCGTTCGGCAACGATTACCTCTATTCGCAAGACGCTGGATTCAGATGGCTTCACCGAGGTTGAGACCCCGATTCTGAACACGGTGCACGGTGGTGCGTCGGCGCGTCCGTTCAAGACCTTCATCAACGCCTACGGTGCTGACCTGACCTTGCGTATTGCTCCCGAGCTATATTTGAAACGCCTAGTGGTGGGCGGAATGGGTTCTGTCTACGAGTTAGGACGCGACTTCCGCAACGAGGGTGCGGACGCCACCCACAACCCAGAATTCACGGTACTTGAGGCGTATAAACCCTACGCGGATTACACGACGATGCGCCTGCTCACCGAGATGCTCATTAAGAACGCGGCGTACGCGGCCTTTGGCGACGAGGTACTGCCGCTGGGTGCGAAGAACAGCACCGAGCGCGTGCTCACAGATGTCTCCGGTCCCTGGCGCGTGGTCAGTGTGCTGGATGCGCTCTCAGAAGCCGTGGGTTTTGAGGTTTCACTGGATACCGACTTTGAGGTGCTCCTGCGTCTTGCCCGCGAGAATGAAATTCACGTGCGCGATGACATGGGTGCTGGCGCAGTTATTGAGGAACTCTACGGTGAGCTCGTTGAAGCACACACTGTGGCACCTACTTTCTACACGGACTTCCCTGTTGAAACCTCACCGCTTGCCGGCCCGCATCGTAGCAAGCCCGGCTTGGTTGAACGTTGGGACTTGGTGATTAACGGCATGGAGATCGGCACCGCCTATTCTGAAATGGCGGACGCTCTCGAGCAGCGCAGGCGCCTGACCGAACAGTCGCTTAAGGCAGCGGCTGGCGATCTTGAAGCCATGCAGATTGATGAGGACTTCCTCTACGCACTCGAAACCGGTCTGCCGCCCACGGGTGGTCTGGGCATCGGCGTCGATCGCCTGGTCATGCTACTCACGCAGACCCAGATTCGCGGTGTGCTCGCTTTCCCATTCGTCAAGCCCGCTGAGTAAAACTAGATGCGCGAGAGGGGAGGGATGTACCGTTTTTGGCTAAAAAACGGTACATCCCTCCCCTCTCGCGGCAAGAAAGAAAACGATGGACGCCTTCCACTATCTGCTCACCGTCCTGCCGCTGTCGCTCGGCGGTTTTGACCCCGCGCCTGCGCTGATTGCCGCGGTGTTCTTAGCCAACCCCGCCGTGCGAAAGCCGCGTGCTAGCGTCCTGACTTTTGGGGCGGTGCTTATTGGTGGCACGGCGGTGTGGGGGCTGGTGCTGTCTAAGGTGGTGGGCGAACGCATCCGCGATATTCCTTGGCACGAGATACTGCATGTGCTGTTGCACTCCGGGTTGTGGACGGTTGCTCTGAAGCTCGCGGTTGCCGCCGGTTTGCTGGTATACGCGGTCATCAGTTTTCGCAAGCGCGGACGCGAGAAAGAAGAGAAGACCCGCACCGCGGCGGGGCTGATTGCGGTGGCGTTAGGGTTTATTGCTCTGGTGACCAGCGATGTGCCGTTTGTTGCCACCGTTGCGCTGTCGTCGCATCAGCCTTTTGCCGTGCAGGTGGTGGGTTTGAGCCTGTGGGCGATTATTTCGCAGGTTCCGTTGTTTGCCCTGTGTGTGGCGGTAGCGTTGGGGCAGCATGGCGCTTTCGCGCGTTGGCTTGAGAAGGTGTGGACGCGGATTCGCCCGGTGGTTGGCGTCCTAATCCCCGTAGCGTGCGCACTGGCAGCACTGGGGCTGATTGTGGATGTGGTGGTGCACCTGGTGCTGATTGGCTAGCGAGCCTAACGCGCGAGAGGGGAGGGATGGGCCGTTTTTAAGCTAAAAAACGGTACATCCCTCCCCTTTCGCGTACTAAGGAACTGCGCGTTCTTTATGATTTGGTGGGCTAGTTGGTTGGCGGGCTTTCTAGCCGCGGCTCTTTGCATGCTCGCTATCTCGCATCCGCCACGACTAGCCCATCTCGGGTTCTCAAAACCCTACGCCGCTACATGCCTGCCCTGCGCCTTGCGAGCGCCAAGCTTCTCACGTAGCTTATAGTACTTTGCGAGCGCCCCTGTCTCGTAACCAAAGACAGTCATGACCACCAGGTGCACCCGCGCCTGCGTCAGAGTGTAGATAAACCACGGCAGTGCAGGCTCGTACTCATGAATAGCGATAATGACGCGGCTTTCATCCAGCACACGACGGAAGACCAAGCGAGCGCGTCCGCCCTCCTGAACACGCGCCAGGCGTCCGCCACTAATCATGTAGGTAACGGCGTCCTCACGTGAGCGTTCCGGTGAGTAGTCGAGGGTGAGAATCGGGTCTTTGAGAATAGGCAGGCGAATCTCAGCGTGATTGTCGTTGACGCTGGTACCCACGATTTTCAGGCTCGATCGTGAGAGCCACTGCAGGTAGTAGCTCGCGGTGTGTTGCACCGACCAGCGCTCGGGAATAGTGATGCGCTGAATGGACTTCACATCGTTCTTAGGGTTCTCAACGTCCTTCTTCAAGGGGAGTGAGAAGCTGGGCAGCGTGTAGCCCAGTGAGTCTTGGTTTTCGGTAGCCAGTCGCACGCTTTCCTTAAAAGGCGTGGGCGCATTAGTAATTCCCTCTACGGTATGTTCGGGAGTAATCACCATGTCGTGCGCCAGGCTATCGAGCAGCGGACCGACCATCTCAATCGGCTTACCGCTAATGAGGGCGACCCACGCCTTAGAGAGCCAGACGGGAATAATCGGCAGATCCACCATGGGCAGCTTCTTGCCCAGAACTTCTGCGGTTTCTTCAAAGAGCTCGCGGTAGTTCATTTCTTCAGGCCCACCAATGTCAATGGACTGCTGGCCGAGGTCTTCGCGCTCAATCACTGCGAGCAGACCGTCGATGAGGTCGCGCAAAGCCACCGGGTGTGTACGGTTATACGCCCAGGAGGGCAGCACCAGACCGGGCAGACGCTCTACCAGTGACTGCAGAATCGGGAAGGACGAACCCTTCGGTCCCACAATCAAACCGGCACGTAAGGTAGTCACGGGAACGCCGAAAGAACCAAGAATCTTCTCGCACTCTAGACGGCTAGCAAGGTGACGCGAAAGCTTTTCATCATCGGGGACGATACCGCTCAAGTACACAATGCGCTTGACGCCGTTGTTCGCCGCTGCTCGCGCGAAGTTATCAGCAAGGAGAGCGTCCATGTCTTCAAATTTCGCCTGCGTCAGCTTTGCCTGCGGCTGCATGGAGTGCACCAGGTAAACCGCCAGATCAATGTCTTTCATGACGCGTTCATTATCTTCAGGAGCGAAGAGATCCGCCGCTACCCAGGTAACGTTTGCTTCGTTTTCCTTGTTCTTGGTACTGCGTGAAACCGCGATAACCTCGTGGTTTTTCTTCAGCTCTTTGAGCAGGTTTCCGCCAATGTAGCCGGATGCGCCCGTCAAAAGGATTTTCATATGTACCGCCTTACCGCAGTGTAGATGCAGCATTTATAAGTAGTCTGCCTAAGGTTAAGAGTAATCGAACTCAGCTATAAAAGCGCAGTTGCGCTCATACGTACAACCTAGGTCGTATTACCGAGAGCTAGATCTGTTTACTCTTTTTCCACCAGCTTGTTTGCCGCTGCCGCCATCGAACCGAACCTACGCAGGGTCTCGGGCATATCGTCCTTATCGGTGATGACTTCGATAAAGACCATCTTGTCTTTTTCCCGGTGAGCAACCGCGCAGGCCTCCAACAGCTCGTTGACGGTGGATGCGCGCAGAACCACCGCGTTCTCATCGGTGGCGCCAAACGCAGCGGGCACCTTCTGCCAATCCATAGGAGCGATGTCGTTGTAAGAGAGCTTCTTGCCGTGAATAGCGCGCTCAATAGTGTAGCCGTCATTGTTGATCAAGAAGATGACGGGATTGAGGCCCTGACGCACCACGGTAGCGAGTTCCTGAATGGTCAGCTGTGCGGATCCATCGCCAATAAAGAGCACTCCGCGAGAGTCTCGATCAGCCACTGCCGCGCCCAGAAGAGCAGGCAGGGTGTAGCCAATCGAACCCCACAGGGGTGCGCCGATAAAACGGGCGTCCCTGGGGAAGCCACGTGATGCCATGCCAAAGAATGAGGTGCCCATTTCGACCACTACGGTGTTGAGCTCATCCAAGTTGGAAGCAACAACATCCCACAGCTGGTTCTGGGCCAGGGCATCATCGGACGCGGCGGGCTGCTCAACGTCGCGAGTAAACGGAGTGAAGTCCATGGGCTGAGCGCCAGCCTCTACCGCGACTTCGGTGAGAATATCCAGCGCATCACCCAATGCCAGCGGCGCGAAGGTTTCACGTCCAATCGTTGCTGACTCAGCGCCAAGATTGATTGCCTTGTACATATC
Source organism: Rothia terrae (assembly GCF_012396615.1). GTDB lineage: Bacteria > Actinomycetota > Actinomycetes > Actinomycetales > Micrococcaceae > Rothia > Rothia terrae. Next base: position 3,416 of record NZ_JAAXPV010000027.1, on the reverse strand, counting down.
GACCTTGTGTGAGAAACCCACGGTATTGGTATCGGTGAAGGCGACGGCTGAAAGGATGATTGCCTCAGCATCCTCAATGACGGTGCGAGTTTCATCGGCGGTCAACGTGCCCAGATAGAGGCCCGCGAACTGCTTATTGTTCTCGTCAATAAGAGCCTTCGCGCCCATGAGCGTGCAGTAGGGAAAATTGGTGGTGTCGATGAGGCGCTGCAGATTATCGGTCGCCTGCAAACGCGCGGTCATGTAGTCCGCAAGAATGGAGGTCTTCTTACCGCGCAAGAACTCGGTAGCAACTTTTTTAAAGGCAGTCTTCGCCGCGTTGGTTGAGATCGCGAGTTTCACTTCAAGCGGCGATGCCGGCGGATCAATTTCTGCACTGGCAACATCGGCAGGCAGCATCAGGTAACCGGGTTTGTTGTGGACGACGGCGTCACGCAACACACGGTCAATATCGAAAGGCGCGGTTGCCGGTTGCAAGATTGCGGTAGAGACATTGACTTCGTCTGCCATGCGAATAAAGTGTTTGAAGTCGCCGTCACCGAGAGTATGGTGCACGCGCAGGTGCGAATTCTGAGCCGCTGAAGACGGTGCGCCCACAATATGAATAACGGGCACGTTTTCTGCGTAGGAACCTGCAGTGGCGTTAATGGATGACAGCTCGCCCACGCCGTAGGTGGTCACCAAGGCACCAAGACCGCGGACGCGCGCGTAACCGTCCGCTGCGTATCCTGCGTTGAGCTCGTTCATATTGCCAACCCACTCGAGTTTTTCATGCTCAAGAACGTCGTCAAGAAAGCCCAAGTTGAAGTCGCCGGGGACACCAAAAACATCGGTGACGCCCAGTTCTGCCAGGCGGTCGAGAAGGTAATTGCCAACGTTGTAAGTCATGCTTGTTCCTTTGAAAAAAGTGAGAGGTGTGTGGGGTAAAATGTGCAGCCCACCCACATCCAAGAATGTGGTCGCTAACACATCATACACGTGAGGTGTGACGCGAGGTACGAGCGAGACCCGGCGCATCACACCATCGACAACATCATCCCCGACAGCCTTCTCACATATCTCTACTAGCCACACCGAAGTCCAAGTCAAGCACGCACGCTCCTGCGCAGCACTGCACCCTCCCTCATGCGCCAACCACCTGAACCCTCGAAATAGCACACCACCCAAACAAAAAAAGTGTCATATATCATACCCTATGTAAAAAGCTGGTTTCCCGCACGTGTCCAAATTGCTTATTTCGCTCTCGACTGTGAGAATAAAACGAACTATTGTCGGCATACATGTCGATTTCACGGGGTGCGCTCACACATCATCGGCGCGCAATGCCCCTCCTTATTTCTTTGCAGCGAAGCAACACTGAAAAAATTGTGCGCAGGATTTTTTGCGCTTTTCGGCGTGGTTTCAAGCAGATATGGAGCACTATATGGACGCTATTTTGGGCGCAATCGAGTGGTTGAACGCAACCACTGCTGGCGCATCCGACGTCATCTTGAATATCACCAACACCATCTGGACCTACTTTCTGTTTGCGGCCCTGATTATCGTTGGCTTGATCATTACCATCTGGACGCGCGGCATTCAGTTCCGCGGTCTCGGCGAAATGTTCCGCATCCTCAAAGACCCGGCTGGCACTGAGCAGGACGGCAAGAAGAGCATCTCAGCTTTCCGCGCCTTCACCGTCTCAGCAGCATCCCGCGTGGGTACCGGCAACATCGCGGGTGTGGCTATCGCTATCACCATGGGTGGCCCCGGTGCTGTGTTCTGGATGTGGGTTATTGCATCCGTCGGCGCAGCAAGCGCATTCGCAGAATCCCTGCTCGGTCAGCTCTACAAGGAACGCGGCAAGGACTCCTACATCGGTGGTCCCGCGTACTACATGAAGCGCGGCCTCAACGCTAAGTGGCTTGGCCTGATCTTTGTGGCATTCATCGTTGTCACCTACGCATTCGTGTTCGTAGCAGTGCAGACCAACGCAATTGTTGACGCAACCTCAACCTCCTTCGGCATCGACGTCACCGGCACCAACGGCATGGGCTACCGCCTGCTCATCGGCGCCATCATTATGGCCCTCACCGCAGCTATCATCTTCGGCGGTATTCGCGCGATTTCCTCTGTGACCGAGTGGCTCGTGCCCGTCATGGCTGTTCTCTACGTAGGCTTGGGCCTGCTGGTTGTTATTCTCAACATCGGCGCTATCCCCTCAGTTCTACTCGCAATCTTCGAGGGCGCATTCGGCATCCGTGAATTCGGTGTTGGTGGCCTGATGGGTGCACTGCTGTGGGGTATGAAGCGCGGCCTACTCTCTAACGAAGCTGGTATGGGTACCGCTCCTAACGCAGGTGCAACCGCTGTGGTTTCACACCCCGCTAAGCAGGGTTTCGTGCAGTCACTGGGCGTTTACTTCGACACCATCTTGATCTGCTCCATCACCGCTTTCGTTGTTCTCATCTACAAGCCCGAATACGGTGTTGAGGCGCAGGGCGCGTCCCTCACTCAGACCGCACTGGCAGCTGAGCTCGGTGGCTGGGCTATCCACTTCTTGTCCATCGCAATCACCCTGTTCGCGTTCTCATCGATCATCGGTAACTACTACTACGGTGAGTCCAACATCCGCTTTGTCACCGAAAACAAAGTACCGATGATGGTCTTCCGCCTGATCGTTCTGTTCTTCGTGTTCTTCGGCGCTATCGCGTCACTGGATCTGCTGTGGAACACCGCAGATCTTCTGAATGCTGGCATGGTTGTTGTAAACCTGACCGCCGTCATGCTCCTGATGCCCAAGGTCATCAAGGTTCTCAAGAACTACGAGGCGCAGCGCAAAGCTGGCAAAGAACCCGTCTTCCACCGTGAAGACCTACCCGAAGCCAATCTCGCCGCGTGGGATGGTCGCGACGAAATCGCGTCCAACGAATTCTGGGAAACCCGTGCTCTGCAGATTGTTGAAGCTAAAGAAGCTAAGCAGCAGGCACGCGAAAGTCACCGTAGCTAGTTTCTAGCACAGGTAAGGATGCCTCTAAGACTTATTCATAGGGACTAGGCCTCCGGCGCAAGCGCAGCGCCCCGCTTCTCTTGTACGAGAGGCGGGGCGCTTTTGCGTGCAGAGGCGGTCATACCGCCTGCTCTCCGTAAATTTACGCTGAACAAAAGTCAAAACTACAGCGCAAATCCATAAAAGTTGTTTTTAAAATAATAAATAATGCGAAATATAAGTATTTCTGCACATTAAGCATATGAGGATTATTCATAAGGGGTGACCAGCAGCATAAAACACCAACCCCCGCACCACCGCAAACACCCGCCGATACAAACTCAACGGCCGTCTAAACCCCGAATAAAGAACCCGCCAGGTCTTCACTTGAGCGATAACCCGCTCCACCACAGCCCGTCATCTATTGATAATGCGATTATTATCCTTG
>NZ_JAAXPV010000026.1 GCF_012396615.1 Rothia terrae | reverse complement strand
AGGCTCCACCAAAGCCTGGGGTACCGAACCCCGGTCGAGGTGGAAACCGATTTTTGGAAGCAGAACCCGCCGCAAGTGATAATAGAAATCAAGGCAAATGCCTAGGAACAAAACTCGGGGCACTTCACAGCATTATCGGAGCGCTTCGGTAGAGAGATTACGGTACAAAAACTTACTGCTTATATTGCAGGTATTTCCGCCCACCCTGGATATGTAGAAGCATTTGATGAAGAACTGCATTATAGCGGCAATCGTGTGCCACTTACCGTCGATGTAGAGCTGTGGGATAAGGCTGTAGAAATTGGTCAGTTCATTATCTGGCTACATACTTTTGGCGACCGTGGGCACGCACCGAATAACGCAAAGAGTCTGTTTGATGTTGAAAGCACGCTGCCGCTGCCAACCTATGACACTGCCGTTGGTGTTGGAATGCCGGACGATGTTACCTACGACGAGACAACCCAAACTATTTATCTAGGCAAGGGCAGCTGGTCGAATGTGTCACCAGCCGTGTGGAACTACACAGTGGGTGGAAACTCCACAATCAAATCCTGGGTAGGTTATCGCCGTAAAAAACCTAAAGGCAGAAAGTCCTCACCACTCGATGACATCATCACCACAAGCTGGCCGACACAATGGTCAAGACAGTTTCACGAACTGCTAGTTACGCTTACCCATTTAATTCAGCTCGAAGCTGAACAGAAGGAACTCCTGGAGCAAATCATTGCTGGCGAACAACTAACTAAAGACGAATTAGCCTTTCATGGGGTGCAGTGGCCAGCAGAAAATAAAGATCGGAAACCACACTTTCCAGGCGATCTATTTTAAAATTCTGGCTATTAGACATTTGTTCGAAAGCCAGGAGATTATGTCGAAGCAGTGTGCAACAATAACGTCATGACTCGCCCAATTGATGAGCTGTTGCGCCAAGCTGGTGTGCCGTCGTTAGGGTCAAACAACGGCACACTCAGTGGTGGAGAGATGGCAATCGCACGTATTGTCAGTGCTCTGCGAGCAGATTGGGACAGGCTCGATGGTCAACAACAACGTGCGCTTATTACAGCGCTGGAAGCGTCCACACAGGCCACCGAAGAAGCCGAAGCATTCGTGCTGAATCAACTCAAGAAGCACTAAATCGCTCAAGCCCTGCCTGAGGGGCTAGAGGCAGGGCTTGAGTGTGACAGTGACCGTCCGGGGGGGGGGAGGGAGCGGTCTACAAACTATTCTGCGGAGCTTCGACAAAAGTAACAAGGGCGTGCCCACTCCAGTGAGCATTGACAGTAAGGATGAAATTATTGGGGTTCCTTTGTGAGAGTTCTCTTTAAAGATTCTTTGGTTATCTGTAGTCCTGGAGGCTGTGGTCAGTGAGTAGTCCAGGTTGTCTCGGTGGCAACCAAATCTTTGATTTGGGCGGCAGCACAACCGAACGTTAGTGAGGGCGTGAGCCACGATGGAATCTTATTTACTAGTTAGCGTTAGCGTTGACTGGTTGGTTTACCCCTGCTGGATATAGTTCTACAGTTTATAGTTATAAGCGACCAGGGGAAATAGATAAAATCCCAGTTCAAGCCCTGTGGATAACTGCTTGGATATTGGTAAATATGCGCAGCCGTATTGGTAAATATGCGCAGCCTGACCAGGGCATAAAGAAAGCGCCCACAAGGGGGCGCTCACTCGTTGATGAGTATTAATCCAGCTGCGGACGTGGCGGTTTTTTCTCAACTGAGGGAGATGTCTTAGTGACGGTGACTCCATCGAGGTCGGCTTTTATTCCACAATTACGCCATATCGCCTGAACATCGTGGATGGCTTTCTTGATTTCGTTGCGGAAGTTCACCCAGTCTTGCCCTGATACTAGCTCTTTGGTGGCGAAGCTTTGTGCCATCATGTCCCAGGTAAAAAGGTAGGAGTCTCGGTTGTTTTTGCTAAGCCAAAACTGCTTGACCGTTAGCCAGATATAAATGTCCATTGACCGTGGCTTGGTGAGCTGGCGTAGTACAGCAAGGTCGATAGGGATGGGGGCTTCGACAATGTGCTGGAAAAATTGTGGCGTGAGTTTGATGTAGGACTCGATGAAGCTTCCCTGATTAGGGTCGCGTGCATCAAACCATAAGTCCCATTCATCCATAATTTGAGTGTGTTTACCACGTGCGCGTACGCCATCGTCCTCTTTGACGGTCACGCGAGCATCAGCCAGGCGCAATAATTGCTCGCGGATATTGGCCAAGTTCCCTGTTGCGCCACCTGTGCCGCGTCCAGTTACTCCGATGGCTTGGAGGAAGTGGTTCATGGAGTGTCCGAGAGGGATGCGGACTGCTTGCTCAAGGTCTATTTTGCCTGCTTTGAGCTTTCCTGCGTTTTCCACGGCACGGGTGACGATGTAGGCCATGATTAGTCGGGGATATTTGCCGTAGGGCAATCCTCCATCGGCGTAGACAACGATTCGGCCTTGTGCTGTCTCTATGACTCGTTTTTCTTCGTCGGTCTTGCGGTATGGAAATAATGCTTGGACGAAGAGTTTGGATGTGTAGCCAATGTCTTGGGCGTTTATAAGTTCTTTTGCTTGATTAACTTCTCGGTCTTGGGCAGTCTTTTGGGCTGCTTGAAGCTGAGCAATTTTTTCTGGTGGCAGTGCCATGGAAGAATCCCTTTTCTGGTGACACTGCTTAACTTCTTGCAAACCGTGTATTTGGTGTATATGAACGAGGACAGAGGGCCACGCCCGTCGCCGGAGTTCGTGGAATGGCTTATGGATCTGCCAGTCAGATGGATTACCGACACGATGGGCGGACTGACTGCAAATCAGCAGAAGACCGCCTTCGGTAACGGGGTCCTGCCACTTCAAGCGCTCGTTGCACTGCGCAGTCTTGCATTACGTATGCAATCACGCTGAGTCGGGCGACCATCAACTGCCGCGCAACGGTCGGCGGAGTTCGGGAACGGTTCGACGGCCGAGCCTCAGATAATGCCTTCGAGGCGTTGCTCGATCTGCGGCTTCGGCATCGCCCCAATGATCTCGCGCACGATTTCACCCTTGTCGAAGACCTTCATCACAGGGATCGAACTGATGTTGTAGCGTGAGGCGATGTCGGGGTTCTCGTCGACATTGAGCTTGGCGATGAGGAGCTTTCCATCCTGCTCAGCTGCAATCTGGTCCAGGACCGGCGCGATCGCACGGCACGGGCCGCACCAGGCTGCCCAGAAGTCCACGAGAACGGGGACCTCGCTCTGGAGCACAACCTCTTCGAAGGCCTGGGTGTCGACGGTGGTGACTTCGCTCATGGGACTGCTTTCCTTCCTATTACACGTCGCGTGCGATAGACCGCGCGCACATCACAACACCCTACCCGGTGGGGGTATTCCCGTGGTGCTAGTTTTAGACCAGTCGCATCGTGGTCAGGCAGGTTTGCGCATCGTCGCCGACGGTCGAAAGTTCGGAGGTGACGGTCTGGCCGTCGTGGGTGATCGAGATCGATGTCTCGATGCCTCGGGGCAGCCAGATCCCGACGAAGCCGTTGTCGAGGGTTCTCAACTCCTCGTCGACGATCGTCTCGCCGGTCGTCGCATCCGTCACCGTTACGGCCACGTCTGCGTTGCGCAGCTCGCCCAGGCATCCGGTCGGGCTGTGGTAGTAGCAATCATGGGTCTGCGACCGATACGGGGCAACGGATACGTAGATCTCGTCACTGGGCAACCGCACCTCTGTCGCGTGCTCGTGCTGATCAGTGAGCGTGACCATCTCCGCAGTGATCGACGTGGTCAAGGTCTCCGTGCGATCGTCCAGCGGGATCGCATCGAGCGTTTCGACCAGCTCCCGCACGTCGAGGCCTTCGAGACCATTCTCGACAAGAATCTCGGCTCCGCTGGCCGAGGTGGCTGAGGGTGAGTCGTTGGCGGCCGCGCATCCGGTGAGCAGGAAAGCGCCGATCACGACGGTGGTTGCAGCGGTTTTCTTCCCGCCGTACTTCGGCAATGACCTGAGGTTTTTCATGGGATTCCTTCTCGTGCCTGCCCGTGGTGCCAATTGGCCATAGTACCCCATAGGGGTAGTGCCTACCTGTGTGATGCGGAAGCGCCCCGCCCGGTACGAGCCCGGGAGGGGGCGCTGCGTTCAGTCGTGCTTGCTGACTTCCGGTTCATGTTCGGCAATGTGCTCGGTCTCGATCTGGAAGGTTGCGTGATGGACGGAGACCTCGAAGTGTCCTGCGACGCAGTCTTTGATCTCTTGGAGCATCTGGGCGGCATGACCGTCGGTGAAGCATTCGTCGTCGACGACGACGTGGGCGGTCAGGGTCGGTAGGCCGGTCGCCACAGTGGAGGCGTGCAGATCATGAACATCCTGGACGTGGTCGAGTTCGAGGATGTGTGAGCGGACTTTGTCGAGGTCGAGGCCCTTAGGAGTGAACTCCATGAGGACGCCGGTGGTCTCGCGCATCAGCTTGAACGCGCGAGACACGATCAGGGTGGCGATGAACAGTCCGGCGATGGCGTCGGCCTGCATGAACCCGGTCGTGGAGATCACGATCGCCGCGATGATCACTCCGAGTGAGCCGAGGGCGTCGTTGAGGACTTCGAGGAACGCGGCACGCATGTTGAAGTTCGAACCGCGGCTGGAGGCGAGGATGGTGATGGCGATGATGTTCGCGACCAGGCCGATGATGCCGAAGATCAGCAGTTCGCTTGCGGGCACCTCCGGCGGCTCGAACAGTCGCCGGATTCCTTCGATGGCGGCGTACGTGCCCACCACCAGCAGCAGTGCCGACTGTCCGAGGGCTGCGATCACCTCGATACGTCGGAACCCCCAGGTGCGCTTGGAGTTGGCGGGCTTGAGCATCAGCGTCCCGGCGATCAGTGCGACCAGTAGGCCGACGGCATCGGTGATGGCATGGGCGGTGTCGGTTAGCAGTGCGAGGCTGCCGGTGATGACCGAGCCGATGGCCTGGGCGACGACGATCGTCGCGGTGATCGAGAATGCGATCCAGAGTTTCTTGCGGAAATCTCCAGGGTGCCCGGTCTCGCTGGCTGCGGGGCCGTGATTGTGTCCTGCGCCCATGTCTACTTCTTCTCCGTATCTGTCGCGTGGTGGGTATGTGGGAGTCGCAGGTGCGTGCAGAGCAGGGCCTGCGTGCCGGTGGCATCGAGGAGGCATTCGGCAGCGGCGACGAGGGTACGCAGGAGTTCGGGCTGTGTCAGCGAGTACCAGGTGGAGCGCCCTTCCGGGCGCATCGTCGCCAGGCCGCACTCAACGAGAAAGCCGACATGTTTGCTTACCGTGGACTGGGCCAGGCCCATGTGCTCGACCAGATCGCGGACCCGGTGCTCGCCCGAGGCGAGGTGCTGCACGATCGCCAACCTCGTCGGTTCTGCAAATGCCTGGAACAGGTGGGCGTACGCTGCTGTCGCCACCTCGTCGAGGGTTGCCCCCTCTTGTTGATTCATAGTCATATAGCGATTATATCGCTCTATGACGATATTGTCGAGTGTGATCTGTCGCTCGATGCGAAATGAAGCTCAGAGGTTCCGGCGCGCCCGAGGGTGGACTGCCCGCTTCCTGCGACGCGTGCCTTATTGGATTCGGCGGAAAGTGGAGGTGCCTACGGGACTCGAACCCGTGTACAAGGTTTTGCAGACCGCTGCCTATCCTCTCGGCCAAGGCGCCAAGTCGCCGGCAAGATCAGTCGCCCGGCGTGAGGCCGGCAACCAGGTTGAAGGCGCCGGTGAGAATGTTCAGCGACACGACCCCGACGACATCAGAGATCTCACGGTCGCTGTACCCGAACCCCCGAAGCTCGTCGATCTGCTCGTCGGTGATCGACGCAGGCTCACGGTAGACCTGGAGGCCGAGCGCGATCATCGCCGCGACCGGGCCGGTCATCGCCGTACCCTGCTGGGCGAGTGCGATCTCGTTATCGCTGACCCCGAGTGATCGTGCCGCGCTGATGTGCGAGGCCAGGCACATTCCGCATCCTTGCTGCGACTGCACGGCGATCGAAACGAGCTCGCTGACCTTGCGGTCGAGCTTGGCGCGACGCATGGCTTTGCTCAGCTGGAGATAACCGCCGAGCACCGCCGGGGAATGCGCCATCGTCGAGACCATGTCTCCGACCTCGCCGTGCCGCTCGACGAGATCGCCGAGCAAGTCTCGTGAGCTCCCCACTGCGGTCTCAGGGGTCAATCGGGAAAAACGGGGCATAATGCCTCCTTAGTCAGTTTGGTCGCGAGTTCGAGGTTGAACCCGCAGGGATGCGTTCCTGCTGCTGATGCCCGGCATGTACACCGGTCAATAGGTAGAAGTCGCCGGACTCGCGTTGCTGCCGACTCACGATCCCGGCCGCATCCAGGTGCGGTGTGTCATACGTGGCGTGCGCGTGTTCAGCCTCTCTCATAGTCACCAATCCTACCCTTTACCCCTATGGGGTATCAAGTATTATCCGATTGGTTTGAAGGACTCGGAGACGCGTGGCCGGGTGCGGCGGATTGAGGTGAGGCCAGAGACGACGGGTCCGCGCAGGAGTACGTGTCCAGTCGGAAGGGTCAACCGCGTCCAGCGGCCGGCGGTGGAGATCGCGGCCTCTCCTTCGGAGCTGAGGAACCCGAAGACGTAGGCGGCGAACGCGACGCCTTGTGGCAGCGACGCGAGGGCTGTGTCCGGGGTGCCCCAGACCATGCCCCGGATCTTGCGGGCGACATCGTCGCCGGGTTTGTCGGGAAGTGCTTGGGCCACGGCCTCGATGCCGGCACGGACGCTACGCATCAGCGTCAGACTGGACACGTCCGCAATGTATCTCCACCCGTGTTGTGGGGGTTCGACGCTGGTCCAAGCGGGTGCCAGCGAGGTCTCCGGCAGTTCGAGGGACAGGGGGTCGACGGTCGCGGTCAGGGTTTCGACGGTGACGTCGCACTGCAGCTCGGGGTCGGAATGGAGCGTGCGAAGGACGAGGATCGTAGGGGTGCGGTCGAGCGGACCACGGGGCGTTGGTACACCGCACTCATGCGCAGCAGCCCGGCCGCGGCCTGCAAGCGCACGCCGTGGGCGCCGGCTCGCCTGGCCCGTTGAGCGAAAGTGGGCGCATCGCGGGCGGACGGCGTGTCGGTGAGGATCAGGCGTGGAGGGCGTCGTGAGGGCTTCCCGCCGTGTCCTGGAACGCGGCCTCGGGGTCCGGGATTAGGAGCGGACGAGTCGGTTGATGGCGTCGGTGGCTTCCTGTATCTTCTCGACGGCCGCCTCGTCGCTGAGCTTCGCTGCGTCGAGCACACAGTGCTTGAGATGATCGTCGAGTAGACCGGTCGCGACCCCCTGGAGGGCGCGGGTCAGGGCGGATACCTGGGTGAGGATGTCGATGCAGTATTTCTCTTCATCGATCATCTTCGCGATCCCTCGGGCTTGACCCTCAATGCGCTTCATACGGCCGAGGTAGCGCTCCTTGTCGTTGATGTATCCGTGCTGATGAGAATCGGTGTCGACAGACATGGGCATGTCCTTACTTCTGGCGTTCCAGGACGGAACGCGTGCTGGCTTCGGGTGTGAGGTCGATGCGCCGCAGGAGTTGGGCGTTGAGCGCGACGACCACGGTGGAGGCCGACATCAGGATCGCGCCGATCGACATTGGCAGGACGAATCCCACCGGTGCCAGGATGCCGGCCGCAAGCGGCACGGAGATGAGGTTGTATCCGGCGGCCCACCACAGGTTCTGCTTCATCTTACCGTATGCGCGTCGTGAGAGCTGGATGATGGAGAGCACCGACCGGGGGTCGGAGCTGGCCAGGATCACCCCGGCCGAGGCGATGGCGACATCGGTGCCGGCGCCGATCGCGATGCCGACGTCGGCCTGGGCCAGTGCCGGGGCGTCGTTGACGCCGTCGCCGACCATGGCGACCTTCTTGCCCTCGTGCTGCAGTTGGGCGACCTTGGCGGACTTGTCCTCGGGGCGGACGCCGGCGAAGACGCGGTCGATGCCGAGCTCCCGTCCGACCTCGTTCGCCACGGCCTCGGCGTCGCCGGTGATCATGACGACCTCGACGCTCAGGGCGTGGAGGGCGTCGACGGCGTTGCGGGATTCGGGGCGGATCTCGTCGGCGAGCTTGAGGCCGCCGACCACCTGGCCGTCGCGGAGGACGTGCAGGATGATCGCGCCCTCAGAACGCCATTCCTCGGCTGTGCCGACCTCGTGCTGGCCGGTCTCCTCAAGCAGCCGGGGGCCGCCGACGCGGACCTCCTGGCCGGCGACAGTCGCGGTGACTCCGACGGCGGGCGAGGATGAGAAGCCGCTGGCCTGCTGAAGGGCGAGGCCCTTGTCCTTGGCGGCGGCGACGATGGCCTTGGCGAGCGGGTGCTCGCTGTCGGCCTCGGCCGAGGCCGCGAGGGCGAGGACCTGGTCGGCGTCGAGGTCGCCGGTCGGTTCGACGCCGGTGACGGTGGGCTCGCCCTTGGTCAGTGTGCCGGTCTTGTCGAAGAGCACTGCGTCGACCTGCCGCATCGACTCCAGGGCGAGGCGGTCCTTGACCAGCACGCCGCCGCGGGCGGCGCGCTCGGTGGCGATGGAGACCACGAGCGGGATCGCCAGGCCGAGGGCGTGGGGGCAGGCGATGACGAGTACGGTGATGGTACGGACCACGGCCTCGTCGGGCATGCCGATGAGCGTCCAGACGACAGCGGTGACCAGCGCCGCGCCGAGAGCGAACCAGAACAGCCAGGCCGCGGCCTTGTCGGCGATCCGCTGGGCGCGGGAGGAGGAGTTCTGGGCCTCGGTGACGAGCCGGTTGATCCCGGCCAGGGCGGTGTCGTCGCCGGTGGCGGTGATTTTCACCCGCAGGCCGGAGTCGGTGGCGACGGTGCCGGCGGTAGCTGTCTCGCCCTCGCCCCGAGAGACCGGGCGGGACTCGCCGGTGATCATGGACTCGTCCATGTCGGCGCGGCCGTCGACGATGGTGCCGTCGGCCGGAACGCTGCCGCCGGGGCGCACGATCACGACGTCACCCACAACGAGGTCGGCTGGGGCCACCTTAACGACGTTCTCGCCCTCGACGCGCTCGGCCTCGTCGGGCAGCAGTGCAGCCAACGAGTCGAGCGCCGAGGTGGTCTGGGCCAGGGAGCGCATCTCGATCCAGTGGCCCAGCAGCATGATCACGATCAGCAGCGCCAGCTCCCACCAGAACTCCAGCTCGTGATGGACAAGCCCGAGGGTCGCGGCCCAGGAGGCGAAGAAGGCCACCGTGATCGCCAGAGCGATGAGCAGCATCATCCCGGGCTTGCGGGACTTCAACTCGCTGACGGCGCCGGTGAGGAAGGGCCTGCCGCCCCAGACGTACATGACGGTGCCCAGTACCGCGGCGACCCAGCCCGCCCAGCCGGGGACCTCGTAGCCCAGCAGCATGGAGAACATCGGCGAGAGGGTGACCGCGGGGATGGCGATGACGAGGTTGATCCAAAACAGCCGGCGGAACTGGCCAACGTGGTCCCCGTGGCCGCCATGGCCGCTGTGATCTCCGTGGCCGCCATGGCCGCTGTGATCTCCGTGGACACCGTTCTCATCGAGGCCCGTGTGGTCTGAGTGCTGCCCGTGGTTCATGGCGTGGCCCTGGTGTCCAGTGTGCTGGCCCTCGTGCGTGCCGTGCGCCTCCGCCGAGGCGTGTGCGGACACAGACCCGTGGTGATGCTCGCCGTGAGCGGGTGCATCGGTTCCGTGACCGTGGTGCTGGTGTGAGTTCGGGTCCGTCATCGTTCTTCTCCTTCGTCATCGAGCCATGCCGCTCACCCGGTCGCCGGGCAAGCGAACGTCGGCTCAGGGCGCTGGTTGGATCTCGCTCTCGACGACCCACTTGTGGTTCGTCATCTTCATGCCGTCCGTCTCGTAGTCGACCATGTAGACCGTCTCATCGGTGGACGAAGCGATGGTGGCCCTCGCGCCCTCCATGCCCTCCATGTGCTTGGCGAGCAGCGTCACCGCTGTGCCATCGGTCAGGCGCTCGTCGCCGGCATCCTCGATTTCTTCCTGCACGACCCACTTGTGGTCCGTGACGGGGTCGCCGCCACCTGCGTTAGTGTAGTTCACGGAGTACGTGTACGTGTCGAATGCGCCGGAGATCGTCGCTGTCGCACCGTCCATGCCTTCCATGTGGTCGGCCGTGAGCTGTACCTCTGTGCCGACCGGGTATGTGGGGTCACTGGCTTCGGCGATACCCTCGGGTGCCGGTCCGCCGTCCATCGGGTGCTCCATCGAGTGATCCATTTCCTCATCTCCGCTTTCTGCATTGTCGCCGCCGTGGCCCTGCTCCTCAGTAGCCGAAGGGTCGGTCTGCTGGTCTTCGTCTGCTCCGCTGCTGCAACCGGCGAGCACGAGTGTCACTCCGAGCACTCCTGCTGCCAGCCCTGCTCGCAGTCTCCTCTGCATGTCAGCTCCTTTCATCATGACACCTACCCTATACCCCCCAGGGGTACTAGTCAAGGATTGCGCGTTGTACCGGCGTGAATCGATCGAATTGTCCTTCTCAGAGGGACTGCTCATGTTGGATGGGCAATGCGGCGATGAGGGGATGGTCGAAGCCCGCCGGTCCGATCTTCGCGGCTCCACCGGGAGAACCAAATTCGTCGAAGAACTCGACGTTGGCCTTGTAGTAGTCAGACCATTCGTCGGGCAGGTCGTCTTCGTAGTAGATGGCCTCGACGGGACAAACCGGTTCGCAGGCTCCGCAGTCAACGCATTCGTCGGGATGGATGTAGAGCGAGCGTTCGCCCTCGTAGATGCAGTCGACAGGACATTCGTCGATGCAGGCGCGGTCCTTGACGTCCGCGCAGGGAAGCGCGATCGCATAGGTCATGGCTGCTCTTCTTGGTCGGGTGCGGTTCGGCGGCGAGAGTCGGTGGGGAGTTCGGAGAAGTCGTCAGTCTCTGCCGGATCTGCGGCCGGCTAAGGAATGCGCAGGCGTAGGACGGTGGCTGCAAGGCTGAGGGCGATGATGATCGCACCGAGGACTGTCATCGTTCCTGACAGGGTGAGTACCGGCACGAGCAACCCGGCGACGATGGTGGGCACGCCGAATGCCAGGTAGGCGACCGTGTAGATCACAGCCATCACGGCGGCGCGTTCCGACGATGCCGTGTGGGGCATGAGTGTGCGCAGCACCCCGAGGAACGCTGTGCCGAACCCGGAACCGACGATCGCGACCGACACGACGTAGGCCGGGTAGGAACCGAGTGCGAGGGCGACGATGCTCGCTGCGGTGCCGAATGCCAGGGCGCTGGTCGCATACAGGCTGATGGTGCGGGCGGAACGCCGCTGCAGGACGGACGAGGCGGTGATTCCGGAGATCGCCAGTGCGAAGATGACGATGCCCGCGTGGGTGTGCGTGGAGCCCCCGAGCTCACTGCCGACGAGGCCGGCTCCGAGCGCGAGGAAGAGTCCGTTGGTCGCCCACCCGGCGATAATCGCGGGCACACCGGCGGTGAACATGCGGCGCAGGTGCAGTGGCACCATAAACCGCGGGCGGAGGTCGCCACGTCGTATCCGGGTCTTGGGGACCAGTTCCGGTGTGCTCCACACCGTCGCTGCCACGGTGAGGAAGGCGAGCACGAGCGGGCCGAAGACCGCAGCTGTCGGTTCGGGGGTGAGATCGAGGAGCAGCGCAGCACCGAGTGCCCCGGTCCCGAGACCGATCATCGGCCCGATCGTGTTCCACAGGGCTGCGATGTTCGGATGCGACGGCGGCTCGAAGTCGATCATCATCGCCGACAGGGCCGGGATGAGCAGACCCGCTGCGAGTCCTTGCAGAGCGCGGGCGACCAGGAGTGTCGCGAGGCTGTCGGCGAACCAGAACATGGCCAGGCTGAGTGCCAGCGCCAGGGAACCGGCGGTTACGACCGGACGTCGGCCGATGTGATCGGAGAGCGGTCCGAGGTAGAGCAGCGCGGCCAGGAGGGTGAAGGTGTAGACCGCGAATACGAGTGTGGTGGCGACGGGGACGAGTCCGAGCTGTTCTGCGATCTGGGGGTAGAACAACGACGGCGCGCTGGCAGCCGCCATCATGAGAATGGTCGCTGCCATCGCGAGCGCGAAACCCCGCCGCGGGATCTGCCTCGTATAGTCGCCCGCCATCGTCTATGCCTGCAGGCCGTGGAGCTGCTGACCCCACTGGTAGACGGTGCCGACCGCGTCGATGCCGGTGACGCCGACGACGGTGCCGTCGGTCTCGTGGCGCACGATGAACTCCTCGCCGGCTTCCACCTGGGCGTCTGCACCAGCGGTGTACCCGACTCCGGAGATCATCTGACCGTAGACCAGCGCCATGTAGGGGCTGCGCGGCAGGTAGGTGCCCGGATCGTCGCTGATGTCGAGGTCGTGCAGTGCGGCCTGTGCGGCGTGCGTGCCCTGCGCGGCGGCGTCTTCCCAATGGTCGATGCGCCAGACGCCCAGTGCTTCGTCGTGATGCGTAGCTACACCTCCGGCGGCGTAGACGTGGTCTGCTGCGGCACGGAGGCGATCATCGACGTCGATGCCGTTCGTCCACGGCGACGGGGCTGCGGGCGTCGTGCCGAGCGCAACGAGGAGTAAGTCGGCCACGATGCGTTGATCGTCGTCGAGGGTGATGGCAACACCGGATTCTGTTTCGTCGACATGCTGGAGAGTGCGACCGAATCGAGTCTGCACCTTGGCGGCATGGTCAGCGGCGAGGCGCTCAGCCACCGGCGCCCCAAACGCTCCGATGCCGGGAACAGAACTGCGAGAGACCAGCATGACCATGTGTCCGTCGGCTTGCAGCGACGAAGCGGTCTCGGCTGCGATGATTCCGCCGCCATAGATCGTCACTCGCGCCGGCCGTGCCAGGCTGGTCAGCAGATCGCGGATACCCATGGCATCTTCCAAGGAGTGCAGAGCAGTGACCCGGCCTTGTCCGACGTCGTCGCCTTCGAGTACACCCGCGGGCAGAGAGCGGGGCACGCTCCCTGTCGCGACAATGAGCGCGTCGTAGGAGACCTGCGCGCCGGAGGTCAGTTGGACCCGCTTCGCCGTAGTATCGACATCGAGCACGGTGTCGGCGATGACCTCAATCTGAGGTAGCGGGAGCTTGATCATCTCCGGCGGGGTCGGGCCGAACGCGATTCCTTTGATGAGCATTCGCGTGTAAGGCGTCTCCCCGGTGCGGGTCACCATCGTCACCCGGACGTCGTCACGTGTGGCGAGAGTGCGGGCGGCTGCGGCTCCGGCTGCTCCTGAACCGAGGATGAGGACGTGTTGTGTGGTCATAGGGAAACTCCTGGGCTGCAGGTCGTGATCGATTTGGTGTGCGGGCGTCAGGAGCGAACGAGACGGGCGATGGCCTCGGATGCCTCGCCGAGCCTCTGCTCGCTGACTGGTCCACCGGCGAGGGCGGCGTCGAGGACGCAATGCTTGAGGTGATCGTCGAGCAGTCCGAGGGCGACGTTTTCGAGTGCCCTGGTGGCTGCGGAGATCTGGGTGAAGATGTCGATGCAGTAGCGGTCCTCATCGATCATCCGATCGATGCCGCGGATTTGGCCTTCGAGGCGCCGCAGGCGATTGCGGTACGTCGCCTTGTCGCTGATGTATCCGTGGACGGACGGATCGCCGTCGCCTCCCGCCGGGCAGGTGTCGATGTGAGGTTCGGTCATTGAGGTCGGGGTGGTCATGTCGGTTCGCTCCGATCAGGTGCCGGGGTGCCGCAGCGGTGCCGCGGCACCCCGGCACGCTGGTGGATTACGCCATGTTGGCGGCGTATTTGGCGGGGTCCGAATCAAATGCGGGGCCGCAGCCGGCGCAGCAGAAGTAGTAGCGCTCGCCCTTGAAGTCGCGGTAGAGGCCGGCGGCCTCGGCGGTCTTCTTGCTGACCGGGGTGCCGACCATGACCGGGCAGGTGGTCATGTCATCGGCGCCCCCGCCGAGCAGGTTCTCGCGTCCACCGTTCTCGGCGGCGGGGTTAGTCTCGTTCGTGCTACAGCAGTTGCTCATTTTCTGGTGTTCCTTCTGTATCGGATTCGTATGGATGGGTGGGTTCTGTATCGGATTGGTATGGATGGGTGGGTTCTCGTTCGTCACTTCGTGGCGACGCTCTTGAACCCGCGCAGGCGGAGGCTGTTGCCGACGACGAAGACGCTGGAGAACGCCATCGCCGCGCCTGCGAGCATGGGGTTGAGCATGCCCAGCGCTGCGACTGGGATCGCGGCGGTGTTATAGGCGAATGCCCAGAACAGGTTGGTCTTGATCGTCGAAAGTGTCTTCCGAGACAGACGGATCGCGTCGACCGCGGCCCGCAGGTCGCCGCGGACCAGGGTGATGTCGGAGGCCTCGATCGCGACGTCCGTGCCGGTGCCCATCGCCAGGCCCAGATCGGCCTGCGCGAGCGCGGGGGCGTCGTTGACGCCGTCGCCGACCATCGCGACGATCTTGCCCTCGCCCTGGAGACGGGTGACGACGTCGACCTTGTCCTTGGGCAGCACCTCGGCGATGACCTCCTCGATGCCGACCTCGGCGGCGATCTGGCGGGCCACGGCCTCATTGTCACCGGTGAGCAGCACCGGGGTCAGGCCGATCTCCTTGAGCCCGCGGATCGCCTCCGCGCTCGTGGGCTTGACGGTGTCGGCGACGACGAGGATGCCGCGCGCAGCACCGTCCCAGCCGATCGCGACGACCGTCTTGCCTTCACCCTCAGCTTGAGCCTTCGCCCGTGCGACCTCCGGAGAGAGCTTCTGTGACCAGTCGGCCAGCAGCGACTCGCGTCCGACGACGACCGGGGTGCCCTCGACGATGCCCTGCACGCCCTTGCCTTCAACATTGGCGAAGTCCTCGGGCGTGGGCAACTGGCCGACTTCCTGGGTGGCGCCCTTGGCGATCGCCTGCGCGATCGGGTGCTCCGAGGAGTCCTCCAACGCACCCGCGAAGCGCAGCAGCTCGGCACGGTCCACACCGGATTCGGTGATCACATCTGTCAGGGTCATCTTGCCGCTGGTGACGGTACCGGTCTTGTCGAGCACGACGGTATCGACCTTGCGGGTGGACTCCAGCACCTCTGGGCCCTTGATGAGGATGCCCATCTGCGCCCCGCGGCCGGTGCCGACCAGCAGCGCGGTCGGAGTCGCGAGTCCCAGCGCGCAGGGGCAGGCGATAACGAGCACGGCGACCGCTGCGGTGAACGCGGCGGCGACGGGGAATCCGGCTCCCAGCCAGGCGCCGAGGGTGATGAACGCGACGACGATGACGATCGGCACGAACACGCCGGAGATCGTGTCAGCCAGACGCTGCACCTCGGCCTTGCCAGTCTGCGCATCCTCGACGAGCTTCGCCATCTGCGCAAGCTGCGTGTCCGAACCGACACGGGTCGCCCGCACGACAAGGCGGCCGCCCGCGTTGACGGTGGCACCGGTGACCGAGTCGCCCTCGCGGACCTCGACCGGTACGGACTCGCCGGTGAGCATGGAGGCGTCCACCGCGGAGGAGCCGGAGACCACGATGCCGTCGGTGGCGATCTTCTCACCCGGACGAACGATGAACTCGTCGCCGACCTGGAGGTCAGAGGTGGGGATCTTCACCTCAACGCCGTCGCGGAGCACGGCGACTTCCTTCGCGCCGAGCTCCAGGAGGGCGCGCAGCGCGGCCCCGGCCTGGCGTTTGGAGCGCTTCTCGAAGTAGCGGCCGGCGAGGATGAACATCGTCACGCCCGCGCCAACTTCGAGATAGATGTTCGCCGCGCCATCCGAGGGAGCGATCGTGAACTCGAACGGGTGCGTCATCCCGGGTGTGCCAGCGGTTCCGAAGAATAGTGCGTAGACGGACCACAGCAGTGCGACCGAGGTGCCCATCGAGATGAGTGTGTCCATCGTCGCGGTACCGTGCTTGAGGTTCGTCCATGCGGCCTTATGGAACGGCCAGGCTGCCCAGATGATCACCGGGGCGGCAAGCGCGAGTGAGGCCCACTGCCAATATACGAACTGCAGTGCGGGGATCATGGCCATGGCGATCACGGGAACCGTGAGCACAATGGCACCGACTAGCCGATGGCGCAGCGAGGTGAGCTCAGTGTCTTCCTCCTCCCCGGCCTCGGTCTCCGACGTGTTCGCCGTGGTGCCCTTGGGCTTGGGCAGCGCAGCCGTGTAGCCGGTCTTCTCGACCTCGGCGACCAGCAGGCCCGGATCGTAGCCGGCAGGCACGGTGACCTTGGCCTTCTCGGTGGCGTAGTTGACCGTGGCCGCGACGCCCTCGAGCTTGTTCAGCTTCTTCTCGATCCGGTTCGCACAGGAGGCGCAGGTCATCCCGCCGATCTCCAGCTCGATGTCCGGCCCACCGATGGGGGGCGCTAATGTACTCATCCTCTTCCTTCTCTCTTCATCTCTCGTGCGACGCCAGGCCCTGCGGGTCAGTGGCCGCCGGTATGCGAATCGTCTGTCTGCGAGCCGTCACCATGCTCGGCGTCGATCACGAACTCGGCGGTGTGCACCTGCCCATCGACCTGGAAGTCCAGGTAGAGCAGGTAACGGTCGGCGGTCGGGGCCTCCGCTGCGAATCCGATCTCGGGTCCGGCCGTGTCCCTGGCCTGGGGCTCGTCGCCCTCGGCGTGGACGTGCAAGTAGGCGAGGTCGCCTTCGCGCAGCGCCACCAGGTGGCCAAACGCGCCCAGGTAGGGCTCCAGCGTGGTCACCGGCTGACCGTCGCGCTCGACCGAGATGGTGAGCTCGCTTGAGGTGCCGGCGGTAAGGTCGCCATTCAGGGAGACGGTGTATCCGTCGACCTCGTCGGTGGTCTGTGACTCGGTCTCAACAGGGGCGAAGTCGCCCGCCACCTCGACGGCGCGAGTCAGGGTGATCCCTTCGGCTCCCTCGCCCTCGGGTGTGAAGTCGGCGTACACGCGGTAGGTGCCCGCCTCGTCCCAGGTCCACGGCACCGACCAAGTGCCTGTGCTCGTGTCAAGCTCGGGGTGCACGTGCTGGAAACCAGTACCATCGGTGCGAACGGCGATCAGATGCAGGTCCTTCTCGTGCGCGGTAGTGTACTCGGTCACCGCTTCGCCGGACTCGTCGAGGATCTGGAAACTCAGGTCTCCATCCTCGCCTGCAGCCGTGGGAGCCTGGACTGGGGAAAGTACGAAGCCGTCCGCGCTTGCGGAGACCCCGTTCAGAGTGGGCTCCGCAGTTTCTTGCGCAGCGCCGCCGTGTCCTTCACCGTGTGTGTTCACGTCACTTCCTTCTGCCCATGCTGCTACGAAGCTGTCAGGAATGACGGCGCCGGCAAGGCCGAAGGCCCCGCCGAACGCCACCACCAGCCCGGCCCCGTAGAGCGCAAGCCGTCCTCCGGCCTTCATCAGACACGCACCGCCGAGTAGCCGGCCTCCTCGACCGCCGCGAGGACCTTGGCATCGTCAATCTCGCCCTCGGCGGTGACGTTAAGCTTGCCGGTCTGCGCGCTGACCTGGATGTCCTGGACGCCGGGGATCTCACCGACTTCCTCGCGGACCGACATCTCGCAGTGCCCGCAGGTCATGCCCGTCACCTGGTAATTGTTCGAAGCCATTATGTATCCTCCTTGTGTCTCTGTAGTACCCCTACCGGGTACCTGTACAAGTCAACAGTATACCCCTGGCAGGTATTCCGCAAGAAGGGGGTGGTCGTATGAGCCACATCGCACGCGTGCTGCAGACGATGGCTGGAGCGTCCGACATGCGCCTCGTGGCGAAACGATGCTGCGGGGCGACCCGCTGGACGGTGTCGCTGCGCGTCGGAGAGTAGTGGTCCCGGTCTAATGAGAACCGTGGACTTCCTTGCCACGTCGGCGAAGGCAGTGACGACCGGTACGGGCCGGACACCACCAAACACCGATCAGTCGCTGGTGCTCATGGTACGAAGCCGGCCATGTCAACTGGATTCGCAGGCGTTCGAGATTGGTGAGTGGAACAGACGAATCCCAGCTGGAGTGCTCAGTTACGCCGGAGACAGTTAGCAGCCCCTGTGCAGGCATTAGTCAGGAAAAATAACCCCTCACAGGTTGCTGGCACTGACGCTTTTAAAAACAAAGGGTTCGGCGCACTCGTGCAGGCGGCCCGGGAGTCTCAGGAAGTCTTCGAAACCATCACGGCAGATCCAGGCAACCTCAATAAGTTCCTGGAGGTGCTAGCGCACATGATTGTCGCCGCCAAGGACGAGCAGCAGTCAAAGTAATCATCACGATAGGCACCCTGTATTAGTGATTACCGGTAGGGGTGCCCTCATCTAGTAGTTACGTGGCGAGAACGGATGATTACCGTAGGAGTTGCACTCTTAGTACTCTGAAGTGTTCGTATTCGATTGACTCAGAAATCATTAACGAGTTCTAGCCCTGCCTGAGGGGCGAGAGGCAGGGCTAGAACTTATACATAGTGGCCGTTCGGGGGGAAGCAGCCTATAACCATTGTGCGGAGCTTCGACAAAAGTCACAAGGGATTGTTCACTCCAGTGAGCATTGGCAGTGAGGAAGAAAGTACTGGGGTTTATCTATGTGGTTTCTCTTTAAAGGCTCTTTGGTTATCTGTAGTCCTGGAGGCTGTGGTGCTTGGAGTAGTCCTGGTTGCCTCGGTGACAACCAAGCCTTTGATTTGGACGGCAGTACACATGAGTACCGCTAACCCCTATGATCCATAGTCGATGTCTTGTATCTATGCAGGATACTCTGCGGTTTTAGCATTTGTTGCAATATATTTCAAACACTGTTACTGCAGGTAAAACATATCTTTATGTGTGTCTCGCACAAAATGACAGTCATGTGTTTTACAGTTGAGAGATACTAAAGACGAAAGAAGGCCACTCGGCGGCAACCAAGTGACCTTCGCTTATCACCCAGTAGTAGCTGGGGGAAAGCATGTGCATGATTCTATCTAATGATTCCTCTCCGGGCACTTTGACCGGTGCGCGTGTTGGTACGCCATCTAGAGTGCGCCAGGATTGCGCAGGTCTAGATGATACTCCGGCAAGTCAGCTTGACCGGGAAAAACTTCTCCAGCATCTTGGGCGTGATGCGCTACACGGTTCTATCAGCCGTGACTTTCAAAGTGCTTACCGTGTCGTGGTAGATGAAGAAACCGGTAAGAAGCGCAGCGTTCCGAGACTTTATCGCACTGATTCGGAGAAACTCGGTCGATGTGAATACGTCATGCTGACGAATAAGCAATATTCTGCGGTTATGGTTATTGATGTTGACCAGCCCGGAGAATCTGGAGGCCATCCAGTTCATCTCAATGCTTATGTTAAAAGCGTTATCTTCGCCCTTGTCCAGCGAGGCATTGGGCCAGCATGGGCCGGGATTAATCCGCTAAGTGGTAAAGCTCAGTTTATTTGGCTGATTGACCCGGTGTATACCGGCAAAAATAAGCATTCCAGCAATATGGAGCTGCTAAAAGCTACGAGCCAGGAGTTAGGCGCTCTTCTCGCACATGACCCGCACTTTGCGCACCGTTTTAGTCGTAGTCCTTTTTATACTGGTAAGTCAGTAGAGGCATATCGCTGGTATCACCAACACGATCGCGTCATTCGCCTCCAGGACTTTCTAAGGCAGGTGCGTGAGATGGCTGGACACCCTCAGTACGGTAAAAACATGCGTCAGCAATTTAGCTCTGGTCGTGAACTCATCAATGCAGTGAAGGCTCGTCGAGAAGAAGCCCAAGCCTTCAAAGCTCTTGCAGAAGATGTTGAAAACGAAATAGGCGCAGGACTTGATCAATATGACCCAGAACTGATCGACGGCGTCCGTGTCCTTTGGATTAGTCAAGGGTGCGCGGCCCGTGATGAAACGGCGTTCCGCCATGCTTTAAAGACCGGACACCGGCTCCGTGCTGCTGGACAACGCCTCACCGATGCGGCCATCATCGATGCCTATGAGCATGCGTACAACATTGCGCAGCACGTGGGCGCGGCAGGACGGCGTAGTGAGATGCCGCCTATGCGTGACCGCCAGACGATGGCTAGACGCGTTAGAGGCTATGTTACCCAATCTAGGAACAACGCATACAGCGGTTCTCATGCGCCTAGAAAGACGAGCAGTAGCGAACGCAAAGCATTAGCCACTATGGGGCGTAAAGGTGGCCAGAAAGCCGCACAACGCTGGAAAACAGATCCACAGGGCGAATATGCGCAGCGCCAGATCCAGAAACTTGAAAAGACACATAGGTTAAAAAAAGCACAGGGACGTTCGACGAAGTCGCGTATTAGTCAGATGGTCAACGACCAGTACGTACAAACAGGAACCCTTCCTTCTTGGTTAGAGATTGAGAAGGAAATCGGAGTATCCAGAGCGACGGTAGCGAGGCATGTAGCAGCGCTCAAAAAGAGTGGAGATTATCCAGAGCTTTAGGGGTCTCATACCGTAAGCAATATACGGTTCCCCTGCCGGTAGGCAGGTAGGTAAAAACCTCACTTAAGAAAATCTTGAGAACTAGAGTAAATAGGAACTTTTCCTTCTTGGTTAGAGATTGAGAAGGAAACTGGAGTATCCAGAGCGACGGTAGCGAGGCATGTAGCAGCGCTCAAAAAGAGTGGAGATCATCCAGAGCTTTAGGGATGCAATGCCGTAAGCAATATATGGTTTCTCTGCGCAGCAGTAGAGGTGGACTGCTTCTCATCTTTGCACGACACAAAAATCTCGGACGTTTGTATAGTCTCTGCGGCAGTACTCGCTGTCTGGTTGACGGCGTCATCCCACTAGGCATGCTGCGTTCAGCATGGTCCAGCGGATGATTGCTTGCAAGGCTTCAATGCGCGGCGGACTCGCTACTTAGTGGCGATAGTCCCAGCCAGGGTGTGTTCGGTATAAGCGCGAGGGCTATCGACCCCCATGGGGGGTGCCCAAGCAAAGCCAAGACAACAGCACCATAGTCAGAGAACCCAATGTGCGCATTTTGCTTTTCAGGTTTCAAAAATGCGCACATCGGCCTAAAATGCGCACATTGTTGTCTTACTGCAGCTCAACGCTACTTTTTTATGTGCGCATTTTTCTGCGTTCTGTGCGCATTATTCTATTCCCCCAGGTCAGATGTGCGCATTTATGTGCGCATTTTTCTAGAGTATAAACCTCTGTGCGCATTTTCTTATCAAGAAAAGTAAAATGCGCACATAAAAAACAAGCCACTAGCTGGCGTTATGTAAAAATGTGCGCATTCTGCAGGCGTTAACGCCACAAACTAAATAGATAGAGGCTGTAGATGTCATGGCATTTCCGTTCCAGTGACACGATTGCGGACACTATCGTGTCTGTATTGCAGGCACTCTTCGCAACATGTACCAGACACTTTGCTGTCTGGTTTTTCGACACTACGATGTCCGAATTTCAGACACCGCCCATCATGTTCATTTTTTATACAAGATCATGTCGAGATTCCCAACACTCTCAGCTACATATTTCAAGCATTACGGTGTCTGTCTTTTGGACAGTATTCTGTCCGGTTTACAGACAATAACGTTAGTGTCGAGATTTTGAACAGTATTGTGTCGGTATTTCCGGACACTCTGCGCAACACATACCAGACACTCCCCTGTCTGGTTTCTCGACAGTCTGAACTACATATTTCAAGCAATAGCCCTATTGAAGTGTCCCAGGTTTTGTTCCGTTTGAGTAGATGGGAAAATCTGGAATATGCCAAGAAAATTTGACCAGGATGCAAAGGACCGTGTGGTCCGTCTTGTAGAGGACCGCATCTTGGCGGAAAATA
>NZ_JAAXPV010000025.1 GCF_012396615.1 Rothia terrae | reverse complement strand
GTTGGGCAACGGTCTCTCCGGTATGGCTTGAGGTTATTTCTGGCGATTTAGTCCTCTTATTTTGCCATTGGTGGGGCCGTTGTCTTTTGGTGGGGTGGGGTTGCCCCTCCCTTATGAATAAGCCTCATTGCGGAAGGGGTTCGTCCGTACGCAGAGGTGACTGGATCGAACTGACACCATTATTTTGTCCGCCCAGTGGGTTCGCCTATGAATAAAGGTGACTGGACGTTTGCTGGGGCGGTGGCAAAAACCTGAAAGTTGTGATTTGCCTGCGCGTGGAGATAACTAGCAGAGCTGACCCAAGATACTTTGAGATGCAGGTTACATAAAATAAATTTTTGCCGACCTGTCTAAAAACGGCTCTGAGTGCCCCAAAAACCGCGAAAACACGCGGAATAATTGATTGTCGCTCTCGATTTGGCAATGCCTGTAAACCTGTGTATAGTATTTACCTGTCAGCTCGACGAAGTGAAAAACTTCTTCGAGTCACTGATATGCGGTTGTAGCTCAGTTGGTAGAGCACCACCTTGCCAAGGTGGATGTCGCGAGTTCAAGTCTCGTCAACCGCTCGGATTACAAAAGCGCTTCCTAGTCGAGGCGCTTTTGTTTCATCACTTGCCACATGGTAAGCCCTGGTGGGGTGGTCGAGTGGTTAGGCAACGGTCTGCAAAACCGTGTACGCGGGTTCGAATCCCGTCCTCACCTCCACGAAAAAGTCTCAGTATCACGAAAGTGGCACTGAGACTTTTGTTTTATACACCGCGGTTTCTTTGACCGGTCTTTGACGGCAAGAGTAAACTTGAGAGCTGTGCTCACACGCTGTTAAACAATTTGCTACCCTTTCGTTTGCCACACGAAACAACGCTCAATTGTGATTGCGAAATGGTGCAGGTCAACAGCGGATTGTAGGCGCATATACAGCCAAATGTCGATTAATTGTGAGCGTTTTTGACGCAGCAGGTAGGAATATAACCGGTGACTGACCCACGCTTAGCAACATCAACCGATTTTGGGCGTATGTATGCTCGTGAAGTGGGCGGTGAGTTGCTCGTACCGTCAATTACTACCGTTATTGGTCAGCAGGCGAGCGACCTATCGGGATGGCACGGGTACATGGCGGCTAAGGCTGTTTTAGAGGATTCTCGTGCTTCGCGTCCTATGCATTCTAACGGCATGAAATTTGCGATTATTCGTGATGCTGCATCGGCTTCTGAGCGCTACCGTGACCAGGCCGCAGCGCGCGGCGACCGCGTCCACAATTACGCCGAAAATATTGCTCTGCGGGCCATGGGCAAAGATCATGAGCTGGAACGTACTCGCGAGGAGCTTCTGCAACACGGTGAGCAGGCTTATGCCGATCGGCTCGATGAATGGTGGGATGCTTGGCGTCCTCGACCGCTAGCAGCTGAAGTTACTGTGTGGAATGAGACTGTGGGGTATGCCGGGACTTTGGATTTGGTCGCTGAAATCGCAGGACGTGTGTGCATCATCGACTATAAGACGAAGGGCACCGATAAGCGCGGGCGTGTGAAGCCATTGGACAATAAGGTCGTGATGCAGCTGGTAGCCGGCGTCAAGGCTGAAGAAGCTCTCGTTGATGCTGAGGCGGGGCAGTGGCAACCGTGGCAGTACGGTTCAGCACCAATTTTGATGGGTGTTGCTGTGGGTGAGACGCAGGTGTTACCGCAACAGGCTAATCCAAACGTTCTTAAGGAAAATTGGCGTAAATTCTGTGCCTTGCGACGCGTGTGGGAAATCAACAGATTGTTGGATGAGGAAACCGGGGATCATTTGATGCCG
Organism: Rothia terrae; assembly: GCF_012396615.1. Taxonomy (GTDB): domain Bacteria; phylum Actinomycetota; class Actinomycetes; order Actinomycetales; family Micrococcaceae; genus Rothia; species Rothia terrae. Next base: position 21,265 of record NZ_JAAXPV010000025.1, on the reverse strand, counting down.
GTGGTTCCGCCACCGGCGCACCTGTTGGCTACGCCACCGGCTGTTGATCCGGCGCAGGTTGTTGAGCCGGTGAGCGTGCAGGAGGTCGAAGGTGCCCCGTCGCTTGAAGAACTTGCTTTGGATGCGTCTTCAGAAACTGCAACAGCTCTATCGTCCATCGAGGAACCCACTGCTGAACGCGGTAACTAACTGAGCCTTGCCTTGTGATGTTGTCGATGCGGTGCATCCTTCACATTGCGTACACTTAAATTTGATTCCTGTGACTTTACGAGAAAGAGCATAAAACTACCTATGGCGATATTGACCATTAGAACCGTGGGCGATCCTGTATTGCGCACGGTCTGCGATGACATCACTGTTTTTGATGAGGCACTTCAAGAACTTGTGGCGGACATGCTAGAGACGATGTACGAGGTCAACGGTGTTGGTCTTGCAGGCCCGCAGGTTGGTATTTCCAAACGCATTTTCACTTACGGCAATATTGACGGACGCGAAGGTCACGTCATTAACCCCGTCATTGAAGTGGGGGATGAGCCGCAAGAGGGCGGTGAAGGTTGCCTTTCGGTGCCTGGATTGAGCTCTGATACTCCCCGTAAGAACTGGGCGAAAGTTACCGGTGTCGATATGTTCGGCGCTCCGGTAGAAATTGAGGGCGAAGGCCTCTTTGCGCGAATGTTGCAGCATGAGACCGACCACCTGTACGGCAAGATGTTCATTGATCGCGTGGTGGGCGATGATAAAAAACGCATCATGCGCGCGATTCGCAACGCAAATTATGACTCCGTGGCAGCGTCTGTGCAGGACGAGCGCGCTAACAGCGTGTCTTCTGGCTTCGGTGGTGCTGCTTTCGGTGGGCAGAAGACTAATCCCTCGCGTGGGGCATCATTTGGTTCTTTCGGATCTTTTGGGCAGGTGAAATAAGTGACTTTCAAAGTTTTGTATGCAGGAACCCCTGATATTGCCGTGGCGCCGCTGAACGGTTTGATTGAGGCAGGGTATGATGTCGTGGGTGTGCTAACGCGTGAGGATGCGCCGGTGGGGCGCAAGCGCGTCATGACGCCTTCCCCAGTGGCAGCTCGTGCAGAAGAGCTGGGTTTGCCCGTTATCAAAGCAAACAAGTGGTCTGAAGAGACCGCATCTGCTGTTGAATCCTTGAACGCCGATATCGCGGCGGTTGTGGCGTACGGTGCGATTTTGCCACAGTCGGCTTTGGATCTTTTGCCCAACGGCTGGATTAATCTTCACTTCTCACAGCTGCCCAACTGGCGCGGTGCGGCGCCGGTTCAGCGCGCACTGATGGCTGGAGAGAGCGAAATTTTCTCGAACACTTTCCAGATCGAAGCTGGTCTCGATAGCGGTCCGGTCTTTTTGAGCGAGTCAACTCAGGTGGCTGAAGGGGATACCGCCGGAGATATTTTGATGCGACTGGCGTCAACCGGTGGTGCTTTGCTCGCGCAAACTTTTGACCGTATTGCCCAGGGCGATCACGGTACACCCCAGCAGGGGGAGCCTACCCGTGCAGCAAAGCTGACGCTGGCAGATGGCAAGGTCGACTGGACTCGCTCCGCTGAGGAACTTCTGGCTCAGGTTCGCGGCGTGAGTCCTGAACCCGGTGCATGGTGCGAATATAACGATGCGCGATTGAAACTAGCAATGATGACCTCAGCGGATGCCGACGTTTCAGGAACTGAACCAGGTACCGTGCAACTGATCGCCAAAAAGTGTGTGGTGACCTGCGGAAATGGTGCACTTGAATTGACCCAGGTTCAGCCTGCAGGCAAGAAAATGATGAATGCGACGGACTGGGCACGAGGTCTTGGCTCGGCTCTCACCGAAAAGAAAGTTGTGCTGGCATGAGCGGATTTAACGCAGGACGCGGCTCCAATAACCGCGGAAATAACTCCGGTGGTTCCCGGTCTGGGCAGCGCGGTGGCAATCGCTCGGGCATGAACCGAGCAGGACAGGGGCGTACAGGCGCTAACCGTGGACAGGAGCGGCGCACAGAGTCCGGTCACGATTCTGTAAGTCGTCGCAATACCCAAAGTTCCCAGTCAAACCGTGGCGGGCGTCGCCGCACTGAAGATACGTCGCGTCGTAATGCTAAGGGCCATGAACGCAACCGCAAAAAGTCTCATGAAAGGGATTTTTCAGCGGCGGCTCCCAGCGCCCGTGTACGCGAGGCTGATGCCGCTCGCCTGGTAGCTTTTGAGGTGATGCAAGCGGTAGCGACCGAGGATTCTTATGCGAATCTCGTGATGCCCAAATCTATTCGCGCGCATCGTCTTGACCATCGCGATGCCGGTTTCGCTACGGAACTGACCTATGGAACGCTGCGTAACCAGGGCTACTACGACTCCATTATTAAGCACTGTGTTGATCGTCCGTTAGAGAAAATCGACCAAAAAATTCTCACTGCTTTGCGTCTTGGCGCCCACCAGCTTGTAGCGATGCGTGTTCCTTCTCATGCCGCGCTCAACCAGACCGTTGGTTTGGCTCGCGGTGTGATTGGTGCTGGTCCTGCTAGCTTCATTAATGCTGTGTTGCGTCGCGTGTCCGAGCGTAGCGCTGAAGAATGGCGTGAGCTCATTGAGTCTGAAGCAACTGATGATTTGCAGAAGATGGCACTGACAAAGTCCCACCCGGTATGGGTGGTACGCGCGTTCCGTCAGGCGCTTGCGGTTCACGGTCACTCACCTCAAGAAATTGATGAGCTACTGGATGCTGATAACCTTGCTCCTATCGTTAACCTGGTAGAACTACCGGGGCTGGGGTCGTTGGATGAAGCTCGAGATAAGGGCGCAACGGATGGCGAGCTAGTAGCAGGCTCAGCGCTGTATTCTTCAGGCGATTTGGGTAGGCTCGAGTCTGTTCGCGAAGGTACCGTTCGTGCGCAGGACGTGGGATCTCAGCTTGTAGCGCGGGCTCTGGCAGAGGCTCCCCTTGAAGGCTCGGATAAGATGTGGCTAGATCTTTGCGCCGGCCCGGGAGGCAAGGCAGCGCTCTTAGGAGCTTTAGGTGCTCAGCGAGGTGCTCAGCTGGTTGCGAATGAGGCATCTGCACACCGTGCCAAGTTAGTGAGTGCATCCTTGCGTCCCTTGCCCCAGGGTAGCTACACGGTGGTGACGGGTGATGGTCGAGCTATCGAAAAAACTGTTGCCCAGAGCAAGAATCTGCCTGCCGGCATGGAAGAGAACCCTCGCTTTGACCGCGTGATGGTGGATGTTCCCTGTTCAGGTTTGGGCGCGTTGCGTCGACGCCCAGAGGCGCGTTGGCGTAAAACACCGCGCGATATTGCTGATCTTCTGCCGTTGCAAAAAGAGCTGTTTGATGCGGCTGCATCGGTGACGCGTTCAGGTGGTCTCATTGCCTACGTGACCTGTTCACCGCATATGGCTGAGACCCAGAATATCGTCAACGATATTCTGCGCGATGGTTCAGTGGAGTTGCTTGATTCCGGTGCAGCTGTTCGTCAAGTGGCGCTTTCTGATGAGAGCGGAACTTCGGTTCTTTCGGGGGAGAAAGATCCCTCATCTGCACCGAACGACAAGCATCCAGAGCAGACCACTGCGCAGCTGTGGCCTCATGTGCACGGCACGGATGCGATGTTCTTTGCCCTGTTTAGAAAGAAATAAAGCACAACCTCGGTATAGATACTGATGGGGGCCACTGCCCGTTCAAGACATTCAATGATGTGAACGTGCAGTGGTCTCTTACTATGTGGCTCATGTATACAAAGCACTCGACATTCATAAACTTTCTGCATAAAGTGTTATTTAGGTTACATTTCAAACAAAGAGGTTTGAGAGGCTCCAACAGCCTTTTGTATATAACTCGAGGAGTGCACGGCTATGGCTTATGCAACTACCAACCCCTACAGTGGCGAAGTCGTCAAAGAATTTGAGACTGCTACCGATCAGCAGATTCAAGATGCGATTGCGCAGGCTGATTCAACTTTTCATCAGTGGAAAGAAACCAGCTTTAAAGAACGCGAAGCTGTACTGGCAAAAGCGGCAGAAATCTTGCGGGAGAACAAGCGTAAATACGCTGAAATTCTGACCCTTGAAATGGGTAAACTCATTGGCGAGGCCGAGCTGGAAGTCGAACTATGCGCGCAGATGCTGGATTACTACGTAAAGTTCGGCGCTGAAATTCTTGCACCGCGCTATATTAGGGCCCGCGGATTCGGTGATACCGACGTCAAAATTGTCAACGAACCGCTGGGCGTTCTCTACGCTGTTGAGCCCTGGAACTTCCCTTTTTATCAGGTTATCCGCATCACCGCGCCGCAGATTACTGCAGGTAACACTATTGTCCTCAAGCACGCGTCCAATGTGCCGCAGTCAGCACTTGCAATGGAAGAGCTGTTGATCCAAGCCGGCGCACCCAAAGGTTTGTTGACCAACGTGTTTGCTTCTCACGAGGCATCTGAGACTATTCTGTCTGATTCTCGTGTGCGCGGTGTGGCACTGACCGGCTCGGAGAAAGCCGGCTCGGCTATCGCGTCCATTGCGGCTAAGAATCTCAAGAAATCAACCCTCGAACTTGGCGGTGCCGACGCCTTTGTTGTTCTTGAGGATGCTGAGGTTGAAAAGGCTGCCAAGTGGGCTACCTTTGGCCGTCACTGGAACGGTGGTCAGGTGTGTGTCTCGTCCAAGCGCATCATTGTTGTTGATGCGATTTACGATAAGTTCTTAGAAGAGTACCGCAAACACGTTGCGCAGTTTAAGCTGGGGGATCCTATGGACCCTGCAACTACTTTGGCGCCGCTGTCGTCGCAACAAGCGTTAGATGAGCTCAAGAAACAGGTTCAGCAGGCCCGCGATGAAGGTATCACTGTTGAAGAGGTGGATGTTGAGGTTCCTTTGCGAGGAGCTTTCCACCAGCCGCTGATTCTCACTGATATTCCCGATGATTCTAAGACCTCACAGATCGAGTTCTTCGGGCCGATTTCATCGATCTACCGTGCAAAAGATGAAGAGGACGCGATTCGCCTGGCGAACAATACCCCGTACGGTTTGGGTGGCTCTGTCTTCTCTACCAATATTGATCGCGCTCAGCAGGTGGCTCGACGCATCGACACCGGCATGGTCTTTATCAACCAGCCTACGGGTGTTAAAGCTGACATTCCTTTCGGCGGCGTTAAGCGGTCGGGATACGGTCACGAACTCATTGATTTGGGTATCAAAGAATTTGTTAATGAGAAGGTCATTGTTGTCACTGATATTGACGGTGATTTCTAGATTTCTCTCGCTAGGGCAGTGGACCTAGGCTGCTCGCAGAGCGGAGACCGACAGAGGCTGCTGGGTGTTCAAGAAACTCGTTGTTTTGAACACTCAGTGGCCTCTGCACCTTTAATCAACAGATAAAGTTGGTGTAGACCCATCAGTTTTTCGTGAGGAGCATCCATGAGTTACCATATCAACCCGTCTATTCTGTCGGCAGATTTCGCCAATCTTGCATCTGAGTTAGATGCCATCAAAACGGCGGATGCGGCGCATATTGACGTCATGGATAACCATTTTGTTCCTAACCTCACGTGGGGGTTGCCGGTGGTCAAGCGCCTTAAAGAGGTTTCGCCTATTCCTTTTGATGTGCATTTGATGATTGAGGATGCTGATCGTTGGGCCCCGGAGTACGCTGAGATTGGATGCGAGTCGGTGACTTTCCATGCTGAGGCGGCCATTGCGCCCATTAAATTAGCGCGTACGTTGCGTGAGAGTGGCGCTCGGGCTGGTATGGCTTTGCGTCCGGCAACTGCTGTGGAGCCTTATCTGGATATGCTTTCGGAGCTGGACATGCTGTTGATTATGACGGTTGAGCCGGGCTTTGGTGGCCAGAAGTTTTTGGACGTTACGCTGCCGAAAATTCGTCGTGCGGCACAGGCTATTCAGGGCTCCGATGCAAAGCTGACCTTGCAGGTTGACGGTGGAATTACTGAAGAGATTATCGTGCGCGCTGCTGAAGCCGGTGCGGACTGTTTTGTGGCGGGTTCGTCGGTGTACGGGGCGGATGATCCCGCTGCGGCTATCGAGGGTTTGCGTCAAGCAGCCGGCCACAAGCACTAATTCGCTATTTTTCGCACATAAGTTGACCGGGAGGGCGCCTCCCGGTCATTTTTGTTTCTACCGTCTGGGTGCAGGGGGTGAAAGTTAGTGCTTGAGACCGTGAATAACTGTGCGTTCTTCGATGAAATGTGCCATATTTGAACAGTATTCAAAAATGATTATTTAGCAACAAAACCCCTGGTGGAGCGGGACTCGCAACTGCTGTGGCATCCCTACGCACCACTCAATGCGCATCCCATGTACGCGGTTACCCACGCAAAAGAAAGCACCCTGGTGCTTGAAGATCGAAACGGTAGAACATATCGCGCTATCGATGCCATGAGCTCGTGGTGGTCCCAGGTTCACGGATACAGAAATCCATTTCTCGACGAGGCACTAGCAACGCAAACCCAAAAATTCTCGCACGTCATGTTCGGTGGCTTGACCCATGAACCTGCCGTCGAGCTTGCCGAGAAATTGGTGGCACTCACACCCAACGGTCTCAACCACGTCTTTCTAGCTGATTCAGGGTCAATAGCTGTAGAAGTCTCTTTGAAACTCGCTGTTCAATTTCAGAGCGCTGTAGGACGCCCTCAACGGCGAGGGTTTTTAGCCCTACGCGGGGGCTAGCACGGCGACACTATTGGTGCAATGGGCGTATCTGACCCCGAAAACAGCATGCACAAGGATTTTGAGCACCTTGTGCAAAGCCAGTATTTTCTGCCGAGGCCGCCACGAGCGTCCTACGACAGCGATGCCCAATGCTGGACGGTGGACGTTCACGAGCAGGAAACATGGAGGCAGCAGGCGACAGCATTTGCCGAACAGTTTGCTCAACACATTGCCGCCATTATCGTAGAACCCATGGCGCCGGTGGAATGCATTTTACCATCCTGACTGTCTCAAGCATCTGCGAGCGCTCGCTAACGAGTGTGGATTCCTGCTGATTTTTGACGAAATAGCTACCGGGTTTGGGCGAACTGGCAAACTATTCGCTGCTAAGTGGGCAGGCGTTTCTCCCGATGTTTTACTGGTAGGTAAAGCTCTGACCGGTGGATATCTCACGCAGGGGGCTGTGGTGGTAAGCACCGGTGTTGCCGAAGTTATTAGCGCCTCTGAGCACAGGGCCCTCATGCACGGACCAACTTTTATGGGCAACCCATTGGCGAGCGCTGTTTCTGCTCGCTCCTTGGATCTCATCAGTGGCTTTATTGAATCGAACTCGCAGTGGCAGGATAACGTGCCGCGCATCTCTGCTGTGTTGAGGAGGGGTTTAGCGCCCGCCAGATTGCTGACATCTGTAGCGGATGTGCGGGTGCTGGAGGCTATCGGAGTGATCGAGTTAAATGAGCCGGTGAACATTGCTGAGCTGACCGTCGCGGCACTTAAACAGGGGGTGTGGGTGCGTCCTTTTAGAAACCTGGTGTACATGATGCCCACCTATATCTGCCCTGATGTTGAGCTTGAGCTGAGGTGTTCGGGGCTGGTTACCGCAATCAAGGAGGTGCACGGATAATGTCCCCGGTACGGTCTTTCGATTCATTGTTGCTGCAGGCTCAAAAAACCCGCATCCGGCGAGGGCATCACCGTTCTACTCAGGTCTTGCAGAGTATTTGGTGTGACTTGGCGTCTAATGACTATTTGGGGCTCTCACGCGATCGCCGAGTGTTGGATGCGGGGCACAAAGCGCTAGATGAGCACGGGACATCGGCACGAGCGTCCAGGGTGGTCAGTGGAACCTTGCCGGTTCATACTGACGCTGAACACTCTCTTGCTGATTTGACCCAGATGCCTTCGGGGTTATTGTTTTCCAGCGGTTATATGGAGAACCTGGCAGTCATCGCTGCACTGGGACGGGCGGGAACCCGCATCCTGTTGGATGCTCACGTCCACGCCTCACTTCACGATGCGGCGAAACTGTGCGCCGCAGATGTTGAATTTTTTGAACATCAGAATCTTGATCATTTGCGTGAACTGTTGCGCCACGGCGATGGTAAACCCACGCTTATCGTGGTGGAAGGTGTTTACTCGGTACTGGGCGATGCTGCAGATCTCGCAAATCTACAAATGCTAGCCCGGCAGTACGAGGCATGGTTAGTGGCGGATGAGTCGCATTCTTTAGGCATTTTAGACAAGGAATGTGGCGCCTGTTCTCAAGCCGGTATCTCGGGTGCAGACAACCTAATCATCACCTCGTCTTTGGGTAAAGCCCTCGGCCCTGCAGGTGGAGTTGTCCTGTGCCCTGAAACCGTGAGAGATTACCTCATCAATACTTCTCGCCCTTTCATCTTTGATACTGCCCTGTCACCGGTCAACGCCGCAGCAGCGGCAGCTTCTGCGCGCATCGTAGGCACAGAAGGTGAGCGTCTTAGCCAGCAGGTCTTTGAGAGTGCGCAGTGTATCAGTGTTGCACTGGGGACCAGCCAAAGTGCCGGTGCAGTGCAATCGGTAGGTATCGACGGTACTGGCAACAGCTCTGAGGCAACAGAAGAAAACTGTGGCTATCTATAAACCGGTACAGACCGGGGTAGAGAGCGATGCTATGGGTGATGCTCAGTTCGCGGCGTTTTTGTCTGGCGCGGATGCGTTTGAGGGAGCTCGACTAGAACGTCCGATGGCTCCTGTAGCAGCAGCGAGGAGGCAGGGCTCTGACCTTCCGTCGTTAGCGCAACATTCCCGGCGCATCCAAGAGCTCCGCGCCGACTATGACGCAGTCATCATCGAAGGCAGTGGAGGTATCAGCGTTGATCTCGCGTTTTCCCATGAGGCCGAAACCTATCTGCCGCAAAATCAGGTGGATTTGATGCTCAAGTTGCCCGAAACCCCAACGAACATCATCGTAGCTCGAAGCTCGCTAGGAACGCTGAATCACACCGCGCTCACCGCAAACTACCTACAGACTAGGGGTCTCAGCGCTCGGGGCGTCATCATCGGCTCATGGCCGCGGCACCCAAGCACCATTGAAAAAGATAATCTCGATGCGTTATCGGACATGGGCATGAGCGTCCTCGGGAAAATTCCTGCCGGTGCTGGGAAAGCTTTTGCTTCAGGGATTCATGTGCAACCGCTACACAGTGTCGCCGACGTTCAAGAATTTCAGCATCACGCCGCGCACTGGCTACCTGAAATCTGCCGATTGGGCGAACGCGAGTGAAAGAATTGAGATGTAATGACTGTAGGACATAAGGGATAAAAAATGGCTCAAACATCTGCGGACGCTGCACTGGAGTACGCGCAAGAACTGGTAGCCAACGGGCAGCTGGAGCCAGCTCTTGAACCACTTCAGGTAGCGGTTGAAGGGTTCGAAAAAGACGGTGAACCTTTCGGTCTGATTATTGCACTTAAAGTGCTCTCCGAAACCCATCGGGATCTTGGCCAGCTTGACCGTGCGCTTGCAGCGGTCTCCAAAGCTTACGAAGTTTTTGTCAGGACTAAACCCGAAGCTGAACAGGTTGGTGATTTCGCCACAGAAATCGGGTCAATCTGCGCCCAAATGGGTAAGCTCAGCGAGTCACGCCGGTGGTACAGCGAGGGACTGAAAGAATATAAAACCCATCATCGACCGGCTGATATCGCCCACAATCTCCTGTGCTTGGCGGGGTTGGCCCGGCAGTCCTCGACTCATGACGCTGCGATCGCTTTACTGCAGCAAGCCCGGGACGCGCTAGCCCCGGTGAGTGAAGAACACGGGGTGCAGCTGTGCTCGGTTTTACTGGCACTCAGCCACAGCCAACTCGACGCCGGGGCCGTTCAGGAGGCTATTGCATCCTGCCATGAAGCAACCAGTATCGCGCAAGAGCTTCACCGACCCGAGTTGCTGGCAGAGAGCTACCAAAATCTAGCCCTTGCCCACGCGCAGGCTAACAACGTTGCGCAAGCATTAGAAAGCATTGAGCAAGCCCTGCACATCTATGAAAACTCAGGACTCCACGAACAGGCCGAATTCGCGCAACTGATACAGGCAAAACTCAAGGACAACACCTAGCATCTTGAAAGCGTTCACGCTGAGAAATATAGTTGCCCGCAAGGTTGAGGCATGTGCCATAATCTAAGTACAACTAATAATCGTGCTCCGGGACCCGGTGAAAATCCGAACCGGCGGTGACAGTCCGCTAACTCTTCTGCTTGCAGGGGAGCCTGATCGGTGAAATTCCGATACCGACAGTACAGTCTGGATGGAAGGTAGCACGAGCAAAACGGCGCGCTCGAATCTTACGATGCATCAGAATGAATAAACATCTGGGCACACGTGAGGATGCGGGTGCGCGGCGTCGAAAAATTTTTGGCACCGATTCCGCTTTGTTCTTTCCCGGAGCCTCCGCGAAAGGAACACAGTCCTCATGGATATTCTGCGGTGGCTCTTCGACGCTCAGATTCACATTGGCGATCAGTCGCTTCTGGTGCGCGAAGTACTCGGCAATCTCTTTGGTCTACTCTCAGCTTTGGGCGGTATGCGCCGTAAAGTGTGGGCGTGGCCTGTTGGCATTTTGGGCAATCTTCTTTTGCTGACTGTTTTTCTGGGAACAGTGTTTGGTTCTCCTCACCCCATTAATATGCTGGGGCAGGCGGGACGCCAGGTCATGTTCATTGTGGTCTCTGTGTGGGGCTGGTACCGCTGGAAGCAAAGTCGTGATGACGCTGGTACCGCCGTTATTCCGCAGTGGGCAAGTACCAAAGAACGAGTCTTTCTTCTGGTCGCCCTTCTCGTAGGCACCGGGATTCTGACACCGATTTTCCGCGCACTGGGTTCCTATGAGCCCGTCTGGTCGGACGCGTGGATTTTCACGGGATCGCTTCTGGCAACCTTTGGTATGGCTAAAGGCTGGGTTGAGTTCTGGCTGATGTGGGTTGCCGTTGATGTCGTCGGTGTCCCGTTACTGTGGTCCGCCGGTTACTACGCAACCGCGCTGATGTACGTTTTCTACGGTGCTTTTACTCTCACAGGATTCTTCGTCTGGTGGCGCACCCGCAACCGCGAACTGAGCAAGATGGCGCAGGTAGAAATCGCTTTTCCCGATGTCACCGTCAACTCCGGCGAGATGCAAAGGAAATAGCAACGTGCACACGATGAATATTCCGTGGGAGCCGCATACTCCCGAAGAAGCAATGCAACTAGCGTTCAAAGCAGCGCGCAAAGGAATCCGCGGTGGCAACCCGCTCGTTGGTGCTGTCATCACAAACGAAGAAGGCTACGTGGTGCACGTAGGCTATCACCGTGGCGCTGGTACCGCTCACGCTGAAGCCGATGCGATTGCTCAGGCAGAACTAGCTGATACTGATCTGTCTGACACCACCATGTATGTCACCCTTGAGCCGTGCAACCACTTTGGTCGAACAGGTCCCTGCTCACACGCAATCGCAGAATCCGGCATTACAAAAGTTGTCTATGCGCATCCTGACATGAGCGATGCCGAAGGCGGCGCGCAATACCTGCGTGAACAGGGCGTGCTGGTAGAAGAAGGGCTGTTCAAGAACGAGTCGTTCTTACTCAACGAACGCTGGTTTAGGGCCAGTGCCGCCAAGCGTCCCTTTGTGACCGCCAAAGTCGCGTCCACTCTCGATGGCTACATAGCAGCTGAAGACGGCACTAGCCAGTGGATTACCGGGGCAGAGGCGCGGTCATTGGGGCACAAAATCCGAGAACGTTCGGACGCGATCATGGTTGGAACAGGCACCGTACTGGCCGATAACCCCTCACTTTCCGCGCGTGATGAGGCCGGAAACCTCTACGAGCGTCAGCCGCTGAGAGTCGCTCTGGGAATGCGCGATGTTCCGGATGAAGCAATGATTCGCAGCGGTGATAATTTTGTGCACCTGCGAACGCGAGATCCCCACGAGGGCTTAGAACAACTGTATGCGTTGGGCGTGCGGCAGCTCATGATCGAGGGTGGACCAGCTGTTGTCTCAGCTTTTCTCAAAGCAGACCTCGTGGACGAGCTGTTCTGGTATCAGGCACCGATTCTGCTGGGCTCCGGGAGCACCGCTGTACAGGATCTTGGCATCACGACCTTGGCAGAAGCTCACCGCTGGGCAATTGACGATTTGGGTATGACCCCCGGAACCCAAATAGTGGGCTCAGACTTTAGAGTCCACCTGATTCCCAACCATTAATTTTTGTGCTCAGCGCGCGAACCACCAGCGCTGAGCCTGAAGCACAAGAGGACACCAAGATGTTTACAGGAATTATCGGCGCAATGGGCAGCGTCGAAAAAATAGAAACCGTGAAAAATTCTCGAGGCGAGACCGAGTCTGCCGTCCTCACCATTCACGCGGGAGATATCGTTGCCGACCTTGAACACGGCGGTTCACTGGCTGTCAACGGCGTATGCCTCACAGCCACCCGCACCGAAGAAATAGCGGACGGCACCTTTGTAGCCGATGTCATGGGCGAAACCCTGCGTCGTACCAACCTGGGGCTGGTGACTGAAGGCCAGCGCGTCAACCTAGAGCGCTGTATGCCCGCCAACGGACGCTTTGACGGACACGTGGTGCAAGGGCACGTTGACGGTCTAGGCACAGTCAGCGCAATCGAAGACCACGAATCATGGCGCACCGTGCGCATCCGCATATTCCGCGAACTAGCCTCTCACCTCACAGAAAAAGGGTCTATCACCGTCTCAGGCGCATCCCTGACGGTCACCACTGTCTCAGCGCCAACCGCAAACGAACAATGGTTTGAGGTTGGACTCATCCCGGCTACCTTAGAAGCCACTAACCTTGGCTCACTTGCAATCGGTGACACCGTCAACCTAGAAACCGACGCGCTCGCCAAATACGTGCAACGCATCATGGAAACAAACTCCCACCTTTCTGCGACCCCGGCAACAGCGCTTGCTGAACAGAGTCAGAAAAGGGTCGGACTTGATGCTGTTGAGGACGCTATCGAAGCTATCGGCCATGGCCGTGCCGTTGTGGTTGTAGATGATGAAGACCGCGAGAACGAAGGCGACATCATTTTTGCGGCGGAGAAAGCAACCCCGGAACTGATGGCTTTTATGGTTCGCTACACAACCGGTGTGGTGTGTGTGCCTATGACCGGTGAGCGGGCCGGTGCTCTTGAACTTCCGCCCATGGTGGAAAACAACGAGGATCATAAACAGACTGCTTACACCGTCTCGTGCGATGCGCGTACAGGAATTTCCACCGGCGTTAGTGCGGCCGATCGTGCTCGTACAGCTTTGGTCTTGGCGGATAACGCGTCCGTGCCCTCCGATCTGACTCGACCCGGGCATATCTTCCCGCTCCGCGCGGTCGACGGTGGCGTGCGTGAGCGTAACGGTCATACCGAGGCCGCAGTCGAGCTGACCCAGCTGGCTGGCCTCAACGGCGTGGGCGTTATCGCTGAACTGGTTCACGACGATGGCACCATGATGCGTTTTGATGCACTTCGCACCTTCTCCACTGAGCACAATCTGCCGATGATTTCTATCGAGGCGCTGATAGACTACGTTGAAAAGCAGCGGGTATGAGTTCACACGATATTGAAGCTGAAGAAATTTCAGGGCGCATGGGGGCAACTGCTGTGGCTGGCGCGCAGTGGAAAGTGCCACCGCAGGAGCTTGTTCCGTCCTCCGACGACCGGTTGGTCGAGTCAACTGCTCCTGTTATCGTGCCTACGCCTCACGGTAAGTTTGCCATGCGCGCTTGGGCTTTTGCTGACGGAACGGAACACATAAGCGCAACGGCTGTACCCGACGACTATCCAACCAATGCGGGGGCGCAACTGGAATTTGATGCGCTTATTCGGGGGAGCGAACCTCACGCGGTGCGCGTTCATTCCGAGTGCGCAACGGGTGACCTTTTTGGTTCGCTCCGCTGTGACTGCGGGCCTCAGCTTGAACAGGGTCTTGATATTTTGCAAGGTCTTGGTGGCACCATGCTGTACATCCGAAACCATGAAGGACGCGGCATCGGGCTCACCAACAAGCTCCGCGCCTACGCGCTTCAAGATGTAGGGCTTGACACGGTCGATGCGAATCTTGCACTCGGCCTGGCTCAAGAAGCTCGCGACTTTCGGCAGACCGCTGTTATTTTGAAGGAAATGGGGCTAACGCATATACGGCTTGTTACCAATAATCCCTTCAAAAAAGAAACGCTGGAGGGTCTGGGTATTACCGTCGACCGACTGATTCCCGATGAAATTGAACCCAACGCGTCCAACCAGAAATACCTGAACACCAAACGAGACCGGATGAGTCATAAGCTCTCATCTTCCTAAATCTTTTTTCAACACCCCATCGAAAGGCGAATAATGAGCGGTGCAGGAGCGCCTCAGGCGAATCTCAAACGAAAAGAAACCAAGAAGCTAAAGCTGGCAATTGTTGCGGCATCGTGGCACACCCAAATTATGGATGGTTTGCTCGATGGTGCTTTGCGGGCGGCCACGGACGCGGGCATCAAAAAGCCTACCGTAGTGCGTGTACCGGGAACCTTTGAGTTGCCCGTAGCGGCGGCTCACCTAGTTGAAGAATACGATGCGGTGGTTGCACTGGGCGTAGTTATTCGTGGCGGAACCCCGCACTTTGACTACGTGTGTGAGGCTGCTACTCAGGGACTCACTAAGGTCGCGGTTGAAAGTAAGACCCCCGTCGGTTTCGGCGTGCTCACCTGTGACAACGAGCAACAGGGTATTGATCGCGCAGGACTTGCTGGCTCACAAGAAGATAAGGGTTATGAAGCAACCGCGGCGGCACTTGAAACTGTTGTAGCTTTGCGAAATATCTAAATGTTGCACGAATGATGGTGAAGACCAGAGGGATTTTCCCTCTGGTCTTCGCTGTTCAATAAGCTTCTTGAGGGGTAGAAATTTTGGAAGGAGATACCCTCTGATGAGTCGCTAGAGCCCCGGAGATTTTGTGCATTCGGGGTTTGTCTAGGGCTTTCTTGTCTATACAATGACTTCACGCTATGAGATTTTTGTGTTGTCTGTAGCACATCTGAGGGTGGGCAATATATGGTGATTTTGTGAAGACATTTGACTCATTATTCGCTGAACTCATCGAAAAGGCGCGTACGCGCCCTAAAGGCTCAGGCACTGTTGCTGAGCTTGATTCCGGTGTGCACGGCATCGGTAAGAAGATTGTTGAAGAGGCAGCTGAGGTCTGGATGGCTGCCGAGTTCCAATCTGATGCTGAATTCGCTGAAGAAGCATCGCAACTTATTTACCATCTGCAGGTCATGATGTTAGCCAAGGGACTTACTCCCGAAGACATCTATAAGTACCTCTAACAAGTAAGGATTTTATGATGTTGCGTGTTGCCGTTCCTAATAAAGGTTCGTTGTCTGATGCAGCGACTCAGATGCTCAAAGAGGCTGGGTACCTTCAGCGTCGTGACTCTCGTGAGCTTGTCATCGCCGATGAAGAAAACGGCGTGGAATTCTTTTACCTGCGCCCCCGAGATATTGCTGTCTACGTGGGCAAAGGCACATTAGACGTCGGCATTACCGGCCGTGATTTGCTCCTGGATTCTGAGGCTCCGGCTGAAGAAGTTTTTGGTTTGGATTTTGCTCGCTCAACCTTTCGTTTTGCTGGCCCTGCCGGGGATTTCTCGTCTGTGGAAGACTTGGCGGGCAAACGCATCGCTACGTCATATTCAAAACTTGTGAGAGCGTATTTGGAGAAGCGCGGTGTTGACGCAACGGTGACGCGGTTGGACGGAGCGATTGAGTCCTCCATCCGTTTGGGTGTTGCCGATGCTATTGCCGATGTTGTTGAAACCGGTAATACGATGCGTGCTGCAGGGTTAGCTCCTTTTGGTGAGACGCTCATGAAATCAGAGGCCCTGCTCATTAAACGTGCCGATGTCCAAGAGACAGATGCTTTCGATATTTTGCGCCGTCGTTTGCACGGTGTTTTGATTGCGCGCCAGTACGCGCTGGTTGATTACGATATTCGCGAAGATTTGCTGGATGCGGCGACCAAACTGACACCGGGGCTGGAGGCGCCGACTGTTTCACCTCTGGGCCGCGAGGGCTGGGTGGCTGTGCGCTCGATGGTCAAGCGGAGTGAAACTAATAAGGTGATGGATAATCTCTACGACATTGGTGCTCGCGCGATTTTGGTTTCGCCGATTCAGGCAGCTCGTCTGTAGTTATTATTTTGATGCCCGCGATTAATCTCGCGGGCATCGCTTTACCAAAGGATTTTCAATGGGTGTGGCAATACGAATTATTCCCTGTTTAGATGTTGATGCTGGTCGCGTGGTCAAGGGCGTGAACTTTGAGGGGTTGCGCGATGCTGGCGATCCGGTGGAGCTCGCCAAACGCTATAACCGCTGCGGCGCTGATGAGCTGACTTTTCTTGATGTCACCGCGTCCTCAGCGGATCGAGAGACCACGTTTGATGTGGTTGCACAAACTGCGGAGCAGGTGTTTATTCCTCTGACTGTTGGGGGAGGTGTGCGCACTGTGGAGGATGTTGATCGACTGTTGCGTACCGGTGCCGATAAGGTGTCTATCAATACTGCTGCCATCAATCGTCCTGAGGTCATCAATGAAATCGTTGACCGCTTTGGCTCGCAGGTATTGGTACTTTCAGTGGACGCTAAGCGTTCGGATGAGACGCCGTCCGGCTTTGAGGTGACCACTCACGGCGGTCGTAAATCTACCGGTATTGATGCGCTGGAGTGGGCACGCGAGGCGGAGGAACGCGGCGTGGGTGAGATTCTGCTGAACTCCATCGATGCGGATGGCACCAAGGCTGGCTTTGATATCGAGATGATTAAAGCTGTGCGTGCAGTGACCAAAGTGCCCTTGATTGCATCCGGGGGTGCAGGTGCGGCGGAGCACTTTCCACCGGCTATTGAAGCTGGGGCGGACGCCGTCCTCGCGGCATCTATCTTCCACTTCGGCGAGGTTACTATCGGCGAGGTGAAGCAGGCAATCCGCGAGGCGGGGTACGAGGTGCGGTAGCTTCTGTTCTGCCTGAGCTAGCACTTAGTATCTGATTTTTGGTATTCCTCATGAATGAATACAAGAAACAAGCGCCTACATAAATCAATTAATACACAAAGGAGTGACTATGGAGTGGGGCAATATCTCAGAAATTCTCAATGCAATAACTGCAATCTTGGCCTTGATAGCAGCTGTTTTTGCCGCGTGGTTTACTAAGGGTCAGCTAGATGCAGCGCGGGAACAACAGAAAGCTACTAATACTCAGCTGGAACAGATGCAAGAGCAGCTAGATATCGAACATAACCGCGATCGAAAGCAACAGGAATCTGATGAAAAGGAACATGCTTCGCATGTGACTTCTTGGATCGAATCACATAACTATAATTCTTTGCTCGTTATTCAGAACAATTCTGAGTCACCGGTTTACGATGTTGAAGTTAAAGCAAAGATCTGGAAGAAGAACTTTGCAACTGGAAAAAGCGAGTACCCGGTGACAACAATGAAGACCAAAATTGTTCCTCCGGGTAAATATATATTCGTTCATGTACCTACTGATGCAAAGACTATTGTTGATCTTTCACAGAAAGATGCTAAGCGTCAGCCGACCGAGCGAGAAATCAGTAATGGCTGGACTTTCGGCGAATACTACGAAGATACAGTGAATGGCCGACCGATCTTGGGAAGCTCTAACTGGCGTGTTCTGATGATGACTTTTAAGGACACAGCCAACAAAACTTGGATTCGCGATGATTCGGGCCTCCACCGATAATTTAGGCGAACACGCTCATCAATAAAATGGCACCGGGGGTAAGCTCGGTGCCATTCTTTATTCATACTTCGTCAGATAGGCCGTTCGGATCTGGGTTATTAGGAGACAAAAGTAAAGACTAACCGGCGGCGTCCACTAGTTCTTTCTCACCCCGCAAGAGCTCATAGAGCCCCATATCCATCATGAATTCCACGAACTTTTCGGCGGGCATGCGGCGTACATAATCGATGAGATCAGCTGTATCTGAAGAGTAGTCCCACAGCTTATTTGCCAGCCCATTGCGCACATTCTTTGAATGGTAAAAGTCCACCTTGGCGTTCGCCATCGCACTCTGCTTGAGCCCGGCGTCCTTAGCTGCTTCAGCCACAAACGTCGTTGCAAAACCAACCTGGTGCTCATCACTCAGCTCAAGCCCATGGAAGTACTTGTTCACCTTCTCAATCAGTATCGAACGAGCTTTACGCTCCCGCTCCTGAATCGATGCCAAACCAGCCTCAGTCATACCCTGCAACCCAGCAGCCTCAGAAGTAGAAAGCTTCAAATCCTCATCTTCACGCAGTTTCTCTAGACGGTAGTGAGTGAGCACGATGTCGTCCACATTCACTACCTCAGGAGAAACCTCGTCCAAAGTAAAACGGCGCAACTTACGCGCCAACAAATCCGCAAAAGACGACAACTTCTCATAGTAGGGATCGCCAAAGTTGAAGATCTGCGAGAAGAAAGCATACGACTTCACATACTGCGCCAGGGTAGAGCGGAACTCCAACAGTACTTCCAAGGCAGCCTTGTCATCATCGGAACGAGCCGCATCCCAGCGAGTGACAAACCGTTCAACCGGCACGCGGATCAAAGAATCATAAGAGGCCTGTCGGGCACCCTGAGCAACCCACTTTTCCCAGAACTGCTCGACGTCCGCGCGATTGTAAATGCTGACGGCGTCCAACTTATCGACCTGCTTGGCTACCAAATCAAGGTCTGATTCTGTTTCGATGTGGGCGTCTTCATAGTATTCGGCGAAGGATGCGCGAATCTGCTCTGGGTCGTTGACGAAATCCAGAATGTAGGTGTTGTCTTTGCCCTCGGCACGGCGGTTGAGGCGCGACAACGTCTGGACGGCGGTAATACCCGAAAGCTTCTTATCGACGTACATTGCCACCAGTAGGGGCTGGTCGAATCCAGTCTGGTATTTGTTGGCAACAATGAGGATATGCTGACCGTCCTGATTGAAGACCTCGGCAAGATTTCGCCCCTTGAGGTCAGGGTTCATCGAGGCTTCAGTAACAGTCGGCGTATCAACACCGGGCACCGGCTCAATATCAGGATCGGGCAGTTCGCCAGAGAAAGCCACCAGCGTTTTTAAGGGCAAGCCACGTTCAGCTATCGCTTTCTCAAAGGCACGCTGATAGCGCACGGCTGAGGCACGCGATGAAGTCACCACCATGGCCTTAGCTTTGCCGCCGAGCTCATGTTTGACTTTGCCTTCGAAGTGCTCCAGAATTACGGCAACCTTCGATGCAACATTGGTGGGGTGCAACTCCACAAAGTTGATGAGGCTCTTGGTGCCCTTGCGAATGTCGATTTCTTCATCGACCCCGCTATCGGCATTGGTCTGGGCAATCTTCGCAGCCATCTCGTAGGTGGTGTAGTTCTTGAGCACGTCAAGAATGAAGCCTTCTTCAATCGCTTGCTTCATGGGGTAGAGGTCGAATGGCTCATGCGGGCCACCGTCTGCGGGACGGCGTCCAAAAATCTCTAGAGTCTTCGCCTTCGGGGTTGCGGTGAAAGCAAAGAAGGAAACCTGGTGCCCTGCACCCACGACGCGCTGTGCCATGCGGGTGAGGGCTTCTTGGTCGGCTTCGGGATCTGATTCTTCGATGCCGGCGTCAACGTCGGTGGTCAGCATCGTCTTGATGGAGT
Source organism: Rothia terrae (assembly GCF_012396615.1). Taxonomy (GTDB): domain Bacteria; phylum Actinomycetota; class Actinomycetes; order Actinomycetales; family Micrococcaceae; genus Rothia; species Rothia terrae. Next base: position 1,642 of record NZ_JAAXPV010000025.1, on the reverse strand, counting down.
CGGTGGCTTTGCCTGACTGGGAGGAGTGTGCTTCGTCCGCAATAATCGCAAAGTGCTTGCCCGCGAGCTTGCCACCTTCGCGGGTCATTTCTTCGAGCGCAAAGGGGAAGGTTTGCAAAGTCACTCCAATAATGGGGACGCCGGTGATCAGCGCATCAACCAGCTGTTTGGATTTGGAGTCGCCGGTGCCACGGGTGATGGGCTGAAAAGTTCCGGCGGTAGTAACGAGCTGGTCGATGGCGTCTTGGAGCTGCTGGTCGAGCACTTGACGGTCAGCAATCACAATCACGGAGTCGAAGACGCGCTCGCCCTTAGGAGTGTGCAGGTTCGAGAGGCGGTGTGCCGTCCAGGCGATGGAGTCTGTTTTGCCGGAACCTGCCGAGTGTTGCACCAGGTACTTCTTACCGGCTCCTTCAATACGAGCTGTATTAACAAGTTTGGTGACGGCTCGCCACTGGTGGTAGCGCGGGAAGCGAATGTGGCTCTTTTGCTTGGTTTTGCCGGTGAGCGGGTCGGTGGTTTTTTGGTGGTTGGTGTAGATGAATTTGGTGAGGATGTTGATCCAGGTATTGGGTTCGAGGATTTCTTCCCAGAAGTAGCTGGTGGAGAGTTTGCCGTCAACGATGGGGTTGCCTGCGCCGCCGTCCTTGCCTTGGTTGAAGGGCAGGAAGGTGGTTGCTTTGCCTGCGAGTTTGGTGGTCATAGCGATTTCGTCTTGGGTGAGGGCGAAGTGGACGAGTGCGCCGCGGTGTTCTTGGAGTAGCGGTGAGGTTTTGGGGTTGCGGTTGTTGCGGTATTGGTTGATGGCGTGTTGCAGGGTTTGGGTGTATTCGGATTTGAGTTCGATGGTGGCTACGGGGAGTCCGTTGATGAAGAGGACGAGGTCGATGCGCTCGCTTTCATCGGCGGGGTTAAAGCGAACTTCTTCGACAACGCGCAGAATGTTCTGCTGGTAGAGGGCGGTGAGTTCGGGGTTACGGCCGTCTTGGGGTGGGTAGGCGATGAGGTGGAAGGGACGGCGGGCGCCGGGTACGCTGAAGCCTTTGCGGAGCACGTTGAGGGTGCCGCCGCCGTGTTCTTCGGGGTCGGAGAGTTTGGTGACGAGCCGGTCTAGGAGCCGGTTGGTTTGTGCTTGGCGGGTGGCTGGGTCTGCTTCGGGTTTGATGAGTGAGGCGTAGGATTTGGGGTCGCTGGTTTGCAGCCATGCGAGGACGTCGGCGGGGAAGAGCGCGCGCTGTGCGTCGTAGCCGTTGGAGTTGGGGGAGTGCTTCCACCCGTCTGCTGCAAGGTGGGCACAGATGTATTGCTGGAGGGGGCGTTCGAGGTGTGTGCGGGACATGAGGTGAGGCTCCTGGTATGAGATAGACAATACTTATAAGCATTGATGTAAAGTAAAAGTTCACATTTTACTTTATGCGTTCAAAACATTCTACAAATCAAATAAAGCTAATGCGTTTATAATTGCCCTGCCACTGGATTCGACAAGGCAATTATTAATTTTAGGCAATGAAATAAGAGGCTTATTCAAAAGTAAGAGCACACCCCACACCCACCAACTAGACAACGGCCCCACCAGCGGCAAAAATATGAGCGTTAAATCTCTACAAATAACCTCAAGCCATACCGGAAGAACCGTTGCAAC
>NZ_JAAXPV010000024.1 GCF_012396615.1 Rothia terrae | reverse complement strand
CGCGAGAGGGGCTAGGTGTGGCGGGTGTGAGCTAGCGAGCACGCAAAGAGCCACACCTAGAAAGCCCACCAGCCAACTCGCTCACACGACGAATCTCTAGGAGCACAGTTTTAATACGCGAGAGGGGAGGGATGTACCGTTTTTCGCCGAAAAACGGTACATCCCTCCCCTGTCGCGATTATGAGAAGCGCTAACCTACATCTAGTGCTCTGCAGGTTCAGCGTTGGGGTCTACACCGGCAATCATCCTCAGCACCATGAATCCGGCAAAAACCAGGAGCAGGACGCTGATGCCCGCCGTCCACACCACGCCCGCGTCGAAGGCGTGCTGGGCGGCTTCGAGTAGCTGAGCGCCAAGCGTTCCACCGGCATCCGAAGCAACCTGCGTAGCCCCACCGAGGGTTTCAGAGGCGGTGTTCTGTTGTTGCTCACTCAGCCCGGCGGGAAGGTCAATAGATTTGCTGTAAACAGCGGTGAGGATGCCGCCGAGAATAGCGGTTCCTAGCACTGCACCCAGCTCGTAAGAGGTTTCTGAAATGGCGGACGCGGCACCCGCTTTCTGCGGCGGAACCGAGGACAGCATGACGTCATTCGCGAGGGTTTCAGAGGCACCCACGCCCAGTCCCATCACGATGAAAGCGAGCATCAGCACCAGGTTGCTTTCACCGCCGAGCGCAAAAATCAGTCCGAAGGCTGCGGCGTTGAGAAACATACCGAAAGCGATGACCTTCGCGGGGTGAAAACGCGGTACAAGACGCACAAACAGCAACCCCGACACCATGGCTACGAGTGTGCCGGGCACCAGGAAGAGGCCCGCGTCCAAGGGGCTAAGCCCAGCCACTAACTGCAGGTGCTGAGACACAAAGTAAATAAAGCCGACCATTGACATCATCGCCAACAGGTTGGCCGATATAGCGCCGGTGAAAACCTTGTTGGTGAACAGACGCATGTCGAGCATGGGGTTCGCTTGGCGGAGCTGACGGCGGGTAAACAGCCAACCGGCTACAAGACCAATGAGAACCGCAGCAACAAGCGTCGTATCAAACCCGACCTTAGCGATGTGCTTAATGGCGTAGGTAATAGCCGTCATCGCGACCATGACCAGACCAATGGAAAGCGGGTCGATTGGCCCGGGCTGAGGGTCCTTAGATTCAGGCACAAGGAGGGGTGCCAGGATGAGGAAGGGAATCAGCACAGGAACCGCCATCATAAAGACGGCACCCCACGCAAAGTGCTCAAGCAGAAACCCGCCAATAACAGGGCCGAGTGCCGCGCCGGAGCCAAAACCAGCTGCCCAGATAGCAAGCGCCATGCGCCTCTCGTTGGAGTCGGTAAAAATATTGCGAATAAGCGAAAGAGTAGAGGGCATCAGCATAGCGCCGAAGAAGCCCAGTCCCGCACGAGCAATAATGAGCCACTCAGCAGTCGGCGCAAAGGCAGCTAATGCTGAAATAGCGGCAAAGCCGGTAGAACCAATAATCAACAGCCTCTTTCGGCCGATGCGATCGGCAAGAGATCCCATAGGCACCAGCAGCCCCGCAAGCACCAGGGAGTAAGCATCGATAATCCACAGCTGTTGGACGCCGGTAGGTTCTAGTGCGCGGGCGATAGAGGGCACCGCAAAAGAAAGCACGGTGTTATCAATGGACACTAACAGCACCGGCAACATGAGAATAGCGAGGGCAACCCACCGCTTTTTCTTGTTCGAAGAGGTTGCTTGCTGATGGTCAATGAGAGGCATCGATGCCGTACTCATGGTTTCACGTCTTTCTTGAGGAGAAGTGCAAAGCACTGCTTTACTGTACCGACTAGACGGTTTTTACATCGCCTCAACTGTACCAACCATACGGTAAAGTTTCTAGAGAATTTTCTGGTATCTTGAAACACATGAGCGCAAAAGACAAAATCCTCGCCGCCTACGAATCCATCCTCATCCACCAGGGCGAAAAATCCGCAACCATGGACGCCGTCGCAAAAACCGCAGGTGTTTCCAAAGGAGGACTGCTCTACCACTTTCCTTCCAAGGATGCGATGGCGGCAGGGCTCATTGAACGATTCACCGCGCTCTCAGAAGAAGACCTCAAGGCGATGAAAGCCGCAGAAGAAGGCGCTTCTGCCTACTACATTTCAGTCTCGGACTATGAAGACAATGACTTCGACCGCGCCATTGTGGCAGTCAGCCGTCTCGCCCAGGAATCTAACGCCGCCGCATCCGCAGCACTCAAAGAAGCGCAGGACAAAGTCACCGAACTCATCGAAACCGAGGTGGGCGATGCAGACACCGCCCGAGCGATTGTACTTTTGTCTGACGGCATGTACTACAACGCAGCTTTCTTTGGTGGCACCGTGGACGAGCATGCTAAGAAGGAGGATCAGCGCATCCTCTTAGCCGCCGTCAAAAAGCTACGCGCATAAAGCGCTTAATCGCGAGGCTAGGTGTGGCGGGTGCGAGCTAGCGAGCACACAAAGAGCCACACCTAGAAAACCCACTTTTAACGCGTGAGAGGGGAGTTGTGTTGCACTTTTTGGATAAAAAGCGCAACACAACTCCCCTCTCGCGGTTTTTAGCCAGCGAAGGCCGCGATCTCCACGCCCTCTTTCTCCAGAGCAGCACGCACCTGGCGCGCAATCTCCACCGCGCCGGGAGTATCGCCGTGCACACATACACTGTGCGCATTCAGGCCAACTTCGCTACCGTCAACCGCGGTCACGGTCTTCTCTAACGCCATTTTCACGACGCGCGCCGCTACCTGCTCGGGGTCATGGATAACAGCCCCTGCTTCGCGGCGAGAGACCAGCGTCCCTGACGGGGTGTACCCGCGATCAGCGAAAGCCTCGTAGAAAACCTGCACGCCCGCATCCTGCGCGCGACGTTCAATCTCGCTGTTGGGCAGGCAGAGAACAGAGAGATTAGTGCCGGATGCGCGGTTCAGCTCGGCGAGCGCGGTGGCAACAGCCTGCGCCTGGGCTTCGTGGTGAACGATGGCGTTGTAGAGTCCGCCGTGGGGCTTGACGTAAGAAACAGTGCCACCGGCTAAGGATGCGACCGCCTGTAGCGCGCCGATTTGGTAGATGACAGCGTCGATGAGTTCGGTGGCTGTCATGTCGATAAAGCGGCGGCCAAAACCAGCGAGATCCGGGTAGGCAACGTGCGCGCCGATAGCCACCTTGTTTTCAACGGCTGCGGCGATGGTGGAGCGCATGACCGAAGGATCGCCAGCGTGGTAGCCGCAGGCGATGTTGGCGGATGAGACGATCTGCATCATGGTGGCATCGTCGCCCATGGACCATGAGCCGAATGATTCGCCGGAGTCTGAATTGAGGTCTATGCGCACGGGGAGCTCTTTTCTGTAAATTTCTCAAAGTGTGCGTCGAGACTGCACTTTAACCCCGATTTTGACGAAAAAACCGGTTAAAGTGCAGTTTCAACGTAGCATTACCTCTATTGTTGCGTGAACAAGCCCACATCTGTCAAGATTGTTGAACAATCTCAAGTTAGTGCTGTCAAAGGTGGTCTTATCATGTCGCGCATCAAAAGGTTTTCTCTAACCAACGCCATGATTGACTGTGAGTCACTGTCACAGGCACTTTCCCTTCACGAACATCTGACTAACCACCCCGAACGCGGCCAGGTTGAGCTCATTCCCGCCGCGCAAACTGTGCTCGTCCGCTTTGATACCGCTGAAAACACCAGCCGGTTTATCACCTCTTTCACCCTGCCCGAACACGTTGATGCCGAGGACGGGCAGGTAGAAACCCGCGTCATTGAGACCGTTTACGACGGTGAGGATCTCGCAGAGGTTGCCGCGTTGGCAGGGCTCAGCGAGCAGGGCGTCATCGACGCTCACACCGGCGCTGATTGGCGCGTAGCCTTTGCCGGTTTCGCGCCCGGTTTCTTCTACTTGCACGCTGAAGACAATGTGCTGAACGTGCCGCGTCGTTCATCGCCGCGTACCGCTGTTCCCGCCGGAGCTGTTGGCTTAGCTGGCGCGCTGTCGGGTATTTATCCGCGCCAGTCACCCGGTGGCTGGCAGTTGATTGGCCGCACCAACGCGCCTCTGTGGGATCTTTCGCAGGCCCCTCCCGCCCTCCTAGAACCCGGCATGAAAGTGCAGTTCAAGGCGGTGCGCGAGCTGATTGAGGTGCGCACCGAATCCAATACCCGCACCAGCTCCCAGGTAAGAGCTGAGGATGCAATCCTGCGCGTAGATTCACCCGGCATACAGACACTCATTCAGGACGCCGGCCGCCCACATCTGGCGCACTGGGGTGTTTCGCCCTCCGGGTTTGCAGATGCCCCAGCGGCCCGCGAAGCTAACCGTCTTGTCGGCAACGAGCTCAATACACCCGTCCTTGAAAATCTCGGTGGTGGTTTACGCATTACAGCTGGTCAGGACGCGGTTCTGGCGGTGACCGGCGCGAGCGTTGAGGGCACGATCACCCCGGTAGTACAGGCTGCACAGGGAGCGCAGTCGGCACAGATATCCGATGCCGGCAGCGATGAAACAGCTGAGAACGCCAACACCGCAGACTCACTGCCCAAACAGCTCCGTCAGTACACACCGTTTGCACTGAAAGCCGGCGAAACTCTCACGCTAGGCCCGGCAAGTAGCGGTCTTCGCGCCTACGTAGCGCTACGCGGTGGATTCGCGGCAGAAGCGCAAGCAAACAGTGCTTCTCGGGACACCCTCTCGAGCATCGGCGCCCAGCCACTGGCGTCCGGCGACTTTCTCGCGGGCGCCAACCTGCACGCATCAGCCGTAGCAGTGCCGAGCACTCCCCTGCCGCTACCCGGCGACGACACGGAGTTGCGCGTCATCCTCGGCCCGCGCGATGACTGGTTCACCGCTCAATCGCTCAGCAACTTTGTCACCGCCGCCTGGAAAGTCAGCAATTCAAGCGACCGCATTGGCGTACGCCTTGTGCCCGACGAGATGCCAGCAGGCCCCGGCCACGTTGACGAGCTACTAGAACGCACCAACACCGCAGAGCTTCCCAGTGAAGGCATGGTCACCGGCGCAATACAGGTGCCACCCAACGGTGAGCCGGTCGTCTTTCTCACCGACCACCCCGTCACCGGCGGCTACCCCGTCATCGCATCCGTACTACCAGCTGACCTGCGATTACTCGCCCAAGCGCCGCCCGAAACGCGCATCAGGTTCACCGAGGTTGACCCCTCAACCTTAGATATTAATCCTTCAGACTCCTCAGATACCCAGAAAGAAAATCATGCGTAAAGTTCTCATTGCCAACCGTGGCGAAATCGCTGTTCGCATCATCAACGCCTGCGCCGATGCCGGTTTTGAAAGCGTCGCGATTTTCGCTGATTCCGACGCGCAAGCACTGCACACTGTGCTCGCCGACGAGGCATACGCACTCGAGGGCAACACCCCCGCAGAGAGCTACCTCAACATCGAGAAGGTACTGGATATTGCGCGTCGTAGCGGTGCCACCGATGTTCACCCCGGCTACGGCTTCTTGGCTGAGAACGCTGATTTTGCGCGCGCTGTTATCGATGCGGGCATTACCTGGATTGGTCCCTCACCCGAGACCATCACCGCTCTTGGCGACAAAGTAGCTGCACGCGACATCGCACTGGCCGTGAATGCGCCGCTGGCACCCGGCACCGACGGCCCCGTAGCTAACGCCGGTGAAGCTCGCGCTTTCGCCGAAGAACACGGCCTGCCCGTCGTCATCAAGGCAGCCCACGGCGGTGGCGGACGCGGTATGCGCGTCGTCCGCTCGCTGGATGAAGTTGAGCAAGCATTTGATTCGGCACAGCGTGAGGCTGTGGGTGCATTCGGCAACGGCGACTGCTTTGTCGAACGGTTCTTGGACCAGCCCCGACACGTTGAAGCGCAGGTTGCGGCGGATGCGCACGGCAACGCAGTCGTTATCGGCACCCGCGACTGCTCGCTGCAGCGTCGCCACCAGAAACTCGTTGAAGAAGCACCCGCGCCCTTCCTCACCGCTGAGCAAGAAGCGCAAATCGTGCGCGCATCCACCGAAATTTTCAAGAAGGCAGGCTACGTAGGCGTAGGCACCGCCGAGTTCCTGGTAGCCAACGATGGCACCATCTCGTTCTTGGAAGTCAACACCCGCATTCAGGTAGAACACCCCGTCACCGAAGAAGTCAGTGGCGTTGACCTGGTGCAGCTGCAGTTCGCCATCGCAACAGGCGAGCCTTTGCCGATGACCGAGATGCCTACCCCGCGCGGGCACTCTTTCGAATTCCGCATCAACGCTGAAGATCCTGCCCGAGGTTTCCTGCCCGCAGCTGGTGAAATCACCTCGATTAGCGTGCCGGTAGGCCCCGGCATTCGCTGGGATTCCGGCGTACGCGCAGGCACAGTGAGCTCAGGTGACTTCGACTCCCTGCTGGCAAAATTGATCGTCACCGCGCCAACGCGCGAACTCGCTATTCGCCGCGCACGCACCGCCCTGCGCCAGCTGGAGATTCAGGGCATTGCAACCGTTATCCCCTTTGCCCAGCGCGTCATGGAACATCCCGACTTCACCGGTGATCAGTTCAAGGTCTACACCACCTGGATCGAAAACGAACTAGGCGATGACCTAGTACCCGACGAAAACTACCGCGGCGGGCTGCTGCCTGTAGGTGCTACCAGCTTCCCGGGCACCGGCGTCACCCGCTTCAACCTTGAGGTCAACGGCGTTTCAACCAAGGTCGGTATTCCCGATGCTATTTTCAACTCCTTCGGTAGCGCGGGCGCGCCCGGAACCGGTGCGGACGCCGGTGGGCAGGACGCCGCATCCGGCATCAATGCGCCCATGAGCGGCTCGCTACTGCGATTTACCGTGGGCGTTGGCGATACCGTTGAGGCAGGCGATCAGGTAGCGATTCTTGAAGCAATGAAAACCGAAGTACCTGTGCACGCGGAAGCAGGCGGCGTAGTTGCCGCACTAACTGCCGAGGCCGGCGAGCGCGTGCAGGCTGGTCAGCCCCTAGTGGAGTTCGAAAGCTAAACCGGCATCCTGCACGTAGTGACCACGTTTCTCTCAACAGTGACCACAAAACTCTCAAAAACCGCCCCAAAACACCGGGTTTTTGAGAGTTTTGTGGTCACTACTTGCGCAGGGGCGGATGCGGAACAAAACCCTACCGTTCTATATAGTTAGACCCGTGAATCCTGAGACCACTTCAATACCCGTTGTGCCCACGCTCGACAGCATCGTCGCCCGCTCCACGCCAGACCATGCCTTCGCAACAAAATGGGCGGCGGACGTCCTGCGCACCGCCATGACAGAAGGCGCGCTAGACCCGGGCACCAAGCTCTCCGAAGCGGCGCTGGCGCAGCAACTGGGCATCTCGCGCAACACCCTGCGCCAGGCTTTTACAGCGCTTGAATCTGAGCACCTGATGACGCGCGTGCCCAACCGCGGTGTTTTTGTAGCGACCCCCGGCAAGAAGCAGATTCACGAGCTTTTCACGCTTCGTCTGGCACTAGAAAGCGCGGCTATCGACCTTATTTCCGCAGGTGAGAAACCGATTTTGCGTCGCATTATCGAGCAGTCGAAGGTGCACCGCGCATCCGGCTCGGTTTCTGGCATGGCGGGCGCTAACCAGGATTTTCACCGCGAACTCGTGCGACTTTCTGGCAGCGAACGCCTCAACACACTTATGGTGAGTGCTCTCGCCGAGATGCGCCTACTCTTTCATTCGATGGTGGCGGTGCCGGACTTCCACTCCCCCTTTGTGGAGAAGAACGAGCATCTCATGCACCTGCTTGAAGCCGGCGACAAGTACGAAGCCCACGTTTACCTGCGCGACTACCTCGCGTCCTCCGCGGCATACTTCGCGGACAGGGTGTAGGCATCCGCACTTTCGGCGCGCATTCTTTCGGCACCGCCCACTTTCCGTGGATTTGCGCTGTAATTTCGACGTTTTTACAGCACAAATCCACGGAAAGTTGGTTTACTCGTAGTGGTAGCGCACCGCGGCAATGCGAATGGAATCGTCGACGATTTTATAGACGATTCTGTGCTCCTCAGTGATCCTGCGCGACCAATACCCCGAGAGATTATTACGCAAAGCCTCTGGCTTGCCTATCCCCTCGTTCCCATTGCGCTGAATATCTTTAATAAGCAGATTGATACGTTTGAGAACCCTGCGATCCTGCCCCTGCCACCACAGATAGTCTTCCCAGGCGTTCTCGCTCCACACAATTTTCATGGCTAGTCTTCGAGTAGATCCCGTTCAGCGCCACCATCATTTTCCAGCTCGCTAATGGAATCAAAAAGACGACGCGCGTTGGCGGGAGAGCGCAGGAGGTAGGCGGTTTCTTTCAACGATTCGTACTCCGCCAATGACAGGATGACCGCTGGCTCGCGTCCTGCGCGGGTCACCACCACTTCTTCACAATCATTCACTACCGAATCGAGGACCTCTGCGTAACGCGCGCGAGATTCCGTATATGTCAGTGTTTTCATCGCATCCCTTTCCGTACAGGATACTGTACAGGATAGCAATGGGGCCGACTGCGGTAAAGAGGCCCCCGCGCGCACTTTCCGTGGATTTGCGCTGTAATTTCGACGTTTTTACAGCGCAAATCCACGGAAAGTGAAAACCTACTGACACAAAAAATCTCCCCGATGAAAAGCACATTTCACCGGGGAGAATCTCCTCGCTAGCTAGGGAAAACACGAGTTCACTGCGCTCACGCGCTTCCTCGTCTCGCCGCTACGCTGAGCTCGACGCAGGGCTAAAATTTTTATTTCTGCAAAGCAGAAAATTTTAGCCCTGCCACAGCTGCGCGATGCCGCCCAGCGACTTCCAACCCAAGTAAATGGTGAGCAACCACGACGCCCAACCAATCACCAGCAGCCACACCGGGTACTTGTAACCATCAAGCAACTTACGGGTCTTGAACGATGCCACAAACAGTAGAACACCAAAACCAACAGGAAGAATCAAACCGTTCACAGCGCCAGCAACAATCAGCAAGGTAGACGGCGCCTTACCCAGAGTCACGAAGACAATGGTCGAGACCACAATGAACGCAATGGTCAGACCGTTCTTGATCTTCACCGGGGTGTTGTTGTGGGTGAGGAATGAAACTGAGGTGTACGCCGCGCCAATCACTGACGAGATAGATGCGCCCCACAGGATAAGACCAAACAGGCGGGTACCGATTTCACCGGCGGCAATACCGAACGCCTGGCCAGCGATAGAGCTGTCAGTCGACAGTTCAACACCGGTCGCAACAACACCGAGAATCGCCAAGAAGAGCAAGAAACGCATCAGGCCGGTGATGATGATGCCGGTAACCGATGAGCGGGTAATGTCAGTAACCGCTTCAAGACCGGAGACTCCGGCGTCGATCATGCGGTGCGCACCAGCGTAGGTGATGTAGCCACCGACGGTACCGCCCACCAGCGTCGTGATGGTTGCAAAATCAATAGTTTCGGGCATGACAGCGTTGCGCATGGCATCGCCGACAGGCGGGTTCGACACGAAGGCAACGTACGCGGTTGCAAGAATCATAATGACGCCGAGAACCACAACGATGCGGTCGAGCGCCACACCTGCCTTGCGCGATAAGAAGACCGCGATCGCTAGGATTGCGGTGATAACACCGCCGATGGTGGGGTCGACACCGAGCATTGAGTCGAAGCCGAGTCCGCCGCCGGCAACGTTGCCGACGTTGAAGACGAATCCGCCCAGTGCCACCAGGATAGAGAGCAGAATACCCAGGCCGGGCAGGACGGCATTGCTGAGTTCGTGGGCTTTGCGACCGGAGACACCAATGACGCGCCAGACGTTGAGCTGCACCGCGATATCAATCAGGATTGAGATCAGAATTGCAAAGGCGAAGGATGCGCCGAGCTTGTAGGTGAACTGTCCGGTTTGGGTGATAAAGCCAGGGCCGATGGCGCTGGTTGCCATGAGGAAGAGTGATCCGATGAGCACGGATCGGCGTCCGCTCTTGGATGCGACGACGCTTCCTTTAATGGGGGTTGTGTTTTCTGCCAACGCAGGTTCCTCTCACGAGTAAGGAACGCAAGCAAGAGTGCTGCGTCATAGACCTACACCACAATATAGGGATTGTTGAACAATGTTGCAAATAAACGCACTTTAAATGTTTATTTTTGAAACGCCGCATCCCTTTTTAAAACTTGACCGAAATGCATACAAAAACCCTGTTTACCACCGGTTGCAATTTGTATATATCCCCTAATCAGAGGGCATTTTTTACTCGTTTAAAGTTGACCAAAAGCCTATTTTTCACTTAATCTCAGAACCAGAACCACACAACACTCCCCATTTCGAACCACTTGAACCACTTGAACCACTCGAGTTGCTCGAACCACACAGAAAGTACACACGCATATGCGCACCCTATTTTCAGGTAAGAAGTTTCTTGCCACTTTCACGCTAGCGTTCATTGGCCTCACCAGCCTTTCAGCACCTGCTAACGCAGCGTCCTTCACTGACAACGACGGCGACGGCATCCCTAATTCTTGGGAAACCAACGGTTACGATTACGACAATGACGGCAAGATCGACCTTGATTTCCCGGCGTGGGGCGCAGATCCCAACCACAAGGACATCTTTGTCGAGATGGACTACATGCCCGATCTGATGGCTACCCAGTCTGAGCTGGACGCAATCACCCAGACTTTCGCTAACTACCCCATCGACAACCCCGATGGTCGCCAGGGCGTTAACATTCACCTGGATGCAGGTAGTCGCTACGCTAAGTACGATCTCGGCGGCGGTGAGGAGATTCCTTATCAGGTTCTCCGCAACGAAACCACTGTTGGCCAGCTGCGCTATGATCACTCAGATCCCGCTCGTGACGATGTCTTCCACTACATGGTCTTTGGTGACTACTACTCAGACGCACCGGGTTCATCAGGTATCGCGCAGATTAACGGTCGCAACTTTGCCGTAACCCTCGGCCCCAGCTACTGGGGCGAGAATGTTCCGAGCGCTACCTACATCGGCACTTTCATTCACGAACTCGGCCACAATCTCGGTCTGCTACACGGTGGCGATGACAACGTGAACTTCAAACCCAACTACTTCAGCATCATGAACTACCATTACCAGGTTAAAGGTGTTCCGCTAGCTAACGGCAACGTTTCATTCGGCTACTCAACCCATCAACACGATTCCGTTAATGAGCGTAGCCTGTACGAAGAAGGCGGCTTTGGCCCGGATTCACACGGTTACCTGTACGATTACCGCCCCGACGCTCTTGCGGACGCACCGATTGACTTCAATAATGACGGTCAGATTTCGTCCGGTCCGGTTGCGGCTGATTTGAACAATGACGGTTACCTCTCCACCTTGCACTCACACGACGATGTTGCAAACATCCGCTTCCAAGCTCGTGGTGGCGACTACCGCTACTCGGTCACTCAGCCGCGTGCTGAGCGTAATGAGCTCACCGCTGACCAGGCTCGCGATATGAACCTGCTCGACGAAGATGCTCCTGCAGTGAACCGCTGGTAAGCATCCGGCTGTTCTAATGTAGCCAAGTGTTTTTTCGAACGCGCTGTCTCTACTCGATACCCGAGTGAGGCAGCGCGTTTTTATATGCAGACATATAGGTGCCTCATGCGTCGGTTCTTATCAATAGGCTCCTATAGCAAGCTTTAAACGCGGCGGCGGATTTCTTTACACATGAAACGTGGGGACGTTTCGTGTATTCCGAGGAAATCCGCCGCTGAGTTTATTTTATACAATTTCCCCTATTTAGGGGACAAACATGACGTATATAACGGTTTGCTATGTTCCACAGAAACTCGTAAAGAATCGCGATGAATCCGGCGCCTGCTCCAAATCCTCGTTCCCCACCACACGTGTGTAGGGATTTCGAACGGCTTCAATCAGACGTTGAATGGGTTCAGCATCGCCCGTCTCAACCTTGCGCAGCGCCGCATCGAGCGTGAGATTACGCGGAATGTAGACCGGGTTGTTGCCCTGCATGAGCTGGTAGGACTTTTCCGGTGACGCGCCGGTTTCTGCGCGGAGCCGGTTCAGCTCGGCGAGCCAGGTTTCAGCGGGTTCTTGACCCAACAGGCTCTGGAGTTTCTCCGAGTTCTGAACCTCAGCATCGTCAGTCAGCGCGCGGAAGAAACCCGTGAAGTCGAGGGTTTTCTCTCCGGCAAGATCCAGGGTTTTCTCGATAAAAGCGGCAACTTTATCCAGGGTCTGACCATCTGCACTCTCACCCAGGTCGATACCCAGCTTTGCAGCGAAGAGGCGGGTGCAGGCGTCCTGATAGGTCTCTTCAAACTCAGCAAGGACGTCCGTAGCAAGATGTACAGCTTTGTTGGGGTCATCGTCGATGAGGTCGAGCAGCGTTTCAGCAAAGCGCGCGAGGTTCCACTGCGTCACGCCGGGCTGGTTGCGGTACTTGTAGCGCCCCTGTCGGTCAATGGAGCTGTAGACCGCGTCGCGCGAAAAACCGTCAATGAAAGCGCAGGGGCCAAAATCGATAGCTTGGCCGGAGATGCTGACGTTATCGGTGTTGAGTACACCGTGCACGAAACCCAGGGACATCCAGTGCGCCACCAACTGCGCCTGCTGTTTGCTGACGGCACGCAACAGGTCGAGAGGGTTCTCGGCATTGAGATGTGGATAATGCCTGGTCAGCGCATAGTTCACAAGGTTCTTGCGAAGTTCTTCGCCCTCGGTGAGTTGCGCGTACTGAAAGGTGCCGACGCGAAGGTGCGAGGACGCCACGCGCACGAGTATCCCGGCGGGCTCAGGCATGGGTGAGCGTCGGCGGATGTATTCGCCAGTTTCAATGACGGCGAGTGCCCGGGAAGTTGGAACGCCCAGGGCATGCAACGATTCACCAATCACGACCTCGCGCCAGACCGCTGAAAGCGGTGCTTTACCGTCAGACCCAGGACGCGAAAAGTTGGTGAGTCCACTGCCCTTGAGGTGCAGGTCAACGCATGGCTGGGTAGGGTTGCCGGATGCGCCGAGTTCAGCACCGGGTAGCGGCAATTCACCGATTAGGTGCGCACGACCATCGCCGAGAACCGGGGAAAGTTGCCCAAATTGGAAACCGGAATATGCCAGCGCGTAGGTTGGCGCGGAGCCTCCCGTGAGCCATGCCAGCCCGTTGTTGGTGGCCAGCCACGCCGCATCCAGACCCAACTCTTGCGCCAGTGGCTCGTTGACCCAGGTGACGCGCGATTCCGCGGGAATCGTGGGGCGCTGCTCGGTGGCGAGCGTCGGGAAAGTGCAGGCGTAGGTGTGTTCCAGCGTGGGCGTCATGCTCCCAGTCTATCGGGGTGGGCAAGAGGGGCCTCTTGCCCACTATGCCCCGCCGCGGCTCTTTACTGCCTGCCACCGCGCGCCTTGCTTACCCGGTGCGAAATCACCGTTTTGGGTGTGATTTCGCACCCAAAACGGTGATTTGAGACGGGGTAACAGCCCTGCACCACCTACCACCGCGCATTTTCCGTGGATTTGCGCTGTAATTTCGCCGTTTTTACAGCACAAATCCACGGAAAGTGAGGGACAGGACGCGGCACCCCGCAACGCGCGTCCGGCTAGTCCTCATCGAGTTGAGCGTCCAGGCGTTCGCGGTCTTTGCGACGCTGGTGAGTGGTGAGGTACTTGAGGATAAAAGCACTCGCTGCGATACCTGCAAGAGCGCCAATAGCCCCGCCAATAGAAAAATCCCGATCCATAATCGACGAAAGATTCCAGATAACACCGGCGATAACAGCCAAAGAAATCAAGACCATCAGGCATTGTTCCAGCTTGGAGTATCCATTCAAACGCGGATAAGGAGCACGCTTACGCAACCATGAGTCACCAGTTGCCATCGCGATAATCAATGCAGCAATCGGTAAAATTACGAGGATGGCGTAGACACCGGGCAACACCCAAGCCAATACAGCAAAAGCGATGTATAGTAGCCAAATTGCCCAGGTATACGAAATAGCTATGGACCGGTAGAGCATTTCTCGCTCAAACTCATCATCCATAGATGCGTCGTAGCGTGCAAGTATTTTGTCGTTGTAGCTCATGATTAGTCCTGTTCTTCGCCGAAAACTTCTTCCACAGTCCGGTCCAGCACCTTGCAAATTGAGAGTGCCAGGTAGACCGAGGGTGAGTAGTTTCCCTTTTCGATATTGGCGATGGTCTGACGCGAAACACCTGTGCGCTCGGCTAGTTCTGCCTGCGACAGTTCGCTCCAGCGCCTAAACTTTCGCACCGTGTTGGTGCCGCCGCTCTGCGTTGTCATAGTTGTTCTTTCGGGTTGAGATCTCATTTAAAATGTAAAACATACTTTACAAAAAGACAAGGATTCTTGCAGATACTCTTGCCCTTACCATTTGCACGTTCACCCTCACCCTCACTCCACTGAGCACGTAAATACGCCAGAAACCTTCAAAACAAGGGTCAAAAAGGTCTCACTTTGAAGGTTTCTGGCGTAGTTATGGGTGGAAAACCCACCGCCGCGCACTTTCCGTGGATTTGCGCTGTAATTTCGCCGTTTTTACAGCGCAAATCCACGGAAAGTGAGGGGCAGGACGCGGCACCCCGCAACGCGCGTCCGGTCAAGCTGCGCCTTACCCCTCCGCGCTCAGTGAACGCCAGCGCCGCGTTCTCGCGTCCTGCCGTCGAAAATGCGAGAATAGTAAGCGAACTGTTGAACAGGCGAAAGGATTTATCATGGCTGATCTCAACGGCAAAAAGGTTCTCGCACTCGCATCACAGGGTGTAGAGCAGATTGAATACACCTCACCCCGCGACGCCCTCGAAATCGCGGGCGCGAGCATCACCCTCGCATCACCCGACGGCAAGGAATTCCAGGGCATGGAAGGCGACTGGGAGAAGAAGGATTCCTTCACCCCCGACGCTAAGACCGCAGATGTGAAGGCTGAAGATTTCGACGCACTCCTATTGCCCGGCGGCACTCTGAACGCCGACGCAATGCGCATGGATGAAGGCGCACGCAAGCTGGTCAAGGCATTCCTTGATGCTGACAAGCCCGTTGCTGCTATCTGCCATGCACCCTGGATTCTGGTGGACGCTGGTGTGGCCGAAGGTCGCAAGCTGACCTCATTCACTTCCATCGTGCCGGACCTCAAGAACGCTGGCGCTAACTGGGTTGATGAGGAAGTCGTTGTTGACGGCTCACTGATTACCAGCCGCAACCCCGGCGACTTGGATGCGTTCAACGCAAAGCTGATCGAGAAGCTTTCCTAAGTTTTTGCAGATAACCCCGCCTGTCTTCTTTTATCGCGCCCTGTGACAAGATGGAGGCAGGCGGGTTTGTTATTCCCGACTGTCTATAGATAAGGATTTATTGACGTGATTTTTATTGTTGTGAAGTACCAGGTGAAGGACGGCAAGCGCGAGGAGTTCCTCGAGGCTACCCGCGAGTTCACTGAGGCTACCCGCGCGGAGCCCGGTAACAAGTGGTTTGAGTGGTCGCTGAGCGTTGAAGACAAGAATGAGGTTGTTCTTGTTGAGGCGTTCAATGACGACGCGGGTGAGGCTCACGTGAATTCGGATCACTTTGCGAAGGGCCTGGAGGCTATGAAGCCGTGGTTGGCTGAGACTCCGAAGATTATCTCTCGCACTATCGATGGCGATGACTGGGGTGAAATGGGTGAACTTCAGATTGACTAGCGCGTAGCGCCCGTCAATCTGAAGTTCGCCCGAAGGGCTGGGCGACGCGGGTGCGAGCTAGCGAGCACGCAAGAGCGTTGCCCAGCGGCGTAGCGAAGCGAAGCCGGTGCGGTGCGGCGGGGAGCCGCACAATGCCCCGCCCACCAGCCAATCTTCAGCTCGCCGGCGCGCGCACCCGCATCCTGAAAACTTACTCCCGAAGTGCGTTTGTACTGACGCTAGTGTCAGTATTTTCGCATTTTGGGAGTAATTTTTTGCTCGCCTACCCTGCCCGCCCCGCATTTTTGGGGTGCTTTTGCGCCAGAAACCCTAGCCGTCCCATATTTTGGCTGGTTTTTATGTAATTACTTGGGGTGGTTGCGACTTTTTCATGACCGGCGGGTCTATTTTCATTAGAATGAGTGGTGTTGTAACGCTTGTGTTCGTGTGAACTATTTTTGGAGCTTGATTCATGACCTCATTCCCTCAGGAAACTGAGAAGCTTGGCCATTCTGATGATCATCATGAGGCTGACCATGCGGCGGTGTCGCTGGCGGTGTCTACGGTGATTCTTGCCTTGCGCCGTAAGGAGGGTGAGTCGCATCATTCGTTGTGGTTGCCTTTGGTGCGTCGTTTGCGTGAGCCTTATAAGGGTCAGTGGGCGTTGCCGGGTGGCCCGTTGCCGTCGGATCAGTCGTTGGAGCAGGCTGCGGGTTCTACGTTGAAGCGTGCTACCGGTTTGGTTCCGGGTTATCTTGAGCAGTTGTACGCGTTTGGTGATGTGCAGCGAACCCCTGATTATAGGCGGATGCGTGAGGGCGTGATTGAGCCTCAGGTTGATCCCGAGCGCGTGGTGTCTGTGGTGTATTGGGCGTCTATTCCGGCTACTGATGTGTCTCATACTCGCGTGCATGAGAATATTAAGTGGTTCCCTGCCGATGAGCTGCCGACTCTGGCGTTTGATCACAATGAGATTGTGGAGTACGCGCTGTACCGCCTGCAGAATAAGGTGGAGTACTCTCGCATCGCGCATTCGTTCTTGGGTGAAGAGTTCACGTTGGCGCAGTTGCGCGAGGTGTATGAGGCTATTTTGGGACGCGCGTTGGATCCGGCGAATTTCCGCCGTCAGATTGCGGCGTCCAAGTCCATTATTGATACCGGTAAGCGTGTTGAGGGTACTCGTCACCGCCCGCCGCGTTTGTACCGTTACGATCACGCTCGCGCGTTCGCTGATCAGGGGCCTTTGGGCATGTACCGGGCTTCTGAGACTCAGGATGTCGCGCAACATAAGTTTTAGTCCTGTAGAGAGCCCCTCCCCCGGGTAGAGAGAAGTCCCCATGCGTTTTGCTCCTGTTGCCGCTGTTATCGGTGTTTCGGCTGTGGTTTTGACGGGTTGTTCGAATAAAGCTGAAGAGCCTACTACGGCTGTGCCTTCTAACTTCACGATGTCCGCTGCTCCTCAGGAGTTTAAGGATGACACTCGCGGTGTGGTGAAAGAGGTGAAGGATGCGAACACCGTGGTTCTGACGATTGATGGTGAGGACCGCGAGGTGCGTATGGCTAATGTTTTGACGCCGAATAAGCGTAATGTGGATTATTCGGGGTCTTGTCTGATTGATGAGGCTAAGGCTTACACCGAGAAGACTTTGCCTGCGGGTACCGAGGTTTCGCTGAAGTTTGATCCGAATGCTGTTGGGTCTTCGGGTTATGTTGAGGCCGCGATTTATAAGGGTAAAGACTTCATTAACAAGAACATTGTCGGCGAGGGCTTGGGTGTAGCTACGTTTATTTCGTACGGCGATAAGTTCTACACCGAGGTCTCTGACGCGCAAAAAGCGGCGGCCGACGAGGGTAAGGGCCTGTACTCGAAAGAGACGGATTGCTCGATTCCGCACATGATTCAGGAGCACACGGATAAAGTTAAGGGCGCCGGTAAGCTGTCCGAAGAAGAGGCTACCGAGGTCTACCGTGACGCATCCGAGTTCTACAACGACCTGCAGCGCTCCACTCAGAGCCCGGCTTCGTGGGAGGGTTCTTTCGCCACGCTGACTCCGGTGAGTGACCAGTTGCAGGAACTGATGGACGCTTTGGGCGGTAACTACTACGATCCCACCGGTGTGAAGAAGTCCGATAAGGAATCAGCGTCGGGTAAGCCTGTTCGCCCGGGCGAGAGCTGGTCTGAGCAGCCTAACGATGCTGATGCCACCGCACCTGCCGAGGACGCGTCGTCCACTGAAACCGCGTCCGCTGAGGACGCCGGTGTTGATGGCCTGGAACGCAGTGTTGATGGCGAGGGTAGCGGCAGCTAGGTTCTGACGAACTAACCCCTGGCGTTCCGCTCATGGCAGGTACTTAAAGTCCCAGCGAATGAGCGAAACGCCAGGGGTTACCCGCACCATCGCATACAAAAACGCCCCACACCTGCCAGCAAAGGCGGATGCGGGGCGTTGTAGTATCTAGAAGCTTACGCCTCGGGGATAACCAGACCCTTGGTCTGTGAAACTGCGCGCTCGAAGCGTGCTGCTACGTCTTCCCAGTTCACGATGTTCCAGAATGCCTTGACGTAGTCGCCCTTAACGTTCTGGTAGTCGAGGTAGAAAGCGTGCTCCCACATGTCCAGCTGCAGAACAGGAATCAGTGCAACTGAGATGTTGCCCTGCTGATCGTAGAGTTGCTCGATAACGAGGCGCTTACCAACGGTATCCCATGCGAGGATTGCCCAACCTGAGCCCTGGATGGTGGTTGCAACGTTGGTGAAGTGGTCGCGGAAAGCATCGAATGAACCGAAGTTGTCATCGATTGCTGCTGCGAGTTCACCTACGGGCTTGTCGCCGCCCTCGGGTGAGAGGTTCTTCCAGAAGATGGAGTGGTTGGTGTGGCCACCGAGGTTGAACGCGAGGTCTTTGGAGAGCTTGCCAATGTTAGCGAAGTCGCCGTTAGCGCGTGCTTCTTCCATCTTCTCGATAGCGGTGTTAGCGCCTGCAACGTAGGTTGCGTGGTGCTTTGAGTGATGCAGCTCCATGATGCGAGCTGAGATGTGCGGCTCCAGTGCTGCGTAATCGTAATCGAGGTCGGGAAGAACGTACTTCTCTGCCATGAGGAGTCACCTTTTCTTTCTCTAGACGTTTAAACCTTGCACTCATCAGTTTACGCACCAGTGCAGGTATTGTCTGCCTTATATGTAGAACTTTTACCCCATATTCAGCTATGAGCACTAAGAGACGAACCCGAAATTTACTTTTTGGGTAAACCTTTTGCGCTGATTTCGTCACGGGGTGACGCTCTCTCTAGTGCCCCAAGGACGCGCGTCCTACCGTATTTAACGGCACTATTTCAGCGTTGCGCGGAGGTGCTCGATAAAGCGCAGCGCAACGGGTGTGAAGGTCTGCTGTTTTTGCCAGACCAAATATATTTTGTTACTCAGCGTCGGGGTAATCGGGCGGAAAGTTAGCTCAGGATGCGTCTCGGTATTGACGAGCCCGTCAAAGCACAGCATCACACCCAACTTTTCATGCACCAGGTGGGTGGCGTTATACACCAGGTTGTAGAACCCTACGACCTGATGCTCTTTAATCTTGCCTTCGCTCCAACGCGGCAGATCATTTTTAAGCGATTGTCGCGAAATAATGATGTCTCGGTCTTGCAACTCATCGGCAGAAATCGCGTCCAAAGAGGCTAGCGGATCGTCTTTAGTCATCAGGACGCCCCAGGTGTCTTCGCCCGGAATTTCAATATATTCGTAGCGGTCTAAAGAAGGCGGCTCCACAATCAGCGCGGCGTCGAGCAGGTCGTTATGTAAGAGGTAAAACAGGTGCTCCGTGCTGCCACTTGTGATATCTAGGCGAGAGAGCGGTGCTGTTTTGTGAAAACTCGCAAAAGCAGAAGCAACGACGCTAACTTGCGGCGACTCGGGGCATCCCAACCGGATTTCGCCACCGATAGCATCATCAATCGTTTTGAACTCAGAGACTGTTTTATCCATGAGACCCACGATGACTAAGGCACGGTCTTTGAGGAGCTTGCCGTTAGGAGTAAGTTCCATGTAGCGACTGCGAAGTGTGGGTTTCAATCGCTGCCTGCCACATCGTCTTTTGCAAACGGTACCTAGCTGAAGGCAACAGACTAGAAGACCTCAAATACCGTGCACCGGGCTACCCCTATCTGTCGTGGGTTACCCTCATCGTCTGCGCGTTATCGTGCGTTCTCATTGTTTTTGACCCCACGCAGCGTCCGGCGCTTTTCTACACTGTGCCTTTTGTAGCGCTGTGCTACCTAGCTTCATGGATAATGCGCCAGCGATTCTCCCAGACCGGCAAGTAGCCGCGGGGCTTGCGCCGGCTCTTTAGCTTTTATAAGGATGCCTGTTACCAGTACTCCGCCGAAGGGCGGTTTCTAGCCGGCTGGTTGCAGGCATCCTGCTTTTCTCCCCAAGCCCTGCTCTGTGCGATGACGCTTGTGCATTAAGTGCAGAAAGTTATCCACAGGTGGGGATAATTCTGTGCATAATTCGAATATAAGTACGTTGATGCGAGTAACACTTATCTAAATACTGCTCTGACAAGGACTTTCTATGGTGCAGCACTCGAAGCTCACCGGTGTAATCACACGCGTGTAAGTTTTCCACGCTGTGGAAAAGAACTGTGGAAAAGTCTCAAAAACCTGTGATTTAAGGGGCTTTTGCAGGTTTTGACAGGCGTCCTATCCACACACCCCATCTCACAACAGCTCTTTAAGTGGAAAATGTTCACAGAGTTATCCACAGGTGGGGATAAGTTTTCCGCAGATCCCTGCTATGGGATAGGAACAGGGCGTCCAGCAACACCTCGCTTCTTATAAATCCTTGATTTCACGGGCGTCCAGTAGAGATCAGGCATACACATCCCCATACGCACTCTCTCCTGCGTCCACTGAGTTACATTCATGTACTTATCCACGCTGTGGAAAACTTCTGTGGATAAGACTGTGCAGATACAACAATGCCCCCGCTCGACCAGTAGCGGAGGCATTGAGACTTATAGGATTTCGGCACTGTACGCAACTACGAGGCTTATTCATAAGGGGTCCCAGCCGCAAAAAATATCAGCCCCCACAAATCTCCGTGGAAGTACAGTTACCATGAAACGAACCCCAGCAGTCGCCACAAGCCTAACTCTCCTCATTATGGCTACCCCACCATCGTTTCTGCTTCCCCGACAGTTTCAGCACAGACCAATCACGCACAAGTAATATCAACATTCGTGCCTATCCAAAGTCCTGCAATCGACACCGAACAATGAAACCATGACCTCAAAAAACTTCAAGATGAAGGTATTCTGACTGAGATTTCTCATACTTCAGATGACATCACCTACGAGGTACACAGCAAAGGAAATAAGACAAAGATTTTGGGAACTTTTACTGTCACATCAGCCTATGCAGGTGCTGAAGTTACTCCTGAAATCGGCGGAAAATTTGAAGGGGTCCACCCCGCTGTAGTGTTCAACCAACCAGACCAGAAAGCTCTCCAATCAGGTGGTACAGCTGTCATGGCTGCGGCCTGGGCTGCAGCTTTCAGTGAAACCGTTGTTGGAAGTGTTATTTCTGCTGGTGTTATTTCAGGCATCGGTGGTACTGCTGCTGTGTATGTTGGTCAACATGGAGTTTGCCCGGGTGATAAATCACTTATTGATATATTCTGGGTTTGTTCCTTTGTTTTTGGTTATTTCCAATTTTAGGTTGCGGAACTAAACCCGGGGCATATCACCTTAATGATAAATCATCATATAAGCATCGATTTCAAACCTTTTTAAGACTATGGATGGATTAGGTTATACCTAAACTATCTTCACTATATCCCAGCAATAACTGATTATTTTGGGTCCACAAATAAACAAGACCTAGAAAATCTCTTCCGCACGTTACCAAAAATATAAACTGGAGAATCTATCATACTCGATAGAGGTATTGCATCAGCAATACAAGAAGTAGGTAGGTTGTAAAAATTAAATCTATTAAAAATTAGATTCCCTGACAAGCTTATTACTTAAATGCCAGTTTTTATACGCGTTTCAATAGCAATATTTATTAATTTACCTACTGTAGGATTAGCATTATGAATAAATATTTTTTTCTTATAATTATTTTTTCCTAACTTAACATACAATTTTCCAAACAATTCATCACAAAAACTAGAAGAAACCAGCGAAATTCCTTTCATATTGAAAATAATAACTTCAGCTCCAGCATTAATTAAATTCTCGATTTTAATGCGTAATTTGGCACTAGACTGTCGAGCTCCGGACGCCTTTTCTATCTCACTTGCCACAATCTCTATATATTCTTCTTCTCCTTCATATTTCTCGATAAGATTATGGTTAGAGAATTTACTCGATAATGCTTGTGATATGTCAACTGGATTTCGACAATCGAGTCTCCAGTCAATTAATGTTGTATGAGCATTATCATTTATAATTTTTCTATTCTCCATGTAATTTTTTCTAGTCTCATTATTCATCAGACTCCAATTTCCTCTACCAGAGTGAATCAGTAAAGATCCACCATTTATCTCAACCGCCGATCGGAGTCCAAAGAGACCATTACCTTGATTATTTTTACCCTTACTTGTCACTCCCCTTTCGAGTGAGTATTCAATAGCATGGTCTGCCCTCCAAATTCTTTCAGCATCAAGCTGACTTTCCTTACTCCCTTCATACATAGCTTTGTGAATACCACGTCCAGCATCTGCTACCGCGATTAAGCATCGATGCTGTTGGGGAAGGAGTTGCATCATTACAAATCCCTTTTCAGCGCGAGAGTGCTCGAATACATTATCTAATATTTCATAAATACACCATTCAAAAGTATCAATGACACCTTCTTTGCACACTACCGACTCCAAAAGAACATCGATATATTTTTGAGTGATTTTATATGCTTCATCTTGATCGTGAAATTCTATTACTCTGTCTGTTACTTTCATATGTTGCTGTAAATTATTTACATTAAATGGTTCATTTATGCCGATACGTCGCCCGTAACTATTTACACCAGCTAGAACTATTTGGACTTTCTTTATTTTTTTAAGATAGTCCAACACACATACAAATAGAGTGGTATAATTAGGGTAATATCTCTGAGTTTGAGAAAGTACGATCTGGACAGTGTCACCGCATCTCCATTCTCGTGATTGGCTTACCAATTTATCTACAACCCTTAGAGAACTTATATTTTTCATATGTATCTTATGGAACATTCTAAACCTTTTGCTCATTGTGAATTTATTACAAATTCATTTACTTCTATAACATAAATTCAACCATATCGCTCTTAGGGGTAATGTAACCTCCTATACCTCATATAAGATTTGCAAGAATCTAATTTTTAACTAGAAGGGTTAAAAACAAATTTATACCCTCAAATAGAAAATTAAACCATCAGGGACACAATCGATAATAAATCGTTACAGACAGTCTCATCTGTTTAAACCATAATATCACCTAAGAATATTAATTAAAAATACTTTAATATTTTCAGAAACTTTATCTTATCGAAAGAATCAACAATGAGGCTTATTCACAAGGGGTCCGAAGCCGAAAAGAAAATCAGCGCCCGCACCAGAAGAAAACACCCTCCCATAAGAGCCCAACGGACGCCGAAAACCAGAATGCAGAACCCTCCACGTTTTCACCTGCGCAATCACCCGCTCAACCACTGGCCTCAGCCGATTAATCCAACGATTATTCTGCCTCACCACAGCCTTCATCCTCACCCCCCGGATGCCGTTTAGTAGGAGTCAGCAGCCCAAGCCCGATATAGCCTTTATCCGCCAGAGTGGACTCACCCAAGAACCTCTCTAACTGGTGAAAACGATAGGCATACACATCATGTCTAGCTCCTGGTACCGGGTCAGTGATAGCCAGCAGCTTCCCGTTCACAGTGCAGATCACCTGGTGGTTATATCCAGTTCTTTTGTGCTTACCTGAAAACAGTGTTCGACCTTGTGAAGCCCAGTTCCACACCGGGATGAGTGTCCCATCGACCACGAGAGAGCCGGGTGTATTTTTGAGAGATTCAAGCTCAGGGGTTTTTAGTTCAGGCAGTTGTATGAAGTGCCCCGAGTTTTGTTCCTAGGCATTTGCCTTGATTTCTATTATCACTTGCGGCGGGTTCTGCTTCCAAAAATCGGTTTCCACCTCGACCGGGGTTCGGTACCCCAGGCTTTGGTGGAG
>NZ_JAAXPV010000023.1 GCF_012396615.1 Rothia terrae | reverse complement strand
ATATTTTCCGCCAAGATGCGGTCCTCTACAAGACGGACCACACGGTCCTTTGCATCCTGGTCAAATTTTCTTGGCATATTCCAGATTTTCCCATCTACTCAAACGGAACAAAACCTGGGACACTTCATATATTGAAAGATGTACTGCATACACGAAAGCAACTTTTGTAGGTTGCTTAAAACTGCGGTGTTTGTCGGCTGTTTAGTGTGAGGTCTTTTGCGGGATAAACATAGGGGGTCATCATCGGCGTAGCCGTTCACTCTCTAGCGAACACCCGCGAAATGCCGCCCTTAACTGCGTAGGCTTGAAGGTAAGAAATACTGTCAAAGGGAGAGTTCTATGTTTGAACGATTTACCGACCGTGCCCGGCGCGTAGTGGTTCTTGCGCAGGAAGAAGCGCGTATGCTGAACCACAGCTACATCGGCACAGAGCACCTACTGCTCGGTCTGATTCACGAGGGCGAGGGCATTGCGGCTCGCGCGCTCGAATCATTGGGCGTCACCCTTACTGCTGTTCGTGAGCAGGTTCAGGACATCATTGGTTCTGGTCAGCAGGCGCCCAGCGGTCACATTCCGTTTACCCCGCGCGCTAAGAAGGTTCTTGAGCTTTCAATGCGCGAGGCAATTCAGCTCAACCACGGTTACATTGGTACCGAGCACATTCTGTTGGGGATGGTGCGCGCGAACGAGGGCGTGGCTAACCAGGTTCTCGGCAACTTGGGTGCTGATCAGGCACGCATCCGCCAGACCGTCACCGATATGATTTCCGGTTACCCCGGTGCCGGTGAAAACAAGGAAGCCGCTGGCGTTGGTGCTGGTAACTCCAAGGAAGGCACCCCCGCGGGCTCAGCCATCCTCGATCAGTTCGGCACTAACCTCACCGCTGCTGCTCGTGAGGCAAAGATTGACCCTGTGATTGGTCGCCAGCGCGAGATGGAACGCGTGATGCAGGTTCTCTCACGCCGCACCAAGAACAACCCTGTGCTCATTGGCGAGCCCGGTGTTGGTAAGACCGCTGTCGTTGAGGGTCTGGCGCAGGCAATTGTTGCAGGTAACGTACCTGAAACCCTTAAAGATAAGCACCTCTACACCCTTGATTTGGGTTCTTTGGTTGCGGGTTCACGCTACCGCGGTGACTTCGAAGAGCGCCTGAAGAAGGTTCTCAAAGAAATCCGCACCCGTGGCGATATCATCCTCTTCATCGACGAAATTCACACCCTGGTTGGTGCGGGCGCCGCTGAGGGCGCAATCGACGCGGCATCGATCCTCAAGCCCATGCTGGCTCGAGGTGAACTGCAGACCATCGGTGCAACCACCTTGGACGAATACCGCAAGCACATCGAGAAGGACGCCGCACTTGAGCGCCGCTTCCAGCCCATTCAGGTTGATGAGCCCTCAATCGCGATGGCAATCGACATCCTCAAGGGTGTGCGCGACAAGTACGAGGCTCACCACCGCGTCACTATCTCAGATGACGCTATCGAGTCGGCTGTTAACCTCTCAGCACGTTACATCTCAGACCGCTTCTTGCCCGATAAGGCAGTGGATCTCATCGACGAGGCCGGTGCGCGCCTGCGCATTCAGCGTATGACCGCTCCGCCGGAAATCAAGGTTCTTGAAGAACGCATCTCCACGATGCGCGGCGAAAAAGAAGCAGCAATCGCGGGCCAGGACTTCGAAAAGGCAGCATCCTTGCGCGATAAAGAGCAGAAGCTCATCGCAGAAAAGGAAGAAGCTGAGAAAGCATGGCGCGAAGGTGGCGATGCTTTCGGCGAGGTAACCCCCGACGTTATCTCAGAGGTTCTGGCGATCTCAACCGGTGTTCCCGTCTACAAGATCACCGAAGAAGAGACCAGCCGTCTGCTCAAGATGGAAGACGAGCTGCACAAGCGCGTCATTGGCCAGGACAACGCAATTAAGGCGCTGTCACGCTCCATCCGTCGTACCCGTGCTGGCCTGAAGGACCCCAACCGCCCCGGCGGCTCGTTCATCTTCGCTGGTCCCACCGGCGTTGGTAAGACTGAGCTTGCTAAGGCGCTGGCTGAATTCTTGTTCGGCGATGAGTCAGCTCTGATTACTCTCGATATGTCTGAGTACCAAGAGAAGCACACCGTTTCACGACTGTTCGGTGCTCCTCCGGGATACGTCGGCTACGAAGAGGGCGGCCAGCTCACCGAGAAGGTACGTCGCAAGCCCTTCTCCGTAGTTCTGTTCGATGAGGTTGAAAAGGCTCACGCTGACCTGTTCAACTCACTGTTGCAGATTCTCGAAGACGGACGCCTCACCGACTCACAGGGTCGCGTCGTTGACTTCAAGAACACTGTTATCATCATGACCACCAACCTCGGCTCACGCGACCTAGCTCGCAAGGTTCCCGTTGGTTTCCAGTCAACTGGTGATGTTGATGGCTCATACGAGCGTATGCAGCTGCGCGTCATGGAGGACCTGAAGGAGCACTTCCGCCCCGAGTTCCTCAACCGCGTTGATGACATCATCGTCTTCCCGCAGCTCACCGAAACCGAGATCCTCGAAATCGTTGACCTCTTTGTTGGACGCCTGGCTAAGCGTCTTGCTGAGCAGGATATGAGCATTGAGCTCACCAACTCAGCGAAGGCTCTGATGGCTGCTAAGGGCTACGATCCCTCTATGGGTGCTCGTCCTTTGCGTCGCGAAATGCAACGCAATATCGAGGACGCCCTGTCAGAAAAAATTCTCTTTGGCGAGGTAAAGCCCGGCGAGAAGATTACCGTGGATACCCAGGGCGAAGGCGATCTTGCTAAGTTCACCTTCTCATCACAGCCGATGACTGAGATGGAAGCTAATGAGCTTGAGGCATGGGTTAACGATTCTGATGATTCACAGGACGACGCTCCTGCTGAGCCCGAGTCAGCTATTGCAAATGCATCCGCTGAGCACGGTGTAGATGCTGAGAATGCTGGTCATGACAACGACGCGTCCATCGCGCAGTCAGAACCGCGTACTGATAACGACACCTTGTAATATCAGTCGTTTATAGCGCGGCAGTCTCCGCGAGTCTCCGCGAGAGGGGAGGGATGGACCGTTTTTCACCAGAAAAACGGTCCATCCCTCCCCTCTCACGGTTTAAAAATGTGCTTACTAGAAATACCCTCGCTTGGAAGCGGCCCATCAGCGACTTTGGGGCGGGTTAAGACTGGCTGTGTTCACAAAAATATTTTGTTCACATATTATGAACATATGAAAAATGTGAACACTTCAGTACTCTTTAAAGACTATGGGCTGAACGTTAACGATAACCAGGTCAAAATACCTGGTGAAAATCAGCAACGCACTATTCTTATGACACCTGCTGGCGAAGCGTCGGTACGTAATGTTCTGATGATGCATTCCCCGGAAACGGTTATTTTTCTATTCCCTCATGTTTCTCGAAACCTTGGAGAATGGATGCGAGAGCGTAATTATTTTTATATGGACTACGCGGGTAACGCTTGGATTGAGGGGGAGAGCTACTATCTGAGAGTCGAGGGGCTACCGAAAATACCTATAGCACGTGATGAAGAAACTAAAACATCGCGCGCTTTTACTGCCACCGGATTACGTGTTCTTTTCATCATTCTTGTGAATTCTGACCTTCTCAACGCCCCAATTAGAACTATCGCGGATGCCTCTGGTACTTCTGTTGGCGCTGTAGCCAATGCCTTGAGGGATTTAGAAAGAGATGGATATCTGATAGTAAACGGGCGAAAGCGTTTGCTGACCAAACAGCCAAAGCTTATTCAACGGTGGGTGGAGCTGTATGCCAGTATTTTAAAACCAAAGCTGAAAACCAGAACATGTGAGGGGGCTGAGCCCCAAGAAATCGTTGCTAATCCTGAACTGTGGGAAAAATTCGCTCAGCTGGGTGGTGAAGCTGCGATGCTGAGTAAAGGTTTTGGTATCCGTCCGGTTGAAACACGGTTTTACAGTGAGTATCCGTGGCAGGATGTGGCCCGATTCCTTAAACTGCGACCAGCTGAAGATGGAAATGTAGTACTCACAGAGAGGTTCTGGAACCCGCACTACCTGCCAGCTTCACCATTAGTGCCGTCTTTACTAGTTTTTGCTGATGAGTTTACAGACGGAGATGAACGCCAAGCGATGACTGCTCAAGAGATGTGGAACCATGATGAAGACCTTCAACAATTCCAGTAGAGAAGATGTATTTTCATTTCTTGAAGACAAGATAAAAGAGGCCGATGCTCTACTAGGACACCATGAATATATGATGATTGGTTCCTACGTTCGCGATATTCATTTGAGAAGAGCTGGTATAAAAAGTCCTCGAGGTACGCAAGACTTAGATCTTAGTTTGTGGCACGAGAATTTGCTGATTTTGAAAGAGCTTTAGACAGTTTTGGGCCTCCTCGCGGTGTCATTACACGTAGAAAATTGGGCGAGGTTCCTGTTGATATCATCCCCTTCGGACCTATTGCGAGAGGTGGTCAGCTAGAGCAAGGAGATAGCTACTGGGAACTCAGGGGGCTGCAAGAAGCTTATGACTCTGCTGAGCTTTGCATAATTGGTGATTTCAGCGTAAAAATTCCGCAGATTTATGCCATGATGGGTCTAAAAATTATTGTGTGGGGAGAACGTGCGTTTCCGACGGATTGCACTGACTTCCATCATCTACTTGTTGCTTCTTGCAAAATTTTGGATGAGTCCGGGGAAGTGTGGGAGTCTCCGTTATGGGAGGACGAGGATGTCATCGAACAGTGTGAAGGAAATCCGGAACTTTTAGCTGCCTATAGTGCAGGACGGAAACTTGCTGTTCTTTTTGCCGGTGTGGCGCTAGAACGCTGCATCGAGATTCTTGCAGATCCTGGGAATCGTGAGGTATTTGTGATTACAGCTTTGCGCGATTACAGAGATCCTAGAATAAATAGTAATTACAAGAAAATGTACGAGGTGTTTTTCCTAGGAATTCGAACTATCTAAAAACCGTCCACCATCCGGCATCTCGCGCAGGGGCTGTGACCAGCTCTTATTGTGCGGGCTACAGTGATAACGTGACTGATTTGTTTTTGCGCCCCGCAACCGTTGAGGATGTGCCTACTATTCAAGAGCTGGTGTCGCCGCTTGCGGAGCAGAAAGTGCTGATTGCAAAAGAAACCGTTACGTACTACGAAAGCATCCAGGAGCTTTTGGTTGTCGATGAGGTGCTAGAGGACGGTACGTGTCAGACGGTTGCTTGCGGTGCTTTGCACATGATGTGGCGTGATATCGCTGAGGTTCGAACGCTTGCGGCGCGATCTTCTCATTGGGGACGCGGCTTAGGCAGGATGCATCGTTGATGCCCTCTTGCACTGTGCGCGTACCCTGCGTGTGAAACAGGTGTTCTGCCTGACTTTTGAGGTGAATTTCTTTGAGCGGATGGGCTTTCAGGTGATGTCGGATCAGGGCCAGCTTGACCCTCAAATTTGTGCGGAGTTGCTGCGTTCGCCCGATGAAGGTATCGCAGAGTTCTTGGAGCTTGCTCGCGTGAAACCCAATACTTTGGGTAATACGCGCATGATTATTGACCTGTAGCGGTACAAATTTTCTACAGTGTCACGAAACCGTCTGCCTCATGTGCTAGACCATCTTTGAGTAAGCCTGTGTAACAGCGCTCAACTTGCTCGGGCTCAGGGCCCAGCGCCGCCAGCTTTTTCACAGCGGGTACTAGCTCTTCGGGAACAGCGATATCCACGCGTCCTGCCTGTTTGAGTATCTGATAGGGGACGGGTGCCACCGCTGCTCGAAGAACAGCCATCATGGCGCCGCGCAACTGGCGGTCGGTGCCGTGCCATGACTGACCAGTTGGAACATAGTCAGCCTCGGGCTTACCTGCGGCAACCCACGCGCACATATCCTGTACGGGACAAGCCTCGCACTTGGGTGATTTAGCAGTGCAGATGAGCGCACCGAGTTCCATGGTGGCGGCATTCCACACTACGGAGGTCTCAAGGTCCGCGGGCATGAGTTCTTCAGCTAGACGGGTCTCTGCCGCGTTCAGCGACTTATTGGGTAGCGCCTTACCCGATATAAGACGGGCATGCACGCGTCTGATATTGGTATCAATAACGGTGGCTCGCTTGCCAAAAGCAAACACAGAAATAGCCGCTGCGGTATATGAGCCGACCCCGGGCAAGGCCAGCAACTCATCATAATGTTGAGGGACTTCGCCGCCGTGACGCTCTACAATCGCCTGCGCAGCGGCATGAAGGCGCAATGCACGACGCGGGTAACCCAAACGCCCCCACGCGCGTACAGCTTCACCAGAATCAACGGACGCGAGATCAGCGGCAGTCGGCCAACGGTCCATCCACGCCTCAAAAACAGGCAGAACACGCACTACAGGGGTTTGTTGCAACATGAACTCACTGACCATCACCTGCCAACCGGTTCTATCAGCCGCGCGCCACGGAAGGTCGCGGGCATGATCCAAAAACCAGGTATTGATGCGTTCATGAAGTTGCGAAAGAGTCTGCGCTGAAAGTGCTGAAGAGGTTACCACGTCCACACTGTAAACCATTTTCTTCAGATACAACAAAGTAAAGCTTTGAAAGAGCGTTTTACACCCAAAAACCGGTACTCTATATACATGTCTGAAAACGGTTACGAAGAATTTAACGGCTCAGAAGCCGCGGAACCATCACCTGATGTATACCGCCGCCGCCGTATTGTTGCTGCCCTTATTGCTCTTCTTGCTATCTTGCTCCTTATCTGGGGTCTGACCTGGGTATTTGGCAAAATTGGTGGTTCAAACGATAACAACGCAAATTCAGTTGCGTCGAGTTCAGAATTTTCAGAACCGTTCGATAGTTTTAGCGCGCGTCCTTCAGAAAGTGACAGTGCATCCGCAGACGCCAGTGAGTCCGCTGAGCCGAGCGATTCAGCGTCACCGAGCGACGAAGCATCGGCGAGTGAATCAGCTGATTCTTCAGCATCCGCATCAGCTGAAGCAACCGATACCCCTGAGGCAACTGACAGCGCTACTCCTAGCGAGTCAGCTGAGACCACTCAGACTCCCGAACCTACTCCCACCGAAGCTCAGCCTCTTGCCTGCGGCGCAAGCAACATGAACGTTGTGCTTTCGGCAAGTCAGCCCTCATACGGTAAGGGCCAGAACCCCTCATTGGCACTGACCTACACCAACACCTCGCAGAACCCCTGTGATATTCCGGCAGATGCACAGAACGTAGTTATCAACATTACTTCTGGCTCAGCTCAGGTCTACAACACCGCAACCTGCCAGGTTTCTCCCGCAGCAGTTGCACAGTTGGCTCCCGGCCAGGTTGGTCAGACCGCTTTCACCTGGGACCGCAAGCTTAACTCACTGGGTTGCAACAACCTGCGTGACATTCAACCCGGTTACTACTGGGCAACCGCGACCGTCAACGGCGTGACCTCAGAACCGGCACGCATCGTTATCAGCGGCTAAGCGTTATAAAAACCCTAAAAAGCGGGGCTTCCTTGTGAGTAAGGAAGCCCCGCTTTTTGATGTCTAAGAAAACTTACATAAACCGTTCGAGTAGCGATGATTCAGCCATTCGGGAGAGAGACTCACGAATGATGCGTGCACGCTGTTCACCGATGCCGTCTACCGCGCGGAGCTCGTCAATGGACGCCGCCATGAGGGAGGGCAGTCCGTCAAATTGCGCAACGAGACGGTCTGCAATAGCGCCCGGCATCGACTTGATGCCCGCCAGCAGACGGTAGCCGTGCGGAGATAAAGAGTCTTCCATATCGAGCGTTCCAAAACCGCAGGCACGGGCAATCTCCGTGAGGTCAATACTGTCTTTGTCTTCGAGAGCGGCAAGGGCGGCAATGGATTCGCTAATAGTTGCCTGGTCGACGGACGCAGGCATGTAGTCGCGCAAGATGACGTCGGCCCCGGGTAGGGTATGGCTTCGCAACTCTTCAAGTTGAAGTGCGACCAAGCGTCCGTGGGTGCCAAGTTCAAGCACGTAGTACTCAGCTTCGATTGAGATGCGACGCACCATTTCCATGCGCTGAACAGCTGACACGACATCGCGTAGCGTCACGGAGCCTTCGATTTCAAGGGATGAGAGACTGCTGAGTACCTGTTCAAGGCGGCTCATGTAGCTCTCTAGCGTCTGAATAGCCTGGTTGGCGCGGCTCATCAGCGACTGGGTGTCTTCGATAGTGTAGCGCTGACCATCCACATACACAGAAATCATCTGGGTCGAGGCGCTGACAGCGATGACGGGAAAACCTGTTTGCTGGGCGACGCGGTGGGCAGTGCGATGTCGTGTGCCTGACTCATTGGTCGGCAACGCCGCCTCTGGCATGAGCTGCACGCCAGCGTTGAGTAGCATTTTGACGTCTTTATCGCAGACGATGGCGCCGTCCATCTTGGCTAGCTCGCGCAGATTAGTGGGCGTGAAATCAGCGTTGATTTCAAAGCCGCCTGAGGACAGCGCAGAAACCGTTTTGTCGGAGCCCAACACGATAAGAGCGCCGGTGCGTCCGCGCATGATGCGCTCGAGGCCTTCGCGCAGCTCTGTTCCGGGCGCGATGCGGGCGATGGCTTTGAGCAACTGCTCACTGTAAACGGTTAACACGTCTCTATTCTATGTGTGAGGTGCGCTAGATAAAATTCATGGCTTACTGATTGGGAAACAGTAGCGCGATTGCCTCTTGCAAGGATGCTACTTGGCGTACGGCAACACCGGCTGGTACTTCGCCTACACCGGCGGGTGATGCTGGCACAATAACGTGTGTAAAGCCTAGGCGGGCTACCTCAGCAATGCGCTGGCGGATGCCTGGTACAGCGCGGACTTCACCTGCGAGACCGACCTCACCAAAGACTGCCAGCTTGCGGGGGAGTGGCTTATCTTGGGCGGCAGATGCCAGCGCCATGACAGCGGCGAGGTCAACAGCGGGTTCTGAGATTTTTGCGCCGCCCACGGTTGAGATGTAACAGTCGAGTTTGCCCACGCCAAAGCCCGCGCGTTTTTGAAGTACAGCCAGCAACATGGCGATGCGGGCAGAATCTAGTCCAGAAGTGGCGCGTCGTGGCTGCGGGGTTGCCGACTGGTCAAGCAAGGCCTGAATCTCAGCCAGTAGCGGGCGGCGTCCTTCCATAGTGACTGTTACACAGGTGCCCGAGACAGGGTGCGCGGTGCGTGAGACAAAGAGCCCTGAAGGGTCGGTGACAGGGGCTATACCGTCTTCGTGCATATCAAAGCAGCCGACTTCATCGGTGGGGCCAAAACGGTTTTTGATAGCGCGCAACATACGAATAGCTGAGTGTTTATCGCCCTCAAACTGACAGACCACATCTACCAAGTGTTCAAGCAGACGCGGGCCAGCGATGGTGCCCTCTTTGGTCACGTGACCCACGAGCAAGGTACACATATTGCGTGCTTTAGCGGCGGCAATAATAGACGCGGCAACCTCGCGCACCTGAGTTACACCGCCTGCGCTGCCTTCAACTTCGGTGGACGCGAGCGTCTGCACAGAGTCGACAATCAGCAGGGACGGATTGACGTCTTCGATATGCGCCAGCGCGGTGCCCAGATCGGTTTCGCTGGTGAGGTAGAGAGTTTGCGCAACAGCGCCAATACGGTCCGCACGTAGTTTCACCTGTGCCGCAGATTCCTCGCCGGTAACGTAGAGGACGTTGTGGTGGCGTCCCTCGTGTGCTGTGCGGGCAAAAGTCGCAGCAACATCTAGAAGAAGGGTGGATTTACCGACGCCGGGTTCACCCGCCATAAGAATGACGGCACCGGGCACCAGCCCACCGCCGAGCACGCGGTCAAACTCCGGGTTGCCCGTTGACAGGTAACGCGCGACCGTGGAATCAACCTCGGCGATAGGCTTTGCGGGGGTCTGAACCTTAGAAGCCACCGTTGTTTTCGCGGTAACTGCACCGCCTGCTTCTTCGATAGTTCCCCACGACTGACATTCGCCGCAGCGCCCTACCCATTTAGCCGTCGTCCAGCCGCACTCGGTGCACTTATAGGCGTTGGTAGAACGAGAACGTTTAGTTGTTGCGCGAGGAGTCATAGAACAACCATAAGCCCAGGGACTGACAATATAAGAGGGTTTTGCAAAGGGCTGAGCGGAAAACTTTAGCGGGGCTCGGTGACTTCTTCGATGCTGACAGACCCGTGTTCACCACCGGCAGCAACCACCGGCATCACGTTAGTTTTCGGAGCATGTTCTGTAATGGATGCACCGAGCGGAATCAACAGATCTACAGATTCTTCGTGCCCCAACCCGGTTGCCTCTAGAAGGTCAACAACCAGAGGACGGGTCATCAGCACCAGTGCCTCACCCTCCATGGTTTTGACTTTCAACAGGTGGGGTTCGAGGACCGACGCAATTTCCTTCAGCTCGTTCTGCGCTTCTTTGACCATGAGCTTGCGAATCTCGCGTTCTTTGGCAGAAAGTCCGTCACCCAGTTTTTGAATGGCGTTACCAATATCGACGAAAACTTCAGACAGCGAATCAACGGCGGTTTGAGAAAGTTGCACATGCTCAATGGTGGACGCCATACGCCGGTTAAGCACGCGCGTATTGCGGATCGCTAGGTCGATGGATGAGAGCCTGTCAGAGAGCTGTTGTAGCTCAGCCTGCGGTGACTTACCGATAATAGAGAGCTTTGCCATGCCAATGGACGTGACAACATCCCCTTCACAGGCGTTGTAGAGCGGCTGCAGCCGTCGTGATTCAGAAAGGGCAAGCCACGCTTTGTCATGGTCGTATTCCTTGACGGCACGCGCTGACGAAAAGAAAACGTCGGCAAACGCGTTCATGAGTACCTGGGCGTTACGACGCGGCTCCTTGCGCGGATCTTTTGGGAAGATGAACATGAGCAAGAAGGCACACAAACCACCGACGATGGCGTCAAGACTGCGGGAGAAAATGCCGTCCGGGCTGGGCGGTAGCAAAACTACCAGCGTGGACTGCAAGCCCATCTGAATGGTGAATATAATGCCCTTATCTAAAAAGCGCGCGACCTGAATAGAAATGAAGAGAACTAGCGCTGCCTGCCACATACCGCGTCCGAGCAGAAGCATCAGCACATCGCCAATGATAATACCCAGAACAACGCCGGCTGAGACCTCTAAGATGCGGCGCGCGTGCGTTGAACCGCGTACGTAACCCAGCGAGACGATGGCTGCAGTCGCCGCGAAGATGGGCTGATGATGTCCCAGAACCTTCTCCGAGACTATATATGCCACAAGTACAGAAACCACGATTTGGAGGGACTGAAAGAAGTCTTTACGGACGCGTGCTGACCGGGTGCGTAGCTCGTAACGGACGCGTTGTTTCATGGTTTCAGAACTGGTGGCAGGCATATCTTTAAGTCTACCGGCGTATCCTCAAAAACGGGATGATGAGTGGTTGTGATTGCCATCGTGCAAGACCTGTACGGTACGCGCACAGGTTGTTTCTCTTAACCTTTAGCTTGTCCCCAAAATACCTGACTCAAACTCTCTCAGGTTGAAAAACCGTGATATGAGCCCGGTTGTTCGCTTGAACTAAGCCCACTGTTAACTCTTCGTTTACCCGTTAAAAGCCGTCGCGTCACCTTGCGCTCGTAGAGTCAAACATGAAGGTGGCAAGAAGTCATCATTTTTCATGCACACACCGCGACAAGCGGAAAAGCACAGTTTTGTACAGCGAAGGAAACAGTTTCGTGAAAGCTTTGGGTATGGCGCGCTGGGGCGCATTGGCAGCAGTAGGCGCACTGGCACTTACCGGTTGCGGTAGCGACAATGCAACCGGCACTTCCAGTGAAGGTAACTCAGGTTCTGGTAACTCATCAGTGTCAGGTACCCTCTCCGGCGTTGGTGCATCATCACAGCAGGCAGCTATCACTGCGTGGCAGTCAGGCTTCTCCTCTGTAGCATCAGGCGCAAATATGCAGTACTCACCTGACGGCTCTGGCGCAGGACGTAAGGCTCTGTTGGCTGGCGCAGCTGACTTCGCAGGATCAGATGCACACCTCAAAGAAGAGGAATACACCAAGTCTAAAGAGGTCTGTGGCCCCGAAGGCGCAATTGACGTTCCCGTTTACATCTCACCTATTGCAGTAGCGTTCAACGTTCCCGGGGTGAAGGATCTCAACCTGGATGGCGAGACCATCGCAAAGATCTTCAAGGGCGAGATCAAGAACTGGAACGACGAGGCAATCAAGGCTCAGAACGAAGGCGTTGAATTGCCCGATACTAAGATCACCGTGGTGCACCGCTCCGATGACTCAGGTACCACCGAGAACTTCACCGAGTACCTGAAGGCAGCTTCAAACGGCGCATGGGACAAGGAACCGGACGGCAACTGGCCTGGCGACTACTCAGCAGAAGCTAACAAGGGTACCAGCGGTGTTGTTTCAACTACCAGCTCCACCGAGGGTGCAATCACCTACGCTGACGCGTCAGCAACCGGTGATTTGGGCAAGGCGAAGATCAAGTCAGGTGACGGCTCATACGCAGAGCTCTCAGCAGAGACCGCAGCTAAGACCGTTGAAAGTTCAGAACGTGTAGGCGGAATGAACGAGCACGACATGTCACTGGACCTCAACCGCACCCCCGAGACCTCAGACTCATACCCTATTGTTCTGGTTTCATATCACATCGTATGCTCCAGCTACGACTCACAGGAAAAGGTCGATTTGGTCAAGGAATTCGGTAAGTACGTAGTGAGCGAGAAGGGCCAGCAGGACGCAGCCGACGCAGCATCCTCAGCACCCCTGACCGCATCCTTGCGCGATGAAGCAACTAAGGCATACGACTCAATTACCGTCAAGAAATAATACTTGACCCGTAGATAATGCGGTCGGCTACCCGTTCACGGTAGGCGACCGCATTCCCTACGAAACCACTATTTTGAATACCTGTACACAACCATAAGAGGCGGCAGCTAAAACATGTCTATTACCTCAGAACAGTCCACCGGGCCCGGTTCAACTCGCGCCACAACGACTGCTCTAGCGAACACCAGCGGTCACGGAAGCCCCGCAGCAGACAAGATTTTCTCGGGAATCTCCCTGGTAGCGGGCGTCCTTATTCTGGTGGTTCTTGCGGCGGTTGCGATTTTCTTGGTTGCAATGGCATCAGATACTTTCGCGGCTGACCCCACTGAACTGACCGGCGGAAAGGGCTTCGCGTCCTACATCTGGCCGCTTGTAGTAGGCACGCTGATTGCTGCGACTATTGCGCTTTTGCTCGCAACCCCTGTTGGTATTGGCGTGGCACTGTTTATCTCGCATTATGCGCCGGCAAAGTTCGCTAAGCCCGTGGGCTACGTGATTGACCTATTGGCAGCAATTCCCTCCGTTATTTTCGGTGCGTGGGGTGCCTCAGTTCTAGCACCGCATGTGGTGCCCTTCTACAACTGGTTAGGCAAGTACTTCGGTTTTCTGCCGATCTTCGAGGGCCCCGCATCACAAACAGGTAAAACCATTCTCACCGCAGGCATCGTGCTTGCGATCATGATTCTGCCGATTATCACCGCAATGTGCCGCGAGATTTTCTTGCAGACCCCCAAGCTCCAAGAAGAAGCAGCACTCGGACTGGGCGCTACCCGCTGGGAAATGATCCGCATGACGGTCTTTCCCTTCGCTCGCGCAGGCATCATCTCATCGGTCATGCTCGCACTCGGTCGAGCACTGGGCGAAACCATGGCAGTCACCCTGGTCCTGGCAGGTGGCCCGTTCAACCCGTCACTGATTCAGTCAGGTAACCAGACCGTCGCATCCGAAATCGCGCTGAACTTCCCCGAAGCATACGGAATCCGTATGTCAGAGCTCATCGCCGCTGGTTTGGTACTGTTCGTCATTACCTTGCTGGTGAATGTTCTGGCACGCTTTATCGTGAGCCGCTACAACACAGGAGTCGAATAAACCATGAGCGTAGTTGCTACTCGCCCCTCTCGCCTGACGTCAGGGCAGACCCCCAAATGGCTGGTTCCTGTCATCGCGTTAGTAGCCGTCATTCTCGGTGCAGCGATTGCCGCCCTCATCGGATTCTCGGTGGGACTCTGGGCAATCTTCGCCTTCCTACTCTTTGTGATCGCAGGCCCTATCGTTATCGGCATGATCGAAGGCTCCCGCAAAGGCAAGGACGCATTCGCCCGCTTTCTCGTCTACGGCTCGTTCCTGCTGGCTCTAATCCCGCTGGTATCAGTGCTGTACGTGGTCATTGCAAAAGGCGTTCCGGGGCTCTCCGGAAACCTGCTCCTGACCTCCATGAACGGTGTGACCGGCGTCCACGATAACGCCGCAGCTAAGGGTACCGAACCCATCCTCGGCGGTATCTACCACGCGATCATCGGTACGCTCGAAACCACTATCCTCGCAACCCTGATCTCCGTACCCGTTGGACTGCTCACCGCAATCTACCTGGTTGAATACGGACGCGGCGGAATCCTCTCCCGCGCCATCACCTTCTTCGTGGACGTCATGACGGGCATCCCCTCCATCGTTGCCGGTCTGTTCGCAGCGTCCTTCTTCGCCTGGGCATTCAAAGACCCCTCAATGCGCATGGGTTTTGTTGCTGCCGTTGCGCTGTCCGTTCTCATGATTCCCACTGTGGTTCGCAACGCAGAAGAAATGCTTCGCATCGTGCCCAACGAGCTGCGCGAAGCATCCTACGCATTAGGTGTTCGTAAATGGCGCACCATCACCAAGGTCGTCATCCCCACCGCGATCTCGGGTATCGCATCCGGTGTCACACTGGCAATCGCCCGCGTCATCGGTGAAACCGCGCCCATCTTGGTCACCGCAGGCTTTGCAACCGCCATCAACTGGAACGCATTCAGCGGATGGATGGCAACCCTGCCCACCTACATCTACTACCAGATCATGACGCCGACCTCACCCACGGCAGCCGCGGTTTCAGAAACCCGCGCATGGGCAGCAGCACTCGTCCTCATTGTGATTGTCATGCTGCTCAACCTCATCGCACGAGTAGTCGCAAAGATATTCGCGCCCAAGACCGGACGCTAAACCTCCCAGACCGACTACACCAAAAACTTTTCACAGGGCCTCATCGGCCCCACACCACCTAAGGAAAATTCACGTGTCAAAGCGCATCGATGTAGAAAACCTGAACGTCTACTACGGCGACTTCCTCGCAGTAGAGAACATCAACATGGCGATTGAACCGCGCTCCGTTACCGCTTTCATTGGCCCATCAGGCTGCGGTAAGTCAACCTTCTTGCGCACTCTCAACCGTATGCACGAGGTTCTGCCGGGCGCTCGCGTTGAAGGCAAGGTTCTGTTGGACGGTGAGGATCTCTACGGTAAGGGTGTTGACCCTGTTGCTGTGCGAACCCATGTGGGCATGGTGTTCCAGCGTCCGAACCCCTTCCCGACCATGTCTATTCGCGAGAATGTGTTGGCGGGCGTGAAGCTGAATAATAAGAAGATTTCTCGTACTGATGCTGATGATTTGGTGGAGAAGTCTTTGCGCGGCGCTAACCTGTGGAACGAGGTGAAGGACCGCTTGGATAAGCCTGGTGCTGGTCTTTCGGGTGGTCAGCAGCAGCGTCTGTGCATCGCGCGCACTATTGCGGTGAAGCCTGAGGTTATTTTGATGGATGAGCCGTGTTCGGCGCTTGACCCGATTTCTACGTTGGCGGTTGAGGATTTGATTAACGAGTTGAAGGAGGAGTTTACTGTTGTGATTGTGACGCACAATATGCAGCAGGCGGCTCGTGTTTCTGATAAGACGGCGTTTTTCAATATTGCGGGTACGGGTAAGCCGGGTAAGTTGATTGAGTATGCGCCGACGCAGGAGATTTTTAATAATCCGAGTGAGAAGGCGACGGAAGACTACGTTTCAGGACGTTTTGGCTAAACAAAGCGGGAGCCCCTTAGCTTCGAACGCAGCTCATACCGCGAGAGGGGAGGGATGTACCGTTTTTCAGGTGAAAAACGGTACATCCCTCCCCTCTCGCGTATCAGGATTCTTTCCGTTGTTAATGCGGCGGAGCGGGGTGGTCGGTGGGCTTTCTAGCCGTAGCTCTTGCATGCTCGCTAGCTCG
This sequence comes from Rothia terrae, assembly GCF_012396615.1. Classification (GTDB taxonomy): domain Bacteria; phylum Actinomycetota; class Actinomycetes; order Actinomycetales; family Micrococcaceae; genus Rothia; species Rothia terrae. Next base: position 8,096 of record NZ_JAAXPV010000023.1, on the reverse strand, counting down.
CATCCGCCACGGCTAGCTCCTCGCGATTAAAGAGTGTGCTTATAGCACCGGTGACAGCGCGAGGAAGAAGATTGCCGCTAGGCAGAATGACGCGGGGACGGTGAAGATCCAGGTCCAGAGTACTTGGCGCACGATGGGTGTGCTGACGGCGCTGAATCGCTGGTTGACGCCTGCGCCGAGTACTGAGGATGCTGCTACGTGCGATGACGAGAGCGGCGCGTTGAGTGCCAGCCCGCCGAAGAGCATGACTCCGGCGGTCACGATTTGTGCGATTGCTCCGCGGAACGGGTCGATGCGCACCATGCGTTCGGCAAACGTCCTACCGATGCGCCAGCCGCCAAGGAGTGTGCCCGCTGCAAGGATAGCGCCCATCCCGATGAAAGCGATGGAAAGAGTCCCGGAGCTGAGCCTCATTTGTGCGCTTGCGTATGCGAGTACTACCAGGACTGAGATTTTTTGGCCGACCTCTATGCCGTGTCCCAGTGATATCGCTGAGTTGGAGAGCGAAAGCACGTTGCGTGAGATGTTGTTGACGGTGCGCGGGTAGGTACGTCGAATTAGGGCGTAGCAGGGAAAAACGAGTAGCCAGGCCATCAGAAAAACGACGATGGGGCTCACCAACAGGGGGAGGGCTACAGTCGTCCAGAATGAGGGCGCGAAGTTGCCGCCGGATTCTAGACCGACTGCTCCAGCCGCCCAGACAGCGCCCATTAACCCGCCCAATAGCGCGTGGGTTGACGATGACGGCATCCGCAGCCACCAGGTCAGTAGGTTCCAGAGAATTGCGGCTAAAAGTGAGGTGGCAAGCGTCGCTAACCCCGTGGGGCCAACCGGCACTGAGACCCAGTGCGCGGTGTAACCTATGAGCGCAAAACCCGAGAGCAGGACGCCGATAAAGTTGAAGATTGCGCTGATAGTAACCGCCCGTCTAGCGGTGAGCGCACGTGATCGCACAGCTACAGCGAGGGCGTTGGGCGCGTCGTGAAAACCAATAACGAACAGGTAACCAGCGGTCAGCACCAGTACGCTGATGAAGAGACCTAGAACCACTTAGGACTCCTGAACGATGATGCGCCCAATTTCTGTTGAGACATCACGCATAGAGTTTGAGGATGCGACAAGCTCGTCAATGAATTTTGTGGTTTTTTGGTAGCGGTCGCGTTTGTAGGAGTCCACGATTTCAGCGTCGTAGACTTCAGCTGTTCGGATTGCTTGCTTGGAGATGCGCAGCATGTCGATCCAGTATTCGTCGAGGCCGTGAAGCTCGCCCATGCGTGGAATGATTGCGGCGGTCATCACAGATTCACGCTGGATGATGTCGAGCATGGTGGTGGCGTGTTGCGTGAAACGGTCAATTTTGTGTAGATATAGGATGTGCGCCGCGCTGGTGAGGTGCTCAACAGCGGTGTTGAGGTGCAAGGCAAGGTTGTACATGTCTTCGCGCGGAATAGGGGTGGCGAACGAGCTACGCGTGGCAGTCATCGTCTCAAAAAATTTGTGCCCGGTCTGAGTCTCTTGATCGAGCATGCGGTCAAAGAGCTCTGAATACTGATCTGGGGTAGAACCCATCATCTCTGACAAAAGCGCCGCAGCATCCGCCACCATTTTGGCGAGCTCTGCCAGTGCAGAGAGCGCGGTGTTTTGCTGCGGAAAAAGGCGCTGAAGCATGAACTTTCCTCTAGATTGATCAACAATTGGTGTGGGTTCGTCTTTACGATAGCCCATAGAGGTTAACAACCCCGGTTTTTGGGTGCTCTTCACCGGCGATGATGTGGGGACAACAAAACCCCACCCGAAATTCGAGTGGGGTTTTAGAGAAAGCTAACGGTGTCGGACTGGGAGCGCCTCTCGGCGGAAGGCCGCTCGTAGCGGCTAAAAAATGGAGCCCGGGGCTACCTATTAGCAGCCCGACACCTGTTAACCAGTTTTGTAGTTTTTGGTGAAGCTGTCAAACGCAGAACCCGCTGTACCGGTGTGAGAATGAACGCCACTTTTTAGTGCGGTTAGTCCAGGGTTCCTTCACGCCATTTTTCGGCGGATGCCTCTAGCTCCTGCGCGATGGTGGTGAGTCGTTGTGCTCCTGCGCGGAGCTCGTGTGCCCGACGCGCGCCCTCGCGTCGTACCTCTGCCGACGGCTCATTTTTGGGATGCTGCACCGAGGTTTCTAGCTGACCGAACTGCACGGAGTGGGCAACAGCGTCCTGCCCGAGAGCTACGACGCGGCAGAAGGCTGCAAAGCGTTCGAGCGCGATATCGAATTCGCCGGTGTACGCGCCCGTCAAAATGGCGTTAACGGTGGCGATAATTTCGCTTTCGGTGGGTGGATCTGCCACACCGGCAACGATGCGGGAAACTTGGTCAGACTCCATGCCCAGCCCGTAGAAGTAGCTGATGCGCTCAGGATTTTTGCGGATGGTATCGCGCAGTGCGTACATACGCCACAGGGAGCCGGGGAGCGAGACCCCAGCCGAGTGCGACCACATTTCAGCGATAGCTTCTAGCCCGTAGTGATCGGTGAACTCCACCAGACGCGCCGTGACTGCAGGGTCGGTGTTGGCGCGGCCGCGTCCGAGGATAGCTTGCGCTGACTCATGCGCCGCCTGAGAGAGCACCGCGGGGTCTTCACCGCCCACACGGTTTTGGATTTTGGCGGGAGCGAACTTAATAGGCTTGTGATGACGAGGTAGGTCAGAAGGCATGCTTACCAGTGTAAAACTCACGGGCGCGCGAGGGAACCTTAATCGCGCTGAGACAAACCACCCGCCCTGCGTCGTGCTTTTGAATTGTGGGGGACGATTGTGTATAGTTGAACCCGCTGAACTAAGTTTCAGTGGATGCGCCTTTAGCTCAGTTGGTAGAGCATCGGACTTTTAATCCGTGGGTCGTGGGTTCGAGCCCCACAGGGCGCACAAACAATCCCGCTTCTGGCTTTTGCCGGGGCGGGATTTTTGTTGCGCGGACGGCGTGGCGGGTGTGGGAGGACGCGGCGGCGCGTCCTCGCATCCGGCAACCCTGGCGTTCCGCTCACGGCAAGGTGTTAAAGTGCCAGCGGATGAGCGAAACGCTAGGGGTTTGCCCGGTGAAGTCCCTAGACTGAAACCATGAACGAGATACACAAGGCAACGACGCCGCAAACCCTCAATGTGCTCTCTGCGGGGTTCGCACTCCTAAAGGGCACTCGCCACGAGCCGCGCACGGGCGTCCGGCTTACCTCAACAGGCGTTAAGAATGACCGACGCTTGTGCCTGGTCGACGCCACCAAGCGGCAGGTTCTGCGCACCGTTCAACACCAGTCGCTCATGGCCGTGCGTGGTGAACTCGACGGTGAGAATCTGCGCGTGACCTTCCCTGACGGTAAGCAGTACAGCTCGCCGCTAACCCTCACGGGCGAGCGTCTGACGTGTGAGTACTGGGGTAGACCAGAGGATGTTGATCTTATCTCCGGCCCCTTGTCTGAGGTCTTTACGTATTACCTGCGTAAGCCGGTGCAACTGGCGCAGGCGACCCGCAACGTTGTTTATAGTGAGCCGCTGTCGCTGGTGGGCACCGCCTCGTTGAAGGCTGCAAGTAAGGATGCTGGGCGTGACCTTGTGCGCGAATACGCGCGTTTTCGTTCGGCGCTGTTAGTAGAAACTGATGAGCCCTATGTTGAAGAAACGTGGGCTGGCCAGGTCTTTAGTCTTGTTGATGCGTCCGCTCGTGCTTCTGAGTATGGGCTGGTGGGTGGCAGTTTGGCTGAGCGGTACAGTATTCGTGTGGGCGCGCCGATTCCCCGTTGTGCCGTGATTGATGCCAACCCAGAAACCGGTAAGAAGGATGCGCGCGTCCTGAAGTCGCTGGCGAAGTCTCGCCCGTTGAATGCCGATAACGAGCCCTGTTTTGGTGTGTATGCTCAGCTTGCCTGAAGGTCTGCGGCGTAGGGTGGCACCGACAAACCTGTCCTCAGGTTGAAAGGCATTATTGTGTTTAGACTGACCAGTAAATTGCATAACACCAGCTCCTGGTATACGGAAGATTTTGATATTCCCGCGTATTTGCGGGCGTTGAGTGTTGAGCCGGCACCGGCGAGTTATGAGCTGTTGGCGCAGTTGCATCGTGCGCACGTTGAGACTTTTCCGTTCACGAATGTTGATGTGGTTCTTGAGATGCATCCGGGGATTAATCCTTCGACTGCGCAGGATCAGCTGATGAATAAGAATCGTGGTGGTTATTGTTTTGAGCATGCTCAGATTTTTGCGGCTGCCGCTGAGTATCTGGGTTTTGAGGTGCGTCGTCATCTTGGGCGTGTGAAGTCGTTGAATCTTTCGCGTACTCATATGAGCGTGGTAGTTACGGTGGATGGCACTGATTACCTGTGCGATCCGGGCTTTGGTTTCAGCATCTATGAGCCTGTTGAGTTGAGGGACGGCGCCACCGGCGTCTCTGTTGGGCAGACTTTCACTCTTGAGCAGGGGTGGATGGTTCCACGGAGACCTGGTCGCTTACTCGTAAGGGCGAGGTCGAGCATATTGTTGATATGGCTCCTTTCCGTCCAGAGGATGCGCGTACCGGTCACTTCTTGTTGTCGGCTGACCCGGCGTCCGTCTTTAAGAACCATCTGATGTCTATGCGTCATTTTGGGGATCATCATCTCACGGTGACTGAGCGGCCGGTGACGGTACGACGCGAGGGGCAGCAGACTGAGCATCATGAGGTGAGTGCGCTACAGGCTGCGCGGAAGATCCAGCAACTGGGGTTGAACGTGAGTGATGATGAGGTGCGCCGCATCGCTGATTTGTTCCGCGATAAGGAATAACCTGGGTAGCTTGGCCCTTTGCTGAACCGGTGATCTGAGCTTAGGTGCTGTCTACGCTGTACTCTTGTGCTGAAGAAACTATTGAAAGGCGGGGCGTTGTAGTGACTATTAAGAACGCTGACAACATCTCTATTCTGACGACTGGCGGCACTATCGATAAGGTGTATTCCGTTGCTGGTGAGCTTGAAATTGGTGAGCCTTCGGTGCGCGAGTTGCTGAGCTATGTGCTGACCGATGTTGAGTTTGAGGTTACTGAGGTTTTGGCGGTTGACAGCCTTGATATGACTGATGCTGATCGTGCTCAGTTGGTGAAGGCGCTGGATGCTACCGATGATGAGCACATTATTATTACCCACGGTACTGACACCATGCCTGAGACTGCGCGCTACCTCTTGAAGCACGCATCCTTGGGCAATAAAACTGTTGTGCTGACGGGTGCCATGCAGCCGGCGTCTATGCGTAAGTCGGACGCGGGCTTCAACCTGGGCGCGGCTGTTGCGGCTCTTAACCTCCTAGAACCCGGTGTGTATGTGAGCATGTCGGGCAAGGTTTTCAACGGAGCAACCGTGGTGAAGGATCGTTCACGCGGGATCTTTGAAGATCAGGCGTAGACACAAAAATGCCGGGTGGTGGTAGGACTACCCGGCATTTTTATGTCTGCTCCCTGCTGGCTCGTCCTTGCGGACTATATCTTTTCGAGAATTGCATAAACCCTTCGCCAATACTCTTGGAGCAAGTACAGTGGTGGTTAAGATGACCGATCACTCATAAAGAGGTGCACTATGACGGAGAACCATACGTCGAATTCTTATCAGCCTCCGCTTAACTCTCAGCCGCCGCAGTATTTTGGTAATCCTGCAGATGTATCTGAGAGTGACAAGCCGGTGGTGCCGCGCACGGTGCGTGCGGCGTTTATTACTATCTGCGTGCTGGGCGTTATTTACCTGGCTAATCAGATTTTTTCGCTATTTGCACTTCCTCAGTCCGCAACGTCGGTTGAAGGTATTGATCCTGAGATGTCCGGCGCCATGGACACTTTCACCACTGTCTTTACGGTTATTATCGCGCTGGTCATGACCGCAACATTCTTTGTGGTGGCTTTCTTCATGAAAGCTGGGCATCAGTGGGCCCGTATTCTTGCAATCGTACTGTCATCGCTCTCTGTACTGAGCCATCTTGTTTCTTTGGTGGCTCTGCCTCTACTGATGTCTTTCATTGACAGCATGTCTGGGTGGTCCGAGATTGATTCTGCAACTAGGCAACAACTTGAGGAAGCTAAAGCTCTGATGGTGCACCCTGTGGCGATTATGATGACGGTGCTTTCGCTGGTGCTGTACATTTTTGTAATCGTTCTGCTCTCATTACGTTCGAGTAGCCGTTTTTACCGTGAAATGCGCGAGCGTAAAATGGCGCACCTGCGCGCGTCGCATCGGTATGCGTATAACGATGCGTCGGTACAGAACGGTGCGCCCGTGGGGTACGGTGCGGGTTACCATGATTTTTCTGCGCAGGGTTATGCGGCTTACCCGCAAGGTTCGACGCCGACGTATGGCGCCGGCTATCAGCAGGGTGGCAATCACGTGCAGGGGAACTACGGATACTCGGCGCCGGGTGCTTCTCCGTTTGGTGGGCAGATCGACTCGCAGAGTGCTCAGCAGTCTTCGTCGCAAGGTACTAGTCGAGTTTCTCGAGAGGTAAACGAGCATTCTGCTCACTTAAACAGTGAACATGAACAGCGTTTGTCCGATGGGAAAAATGAGCTCTTCAAAAATGAGAAATCTCCCGAATAGCTAGGACTTTTAGCAAAGTAACAACGCCGATGAGAGCCTAAAAAGGCTTCCATCGGCGTTTTTGTGTTCAATATTGAAATGTTATGCCGGAATACTAAGTAATGATTGCTAAACGACCCACATGAGTATGGTACTGTGGCTACAGAGTGGAAATAAACACATACCCCCAGCTCGCTACTTTCCACCACGCACACACCATGAAAATACTTGTACTCACGCATTATTATGAGCCTGAAATCGGTGCACCTCAGCGTCGATGGTCAGCGATGGTCTCTCGCTGGCAACAGGCAGGACATCAAGTAACTGTTTACTGTCCTCTATACTCCAGGGAAGTAAAAGGTGTTTATGATGTTCTGGAAAATTATAACGCTCTTTGCCGAGGACGATTCGCAATGAAAATAAGATGTGCTTTAGGCTGGTTGCTAGGAAATATAGCTTCCAGTTTATTACTAATTATTCCATCTTTTATACTAGTGCAATATTATATAGAATATATAGGCCCTATGAGTGGTTACTATGTATCTGAGAGGTTGGAGAATCCTGTTTTATATATCTTCGTATTTTTTTTACCTACTCTTTTACTATCGGTGAGCATTTTTTATATCACCAACAGAAAGATTTATAAAATACATCGTAAGCTATTTTTAAAATTACTAGCTTATATAATATTTCTAACTCCCTCAATTTTCCTTATTTTCAAAGGTGTTGTAAGCATTTATCAAGTATTTAGATCGTAGACAATTTATTACGGGTTCATTGGCTATTGCAATATGCCTAGTTGTTTCTTCTCAGCCAACTGCTCTAGCAAGTGAGTTGAACCAAGAAGTTTACGGGTATTCACTCAATGGGTGGCCGATACATAATCCAGCTGATGATGTTTCTACAGTTGAAAAATGTGATATTTCCGGGATTAGTTCTAGTTGTGAGATGAGAATCTGGGATGTGAATATCGTTCTTTCGGATTTGGTTTGTCAAATGCATTATCGTGTGAAAGATATTAGACTTGGGGAAATTTCGGGATGGAAAGATATGACCGAGGCTGCAATTCAAACCCCTTATTCTAATTTATCATCTGGTACTGCACTCCAAATTAGACCCTCTATGCCTCTCGATTCTTGCTTTGCATATGAAATTCAGATAATTGAGGAAGTGCTCAAAGACTATGAAGGGGTAGTTTTCTGGGGTGGTGTCATGGATAAGAAAGACGAATCTCTCTTTTATATAAATACATCCCCAAACGATCCTTTGTTCATAAAGGTTGCTGAAAAGGTGAGAGTGTGAAACTTTGCCGACGTGAGAATTAATTAATTCTCAGATTATCTCAATGTAGACCTTTTGCTCTTGAAGCTTATTCAAAAGTCCCCCCCCAGCATCATAAAACACCAATGAGGCTTATTCAAAAGTAAGAGCAAATCCCACACCCACCAACTAGACAACGGCCCCACCAGCGGCAAAAATATGAGCGTTAAATCTCTACAAATAACCTCAAGCCATACCGGAAGAACCGTTGC
>NZ_JAAXPV010000022.1 GCF_012396615.1 Rothia terrae | reverse complement strand
GTTTTTTAGGGCGGTGAGCAGCGTGGCGAATTGTTCGCTGGTGAGCCCGGTTATACGCTGGTTGGGCAACGGTCTCTCCGGTATGGCTTGAGGTTATTTCTGGCGATTTAGTCCTCTTATTTTGCCACTGGTGGGGCCGTTGTCTTTTGGTGGGGTGGGGTGTGGTTGATCCCTTATGAATAAGCCTCAATCTGAACGCAAAGAGATCAATTCCGCAATTAAGTATTTCCAGAAGTATAACGCGGATAAAAACAAAATCAGTTTACGAGTTAGCACCACAAGTCTCATACAGATAGCTCTCACTGCCGTTCTCATTTATCTCGTTTCTTCCTCTCTTGGCTCGTACACCTTCTTTGGCATGCTTGCTCCCAGCTACACCAACGTGAATGCGGCTTTGCATTTATTCGTCCAGCTAGTCCTACACTCGCTCTTGACCCTCCCCATTCCAAAATGGTTGATAACAGTTACAAAGATCATCGGTTGGCTCAATATCCTAGGCATGTTCTCATCTGACGTTCGCCTCTGGACACTTCTCTTCATCCCCCTCTTTATTTGGATTGGTCGTTCCGCTAAGGCCAGGAGTTTGTAATGACTGAAAATAACTTTCCTTACGCAAGCAAGCTAAGAACAGACGTTGGTCATACGCTTGCAAAGTTTCGAGCATTTCGCGCCGATCAACACCAAAAAACCAATCAACGCATCGCGCAGCTAAATAGCGAAAACGAAAAATATCAAAACGAAGCGTCATCCTCCCTCTTGAACTTTCGTGCTGCTTTGAAGAGCGAACTTACTCGCTCCGTCCAACAAGAGAAAGCTTCTTACCAGGATGCTTTGGAACAGCAAGTTTCAGACAACGCAAAGCTATTCGCTAAAACAGCCGGCGAGCTTCGAATCTTAGCGACTCAAGCAGCCCCCGACGCGCTCGGCATAGACCCCGAAGAATTTACTGAGGACATCACTCAGAACTTTGAACGAACAGAAGGACCTGGTTCCTTAATTCGTATTGGAAACGCCCAGCACAGTGGCGGATCCGCTCCAGCGATTGTTCCGTTTCTAGGGACTTCAAACATCTCTATCTATGGAGACAGTGTCGAGGCACGCCGTGACATGGCTGAAGAAATCCTCACCAGGATATTAGCTTCAGTAAACCCTCACGCATTACAGGTAACAGTATTCGACCCAGATATGAAGGGAATTCTGGGTCAGTTCGGCGCGCTCAAGAACCACGCAAAAGTTCCCAAGAACATCCTCACTAGTCCCGGGAGCAACCGAGCTTTTGAAGAACGCCTAGAAGAAATCCGCCACGAAGCAGCACGACTAGTAGATTTACGACGAGGCAAAAACGCGCACAGCTTTTTGGACCTCTGGGAAGAATCACGCACTAAACCAACCGTGCACGTTGTAGTTGTAGATAACACTCCTGAGGTTCTTGATGATAGAACTATCAAATTCATTTCTCAGATTGCCAAACCCGAAAATGGAGTACACTTTGTAGTCCTCGAAAGCGGAGGCACCGCAATCGACTTCGGTCCGGGCAACGTAATTCTAGACCGCTCCAACCAACGTGGAACTGTTACTTGGCGTAGCAAAGACGGCACCTACACAGTATCTACAGATAGCTCTTTCACATTAGGCACGGCTTCGAGTATCGTCGAGGCCATCGCTAAGTTTGCAAACGCAGACGCCGGCCCTGAACCTATCAGCGCCGATAACCTGCGACCAGCAGATGGAACCCTCTGGGCAGCAAATAGCGCGCAAGGGCTTGAAGCTGTTATCGGTCAAAAAGAAGATGGCAGCCCGCTAACCGTAGATTTCAGAAGCGCAAACCCTGCGCGTCCCTTCGCACTTGTGGGAGGACAAACAGGTTCAGGTAAATCTATCTTGCTGCTATCTCTCATCTACTCATTAGCGGCCAAGTACTCCCCTGACGAACTAGAGATGTACCTCGTAGACTTCAAAGAAGGTCTTGAGTTCCAACGTTTTATTGGTAATGACGGCAAGAACTGGCTACCACATGCAAAAGTAGTTGCGCTGGAAGGTAACCCAGTCTTTGGGCTCTCGGTGCTAGAAGATCTCTACCAGCAATTCCAGAACAGAAGTCGTGTTTTCAAACGGGTTGGAGCCTCAAGCTACGACGAATACCGCGCCAAGGGCCATCATGATTTCCCCCGACTTCTTGTTGTCATGGACGAGTTTCAAGTAATGTTCGCGGGAAGTAGCACCGTGGCAGAAGAAGCCACTAATTTGTTGTCCCGCATCGTCCGCGAAGCACGTGCCTATGGCATCCATATTGTTCTCTCAACCCAAACCCTCAGCGGTATTGACGGTCTTCAGCGAAAAGCCGATTCAATCTTCTCGCAGGTACCCATTCGTATCTCTATGAAGAACACTGTCAATGAATCAAAGACAATTCTAGGAGACCGGAACACAGAACCCACTTTGCTCAAGCATCGTGGTGCAGTGATTGTTAACCAAGAAACCGGTGAAGATCCAGCTAACAACGTTCGCGGTACTGTGACTTTTGCAGAAAAAGAAGCTGTAAAACGTCTACAGACTGAACTATGGGAACTTGGAAAAGACCAGTACTCCATGCAGCGTCCTTACATATTCCGTGGTACAGACCCTGCAGACTGGCCGGTTCAGGTTATCGATAGTTATCAGGGCCGACGCGAGGTTCTAGTTGGAGCTTCGCTAGATGTAAAGAGCACCCCCATAACGCACAGCTTTGAGTCAAATACTTCACAGTCTTTGATGGTTGTGGGCAATAAGAACACCACCACTCAAAATATTCTGGCAGGTGCCATCCGCAGCGCAACCGAGATGGGCTACTACCAAAACCTCTACTGCATCGGTGATTCCTGGCTCTCTGATATCGCTCACCAATATGGCTTCACAGGAGACATACAGACCATCGCGCATCTGGATGCCGCGCAATGGCTTGCCACTGAATCTGATGCCCTTCCTGACCGTTCTCTCATCATTGTTGAAGATGCCCAACGCATCAATCAGCTCGATAGAGCTTTCAGCAAAAATGAGGGAAATCTCGATATTAACTCCAGCGAGACGCTTGATGCTGACTCAGGTCTTGACGCTTTAGACGCCCTTGCTCACAGTTTCGACGGTGCAGCAAACGCCTTAGATGACTCCTCCAGCATTCAAGCCACCGGTAAACAACGGTTGATTGAGCTGGTCGAGAATGGCAGCAGTGAAGGCAAAGACCTCATTATCCACATTCAGTCAACGCACGCCATTACCAATATTCTTGGCTACAGCTCAGAGGCAGTAGGCGGCACCGTTGCGGTAAACCTCCGCACCAATGATTTATCTGCACTATTCCATGAGCGTGTGGAAGCCTCTGAAGGAGACCCACGACTTCAGTACTCGCGTCCAGGTGTTACGGATCAGGTAGTCACGGCCATCCCCTATGGCTCCATAAATCTTGAGGAGAGCTAGAATTCATGCCATCACAAAATAAACAGTATGCTCTTGATGCTCAAAAGAAGCTTCACCATTTTCTTTCCGCAGAGAATCAGGCACAAAACGCAATATCTAATTTGGAATCTCAGCATCGCCAAAAACTCCAGAGCTTAGACTCTGATGCAAAGCAGCGCGAAAGGGATGAGCTCACAAAGATTCAGGGCCAGGTGCATGGTTATCAAGCTACCCGTCAACAAGAAATTGATACTCTCAACAACCACAAGCAACGTATCTCTTCTCTTGAATCTAAACTCTCTCAGATGTCAGAGGGGTTCAAAACAGGTGAAGTTACCCTCACTGATGAAGAAATAGCCGAGGCCAAAGGTAAAAATTTTGACTACTACAAAAAAGAAGTAGCAGATTTTGACCAGAGGTGGCAGAATGCACAGATTTTCAACCAGCTAGTCACTGATCACCAAGTACACCGCAAAAATAACGCAAACAAAATTGATGTGAAATTTGCTGCTTGGATTTTATGCATTCTAATTTCAATAATCTTTCTCATTATCGCCGTATATTAAAGGGGAGCATCCATGGCATACTCAGAACTCCAGCGACTCACCGAACGCATTGAACGGATAGGTGTAGCAGCACAAACAACCGGACGAAACCTTTCAAATTTTGAACGCGAGTTTAATCGACAGATCGATGAGATTAACCGAGTAATCGGCGGTTCAGCACAAAAGAAAGATAGGGATGTCACCAACGCTTTTGAGGACGCGCGACGTGAACTACGCGAAGCGGTTGAAGCCCTCAATTATGCCGCTGAGATAGCCCGCAAGTACGGTCGCTCTATCTAAATGTCCCCCACAGCACCTCCGTATACACCGCAATACACTCAAGAGATTGAAGACTATAGGGAGGGTATTCGACTCTCTAAAATAGCCCTCAAGCACCTGAGCAATGCGCAACGAGAAGCTAACCTGATAGGTAAGAAAAGCGTTTTTATCGCGGGACTCTTACCTTCCATCATTGGTGGCTCTGCGCAACGGGTTGACCACGAGGTTATAAATGTATTGCACGATGCCAGCCGAGACATAAACTCGGTTTCTCATGAAATCAACAGCATATTTAGTGCGACTGAAGCTGCTATCACCTATTACGAGAAAAAGATTGAGGAGCTCTATCAGCTAGAGGATGCAGCTAGAAGGGAGCATTACGCTTATTATGAGTCAGATTATTAGACTCGCTGAGCATATCCGTTTGCTTGCAGGAGACATCCTCAAAGTGTCGGTTAACGAAAGCTCCGTGAACCATGAAATAGAGTCAGCTTATAGGGCATTGAGTCAGGTTCCTGTCGGAACAGGCGGCGAAGCAAGAGCAACGCACAGCTTGTCCGGGCGAATTGTTTCGATTTCTGGTGATTTGAAGAAGACAGCAAACAGATTACAGAACTACGCAAATTATCTATCAAGTAGATGAGTCACTCTTTTCACAGTGTTCTAGCCTGATTCCAGTCTACTGGGAACCAGCGTCGCGTAGCCCTGCTCTAACGCACAGTGACCACGAAAGCGTCAAAATACTCCGAAAAGTGGGGGTATTTTGACGCTTTTGTGGTCACAATGGTGTTTATGTGGTCACCTTGCGGTTTAGGGGATGCGGTCCGCCTTCACGGACGCCACGCGGGTCTTCGCCGCAACAGGCAGCCAGATGTGGCGGTCAGCGATAATCACAGCAACCCAGATAAAAGCAACCAGGTACATGAGAGTCGCCGGAATAGCCGAACCAATCAGCGGTAGCGGCGGCAAGAAGTCCAAGCTCGCGCGTCCAAAATTCAGCATCTTAGCAATGCGCATGGGGCTGATATAAAGCCCAAGAGTCGCAATCCATGCCAGCACCGCAACGGTGATGCGGAAGCCCCTCCCGCGTCCGACAAAGTGCGTGCCGAAACCATCAACCCACAGCGCCACCAAAAACAGCGGCAACCAGGTGTTGTGGTGCGACCAAGAAATCGGTGACATCGCGATCATCAGCAAAGCGTTCAGAGAAATCTGCGACATCAGCATGTCAGAGCGGTTCATCACGGCAATCGCGATCGCAACGCCCACCAGCAAAATCAGGATCAGGCCGTACACTAACAAAGAAGCAAGCGGTGAATGCTCCGGCAGACCGGTGTGCAAAACATTGCCCTTGATAGAAATGTTATCGGGGTAGTTGAGGTTACCGACGCGGGCAGGGTCGCTGAGCGCGTCGAACCAAAACTGGCGCGCCTCGGTAGGAATGAGAATGAAGCCCAAAGCGATAGTTGCCGCGAAAGAAAGACCGAGGGTAATAACACCCTTGACGTCCTTGCGCATGAGCAAAATCAGGCCGAATGCCAGCGGGGTCAGCTTAATACCGCCCGCAACACCAATCAGCACGCCGCGCGGTACGCGGGTTGCCGGGCGCAGAAGGTCAGCCAACACTAACAGCATAATCAGCGCATTAATCTGGGTGAGACCCAGCGTGCTCCACCAGGGGCCGGACGCCACGATAACGCCCATAATGGTGGCGATAGTTCCGCTATGCCCCAGATATTTTTCAAGAGGGAAAGTCTTACCGCGCTGATGAGCGTAGTCGTAGACCAGCTTAGAAACCCACCACGCCATACCGAGAATCAACAGCACCATCAGCAGCGCCCCGATTTTCTCGGGGAAGATACCGAAAATCATGAAGATCATCGCAGCAAACGGCGGGTACGTGAACGGCAAACCACCCTGGAAGGTGTAAAGGTCAGTCACAGAACCCCAGCCATGCACCAGGGTGTGACCGCCACGCCAGTACACCGAAAAGTCGATACCGCCGCGAGTCAGAGAATCAAATGAAATCAGCCAGACAACAACAGCCAGAAAAACAAAGCCTACCCAGGCAAATGGGGCACGAGTTTTGGGCACTTACTGCTCCTTCTGAGCAGAATCTGATTTAGAAACAGCTACAAGATTAGTGGGGCGGCCCTTCTTGGGCGCGCGACGGAATGCCTTCTTAGCCGCAGGCTTAGCGGACGCGTCCGATGCGGCGCCCTCGTCCTTCTTCGCAGCCTTAGGTACGGAAGCGATAGTCAGCGCCGTGGTGATAACCAGCAACGCGAGCGCGGCATAGTACATGTAGGTGCTCGGGTAGAACCAGTATATGTCGGTGAACATGCCGATGCCGGTAAGGACCAGCAGAATAAAACCGAGCCCCGTAAGACCGAGGAGTACCCCCGAGAACTTGGTGGTTTTGGGTGCTCTAAAACCTATGTAGGCGCTCATCAACACGAAAAGAATCGGGAAGAAAATCTGCCCCGACATGGTGAGCGAATCGTTGGAGTAGCGGTACATGCCCATCGCCTGAATGATGGCGGTGGCTAGCAATAAGATGAGGGCTGGCAAAGATTTCACGCACGTAAGTTTACCGCAGGTGCCCTGTTCGACACCGTGAGGTGCTACGTGGGGTTGTTCTCTTTTACTATTGCGCCGAGACTGCACTTTAATCCGGATTTTGAGTGAAAACAGGGGTTAAAGTGCAGTCTCGGCGTGAGCTTACACGGTCACAAAGTAAGTGATCGCACCGATGGTGAAGATGGTGCCGACGACCAGGGCGCAGGACAGCTCGACGAGGATGCCTAAGCCCATTGATTTGAGGGCTGCCAGCGTGCCGGGAATTGCCTGGCTGAGGTTGCGGTGGCGGGCTGCTTCGCTAGCGAAAAGTCCCACCGCAAAGCCGATGAAGAGCCCCACCACGGGAATCACGAACATGCCAATCACAGCACCGACGATGCCCCACAGAATGGACTTATTGGGAATCTGCCGACGCTTGAGCGTGCGGCCTGTCAGAGCCGCCTGTGCACTCATACCGATAATGACGGCAATACCGCCAAGGGCAAGCGTCCACCAGCCTTCGGGCCCGCGGATGCACAAGCCCCACAGCACAATGCCGGTAAGAACCGCGAAAGAGCCGGGCAGAATCGGGTAGACGATACCGATAATTCCCACGCCAATAAGCAGCGCGGCAACGAGGGTGATGATGATTGCGAAGGTCATATCTTCAAGACTATAGGAGCGGAAGCTTCTGCGAGGCGTACCACCCCTTTTTTTGCTTTGCGTGCGTTTACCCACTACGGGTTGGGTTCCGGCGTCTTACAAGAATATAATTGCCTCAGAAATACCAATTAAACGCACATGAGGTGAATCGTGCCCGACTCCCCTAATCCCCAGCGACGCTCCGTCTCTATAGGTAGCATCGGGCACAAGCCTGTCCACGCGCCCGGCCAGCCGGTCAGCGACAAACAGGCACGCGATAAAGCAACAGGACGCGCCACCTGGCACCGCAAGGCATCCAAGCCGGTGAGCGTATGGATGATGGCGCTCTTTGTAGTGCTCATGACGCACCGCTGGATTCCCGAGTCCTTGTGGCTCATGGTGCACATGATTACCCTAGGGCTGATCACCAACTCCATTTTGGTGTGGAGCCAGCACTTCACCGAGGCACTGCTGAAAAACCGTCTGCCCGATTCGGCGCGCGGTGAGCAGATTCGTCGCATCTACCTACTCAATGCCTCGATTGTCACCATGATGGTCGGCGTCATTTTCAACCTCTTCCCGGTGACACTTGTGGGTTCCACGGGCGTCGGGCTTATGGTCGCCTGGCACGGCTATTCACTGCTCAAACAGGTCAAGCAAGCCCTCCCCGCGCGCTTTCAGTCGACTATTCACTTCTACATCGCAGCGTCCTGGTTGCTACCGATCGGTGCAGCATTCGGTGCAACTCTCGCGGCGGGTCTGAGTAGCCAGTGGCACTCCCGTTTTCTGCTAGCTCACGAGGCAGTCAACGTTCTGGGCTTTGTCGGCTTCACCGTGGTGGGAACGCTTATGACGCTGTGGCCCACCATGCTACGTACAAAGATGATGCCGGACGCCGTCGGCACCTCTCAACGCGCGCTGTACATCATGAGTGCGGGCATTGCGGTGACGGTTCTCGGCGCACTTGCCGGTTGGCGTTTTGTCGCCGTTACCGGTCTTGTTCTGTACGCTCTCGCGCTCTGCCTGGTTGCCTATCTAATGATTCGCACCTGTGTAACCAAGAAGCCGACCGAGTTCGCAACCATGTCGGTGGCAGCAGGTTTTGCGTGGTTTATTATCGGTGTGCTGACAGCCGCCACCCTGGTTGCAACCCACGATTTCCCGTCGCTCAACCTGCGCACCGCCACCCCCATGTACACGGTGGGCTTCTTAGTCCAGGTTCTCCTCGGTGCTATGTCGTACCTGCTTCCCGCACGCATGGGTGGCGGGCCGGCAGCAGTGCGCGCCGCCAACAAAGAGTTCAACAGGTTCGCTGCAGGACGCGTGCTCATGGTCAACCTGTGCCTACTGCTCTTTGTTCTCCCCGCCAACTGGACGGGTTCGTGGATTCGCACTACCACGTCCTTACTCGGCGCCTTCACACTCTTCGCGTTTGTTCCGCTCATGCTTCGCGGAGTCAAAGCATCCGTTGCCAAGCGCAAAGAAATGATCCTGGCACGCTCACGTGGCGAGGCACCCAAACCCGACCCCGAGGCACTAACCCCCGCCCCGGCGTGCCACCGTCGCAACATGGCAATCGGCGCGGCAGCCGTTGCACTCGTTACCCTCCTCGGCTTCATCGCAGACCCCGCAGCAGTGCGCCTACCCGGAAGCACACAAGCATCCAGCGTGCAAGCAACCGGCGAAACAACCACCGTTCAAATAGAAGCCACCAGCGACATGCGCTTTACCCCCGACACCGTTGAAGTCCCCGTCGGCAATCGCCTGATGGTCGAAGTCAAGAACACAGACACCGGCACCGTGCACGACCTCGCCTTCGAAAACGGCACCGAAACCGGACGCATCGACCCGGGCCAAACCGCCAGCGTGGACGTCGGCATCATCGACGGAAACCTCGAAGGCTGGTGCTCAATCGTCGGGCACAAAGCAATGGGCATGAACTTTCACGTGATCGCTACCGACGGCGACAGCGCTGACTCAGCCTCATCCGGTTCAATGAACCACGACGCCATGAGGCACGGCACTGCCGACTCCGCCACCATGAAATCCAGCGACATCGACCTCGCCACCGCACCCGAAGGTTTTGAGGCGCGCGACGCGTCCCTAGCACCCATCGACGAAAGCGAGATTGAAGACGGCGCCACCATCCACCGCGAAACCTTCAACGTGGAAGAACTGCAACAAGAAATTGCACCGGGCACCAGCATCAACGCCATGACCTACAACGGCAAGTACATGGGCCCGACGCTACGCGGCAAGGTCGGCGACATTTTCGAAATCACACTGGTCAACAAAGGCACCATGGGGCACTCGCTGGACTTCCACGCGGGCATGGTCTCACCCGACCCGGTGATGAAAACCATCGCACCCGGCGAATCCCTCACCTACCGTTTTGAGGCGCGCGGCGCAGGCATGTGGCTGTACCACTGCTCATCCATGCCTATGAGCTCACACATGGCAGCGGGAATGTTCGGCGCCGTCATCATCGAACCCGAAGACCTGCAACCCGTCGACCGTGAATACGTGCTCGTGCAAAACGACACCTACCTCACCGACACCGGCGAAAAAGCAGACAACGGCAACATGCTGGCAGACGTCTCACCCGAAGGCATCTCAGCAGGCACACCCACGCTGACCATGTTCAACGGCTACGCCAACCAGTACATCTACCAGCCACTGCAGGCGAAAGTCGGCGACCGCGTCCGCATGTGGGTGCTCGCTGCAGGCCCCTCTAAAGGCACCAGCTTTCACGTGGTCGGCAGCCAATTCGACACCGTCTATAAAGAAGGCGCCTACTCCTTGAAGAACGGGCAGGACGCCTTCGGCACAGCAGGTCACGCGCAAGCACTCGATCTGTCGGCAGCCCAAGGAGGCTTCGTCGAAATGGAAATGCTAGAACCCGGCAACTACGCCTTCATCAACCACGACTTCGCAGAAGGAGAGCGCGGCGCCAAGGGCATCCTGCACGTCAGTGAGTAGACAGGATGATTATGTGACCTAGGTTCGTATGATGAGATCCAATTCAGACTTCTTATACTGGACGTCCTCGTCGCCTCAAATGCGTATGCTGCGCTCAACACCCCTAAATACTGACGCCGGAGCATTCTCCCGCGTCCTCGCCCCCAGTTATGTCAGTCCCGCCACCTCTTCTACACATTTGCAGGTGCAAACAACTAAGCTAGATGCGATGGTTGAAGAGAAGAAGAGCGTCCGCGCACCTAAGAAGTTCATGGCTGGTTTTCTGGCGCACTGGCAGATTGTTGCCTCGGCTGTTTTGCTGGGTGCAGGCGTCACCGGTCTTGCTGCTACCTATGAGGATTACTGCGGCATGACTGATTTGGCGTACGCGCCGACGGAGGTTCGTGACGAGCTGCAGCGCGCATCCGAGGAATCCGGTGTACGCACGGGTGTTCTTGCTTCTCAGTTGGAGACTGAGAGCCACTGGCGTGTGGGCGTTGCCTCGCACGCGGGCGCGCAGGGTCTGGCGCAGTTCACCCCTGAGACGTGGGAGATGTGGGGTCAGGGTGGAAAGATTACCGACCCCGAAGATTCTATTAAGGCGCAGGGCCATTATTTGGCGTATTTGCGTGAACGTTTGGCGCCGTTGGCTGATTCTGAGGACGAGCTCGTTGATCTCATGCTCGCTGGCTATAACGCGGGCCCGGGCGCGGTTGAGCATTACAAGGGTATCCCGCCGTATGGTGAAACGCAGGAGTACGTGAAGAAGATTGATGCCCTGGCGAGTAGCAAGTACAAGGTGACGTGCGATCCTGATCCGCAGTTTAGCCAGGCGCAGATTAGTTACCCGGTGACTAACGACTAGGTTTAAACCGCGAGAGGCTGAGGGGAAATTTTCCGAGCGAGCAAGGAAATGAAAATCTCCATTCAGAAAGCCCACCGATTTACGTGCCCGCGGCGTGATCCTAGTGAGCACATTTTTATACCGCGAGAGGGGAGTTGTGTTGCACTTTTTAACCTAAAAGCGCAACACAACTCCCCTCTCGCGCATCGTATACTCTCTATTCCATCTCAATAGGACCGACCAGACGCATTTCTTCAATGTCGTAGCGGTCCATCATGGCAATAAGTACTTCATCGTCGATCCTGCCCGCATCACGCAAATCGATAATGTGCTGGCGGGCACTCTGAATAACTCGCAGGCGCAAGGCATTTTCCGCGCTAACTTCAGCTACTCGCTCGTTTTCTTCGTTGCCTGCCTGCCAGCTTGTTGCGATGGTGAGCTTGCGTTCCCATTCTCCGCGGACGCGGTCGGCTGGGCCTTGCGGTACGTCGAGTTCTTCTACGAGCTGCGGCAAATCTTCCAGCACGCGTTCGGCGGTGGTACGTACTGCTTCCTTGAATTCTTCGGCGTCCGCTTGAGAACGCTGTGCTTCTAGCGGGTTGGGGTTCTTTTGGGTGAGTTCTACAACCTTGGGTAGTAGTAGCCCTTGCACTAGAAGCGAGAGAATGACGACGCCTGAGGTCACGAAGATAATCTGGTCGCGGTATGGGAAGGGTTCGCCGTTTGCGAGGGGTCTCAGGAATAGAGAAGGCTACCGCAAGTGAGATTGCTCCGCGAAAGCCTGCCACGGTCGACACCAGGCGTTCAAAGACGGTGGTTCTGCGCAGTTTTTGTGAGGGACGGCGGTCTAGCATTCGGATGAGGCGAATGATAGTTTCCCCGAAGATCCAGCGTGCCAGCATCATGGCGCAGTAAATGGCGACGGTAGCTAGTAACGCGTGCGTCAAGGAGTCGCTGTTGAGCCCGCGAACGGTGGCCGGCAGGTAGAGACCTACCAGCAAGAAGAGCAGAGAGTTGAGAATGTAGGATGCGACACCCCACACTTGGCGCGCCAGAACTCGAGACTGCATAGAAACAAATTTGGGTCCCACCTGCGCCATGTACAGGCCGGTGACTACTACCGCAAGAACACCGGATGCTTCAATTTCTTCTGCCAGAAAGAAGGCGATAAACGACGTCACCATGCGAAAGGCGCTGGCGATCATGTGCGACTCAACAAAGCGTCCGATGCGGGCAATCACCCAGCCGACAGCGAGACCAACGACTGCGCCGCCCACGAAGGACAGCAGGAAGCTACCGATAGCATGGGTTGCGGTAATTTTTACCTCGTCAGTGGCGTATTCCAGCGCGAGCGCAAAAACTACCAGCGCGGTACCATCGTTGATGAGGGATTCTGCGCGCAAAACAATCATCTGACGCGGCGATATTCCCTTGCCGAGGGCGGCGACCGCGGTCGCATCCGTAGGGCCTACTGCTGCACCGATGAGCAGGGCCGCGCCGAGCGTCAGACCTACCAGATGCCCAACTAGCCCCACTGATACGGCAACAAAGATCACCATGAGCGTGCCGTTGAGCATGATACCGCGGAAGGTGCGCTTGATGCCTCGTAGGGAAATGTTCAGCGCCTCCCAGTACAGCAGAAGAGGCAGAAAGACACTCAGCACAAGGTGCGGGTCGACGGCAATCGGTGGCAGATGCGGGATGAAAGAGACGAGGGCACCCACCGCAATAAGCACTAGGGGCGCTATGAGCTTGAACTTCTCAGCAATGGTGTTGCCGATAATGATGGCGGCACCAATAACAATCAGGATTTCGACCACAAGCGTCCTTGGGGTGTGTGAAGAAGACAGAAGAAAAGCCGGTAACCACAGGGCAACCGGCTTTGGCGTTGACAATTAGTATAGCTATTACACATAGCTTTCTTTATGTGACGTAGGGCATAATGTAATTATCCGCATTTTAGGAGAGCCCCATGAGCGAATCACACGACAAAGAATCCAGCGCCCTCCCCATAGGAATCTGCGGGGCAATCGCATCCCTGGGAATGCTCGGGATAATTTTCTTTCGCCTGCCCGCAATCTTCATGTACGTGGGCTGTAGGCATGACAATGAGCACGTACTACTACTTCTCACAGGTCGGCAAAGACTACTAACCGCGGGATAGCCGCGAGAGCGGCTGGTGGGCAGTTTTCCGAGCTAGCCGTGGCGGATGCGAGCTAGCGAGTATGCAAAGAGCCACGGCTATAAAACCCGCGGGCAAGTAAACCCGTGAGCTTTCTGAGTGGAGATTTTCATTTCCTCGCTAGCTCGGAAAATCTCCACTCAGCCTCTCGCGGTTGAGAAGTCCTTATGCGATGTCCTCGGTGATGAGCTCAGCTGCTCGCTCACCAATCATGTAGCAGGTGATGTTGGGATTCACCGCGGTAATCTCGGGCATCACAGAAGCATCCGCAACACGCAAACCGCTAACACCCTTAACGCGCAGGCGAGCGTCCAACGGTGACATAGCATCATCGTCAGCACCCATGCGCACAGTACCGACCGGGTGGTAGACGGTGTTGTGGCAGTCGCGCACGTAAGTTGCGAGTTCTTCGTCTGACTGCTTATCTACGCCGGGGAACTGCTCCTCACCCTTCCACTCAGCAAGAGCCGGCTGTTCCGCGATTTCGCGTGCCTTACGAATGCCCTCAATCATGATCTTCATGTCGTAGCCTTCAGCATCGGTGAAGTAACGGGGATCGACCTTGGGCTTGTCGCGGAAATCCATGGAACGCAGACGCACGGTACCGCGCGAGCGAGCATGAGGCACGTTCGGGGTTAGGCAGAAGACATTGTTGGTGCCGGGCATACCGCGTCGCAGGGTGTGCATATCGAAATTCACGGAGCCGTAGTGCATCATGAAGTTAGGACGACCCGGGAACTGCTCCTCGTGCCCGGTTTCTAGCTGGGTGAAGATGCCAATTTCCCACCACTGGGTGGAGTCTTCAACCATGGGCTTCTTAGCTTCCCACTGGATAACCGCTTCGGGGTGATCCTGAAGGTTTTCACCCACGCCGGGTGCATCAACCAGAGTTTCTACGCCAACTTCTGCCAAGTGTTCCGCCGGGCCAACGCCTGAAAGCATGAGCAGCTTGGGGGTATCAATAGCGCCTGCGGAGAGAATAATCTCTTCACGAGCCTTGATAACGCGAGGCGTACCAAAGGCGTTGTCCACTACCTCAATGCCGGTTGCGCGTTTGTTCTCGTCAATGAGGACGCGCTTTACCTGAGTGCTCGTGATGAGGTGAAAGTTTTCTCGGTCGCGAATCGGGTGAATGTAAGACACCGATGAGGACGCGCGGGTGCCGTCTTCCTTGCGGTTAATCTGGAAGAAGTTAGCGCCGTTGATAACGGTCTTACCCGAGTTGAACTGGGTGCGCGGAATACCTGCCTGTTCACAAGCATCAAGGACGGCGACGCCGCAGGGATCTGCCGGGGGCACGTTCATCAGGCGCACGGGGCCGGAGTCGCCGTGGTGCTCGTTGCCTGCCTTGCCAGCGTCTTCATTGTTTTCTAGCTGCTTATACAAGCGGAAGGCGTTTTCAGCGTTCCAGCCGGTGGCACCGTACTTGGTTTCCCACTCGTCCATGTCTTCAGCGGGTGCCCAAAAAGCAATGCAGGAGTTGTGCGATGAGCAGCCACCCATGACCTTTGCACGCGCCATGCGCATGAAGGAGTTTCCGTTTTCTTGGGGTTCAATCTGGTAGTCCCAGTCGTAACCTGATTCGAGCAGTTCCATCCAACGGTTAAGCTGCAGGATTTCGTCAATGCCCTGGTCATCGGGGCCTGCCTCAATAAGTGCTACCTGCTTATGTGGGTTCTTTTCGCTCAGTCGCGCAGCTGTTGCCGCACCGGAGGAGCCACCGCCAACAATAATAAAGTCGAATTCCTGGATTTCTGCCATAGTTTTCAGTCCTTCCAATTGTTCAGTGGTTTACTTGGTGTCTTCGAACCAGCCCGTCACTGCGGGTGCAGTGTTGTGGTAGATGTGCTTGGTTTCGGTGTACTCAGCAAGACCGTGCAGGCCCAGCTCGCGACCGGTGCCGGACTGCTTGTAGCCGCCCCATTCTGCCTGCGGCAGGTAAGGGTGGAAGTCGTTGATCCAGATGGTGCCGTGACGCAGCTGCGCAGCGATACGCTCAGCACGACCAGCGTTAGACGTCCACACCGCACCCGCCAGACCGTAGTGAGTGTCGTTGGCAGTTGCTACTGCTTCTTCTTCGGTGGTGAAAGTTTCAATGGTGACGACGGGCCCGAAAGCTTCGTCTCGCACCAATGACATACCGCGTTTGACCTGATCAATTACGGTGGGTTTATAGAAGTAACCCTTTTCTAGATCGCCCTCGGTTGCCCATTCGCCGCCGGTGAGGACGCGAGCGCCTTCTGCCTTGCCCGCCTCCACATAGTCGGTGATCTTCTGACGGTGTTCTGCTGAGATGAGCGCACCGGTTTCTGCGTTTTCATCGAAGGGCCCACCAATGCGAATGTTCTCGGCACGGCGCACCAGTTCCTTGGTGAATTTTTCGGCGATAGATTCCTCAACAATGATGCGAGCGCCCGCCGAGCAGACCTGGCCAGAATGTACGAAAGCACCGTTGAGCGCGTTGTCTACTGCGGCGTCAAAATCAGCGTCGGCAAAAATAACGTTGGGGTTCTTGCCGCCCAACTCGAGCGCTACTTTTTTGACGGTAGCAGCAGCTGATTCGGCGATCTTTCGGCCGGTCGCCAAGCCACCGGTAAATGACACAAGGTCAACATCGGGGTGGCTAGAAAGCGGCGCACCGGCCTCTGCGCCTGCGCCCAGCACCAGGTTGGCAACGCCTGGGGGCAGTCCGAGTTTATCCAGCACATCAATAATCAAAATTGCGGTGTGCGGCGTAAGTTCAGCGGGCTTGAGGACGAAGGTATTTCCGGCAGCGAGCGCGGGAGCAATTTTCCAGGCAGCCTGCAAAAGCGGGTAGTTCCAGGGGGTAATCATGCCGCACACGCCAACGGGCTCGTGCACGATCTTAGAAACCACGGCGGGGTCACCAGCATCGACCATACGACCAGCGTCCTGCCCGGCAATTTTGCCGTAGTACTCAAAGCAGTTAGCGATGTCGTCCATATCAATTTCTGACTCGACCAGGCGCTTACCGGTATCTAAAGATTCTGCGCGTGCGAACTCGTCTTTGCGTTCGCGAATCTGCTCAGCGACTTTAATGAGAAAGCTACCGCGCTCGGGTGCGGTGATATCCCATGCTTTGTTATCAAACGCAGCGCGGGCAGCGGCAATAGCCTTTTCTGTATCGGTAGCTGTAGCTTCTGCAACTACACCTACCTCTTCGCCGTTGGCAGGGCAGACAATCGTTCGGGTTCCGCCCTCGGTGGCTGCAACCCATTCACCGTTGATAAAGAGGGTCTTGCTCATTTATTTTTCTCCTTTATCTGAAGCAGGATTTACTGCGATAGAACCTGATGTAGCTTTTTCGTCTTTAAAGTCTTGCGACCAGTCAATCAACCCGGTCTCAGCTCCAATGATTTCAGTCGCCCCGGTCACCGGGGTAACACCTCGGGCAATCTCCACCGGGGTTACACCTGATAAGCGAATAAATTCCAAGTGTCTCTCGTGGTTATCCAGCACATCGTGGATAATCTGCTCCTTGGTGTACCCGTAGATGTCGTAACCACGAGAACCAGTAATAGCAAAAGGCTCCAACCTGAAGTAGAGATCGTCCTCACGGTCGGTCGCCAGCAAATACTTAGGTGTCTGGCTCGCTACCGGATAAACCTGGTAGATAAAGTCCTGTTCACCGTCCATATGCTCAGTGAGGGTAATGTAAGGAAGCTGCGTCGCGGGGTCGTGCCCCTTTTCAATCTCTGCGTTGACACCTGCATCGCAAAGAGCAGCTGACACCTCAGCCAAAGCCGGTTCGACAGTGCCTTGCATGTATCGGCTAATGGCACGAGCATCCGGGTAAGAAACCGAGCGAGCCAGGCGCTGACGCCAGTTACGCTGATTAGTCGCCGGCTCGATGCTCATCGTTCGGTTGGACGCGCGAATACCGGCAAGCGCGGCGGCGCGTGAATCAATCTGATGGCGTTCCAGCCGTAGAGCTTTCCACAGACCAAACATCACCAAGTATAAAACAATCGCAAACGGCAAACCAAAGACGATGGTGGCGGCCTGCAAAGTGGCGATACCGCCTACCAGCAGCATGGCAATAGTGAGCAGGCCGGTGGCAACCGCCCAGAATACACGCATCCACTTGGGGCCATCCTCATTAGGATCTTCAATGCGCGTAGCGAAGTTTGACATCACCAAAGCACCAGAATCCGCACTGGTCACGTAAAAGAGTAGTCCGGTAAACGTTGCGACCGCTGCGGCAGGAACAGCTCCGGGATATTGAGCCAGTAATGAGTAAAATGCCTGCTCAGGCTCGTTCATAATGACATCACCGAACGCAGAGTTGCCCTGCTCGTAAATCAGTTCCAAAGCAGCGTTACCGAAGATGGAAATCCACAGCAGAATAAAGATGAAAGGAATGGTCAGTGTTCCGATAACGAACTCGCGGATAGTACGACCGCGAGAAATACGAGCGAGGAACAGGCCCACAAAGGGAGACCACGCAACCCACCATGCCCAGAAAAATAGCGTCCAACCATTCATCCATTCGGTCGGATGATCGTACGCCATGGTGTTCATGGTCATGCCCGGGAAGCGGCTCAGGTAATCACCCAGATTCATGATGATGGCGTTCATCAGGGTTTCTGTCTTACCCATCACCAGCACGTACAGCATAAGAGCTACAGCCAGGTAGATGTTGAGCTCTGACAGTCGACGAATGCCCTTATCAACGCCAGAAACCGCCGACGCGATGGCTAGAGCAACGGACACAATAATCAGACCAATTTGAACAGCGGTACCCTGCTCCCAGCCAAAGAGAAACTGCAGACCGTAGTTAATCTGAACCACGCCAATACCCAAAGAAGTAGCAACACCAAAAACAGTGCCAAGCAAAGCTGCTACATCAACGGCATCGCCCATGCGTCCTTTGATGCGACGTCCAATAATGGGGTAAAGCGCAGAACGAATGGAAAGAGGCAGGTTATAGCGAAAAGCAAAGAAGCCAAAAGCCATACCCATAAGGGCATACATACCCCACCCTGTAATGCCGTAGTGGAACAGCGTCCACACCACTGCTTGACGGGCAGCTTCAGCAGTTTCTCCCTGCCCCTGCGGCGGGGTGTAATACTGAGTGACCGGCTCAAGAACCGAATAGAACATGAGGTCCACGCCGATACCGGCTGCAAAGAGCATAGCTGTCCATGAGAACAGTGAATACTGCGGACGCGAGTGATCCGGCCCCAAACGAGTATTTCCCTGTTTAGTAAAAGCCACCACAACGATGAACACCAAG
This sequence comes from Rothia terrae, assembly GCF_012396615.1. Lineage (GTDB taxonomy): Bacteria > Actinomycetota > Actinomycetes > Actinomycetales > Micrococcaceae > Rothia > Rothia terrae. Next base: position 19,298 of record NZ_JAAXPV010000022.1, on the reverse strand, counting down.
ACCAGGGTAGCGGTTAGAACATAAAACCAGCCAAAACTTGAAGATACCCAGCCAACCACCGCGCCAAGCGCTGTCTCGGCAGAGGTGGGAGAGAAAATGCCCCACAGAGAAACAGCTAGGACACCAAGCGCCGCACCTAAAAAGACCCACCAATTAGTTGTACTGGTGGGATTCTGAGAATGCGGGGAACTTTCTGATTCATCGCCGGGCGGGGCGGAAACATGGTTACTAACGCTCAAACTTTTGACTCCTTCTGTACTTCGATTGAATGTGGTTCTTAATCGGGGACTCGAGAAGACTTAAAGAATCTATCAAAAAAATAACCGTTTGGTTAGTTTTTATGCATAAAGAGCTATTGAAAATGCAAAAATATGCAGGCTGTCTAGTGTAAATACATCTTTTTAATGCGAGAGGGGAGGGATGTGCCGTTTTTTAGCTAAAAACGGCATATCCCTCCCCTCTCGCGGCTAAAGAATGCTTTTCATTAGAAATATTCGCGGGCAAGTAAACCCGTGAGCTTTCTGAGTGGAGATTTTCATTTCCTCGCTAGCTCGGAAAATCTCCACTCAGCCTCTCGCGGTTAAAAATTAGTTGATAACAGCTTTCACCGTTGAGTAGCCGGCAGCCGGGTAAATCGCGTTCTCGGTCTTCTTAACCTCAATAGATTCAGTGCCCTTCAGCAGCTCCTCCATGAGCACTCGCAACTCCAAGCGCGCCAGCGGCGCACCGGGGCACACGTGAATGCCCGAACCGTACACCAAATTCTTCTCTTGGCTGCGCTCGGGCTTGTACTCCAGCGCATCTTCGAAAGCATCCTCATCGCGGTTAGCACTTGCCCAGTTGATGGTGACGCGCGACCCCTCGGGCAGGACGCGTCCGCCCACCTCAACTTCTTGGGTGGTGATGCGGCGGTTAGTGACCAGCGGATCTTCCAGTCGCATGATTTCTTCAACGGCCGCAGGAATCCCAGCCGGGTTCTCGCGCAGACGCTTCTGCTCTTCGGGGTGGTTTGCCAAGAAGTTCACGATGATACCCGCGCATGCTGAGACGGTGGACAGCTCACCCACGGTCCAGTTGCGAATGAGCGAAATCAGCTCTTCCTCAGTCATGGTGCGCTCCCCCTCGGGCAACTTCACGGTGTCATGAAGCAGCTCGGTGGTGACGTCCTGCGGCGCGTTATCGCCAGCGTCGCGACGAGCCTGCAACAGGTCGTGAATGTAACCATCAAATTCCAGTGCTACCTGGGCAATCTCCTCGCGGTCGCGCTTGAGGGTTGCTTTGCGGTTCTTATCAATCCATTCAATCAGCGGACGCTCAAGTTCGGCGGGCCAGCCCATGAACTCGTTTTGGATGCGCATGGCGTACAGTTGGGCGAAATCGTCCATGATTTCGACTTCTTCACCGCGGGGCAAATCGGCCACCAGCTCGGCCAAAATTGCGCGAGCTTTAGGTTCAAACGCATCCATGCGTTCAGGGGTGAAGTACTTGTCATTTACCGCGCGGAAGGCAGTGTGTTCGGGGGCATCCATACCGTTGGGAACAGCGATGTGGCGGGTTGAGACCTTGTTGGAGAAGATTTCGGGGTGTTCGTTGACGTAGCGAATATCCTCGTTTTTGAACAGTGAATAGCCCATGAAATCGTCGTGCGCGACGGGGCATTTGCTACGCATGCGATCGTAGGCGGCTACCTGGTCTTTCTGTACGTCTTCAGATCGTGAATCCCAGTCGTTTTCTATAGTCACTGTGTGCTCCTTGTGAAGGTGGTTCGGTGATGGTTCAGCACGCAGAGCTAAATTGGCATCTGCGATACTTATTTATATTTTGACACTATCACCAGATCTTACGCGGAACACCGAAATAGCAAGGTGACTTACAAAACAGGCGCGCCACAGCGGCACCCCGCGCCCTAGCTACGCGCAGGAGTCTCGCGATCTGCCACCGTCAACCCCACCAGTACCACAGCAAGCACCGCAAACACGCCCGCAAAGACCAGCATGGACGCATTCGACGCGCCCCCACTAAAGAGAGTGGCTATCACGCCGGTTGCCACAAAACCACCCAGATAGGACGCGGTGCGATAGAAGCCGCTATTGATGCCCATATCTTTGGGCGGGCTGGCGATATACAGCATCGCCTGGTTACCGACATTCGCAAGCCCCATTGCCACGCCTGAAAGAGTCACACCAACAACCGCAATCGCAACGCTCATGAGCGCAGAGCCGCCCACCCCCACCGAGAAATACTCACCAATGCTGACCAGCGCGGTGGCAACCACCGACGTATTGAGCGGGTTCAGCGTAACGCCCAGCAAGAGCGCAAGAGTGAATCCGCGCGTGAAGGGGTTGCCTTGCCCAGCCTGAGAAGGATCAGAATGATAGCGACTGGACACAGCAAACTTTCTTTTCAGCAACGGACGGCGGTGAGAGCGCGAACTACGCCAGGAGATCCAGCACATTCTGGGTGGTACCGATTTCCGCAAACGAGGGCATAGAAATCTTCAGCGCGCTTTCCAGACGCTCGGGCATACCGTCGGTCACCGCGTCCGAAACTACGGTGACGTTGTAGCCGGCGTCGAATGCTGAACGCGCCGTTGACTCAACACCGACCCCCGCAGCAAGACCGGTAATAACTACCTGGGTGGACCCGTGCTTTTTGAGGTATTCGGTGGTTTCAGGAACGGTAAAGCAGCTCAGTGCACGCTTGAACACCACAAGATCGCGAGATTCATCAATGGGCAGGTTCTCATCGGGGGCGTTCCATGACTCATGATGATCGCCTGCGGGAGGTCCCATTTCTTTACGGTCGGCAGGCATGCCCAGCGCACGCACCCAAATCACCGGCAGGTTGCGCGCGTGGAATTCGTCCGCCAAACGAGCAGTGTTCTTCACGATTTTTTCGCGTTCTGCAGGGTCTGCAAAGTTCAAAATACCCTGCTGAAGATCCACAGCAATAAGCGCTGACGAAGCATCAATAGCGGTGAGAGTCATCGGTAATCCTTAGAGTTCTGGCAGTACTTTTTTGAGGGATGCGAGTGCAGCAAGGGCCTGTTCCCGTTCCTCGTCGGTGAGTTTTTCATCAAGTTCTTCGCGCAGCCATAGGGTTTTGTAGGCGCGAATTTTTTCAACTTCAGCATTGCCTGATGCGGTGAGGTAGAGTTCGCGGCGGCGGCCATCGCGAGCGCTTTTGCGCACTTCTACGAAGCCTTCGTCGATCATGGTCATGACGGTGACGTTGATTGACTGCGGGGTGAGAAAAAGTTGACGCGAAATTTCAGCGCCGGTGCGGCCGGGTTGCTGGTGGATGCGTACAGCAACAGCCTCTTGCGAGGGCGTGAATTTGCCAATGTGGGTGGATTCTTGCGCCATCTTTCGGGTGAGGTGCCACGTGAAAGCGCGGATTTCCTCTGCGAGTTTTTGTGTTGAATCCATAGTTTGATAGTAGCTGTCAGCACCAAACTAATCAAATAGACTGATTAGTTTGGTGCTGACAGAAAGTCCAACCCTTTCTTATCGACCACTTTCCAATTCAATAAAAGTGTGCGCTTCATCAGTAATAACGCCGTCTACGCCCCAGTTAATAAGTTCATTGGCGCGCGCACGAGAATTCACCGTCCACACATTGATTTCAACACCAGCAGAACGCGCGATCTGCACCATCTCGCGGGTCAGACCGTCTTCATCAACGTGAATAGCATCAGCACCCACCAACTCAACAATGGAACGCCAGTCGTAGCCAAGAGCTTCTTTGCTAAACAGAACACCAAGTCGCAGATGCGGCGCACGACGCTTGAGTTCAGCCAGCAACAACTGATTGAAGGACGAAATCAGAACCTCGCGGTCATCATCAAGTTTTTCAAGTTCAGCAATCACAGCATCAATGAGCTGATAGGTGCGCTCAGTACCCTGCTCATTGGACTTAATCTCAATATTGCCGTTGAGTTTCTTTTCATTCATCAGCTCAACCAGCTGCGCCAGAGTAGGCAGCCCCTCCCCCGCAAATTCTTGCGAGAACCACGAGCCGGTATCAATATTTTCAAGGTCGGACGCCTGAAGATCATAGATACTTCCGGTGCGGTTAGTCGTGCGATCCAGGTGGCTGTCGTGGATAACAACGACGGTTCCATCAGCGATGATATCCACGTCCGCTTCAAACCAGGTCACCCCGTAATCTGCGCACTGACCAATAGCGGCCAGAGTGTTTTCGGGGGCAATTGCAGACATGCCACGGTGAGCAAAAATACGAGCCATCAGAACCTTCTGCAGTTCAAGCTTTCCTACCGCACACGGCGCGATTACGCGTCCTGCCTTGCGCAGTCGCTACCATCAGCCTACTGCGTGCGTAATGTTCGGCAAACCCTTGAATTTAAAAGAACTGTGTCTTAAATTACATTTAACCGGAAGGTTGCACTACGTTAATAACTTCGCTGACAAAGGAGTCATCATGCTTATTCTCGTAGCCGGAGGTATCACCGGACTCATCGCCATAGGCACGCTCTGCTGGGTTGCCGATCAGAACCAAACCGAGCTTTACCCCTCATGTACCGAGCACGGAGCCTAAACCTCTTTCACACATGAAATCCCCGGAGGACATACGAAAAACATATGTCCTCCGGGAATTTTGTATGTAGCAGCCCTTTGCTACTGGCGCTCGTCTTCCCAAATGGTGTCGAGCGGGTAAATATCCAGACGGTCAACGGTAATCGACCCCGATTCTGAGCTCAATGCCACGGAGCGGTCACCGGCATTCGGGAACGCAAAAGATGTCACGCTCTGCACGCCACCGTTAACGAATACTTCGACAGAACCCCGGTCAATTAGGATGCGAAGGCTCAGCTTATCGCCGCCGGGGAAGGGCGCGGCGCGGTAGCCGCGGTCGCCGTTACCGGCAAGACGGCGGTCAACAAAGATGCGTTCAGCTAGCGAATCGTAGCCCACGTAGGTGTGCGAGCCGTCCTCGGTGAGACCAATCTTCAAGCCCACACGCTCACTGTCAGTCACGCTCAAATCAACGTCTAACAAAATCTCACAGGGCGGAGTCTGCTCAAGCAGCACCTTGTCTTGGTTAAGGCCCAGCACAAAGCTGCCGAACTCGGTCTTCTCACCGCGCAGTTTTTCAATCTCAGCCACGGGGTAATTAATGAGGTTCAAATCCTCATCCAGCGATAGCTCACGCGGAACGGTGAGCTGGCCACCCCAACCATCGGTCTCCTGGCTGGGCGTACCAATGGTGAACGAGCCCATCCAGCCGTAGCAAATACGGCGGCCGTCGGGTGCCTCAAAAGTCTGCGGTGCGTAGAAGTTATGGCCCCAGTCAATCAGACGGTAATCGGTGAGTTGCTTGAAGTCTTCACCCGGCGCCCAGTCGCCCACCACATAACCGGCATTGTGACTGTTGCGTGCCTGGTAGGCGTCCTTGCGCGGACCCATGGGGCAGTAAATCAGCACCCACTTATCGCCCAGCGGAAAGATATCGGGGCATTCCAGCATGAAAGCATCGGGATTAGGATCCTCAAAAAGGATGCGGTCGAATTCCCAGTTGAACATGTCAGTGGAAGTGTACATCCACACCTGACCGCGGTTGTCCTCTGAACATGCACCAAAAATCATGTACCAGATGCCGTCGATGCGGAAAACCTTAGGGTCGCGGAAGTGCTTAAGCCCCGGGCCCTCAACAACTACGCCGTGCTTAGTGAAGACAACACCGTCTTCAGACGTCGCCAAGCACTGCACCTGCAAGGCACCATCGTCATCGTTGAACATATTGTTCCAACGGTGACCGGTGTAGTAGGCATACAACTTGCCATCATCGCCCACCACAGCGGAGCCCGAGAAAACGCCGTCACGGTCAGCCTCAATTGAGGGCGCGAGTGCCACATGCTCACGGCGGAAAGTCACCATATCCTCAGACGAAACGTGGCCCCAGTGCATCGGACCCCAATAGGCAGAATACGCGTGATGCTGGTAGAACACCTGGTAGCGTCCGTTAAAGAAGGACAGACCGTTGGGATCGTTGATCCACCCCGAACGGGCAGCAATATGAAAGCTGGGGTACCAGCGGTTATTGCGCTCTTTCTCAAGCTTCATCGCGGCTTGCTCAGCGCGTTCAACCAGCTCAGCGTGCACTGCGGCAGCATCAGACATGGGGTGGGACCTTCCGTAGTGAATTTGTCTTCTTATATTTTACGTCCGGTCAGGTAACTGAATAACCCTCAATCTGCGGATAAAAAGTTACTTCCACTACGGATATTGAAAGGACGCAGTGAATTACCCCTACTGGTAGGTGACCACCCAGGGCTTGGGGGTCAGCGCATAGGTCTGTTCTGGCGTGAGCATGGGCGTGTCTTCATCGTAGAAGTTCTTCCAGGATGGCTTGATGTCTTTGCTCAGCCCTGCCAGCAAGGTGTTGTAGGTATCCGTTTTCAGTGATGGTGTGCCGTGGCCGTCCGCGTGCAAGGTGAGTGCGAGTTCAGGATGCGCGGTGTTCAGCGTCTCGCGTTCGGTAATCATGGTGCCGGTGAACTGGTGGAGCACCACCATTTTCTGGGGTAGCTTATTCTCTCGGGTGAGTTGCGCAAGGTAGTCGAGGGTCTGATTGACCTCAGCGGCCTGCACCGAACCGATCTGTTGCAGGTGCACCTGCCACGGCAGAAGACGCCATTCGGGATCAATACCCACACCCACATTGGGAAGTTTCAAAAGCTCCTCGTAGCGCACCACCTGACTCAAGAAATCCGAGCGTCCAGGCTGGAAATCAAGCACCACGTACACATCGTTCTTAGCGGCTTCTTCGATGAGCGGTTTGAGATCTTTCACCGTTGCTTCATCAGAGTAATCCCCGTCAGTACCAGGCACGCTAGAGGCTGTTGTCGCGATGACCTCAAAGGCGGGGTACACCTTCTCTTTACTGTAGGGCTGATACTGCTTAACCAGCTCTTGGACGCGGACCACCGACTGAGAGGACTCCTGCTCCCCCAGCACGCCAAGAGCCGGGCGACCCGGTGCACCGTACAACGCTACGTACCTGCGGTTCTGAAAGATTTTCTGCCCGCCACCGGGGAGCTCAGTCTGAGTTTGGGTAGGGCTAGGGATCGCGCTCGATGTGGCGCTTGGTGAGATAGTCGACGACTGTTCAGAAGAGGATGCGCCCGCGCCGGTTGATGAGCTCTGAGCAGGGTTTTCGCCGCTACTCTGCGCGGTGTTATCGGCGGCGCATCCGGTCAACAAAAATGCGGTCAGCAAAGAAAAGGATGCGAGACGGGGAAAAAATGAGTGTGCCATGAGGGCTTTCTACGGGGGACAATAAGCTTACATACCACACTAGCCGGTCAAGCGACTCAGCTCCTAGTCAAAGGCAGAAAGTTACGCCCCACTTGCACACCACCGCCGCGCATCTTACGCCTCAATATCCTCCAACGCGCGTCCTGCAGTTTCAGGAACCAACGCACGCACAAAGAGAATCGCGCCAACGCCCAGCACCGCAAAAATACCGAAGGTAATGCCTAATCCGAATGCCGCCACAATCTGAGGAAAGCTGAAGGACACCGCGAAGTTAGCCAGCCAGGACACAAAAGTCACCGCACCCATGCCAGCGCCGCGAACGCGTGACGGGAAGACCTCAGACATCAGCACCCAGGTCACCGGCGAAACCGCGCCCTGTTGGAAAACCAGGAAAATAACAGAAATAATCAGCACAAACCAGGCGCGAGCGCTACCGTCCACAAAGGTTGAGATTAGGGCAAGAGCAAGCAGTGAAAGCGTTGTTCCGGCAAGGCCCACGGTGAGCGTGAGGCGACGAGGCAGACGCCCCACAAACCAGATGCCGATCGCCGCGCCCAGCACCGAAATAGCGCCGTTGGCAATGTTGGCGGTGAGTGCCGCATCCGTGGCGAAACCAGACTCGCGCAACACCTGCGTGCCGTAGTACATCAGCGCGTTCACGCCGGTAATCTGCTGAACAATACCGATCGCTGCACCGATCAGCAGGATGCGACGCAACGCCTTGGACGCAAAAAGATCACGCAGAGTACCGGCGCGAGTAGAGCGTTCCTTCTCGATGGAATCGTGCAGGTGCGCGTACTCGGCAGAAGCATCCGCACTGGTCTTTTCAAGGACGCGACGGGCGGTTGCCTCGCGTCCTGCCAGAAGCAACCAGCGGGGCGACTCGGGCACCGCAAACATACCGAGGAACAGGGCAAGCGCGGGGATTGCGGATAGCGCAAACATAATGCGCCAAATACCGGGTTCGTGCAGGAAAACATTGCCGAGCCACGCGTTCATTCCGTACGCCAGAAGCTGGCCAGTCACAATCATGAACTGGTTACGAGTAACAATGGCACCGCGCTGATCAGGTGGCGCGATCTCAGCCAAGTACAGCGGAACAACAGCAGACGCCGCACCTACCGCCAGCCCCACTACGACGCGAAAAGCCACCAAAACCGGCAGGGTAGGCGCGAAAGCTATGCCCGTTGAACCCGCGATAAAAACCAGCGCAAGAACGAAGAGGACGCGGCGGCGGCCAAACCTATCAACCAGCTGACCCACCGTCATCGCACCCAGCGCAGCACCCAGCGTCAACGAGCTAGTAGTAACACCCTCCGCTACAGGTGAGAGTGAAAACTGCTGCTGCAAAAACGGCAACGCACCATTAATAATGCCGGTATCATACCCAAACAAAAACCCGCCAAGAGTGACGATCCAGGTGTAAAGGTTTAGGCGGGACCGCCTAGCAGGAGCGTGTGCTGATGTGCTCATCGTTCTTCTCTCGCTAAATCAGATAACGGAGAAACTTTACATGAGTTACTGGCCGGGCAGCTAGGTTCGCCGAGCGATTATGCTGAAGACATGCCTATTTCTGCTGATTATGTTCTTGAAGAAGCCGCCCCCAGCCCTACCCAGTACTGCGCGCTGCGCGAGCGGGCGGGCATGACACCTCGGTCTGAGCGTCAGGCTACTGGTGCGATTGCTGGCTCGTGGGCGTTTTACCGGGTGACGCACGTGCCTACCGGCGAAGTGGTGGCAATGGGACGCGTCATTGGAGATGGCGCCTGGTACTTCAACGTTGCTGATATGGCGGTTCTGCCCGAGCACCAGCGTCAGGGGCTAGGCAACGCCGTTTTGACGGCCCTACTCAATAAGATTCGCGCCGAGGCGGATGACGGTGCTTACGTCACTCTGATTGCGGACGCGCCCGGCCAGCCGCTCTACCTCAAACACGGCTTCGAGAAAAAGCTCGAAGGCTCCGTGGGCATGGCGCAGTTCCTGTAGGTGGACGCGGGTCAACCTCTGCCCTAACCCCTGCCGTTGCGCTCATCCGCTGGTACTTTAACTACTTGCGGTGAGCGGAACGCCAGGGGTTTCGGGCGTCCGCGCTGAATGTGTCTCATTTAGCGAGGTAGATTTGCCAGGGACACCACTTGTCCTGTGGTGCCCGCTATTTGCTCTAGCGCGAAATGATGACGGTCAACGGTGTAATCAGCAACAGCGTCGGCAACCACAAAGAACTCTAGGTCCCGAGCGAGAGCATCAAAACTTGTTGCGACGATACCACCAGCCACATAAAGTCCGGCGACTATAAGCTGACTTTTACCCAGGCGGCGAAGTTCTACCTCTAGATCGGTGGCGTAAAAAGCACTGAGTGACCGCTTGTGAATACGCACGCAGCCCCTCAGCTCGGGCAGAATTGCCTCCTGAGTCTGAACAGCACTTGGTCCCAGTCCCCACAGTTTTCCCCCCAATCCTCGTTGCTGTGCAACAGTGGCAGGACGCGGGGCTGATGTCACAACCGGAACATCATTCGCTTGTGCCCAGCTCACCGCGCCGGCAACATTGCGCACGAGTTCAGCCTGTAAATTTTCGGGTAAAACCTCCAAGTAGTAAGGCAGAAAATCATGCACTAGTAAAGCGCACTGGGAAGGATCAAGCGTCCACCCTAACCCACGGTTCTCATTCGAGAAATCATAGAGGGAGTAGCCGTGTACGTCAGCCGAAAATGTTGCCATGTAAATCTACCTTTATGGGTGTTTGCTGAGCTAAACCTAACCCCTGCCTTTTCGCTCATCCGCTAGTACTTTAACTACTTGCGGTGAGCGAAACGCCAGGGGTTACTTGCGCGCACTGCCTAGAACAGCGCGATTTTCTCGGGTGCGGGGAAAATCTCGTCGAGCGCCGCCAAATCGTCTGCGGAAAGTTCCACGGACGCGGTTGCCGCGTTTGCCTGCACCTGCTGCTCACTGGTAGCGCCGGCAATTACGGACGCGACGGGATTCTGCGCGGCCAACCACGCAAATGCCACCTGCACTTCACTCAAACCACGCTCGGATGCGAACGCACTAAACGCCTCTAACTGCTCCCAGTTGGCGCCTTCCAAAATCTGCGGTTTGAGCTGAGTCAGGCGTCCGTCGGCAGGCGCATTGCCGCGCGTGTACTTGCCGGTGAGTAGCCCGTTTGCCAGCGGGAAGTAGGGCAGAACACCCATACCAAATTCGCGGGCGGCGGGCATGACTTCTAGTTCTGCGCGGCGGTCCAGCAGGTTGTAGTGGTTTTCTGCTGCGATGTAGCGGTGAGTCCCCAGCTCGCGTGCCACATACTCGGCCTGGGCAATCTGCCAGCCGGAGTGGTTGGAGTTTCCGATGTAACGCACTTTTCCCTGCTCAATGAGGGTATTCAGCGCAGAAAGCGTCTCTTCAACCGGCGTCAGGGTATCCGGGGTATGGTGAAAGTACAGGTCGATGTGATCGGTTCCTAGGCGTTGCAAAGATGCCTCTACCGCGCGCATGATGTAACGACGCGAGCCGCGAACACCGTAGTCAGCGCCGTTTGCGCCGTCCATGTCCATACCGAACTTAGTCACGAGCACAATGTCGTCACGCACCGAAGAGTCCAAAGTTTTCAGTGCCTTGCCGAACATGGTTTCCGAGACGCCGGGGGCTGAGCCGTAGATATCAGCAACGTCGAAAAGCGTGATGCCGGCATCCACCGCGGCGGCGATGACGCGGTTGGTACCCTCCTGAGTTTCGGTGGCGGTTTTAGTGCGCCCTAAGTTGTTGCACCCTAACCCTACGGTTGAGACGGTGAGGCCGGAATGTCCAAGCTGGCGGTACTGCATGCGCTATCTCCTTGACGATCACGATTTTCCTTCTCTTCTTTTATACGTCAGCGAGGTAGGACGCGACAGGTTTGTGACCCGGTAGCGCGGATGCGTAAAGATAATTTTTTACTCATAGCTACCGTTTATCAGTCATTTTTAAAATATTTGTCCCCTAAATAACCTACGGCTAAAAATCAGCGTCTCCACACCCGAAATTTACTTTCAATTTTTAAGCACATTAAAACAACTTCAGCGAATTGAAGCACTTTTCAAGGCGGGAGCGTACGCAAGGACGCCACAAATCGCCACCCATATACCAGTCTAAATTTTTTCTAAAACCTCAATTAAGCCCACAAACGACCTCATGGCAGCCCACAGTTTTTGTGCATACAATTCATGCCAACTGAGGGCGGAACTTTTCAGGGGCGCCCGGTGAGAACCAACCTCAGCCACACCAATCTGTGAACACGACGACAACACGTATTCACAATTCACTTGAACACAAAAAGGAACCCCGTTATGAAAACTTCACGAGTTCTCTCAGCCGCACTGGCAACCTGCGCACTGTCCGCAGCAGCCATGGCACCCGCATCCGCAGCACCTGCAGCATCCCCCTACATCGTGGGTGGCTCGCAGGCAACCTCAGAATAGACCGTCCAGCTTGAATTCCAAACCCACAGTGGCGGCTCTGTAGAGACTTACGGTTGCACCGGTGAACAGCTCAATGACGAGTGGGTATTCACCGCGCGCCACTGCGTGGAGAACGTTGCACGCATGAACGTCTACCAGTCAAACGACCAGATTGACCGCGGCGAGCCCATCGCAGCCGACTCGGTACACGCAGCCCCTGCAGGCGACATTGCACTGGTGCACCTGTCAGAATCAGCTCCGCTCAACTCGTACGCTGATGTGGACGCGAACTACGAAGTAACCCCCGGCGATACCGACTCGATCTTCGGTTACGGCTTGGGCGCAAACAAACAGCCCACCACCACCTTGCGCACCGCAACCGTGACCATCGACGGCACATCCACCGACGCGTACTACGGCATCGCAGCGCACCTCACCGGCAACTCCGGTGCAGCTAACCACGGCGATTCAGGCGGACCTCTCGTTGTCAACGGCAAGGTCGTAGCTGTCTGCTCAACCGGTGATGAAAACGATCCCGGCGCCAACATTAACGCAGGCTCAAACTACGTACTGCTCTCCCAGTCAGCCGACTGGATCGAAACCACCTCGGGTGTAGATGTCACTCCTTAGAGCGTAAAGCTCTAACGAGGACGCGTAGCGATTCCCCTATCCTCCGATAGTTATCCCCTCGCCGCGCGCCCTACAACCCCCGGCTCGCAGAAACTTTACCGATGGTAAAAATCGGTATATGTCCTAGCGAGACGGGGGTCTTCTTATTTTTTGAAACAAGAGACTCTGCAAAATTTTCCCCTGCAGAATAGCCCACAGAGACCCCCTTTAGAGAGCGATTACTAACAAAGTTTAAGTTACTCAAATAGGCTATTTTTCTACCTCTTGGGCTTGTTTTAAGGTAGGCGGCGAAATTATAAACAGGAAAATCTGATTCTGCGACACCGAATAACACAAAAAAATTTTCCTCCACATATACATTTAGACCCACAAAACTCCGGGCTGACAAGTGCAAATAACCTGCTTAGAATCAATCCAGCTGAGTTTTGAAGCGGGCAAACGCAAAAGCATTGCCGAGTTTCATAACTGAACCACCGGCATCATCACGAACCAACGCCAACGGCGCCATACCAACCGCCAGCGGCACCCAAATCCCCAGTGATTTTTGCGGACTCCCTTTGAAACCAGCATCCCCAGGTGAAGCGAATAAACCACATTCATTCACACACCTACTGTTTCAAAGGAAACTTCATGAAACTCTCAAAGATGCTCGCAACATCAGCAGTTGCAGCAGCACTGACCGCATCGGCGGCTTCATCAGCATTCGCGCAGGACGCTTCTCCCTACGTCGTGGGTGGCTCCGAGGCTAACGTCGAATGGATGGTTCAGCTTGAATTCCAGACCCACTCCGGTGGCACCGTAGAGACCTACGGCTGCAGCGGTGAACAGCTCAACGACGAATGGGTACTGACCGCTCGTCACTGCATCGACGACGTTGCACGCATGAACGTTTACCAGTCAAACGACCAGGTTGATCGCGGCGAACCGATCGCAGTTGACTCAGTACACGCAGCTCCTAAGGGCGACATCGCTCTGGTACACCTTTCAGAAGAAGCTCCCCTGTCTTCATACGCAGAGGTAGACACCACTTACGAAGTACCCGAGAACATCACTCTCGGCCACATCTACGGCTTTGGTCTTGGCGCTTACAAGCAGCCCACCGACCACCTGCGCACCGCAACCGTGACCATCGACGGCACATCCACCGACGCGTACTATGGCAAGGCAGCTCACTTGACCGGTAACGATGGCGCTTCAAACCACGGTGACTCAGGCGGACCCTTGGTTGTCAACGGCAAGGTTGTAGCAGTTTGCTCAACCGGTGACAACGCTGATCCCAGTGGCGATATCCACGCAGGTTCAAACTACGCACTGCTCTCACAGACCGGCACTTGGATTGAAACCACTGCTGGCGTTGACGTAACCCCTGAAGAGGAAACCCCTGCACCGGTTGACGAGACTCCCGCTCCCGTAGATGAGACGCCCGCTCCTGTTGAAGAGCCCATCGACGAGACCCCTGCACCTGTTGAAGAACCCGTTGACGAGCTTCCTGCAGATGACACCGACTGGGCAACCGGCGACATCAACTGGTCACATGAGGACATCCTCGGCCCGAACTGGGAGTGGCACTCATCATGGGGCTGGTCAGACTCATGGAGCTACGACTACGCTGGCTAATCCACTAACTTACTGATGGTAAGCCCGGTGGAACCACGCACCTTCCCCCTCCCCCGTGTTGAACCACCCGTGAATTACTTTTCCACACAAGTAAACTGATACACGTAACACAGTGCAATCGGGCTCACCATCTCATTAACGCCTACAACTTCTCTCCCTGACGGTTTAGAGAAGGGCTGTAGGATTGTAAAGAGCCAAATGCCTCAAGGTCCCTGGGTTTTTCCCGACCTAGAGCACCTCCTTGTGGCGTATGGCTTATGCATGAATCTGGTAGCTTCAATGAACTTAAAGATTATTTCTTTCAGTCTTTTGGAATACCAGTTCTATGCATGAAACAGCGCATCGCTTTCCCCTTTAACAGCGGTGCGCTGTTTTCTTTTAAAAAGGTTGGCCCCCTGAACTTTCAGAGTTCAGGGGGCCAACCTTTTACGATGTGTCAGTAGATTTTTAGTGAGCCATAGGGGCTTCGCCCTTAGTCTTTCCGCTGGGCACGAGGAAGGCAAGAACGATGGCTGATAGTGACACGAATGCCGCAATCAGCAGGGCAAAGTGGACGCCTGCCGCGTTAGCTTCGGGGGTGTTTCCGCCACCGTATGAGGCGATACCGACGCCCATGAGCATCACGAACAGGGCTGTTGCAGCTGCACCTGCCACCTGCTGAATGGCAGAAAGCGCGGAGCTACCGAATGAGTAGAGGGACGCGTCCAGACTACCTAAGCCAAGGGTCATCATGGGGGTGTTGATGAAGGGCAGGGCGATGCTCATGAGCACGTGCGATGCCACGATAAACCACAGCGGGGTGTTCACGCCGAAGGTTGACATCATCCAGACGGATGCGCTCAGTGCGATGGCACCGGGCACAACGAGGGTGCGAGCGCCGAATTTATCGACGAGTCCACCGACGAAGGGGCTGAGAACAGCCATGACGATGCCGCCGGGAAGCAGGAGCAGGCCGGTGGTGAGCGCGTCCACGCCCAGGGCGTTGGCTGTGTAGAGCGGAATCAAAATCGCGGTGCCCAGCATAACGCCCATACCAACGGAGCTCATGAGCACGGTCAGTGTGAAGGGGAAGGCTTTGAACACGCGCATATCTAAGAAAGGAGTGCCTGTGCTCTGCAGTTTAATCTGACGCAGAACAAACCATACGAGGGCGATAACCGCAACAATAACGGCAACCCAGGGGTTCACGGGAAGCGAGCCGCCACCGTGACCGGAGTGACCGCCGAAGGAACTCAAGCCCAGAACCAGGCTACCAAATCCGATGGTTGAGAGCGCAACGGAGA
This sequence comes from Rothia terrae, assembly GCF_012396615.1. GTDB lineage: Bacteria > Actinomycetota > Actinomycetes > Actinomycetales > Micrococcaceae > Rothia > Rothia terrae. Next base: position 4,053 of record NZ_JAAXPV010000022.1, on the reverse strand, counting down.
GAAGGTCGAGCTTCTGCGAGTCGCCAGCATCGCGGGTAGCGGGCGCCAGTTTAAACCCGACCAGCAGGGCAATGAGACCGATAGGAAGGACCATCCAGAACAGCAAACGCCATGATCCCACTGACAGAATGAGACCGGACACGGTGGGGCCCATCGCAGGAGCCGCCGAAATGACCATACCGATAATGCCCATCGCCTTACCGCGCATCTGTAGCGGCACAAGACGCAGCATGGTAGTCATCAGCAGCGGCATGATGACGCCGGTGCCGCCAGCCTGTAGCACGCGTCCCAGCAGCAGAAAACCAAAGGACGGGGCAAGAGCCGCAACCAGCGTACCGATTGCAAAGAGAATCATCGCCCCAGAGAACACCTGGCGAATGCTAAAACGCGACAGAATAAAGCCGGACGCCGGGGTTACCACAGCCATTGTCAGCATAAACGCTGTTGAAGACCACTGGCCGAGGGAAGCCGAAACATGAAGGTCAGCCATAATTGACGGCAACGCAACACCGAGCAGGGTCTCGTTCAAGATAAGGACGAACGCCGCGACCACCATCACGGCAAGAAGCAGAAAATCAGCGCGGTCTAACCGAGCCGCAGGTAACGCACCCGTTGGCGGATTTTTATGTGTATCTGGGGAGGAGTGATTCTCAGTCATAAGGCACTAGCCTACGGGTTACTTTCCCCAACAAACAATAAACAAGGGTGCAGTTGTTGGTCACATAGCAGTCAGGCCAAGCAAAAGTTTTGCCTCATTCAGTACGCTACTTGAATGTTAGAAGGTGTACTTCTCAATACCGTTACTGTCTGTCATCGTGAATCCGTTAGCGGTAGTAAAGCTAGTAACGTACCCTGCATAGTATGATCCGGTTGTCGCTTTAGTAAGCCCAAAGAAGCCGAGATCAACTGTGGTTCCTGGCCATGTGGTTCGCCCATCAATACCGACAACAGGATTTGTCATTACACCTTTAAAACTCGTCTTATATACGTTATACCCAGTGGTAGAAATACTGGTCGTTCCACCAGCCCCATTATCGACGGCAAGAGTTGCAGCTGTGACCTTGGTAAGAGGGGTCCAGTAGGTGGAGGTGGAACCATATGTGGCTGGGATGCCGTCATTAGAGAACCGTGTAGGCACCATGACGTAGTAGTCTAGGCGTTGCAAGGTAGCCGTGGTGTCCTCGCCCATACCCGGCTTGTAGCTAATAGAAAAGCCAGCAGGATTTTCATCGACGGGGTCGGTGGTGTAGACGTAGAGGTCTTTAATAGAGCCACCTTTAGGCACGAACTCATGAGACTGGCTGTCATACCAGAGATACTCCGGATTAACAGATGCAGCAAACGCTGGCACTCTTACTGAAGCAATTACTACTGGAGCTGACCAAACCATGCCTCTGGCGAGATTGCGTCGTGAAATGGGGGAAGTCATCGGCGGAGCCCTTCGGCTTAATTGAATCTGCCGGGTAGCAGAAAGATAACTATAGAGAACGGTCAGATAAAGTTTACCAATAAAATGATAAACAGAGATTCCTATTTTTGAGGTTTGTAAAAGATCACTCTGTAGAGCAAGTCCAGTGAGACGGAAAACTGGTTAGATCTGGCATAAATAGTTTCGCAACACGGGCATCCTTTCTTGGGTAGTGAACAGCCGGTCTCTCACAGTGACGTCCACAATCTCACCGCCTAAACTTGGGGTATGACTAAAAAATCAGGACTCGACCTAGAATTCATTGATTCATCAGTAAAACCAGCTGACGATTTTTTCCGCCACGTCAACGGCAAGTGGCTAGACACCTACGAGATTCCCGCGGACCGCTCCAAAGACGGCGGCATGTACTTTCTGCGCGATGAGGCAGAGAAAAACGTCCGCGAAATCGTAGAAAAAATCGCCGTCGAAGACCCGGAGTCACGCATCGGCGCGCTCTACAACTCTTTTATGAGCGTTGAGCGTATTGAAACCGAAGGCGTCATTCCGCTACTGCGCGAGCTCACTCCGATTCTTGAAGCGCAGACCACCGACCAGTTTGTGAAGGTTATGGCGGACGCGGACCGCGCGGGCGTCGGCGGACTCTTCGGCTGGTACACCAGCATCGACGCTAAGAACCCCGGTTACTACACCGTGTACCTTGGCCAGTCAGGTCTTGGTTTGCCCGACGAATCCTACTACCGCGAAGACAAGTACGAGGACATTCGCCAGGCCTACGTCAAGCACATTGAGCGCATGTTCACCCTCACCGGTGCTGCTGAGCCCTTTGGTCTGACTCCGGATCTCGTTGGTCAGATCATCATGGCGCACGAAACCGAAATTGCCTCGCATCACTGGAGCAACGTCGAAAACCGCGATGCCGACAAGCGTTACAACCCCGTACCCGCCGCTGAGCTTGAAGACAAGTTCCCCGGTTTCCCCTTCGCCAAGTACATTGAAGGTATCGGCTCTTCCGTTGAAAATTTCGGCACCGTGGTTGTCTCACAGCCCTCATTCTTTGAGGGCGCAGCCAAGATGTTCGCGGACGTCCCGCTGATGACCTGGAAGCTCTGGCTGATTTGGCAGTACACCTCAGCACGCGCATCCCTACTCAACAAAGAAATGGTTGAGGCCAACTTCGACTTCTACGGCCGCACCCTTTCGGGTACCGAAGAAGTCCGCGAGCGCTGGAAGCGCGGCATCTCACTGCTGGAGAGCTACATCGCGGACGAAGTGGGCAAGGAATACGTTGCCGTGCACTTCCCGCCGGAGCACAAGCAGAAAATGCTGGTACTGGTCGATAACCTCATTGAGGCCTACCGCCAGTCCATCACCGAACTGGACTGGATGACCGACGAAACCCGCGAGCGCGCGCTGGAGAAGCTGGGCAAGTTCGTGACCAAGATCGGTTACACCGACAAGTGGCGCGACTACTCAGACCTTGAGTTCGAAAAGGGCGACCTCTTTGAGAACGTTCGACGCGCGACCCTGCACGAACACAACTTCATGCTGAACCGCATCGGTGAGCCCGTTGATAAAACCGAGTGGCTGATGAGCCCGCAGACCGTCAACGCCTACTACATGCCGCCGGCTAACGAGATTGTGTTCCCGGCAGCGATTTTGCAACCGCCTTACTTTGATCCCGAAGCTGACGATGCCGTGAACTACGGCGGTATTGGTGCTGTGATCGGCCACGAGATTGGCCACGGCTTTGACGATCAGGGTTCAAAGTACGATGGCACCGGCGCGCTGAACAACTGGTGGACAGAAACCGACCGCGAGGAGTTCACCAAGCGCACCGCGTCCTTGGTTGACCAGTACAACAAGTACACCCCGGCAGGCCTTGACCCCGAGAAGTACACTGTGAACGGTGAGCTGACTCTAGGCGAGAACATTGGCGATCTTGGCGGCCTGTCCATTGGGTTGAAGGCGTACAAGATTGCGCTGGCAAAGGAGGGCATTACCTCCATTGAGGACGCTCCCGTCATTGACGGTTACACCGCTCTGCAGCGCGTGTTCATGGGCTGGGGCATCGGCTGGCGCACCAAGGCACGCCAGCAGTTCGAAGAGATGATGCTGGCGGTTGACCCGCACTCGCCGAGTGAGTTCCGCGTCAACGGCATCGTGCGCAACATCGACGAGTTCTACGACGCGTTCGATGTGCAGGAGGGTGACGCCCTCTACCTGGCGCCGGAAGACCGCGTGCGCATCTGGTAGCAAGATCTGATGCGCGAGAGGGGCTAGGTGTGGCGGGTGTGAGCTAGCGAGCACGCAAAGAGCCACACCTAGAAAGCCCACCAGCCAACTCGCTCACACGACGAATCTCTAGGAGCACAGTTTTAATACGCGAGAGGGGCTAGGTGTGGCGGGTGTGAGCTAGCGAGCACGCAAAGAGCCACACCTAGAAAGCCCACCAGCCAACTCGCTCACACGACGAATCTCTAGGAGCACAGTTTTAATACGCGAGAGGGGCTAGGTGTGGCGGGTGTGAGCTAGCGAGCACGCAAAGAGCCACACCTAGAAAGCCCACCAGCCAACTCGCTCACACGACGAATCTCTAGGAGCACAGTTTTAATACGCGAGAGGGG
>NZ_JAAXPV010000021.1 GCF_012396615.1 Rothia terrae | reverse complement strand
GTTGGGCAACGGTCTCTCCGGTATGGCTTGAGGTTATTTCTGGCGATTTAGTCCTCTTATTTTGCCATTGGTGGGGCCGTTGTCTTTTGGTGGGGTGGGGTTGCCCCTCCCTTATGAATAAGCCTCAATGGTGACAAGAGAGCCTTAGCCCGCTACATTTTTAGATATGCAGATTAATAACGATTTAGAAAAACAGTTCCAAGCTCAGATCACTCTCGAATTTGAGTCATCACTTGTTTACCGTCAGCTGGCTATTGAAGCCGATGAGCAGGACCTTCCCGGCATTTCAGCCTGGTTCAACGCTCAGGCTGAAGAAGAAACTGAACACGCTCTCAAGTTCATCAAGTTCCTCTCAGACCGCGGTAACCATGCCAATATCGGCGCTATTGCTGAGCACAATGTAAAGACCGGTCTTACCCCCGTTGAGATGTTCGAAGCAGCCCTTGCCCACGAGCAGAAGGTTTCAGCGTCCATCCGCGATTTGTACCGAGAAAGCGATGCGGCTGGTGATCTTGAATCACGCCCTCTGCTCAACTGGTTTGTTGAAGAACAGATTGAGGAAGAAGCTACCGTCTCAGAGATTCTTGCGCATCTCAAGATGATCGGTAACGACGGCTCAGGTCTCTTGCGCCTAGACCGCGACCTAGCATCTCGCCAGCCCGCGCTGGACGCACCCGGCGAGTAAATGGTTTTATTCACTCAAAGATTGAGGGGTTCGGTACATCTACCCGATGTACCGAACCCCTCTTTTCGTAGTGGTTCAGTGTTTTGCCTCGTTAGTCGATGGTGCTGTGATGATGGCGTCCTACCAGCAGATACTCGAGCGAGAACTTACCGGCTCCGGTGAAGAAAAGAACCACGCCGGGAACAAAATAGAAGAGCGCCGGTTCAAAGCTCAAGCCGCCCTGCTCGCTGATCAAACCATTAGTGGGAATATTGACAGCGAGAATGATGAAAGCAAACATGCAGACCAGCCAGAGGCCAGACCAGCGAGTGAAAATTCCAAGAGCCAGAGCAATACCCAAAAGCAACTGCCCTGCAACAACCAAGAAACCGAAGAACTGTGGAGCCAGCTCACCTACTGGAGCTGTTCCCAAGAATTTCACGATCCCCTGGTAGCCGTGAAGTTTATGTCAGCCGTGAAGGAAAATCGCCAAGGTTCCCAGACGCAAAATCAGAAGACCGAAGCTTCGCATATTTTCGTGATTCAGGTAATCCAAAGTGACAAGGCGCTTCCAACCGCTGGTCTGTGCAGTGGAGTTGGCCGCGTACGAGCTGGTAGACGTAGTCATCATTTCTCCCATGAAACTATGAATGTAATGTGATGAATTACTTTCATTGTAGGAAGAGCTTTTAAAACTGTTAGTTATAAAACAACCTTATTACGTTGCCTTCTGCGAGGTTCACTGAAGAATCTAGGGCTGACAGCCATCAAATCTTCTAGTCACCCGGTATATTCTTTCCAGCACCCAACTACCCCGCAGATACATTCACGCAGCACCAGCTATGAAGTTACCCAAATGTTAAGTTAGAGATTATAAGACTCAGAGTTCTCTCATCTTCTACGGAGTTTACACGTAAGAACTAGCAACCCTGCGATTGCTTCCAGAGCGTCCTTTACGAAGAGAGTTTCGTCCCCTCCCGGAGAAGACCAGGCATGCAAAAGCCCCGCATCAGCAAAGACTGCGGATGCGGGGCTTGAGTGTACTTCGATGGTCTATGCGGCGTCCAAACAGGTTGGCCCAAAGAGCACCTTTAGATCGCCGTAGAGGTCGGGATTAGGCGTCACCCGAAGGTTCGGCGGTATGCGCATGTGCACCTTCTTAGTGCGAGTTGAGAGCATAATGCGCACCTCTGACTCACCGCGGTGGTTCTCCAGCACATCGCGAAGCGCAGTAATTGAATCCTGCGTGGCCTTATACTCAGGGATAAAGATCGTGACCGGCCCTGCCTTGCCGTCAGCTGAAATCTCGGGAATCTGCATCTCCTGAGCAGAGATTGTCACAGAGCCATCGTCGCGACGCTGCAGGCGCCCCTTAATCGTACAAATCTGATCTTCGACGAGCGCGTTGGAATACGGACCGTAGACCTTACCGAAGAACATGATTTCAATCGAACCGGTACGATCTTCAAGTTCAATACGCGCGTACGGGTTACCGCTAGCTTTAGCGATACGACGCGATACAGAGGTAATCATGCCTGCAACAGTCACAATCGAGCCATCACCGCGCGTAGAGTCCTCATCCAACAACGACTGTACAGACGCGTCCGACAGCGCATCCAGCTGCTCCTCTAAGCCACGCAGAGGGTGGTCAGAGACGTAAAGCCCGAGCATTTCGCGCTCAAAGTTGAGCTTGTCTTTCTTCTCCCACTCGGGAACATCCGGGATTGCAATCATGAGATCGTCGGAGGGATCATCGCCGCCCATTCCCATATCGCCAAAGAGGTCGAACTGGCCAGCAGCTTCTTGACGCTTGACCGAGACGGTTGCATCAATAGCTTCTTCGTGAATCATCGACAGCGGACGACGCGAGTGCCCAAGATCATCGAAAGCACCAGCCTTAATGAGTGAGTCCACGGTGCGCTTATTGCAGACGACCGCAGGGACTTTCTTCAAGAAGTCGTGGAAAGACTCAAAGCGTCCCTTTTCCTCACGGGTTTCGACCATTGCTGTCACAACGTTTGCGCCGACGTTACGAATAGCGCCCATGCCAAAGCGAATATCTTTACCTACAGGAGTGAAGTTCAGCGCTGATTCGTTGACGTCGGGCGGGAGCACCGTGATCTTCATGTGACGGCACTCGTTAAGGTACAGCGCGAGCTTGTCTTTATCATCGCCCACTGAGGTGAGCAGTGCTGCCATGTACTCCTGCGGATAGTGAGCCTTCAGGTAGGCGGTCCAGTAAGAGACCAAACCGTACGCCGCGGTGTGTGCCTTGTTGAACGCGTAGTCAGAGAAGGGCAGCAGAATGTCCCATAGAGCCTTGACAGCACCTTCTGAGAAGCCGTTATCGAGCATGCCCTGGTGGAAGGTTGCGTACTGTTTATCCAGCTCCGCTTTCTTCTTCTTACCCATTGCACGGCGCAAAATATCCGCCTCGCCCAACGAGTAACCAGCGACCTTCTGAGCGATTGCCATTACCTGCTCCTGATACACGATCAGGCCGTAGGTGGTATCTAGGATTTCTGCCAGCGGCTCTTCGAGCTCAGGGTGAATAGGCGTGACTTCCTGCAGTCCGTTCTTACGCAAAGCGTAGTTGGTGTGCGAGTTAGCACCCATGGGGCCGGGACGATACAGCGCCAAAACCGCCGAAATGTGCTCAAAGTGATCGGGCTGCATGAGCTTAAGGAGCTGACGCATGGGACCACCATCGAGCTGGAATACGCCCAGAGTATCGCCGCGCGCTAGGAGCTTGTACGACTCGGCGTCATCAATCTCAAGCGTCTCAAGGTCGATCTCTTCGTTTCGGTTCATCTTGATGTTCTCAAGAGCATCCGAAATGATGGTGAGGTTTCGCAGACCCAAGAAGTCCATCTTGATCAGGCCAAGACCTTCACACGTGGGGTAATCGAACTGAGTGATGACCTGGCCGTCTTGCTCTCGGCGCATAATAGGAATCACATCGATGAGGTCGTGGCTCGACATAATAACGCCTGCCGCGTGCACGCCCCACTGACGTTTCAGACCTTCCAAGCCTTTAGCGGTCTCAAAAACCTTGGCGGAATCGGGGTCGGTCTCAATCAGTTCACGCAAATCACCGGCGTCCCCGTAACGCTTATCATCGGGGTTGTAGACATTGGCGAGCGCGATGTTCTTACCCATAATGTCTTCGGGCATCGCCTTGGTCAGGCGTTCACCGGTTGAGAAGGGGTAGCCGAGGACGCGAGAGGAGTCTTTCAGCGCCTGCTTCGCTTTAATGGTGCCATAGGTAACGATCATCGCTACCTTGTCTTCGCCGTACTTCTCGGTCACGTAGTGAATCACTTCAGAACGGCGGCGATCATCGAAGTCGACGTCGAAGTCGGGCATGGAGACGCGGTCGGGGTTGAGGAATCGCTCAAAGATGAGGTCGTGTTCAAGAGGGTTGAGGTCGGTAATACGCATAGCGTACGCCACCATGGAACCCGCACCGGAGCCGCGTCCGGGACCTACGCGAATACCCTGACTCTTTGCCCAGTTGATGAAGTCCGCGACCACAAGGAAGTATCCGGGAAAGCCCATCTGAGAGATGATGCCGACTTCGTATTCGGCCTGTTTGCGCACCTCATCGGGAACTCCGTTGGGGAATCGGTAGTGTAGACCTTTTTCAACTTCTTTAACGAACCAGGATTCCTCGTTTTCGCCCTCGGGCACGGGGAAACGCGGCATGTAGTTCGCTTTGGTGTTGAATTCGACGTTGCAACGCTCAGCGATTTCTAGGGTGTTATCGCAGGCTTCTGGGAAATCACGGAAGAGATGACGCATTTCTTCCGGGGATTTCAAGTAGAAATCATCGGCATCGAATTTGAATCGCTTGGGGTCCTGCAGTGTTGAACCGGACTGCACGCACAGTAGAGCTGCGTGGGCTTTCGCGTCCTCCGCATGGGTGTAGTGAAGGTCGTTGGTGGCAACCAGTGGAAGATTCAGCTCTTTGGCGAGCTTGATGAGATCGTTCATCACGTTCTTCTCAATGGTAAGACCGTGATCCATGATTTCGCAGTAATAGTTTTCTTTACCGAAAATATCGCGGAAGTCGCTGGCTGCCTGCACAGCTTCTTTATACTGTCCCAGTCGCAAACGGGTTTGAACTTCGCCAGAGGGACACCCCGTGGTTGCAATCAGACCTTTACCGTAGGTCTGAAGCAGGTCGCGGTCCATACGCGGCTTATAAAAGTGACCTTCAAGCGATGCCAGTGAGGATGCGCGGAACAGGTTATGCATACCCTGCGTGTTTTCTGCCCACAGGGTCATATGGGTGTAAGCACCGCCGCCTGAGACGTCATCACGACCACCGTCAGCAAACTTCACTCGAGTGCGGTCCTGACGAGCAGTTCCGGGAGTGACATAGGCTTCAACACCAATAATAGGCTTCACGTCTGCTTGTTTTGCCTTGTTCCAGAAATCAAAAGCACCAAAGAGAAAGCCGTGGTCAGTGGTCGCCAAAGAGTTCATGCCGAGTTCTTTGGTGTGGTCGAAGAGGTCAGTTAGACGTGCTGCCCCATCGAGCATCGAGTACTCGGTGTGTACGTGAAGGTGGGTAAAGCCTTTGCCGCTCACTGCATTCCCCTGTTTCTCGTGAAGTTATAGTCAATCAAAGTGTTTAGAAGTCGCCGTTGCGCAGAGTTTCTACAGCGTATTCCAGGTCTTGCGGGTACGGTGATTCAAATTCAACGTACTCCCCCGTGCCCGGGTGTGTAAAGCCTAGTTTGTGAGCGTGCAACCACTGGCGAGTGAGACCGAGGTTCGCACTCATGGACGGATCTGACCCGTAGGTTAGGTCGCCTGCGCACGGATGCTTGAGGGCAGAGAAATGGACGCGAATCTGGTGGGTTCGTCCTGTCTCAAGGTGAACCTCAACTAACGAAGCCGGTCCGAACGCCTCAATGACCTCGTAGTGCGTCACGGAGTCGCGTCCACCCTCAATAACCGCGAACTTCCATTCGTAACCGGGGTGGCGTCCGATCGGCGCATCGATTGTGCCTTTGAGAGGATCGGGGATTCCCTGTACGAGGGCATGATAGACCTTCTCAACGGTGCGTTCTTTGAAGGCACGCTTGAATTCGGAGTACGAGTTCTCATTTTTGGCAACCACCATGAGCCCGGAGGTTCCAACGTCCAAGCGGTGCACGATACCCTGGCGTTCAGCGGCTCCAGAAGTAGAAACCGTGATTCCTGCCCCGAGTAATACTCCCACTACGGTGGGGCCGTGCCAGCCTTGCGATGGATGCGCCGCCACACCGGCAGGCTTATCGACGACCACGATGTCATCGTCTTGGTACACGATAGAAAAGCCATCAACGTATTCTGGCTGCACATCGGTGATATCCCGCGGCGCAGGCGCATCCACCACCACGGTGTCGCCTTCAGCAACCTTGGCAGATTTTGTACTCTTAACCGGTTTACCAGCTCGCTCAATCTTAATCTGGCTATCTTTGGCCCAGTCAGCAGCAACGCCACGCGGCACATCCAGTGAGGACGCTACGAAGGCGTCCAAGCGCGTCCCTGCATTATCAGATTCCACAGTCAGACGCTGGGTAATACGGTTACTCACTAGTTATTTCTCCTCGCTGGTTGATGCAGATTTTTCAAAGGTTCCATCGAGCTTAAGTCCCGCAACTGTCATGATGATGATTGCTGCCATCGCAAGGCAAATAGCGCTATCTGCAATGTTGAAAATAGCGAAATTGCTCACGGAGATGAAGTCAACGACATGCCCAATCGCAAATCCAGGTGCGCGGAATAAACGATCCGTGAGGTTCCCTAAAATACCGCCCAGCAGACAGGCAAGAGATACGACCCACCATAGTGCACGAGCCCGCATCAATGCCGTCACAACTATTACTGCCGCGACCGCCTGAATCACCGTAAAAACCCAGGTATGACCTTCGCCGAACGAGAAAGCGGCGCCCGGATTCAGAATGTAAAACCAACGAAAAACACCGGGAATAATTTCAATCCGTTGCCCCAGTGTCATCGCGTGTTCGACCAACCATTTAGAACCCTGGTCAATCACGTAGACCAACACAAAGAGGACAATAGCGAGAACCCACTTAGAATGAGAACTCACTAAACGACCGGTACGAACAACATCCTGCCCTGCGTTCACCTCACGCAACCCTTTCGCGAAACCGAATAACTTATCAAGCATACACGCGAGCTACCACTGACACCTATGACCTCAGACGGCGCACTCATCACACATAAAAATGATGGGCAAGACCTATACTGTCTTACCCACCACTTTTAATAAGTTTTATACGCCTAAACAGCATCAGTCACTTGCGAAGTGCTCACTTTCTGAGCTTCAATATTCGGCGTCGAATTCAGTTCTTTCAAATTCGCTTCCATGAATTCACGCAGGCCCTGGCGGTACTGCTTTTCAAAGGTACGTAAGCTATCAACAGAATTCTCAAGCTGCTTCTTGGTCTGATCCAAATCAGCCAACATACGATTACGCTCGGTGCGAGCATCAGAAAGCATAGTGTTTGCTTCTTTTCGAGCCTCACCAATCATACGTTCTTTTTCTGCCTTACCAGCAGCAACGTATTCGTCGTGCACCTTCTGAGCCATAGCAAGCAAAGAGGTGGCGTTATCAGGTCGCGCTGTAGAAACAGGTGCAACTTCAGGCTCCGCAACTACAGACTCAGTGTTCTGAACAACGGTTTCAGAAGCGTTGACAGGCGTTGAATCTTCAACCACCTCTGCCTCAAGCATCTCATTTTCAGAAGCACTAGCCTGAGACAGCTGATTCTCAGCTTCTTCGAGCTGTCGCTTGAGTGAAGCGTTTTCAGCATTCAATCGGCGAAACTCAACCACTACCTCATCAAGAAAGTCATCGACTTCCTCCATGGAGTAGCCCTTGGTGTACTTCGTGAATTTGAACCCCTTGTTGATCACGTTTTCTGGCGTAAGAGCCACGAGTGAATCACCTCATAATTCGAATACAACCGTTTTGGATAAAACGGTCAGATGTTACCCCAAAACATCTCTAACGGAATAAGATTCTACAATCTTTTGAGCGCTCGACAACCTCAAAACCAGCCAGAAAACCCGTGTAGGTTTATTTTCAGAGGAAATCTTCATCGTTACTAGTGTCTACACACAGAACTTGAAATGAAACACATCATTACGACACATCGCTCACCAATCCATGCGTTCACTTTATGAAATGCTCACTGTCACGGCATTGATAAAGCACTAAAATTCTATCCCCCAAACAGCCTACGAAGCTACCAAAAGAGAAAAATTTTATACTTAAAACTTAAACCAAGTAAAAACTATGAAAGTCCCGCAGTAATTCCACGCAAGATCGTCTGAGCAAAACCAACCGCAATCACAAGAATGAGGAAGCCGACATCCAGACCAACAGCGCCAAGACGCAAAGGGGGGATCCGGCGTCGCAACGCATTCATCGGAGGATCAGAAACGGCATAAACAGCCGACGCCACCACCAACACAATGCCCTTCGGCTTCCAATAACGCGAGAACATCTGCACCCAGTCAAAGACCAAGCGCAAAATGAGAGCTATGTAAAAGAGATACACAGCGATTGTTAACAGCGCAAAAACGTATCCCATTCAACAACCTATGCCTGGTTGAAGAGGTGGTTTGAATCCTCATCGACAGAAAGAGGAATATCAGCACCTTCCGCACCTAACACCTCGAGGTTAGCGGGGGTCAACAAAAAGACCTTGTCTGTCACACGCTCAATGGAACCGTGAAGAGCGAACGCCAAGCCAGCTGAGAAATCAACCAAGCGCTTAGCTTCTCCCTCACCCATATCTGTCACGTTCATGATGACGGGAATATTCTCACGGAATGATTCACCGATAATTTTTGCATCATTGTACGAACGGGGGTGAATAGTGGTAATACGGCGCAATTCTTCTTCGCTTTCGTAGTGGGTTTCAAGAGGGCGGACGGCGCGAGCTGCTCTACTGCCAGAGGTAGAAGGTTGAGGACGCTCAGCAATAGGAGTAGATTCAAAAACCTCATTAAAATCTGACTCTTCTTCGACCTCTGGCTCTTCTTCTACGGGCTCAACTGTCGTAGTAGTGTAGTCCTCAAAGAACTCTTCGCGAGGGAAGTCCAAATCATCGTCGCTGTAATATTCTTCCTGATGAGCAGGTGCTTTACGCGGCTGATTAGGCACGGGCTCACCTGGTTCAGCGAGTCCAAGGTATGCCATAGCCTGCTGCAGGGTTCGAGCCATCGTCTCTCCTTATACTGAGCATTTTTATCAATAATAAATCTATTGGATTGGAACTTGCTGAAAACTACGCTCCTACCGATATGTTCTACTGTACCAGCGGACGCGGTCCCATAATCTGCGACCCCACACGAACGATGGTGGATCCCCAGCGGATTGCAGATTCCATGTCGCCACTCATTCCTGCTGAAATCTGATCTGCGTGTGGAAACTGTTCGCGAAGACGCGATGAAATACCATAAAGACGTTCAAAGGCCTGGTCAGGGTCTCCACCCAGCGGAGGAACACCCATCACGCCCGCGCAACTCAACCCCGGTAGCTCTTCAAGAAGTTGCGCAATCTCAAGAGCAGCATCAGCGTCGCTTCCGCCGCGCTTTCCTTCAGCAGCTTGACCTGCTGTTGCAGCAGCGTCCTCATCAAGGCTCACCTGCACAAAGCACTTCAACCCGCCCAAGCTGTGCGCCAACGGAGCAGAATCTTCTTCTGCCTCATAGCGGTTGAGCTGGTTAGTGTAAGCCTTCGCCAATGCCTTAGCCAGCGAAGGACGATCCACGGAATGCACGTCCGTTGCGTAGCGCACCACTGACTTTGCTTTGTTTGTTTGCAACTGACCAATGAAAGACCAGCGCAAAGGACTCTCATTGTTCAAGGTGAGCGAATCTAGATCACGTGCCTTGACAGATGCTTCTTGATCTCGGTTTTCACCGACATGGCGCACGCCGATCGAATAGAGTTTTTCCACATCGGATGCGGGAAAAAACTTGGTCACAACCATGAGCTCAACATCGCGAGAGGTTTCGTTCCGAACAGCAGAATAATCAGTGGATGCCTCAGCAATAGCGTCCTGAACTTTCTCAAGACGAGCCCGAAGCTCCTCTACACGTTCATTCATTGTTCTTCCTTCCAAATTACTCCAGCAATTCGGCCGTGGGGTGCGCCGCGTCTGTGCGAAAACAAATTCTTATTTTCAAAGGTGCAAGCGTTGAACTCTGTACTCACGCGAGACACAAGGTGATGCCGGCTGGCAATAGCAACAGCTGCTGCAGGTAGATCAAGCGCAGGAGTACCCCAGCTCGTCTCAGAATCAAGCTCAGGGTGCTGCGCAACAGACTCATCATGCATAGCTGATGGCACCTCATAGCATTTACCGCAGATTGAAGGCCCAACCCATACCTGGATGCCAGTAGCGCCCTTTGCTTCTAAGGACGCCAAGGTTTGTTGAATAACACCGTCCAGCAACCCACGTCGTCCAGCGTGAGCCACAGCCATCAGAGGAAACCCCTCTTGTCGAGATGCACAAAAAACAAGCGGTACACAATCTGCCACCATCACAGCCAAAGCGCGAGCGTTCTCACTGATGGCAGCATCGGCAACAGGTGCGGTTTCCAGCAACTCAGCACCCGACTTCTCTGCCGCATCTCGACAAGTAACTGGCTCCAGCTCCTTATCGGTAGCCACGTGGATTCCATGCACCTGGTTGAGGTAGGCGACAGACCCCTCCATCAGCCCCAGCTCTCGATCAAGCAAGACCCTGGACATCTGCACTGCACGTGCATTATCACCCACGTGCAAGCCTAGATTTCCGGTATCTACCGAAGTAAAACCAACACACACTCGATGCTCGCCCAAGGTCACTTTTTCTTGGGCAAATAAAGTGCTCACCGAGACTCCTTAGAACAGCGAATAACGTGAAGTGGTACAGCAAGAGGTCGAGACTCAAAGCCTCGACCTCTTACTCAATAGCCCATAGGCAAGAATTACTTCAGGAAGTCAGGAACGTCCAGCGAATCCTTGCGAGAATTTGATGAAGAATCATCAACAACCGGAGGTAAATCTACATCGAAGCCTGCGGAAGCGGGAACGTCGTTGTTGGACTGTGACCAGTTGTTGGACGCGGGAGCTGATGAGAAACCACCGCGCTGAGGCGCTGAGCCAACACCGGGCTGTTGCTGTGCAGAGTTACCGCCGAAGGTCTGCTGAGTGCGCTGAGCCTGTGAAGCTGCCGCGTTGTTGTTGTTTGAGTTGGTTTCGGGGTTTACCGAATCGAAACCAGCTGCAATCACGGTCACGCGCGCTTCATCACCAAGAGCGTCATCGATAACAGCACCGAAGATGATGTTCGCATCGGGGTGTGCAACTTCCTGAACCAGGCGAGCCGCCTCGTTGATTTCGAACAGACCCAAGTCTGAGCCACCCTGGATGGACAGCAGAACGCCGTGCGCACCATCGATGGATGCCTCGAGCAAAGGTGATGCGATTGCAAGCTCAGCTGCCTTGACTGCGCGGTCTTCACCTGAAGCTGAACCAATACCCATCAATGCTGAGCCAGCACCCTGCATCACTGACTTAACGTCAGCGAAGTCAAGGTTGATCAGACCCGGAGTGGTAATCAAGTCGGTGATGCCCTGAACACCGGAGAGCAGAACCTGATCAGCTGACTTGAACGCATCCAGCATTGAAACGTTTCGGTCTGAGATTGAAAGCAGACGATCGTTAGGAATAACGATGAGGGTATCAACTTCGTCGCGAAGAGCTGCGATACCGGTTTCTGCCTGGTTTGAACGACGGCGGCCTTCGAAGGTGAAGGGGCGGGTCACAACACCAATGGTCAAAGCACCGAGTGAACGAGCGATGCGCGCAACTACGGGAGCGCCACCGGTACCGGTGCCACCACCCTCACCAGCGGTTACGAAGACCATGTCAGCACCCTTGAGTACTTCTTCAATCTCCTGCTCGTGATCTTCTGCTGCCTGTCGGCCAACCTCGGGATTAGCACCCGCACCGAGACCGCGAGTAAGTTCGCGTCCTACATCAAGCTTGACGTCAGCATCTGACATCAGCAGCGCCTGAGCGTCAGTGTTGATAGCAATGAATTCAACACCGCGAAGACCAACCTCAATCATGCGGTTAACAGCGTTTACGCCGCCGCCACCGATACCAACTACCTTGATAACAGCCAGGTAATTCTGGGGAGTTGCTGCGTCCATTTGTCCCTCAATAAATCTTGATTTCAATCGCTCAGACTTAAACCTTCATCTTTAGATTGAAGGAACCTGAACGACTATTTACCTACATACTCACATAAAAGAGTATCAATACAATATGCGCATGTCGCATATGTTTCTTACAATCAGGCACTTTTTACCCAAAAACAGCAAATTGCCTAAAACCTAAAGTTTAACTTTAGACTATTTAGTGGTGGGGTGAAGCGGGCTGGAAACATCATAAGTATCTACCCCGCCATTCTCCGACAGTGCTTCACGCAATGAAATTAGAACCTTAGCTTTAAGTTCACTTTCAGAGGAGGTCCCCCACATCACCGTACTACCGTCTTTCATTTTCAACGTGATAGTCGATGAAGAATCCGCTTTAGTCTCAGAGACTTCCGAAATCAACGAACTCGGCAAGGACGCAAGAACCTGCGTGATAGGCCCAAAGGAATCTTTATGAGTAGCGTCTAAGCCTCCGCCGATTAACGGCACACCGGCATCCTCAACAGAGTCTACGGTACCAAGTTGTACACCGTCAGAATCAACCAGATAGAACTTTTTATCCTGTTCGACTACAGCAACCGGAACGCGCTCTTGCAAGCGAACTACCAACTCATGGGGCGGATGCGACTCAATAGTGACACCTCTAAGAATGGAGTTCTCCCCCAACCTGTTCTGAACATCTTGTTCGCTCACACGCGTCAGCGGCACACCGTCTAGATCAGAGAGCTGCTGCTGCACATAGTCCTCTGATAGCAGATGCGCCCCCTGCACGGTGATGGTGCGAATAGCAAGTAAAGGCGAGTAAAAGACAATTCCCACGAATAGCACGGTAGCTACAAGAAAAGCTCCAAGCGCAACCGCCCACCGCTTAGCTTTCTTGCGCTTACGTTGCTGACGCAATTGCGATAACCGTCTATCAATCTCGGGGGTATGAACTGCCTTTTTCTGT
The DNA here is from genome assembly GCF_012396615.1 of Rothia terrae. Classification (GTDB taxonomy): domain Bacteria; phylum Actinomycetota; class Actinomycetes; order Actinomycetales; family Micrococcaceae; genus Rothia; species Rothia terrae. Next base: position 27,909 of record NZ_JAAXPV010000021.1, on the reverse strand, counting down.
CCCTGTTGCGCATTGCGTTCTTTCGTTGCAGCCCGCCACTGAGTCAGCCGACCAACTTTTTGGTCCTCGACGCTCACCAGCTCATCAGCAGTATCAAGGCGTCGCACCTTCGGCGAGTTAGCACTCACCTCAGGGTTCTGTTGTTCAGCCACGTGAGAGACATCCTTTACTGGTTGTGTCTTGATCAAGAAGTTGAGATGGAAAGACTAGTTTTCCTGGGTAGCAAGCGCTTCGATGAGAGCATTCCCGTACGAGGTGATATCACCAGCACCAACCGTCATGACAATATCGCCAGGCTGAGCCTGCTGAGCAATCAGTTCAACAGCCTCATGGCCACTATGAGCGTACTTCACCTCTGAATAACCGGCATCGGTAATAAGGTGGCTGGTGACACCCTCGATTGGGAGTTCACGGGCCGGATAGATATCTAGCACGTAGGAACGGTCAGCTAAAGACAGAGCCTGAGCGAACTCGCGTGAAAATTCCTGCGTACGTGAGAACAGGTGCGGCTGGAACATGACATACAGGTTGTGTCCGGCAGCCACGGTTCGTCCGGTTTCAAGAGCGCGCTGAACTTCGGTGGGATGATGCGCGTAGTCATCAAATACGCTCACACCGTTAGCTACACCGCGCAAGGTGAAACGACGGTCGGTACCGGTAAACTTACTCAGCGCCTGAACAATTTCAACGGGGTCAGAGCCCGCGAGCAAACCACACACGAAGCCTGCAGTTGCATTGAGCTGATTATGGATGCCGGGGATGTTAAGAGTCAGAGTTGTTGCACCTTGGTAGCTCTTTCCACCCAGTTCAAAGTCCCATCGGATGTTTGAAGAACACACGATTCCTTCGCTGGTGGAACCCAATAGCTGCACATCTGCCTCTGCAGATTCGCCGTAGGTGACTACCTGAACACCTGCCTCGCGGCTACGGCGCGCCAAATCCATCGCCCCTGCATCGTCAGCACACGTCACGAGCACACCGTCATCATTCATGGACGCCACAAAGCGGTTGAAGGATTCATACACTTTTTCAGCGGTGCCATAGAAATCAAGGTGGTCAGGCTCAACGTTAGTAACCACTGCAATCTGGGGCAGATAACGAACAAAAGAGCCATCAGACTCGTCAGCCTCAGCAACAAACCATGAGGTTTCAGAGGTACTACCCAAGTGAGCATTGGTACCGTAACCTGCAATTTCTGATCCCACAGCAAAGGAGGGATCCTGCGCAAGCCCGTCAAACATCACTGCAATCATGGACGACGTGGTGGTCTTACCGTGCGTACCTGCAACAGCAATAACCTGAGAATCTCCCATTGCAGCAGCCAAGGCTTCTGAGCGGTGAATGATACGAAGACCCAGCTCACGAGCAGCAACCATCTCGGGATTGTCCGCCTTGATAGCGGTCGAAACCACAACGGTCTGGACGCCCTCAACGTTCTGCGCAGCCTGAGGCACAGTAACCTTAGCTCCCTGAGCTCGAAGCGCGTTAAGCCCGGCGCTTTCACGCTGATCAGAGCCTGAAACTTCAACCCCAGCCTGCAACATCAAACGAGCCACGGCAGACATACCAGCGCCACCGATACCCACAAAGTGCGCGCGTCCTAGATCTGAAAGACGGGGACGCGCCGCAAACGGAGGATTCAGAACCTCGGGCATCTCAAGATCAAGATTCATCATTGATTTAGTCATTTACCTGCCACCTTCAATACTTCGTGTGCCATAACCTGCGCCGCGTTTCGAATACCGTGGCTGTATGACTTAGTTGCCATGTCGGCTAGCGTTTCGCTGTCTTTAACAAGTGTGGGAATGTTTGCTGAGAACCATTCAGGGGTGAACTCGGAGTCTTTCACCAGCAGGGCTGCACCAGCGTCCACCAATCCACGGGCGTTCAGTGCCTGCTCACCATTGCCAATAGGAAGCGGAACAAAGACTGCGGGTACGCCCACAGCTGCGATTTCGCTGACGGTTGCAGCTCCTGCTCGTACTACCAGTAAATCTGCAGCGGCGTAGACGTCCTGCATACCGTTGATGAACTCAACCTGTCGGTAGTTAGTGGCTTCAAGCGGTTTGCCTGAATCATCGAGTACGACCTTGTCGTGTCCGGTGATGTGAAGCAACTGAATGCCCCACTCCTCGAGCAAACCGGCAATGGCTTTAACGGTGGTGTTCATGCTCAAGGCACCCAAAGAACCACCGGTCACAATAATGGTGGGAAGATCAGCATCAATTCCCAGAGCTTTACGGGCGTCATTGCGACGAGCATTGCGATCAACGGACGCTACCTCACCGCGCATGGGCATACCAACATAGCGGGCACCCGCAATAGGGGTGTTTTCAAACGCGGTAGCTACAAGGCGAGCTTTCTTTGCGCCGACCTTATTAGCTAGGCCAGGTTTCGCATTGCCCTCGTGAATTACTACAGGAATGTTCAGCTTATGCGCAGCCAGATACATCGGTGTGCAGACGTAACCGCCCACGCCGACCACTACGTCTGCCTCTGCACGACGCAAAATATCGGCCGCTTGTTTCAAAGCCTTATTGAACTGAAGAGGAAATTTTAGAGCAGCCGCATTAGGACGACGCGGAAAAGGAACCTTAGGAATGAACTCAATATCGTATCCGGCCTCAGGCACTAGACGTTCTTCCATGCTTCCGGATGTTCCCACTGTCAGAATCTTCGTCTCTGGCGCTTCAGCCTTGATGGCATCTGCAATAGACAGCATCGGGCTAATATGCCCAGCGGTTCCACCGCCAGCAAGTACTACTGAAGGTGCTTTGCTCATCTCAAACTCCAATAAAATTTTGCGTATTAATCCTAAGTCTACGCGGTGAAGCGATGATTCTCTAAACGTATCCTTTCCTCAAACCACGCTGCTCTAGACTCAAGAATTAGCGGTCGGTCTTACGTGCTTTGCGAATTGGCTTTAGCCCCGGAGGCAGCGGGGCTGCTTGCGGTGAAGACTTCTTTACGGGTTGTTGCGGTTGTGTTTTCACAGGCGAAGACACTTTCTTGCCCGTCTGCGACGGAGTTGCGCGCCGCTCAGTAGAAGCATTCTTTGGTCGACGAGTTACCGCAGCTTCCGCACCGCGCGAGGACGTAGTGCCCCTAGATGAAGCTGAGTCTGCAGATACAGGACGCCTTGCGGCAGGAGAAGCACTCACCTTTGATGAGTCAGTACGGCGGACTTTTGCCGAGGCATTACGTTGCGTTTGCTGCTGACGCTTACGTTCTGTACGAACAGGCGAAGGACGATGCGCACCGCGTCCTTGACCGGGCTGAGCCGGTGCAGGACGCCTACGTTGAGGTGAAGAAGTAGCGGTCTGCAAACCCAGGCGAGCCAGCACAGGACTCCAGTCAATGGGAGCCTCGTGGGCGCGAGCTTTTTCTTCTTCGCGGATAACAGGCAACAGCTTAGCGCGTCGTTCAGCATCCTTACGCTCTAAGGGATTGGCAAGACGCGCGGGATCATCAAGACGCGGCTCCCCCGCCAGAGAGGTCAAGGGGGTTTGCCGGGCAAAAGCCACCAGGCAGCCAGCAGCTGCCATTGAAGCCATGAGAGAGGTACCACCGTAAGAAACGAACGGTAGCGGCACACCGATCACGGGGCCCATGCCTGTCACCATTGCAACGTTGATGAGCATCTGAGCTGAGAGCCACAGCAGAATGCCCGAAGTTGCCAAACGGATGTAACGGTCTGAGGAGCGCAACAAAATGCGCACCGCACAATAAATCAGACCCACATACAGCACAAGCGTCATAATGGTTCCGACCAGTCCCAGTTCTTCACCAATAATTGCGAAGATGTAGTCGTTATGCGCCTCAGGTAGGTAACTGTACTTCTGGCGCGACTGGCCAAGACCTACTCCCCAAATACCACCGGTCGCTAGAGCAGCCATACCGGCATTGGACTGATCGCAGACAAAGCCGGTGCAGTTACCAAATACCGCGAAAATACGATCAAGACGGTTAGGGCTGGTGAGTACAAAAATCAGGCCCACGAAACCGACCGCCGCGATTGCACCGAGCATAAGTTTCTTCGGCACACCGAGCATCCACAGCATACCCACATAAATAATCGAATACACGATTACGGTACCCAAGTCGTGGCCCAGCAGAATCATGAAAACCAGCGCACCAAAGCCCACAGCGGATGGCACAACGATTTTGAAAATACTATCGCCAAGCTTAGATTTCGATAGATCTCCGCGCAGGTTCAAAACATAGGCCAGCCACAGGATTAAGAGAAGTTTGCTAATTTCTGAGGGCTGAAGGCTCTGTCCACCTAGCCGAATCCAGTTACGGTTACCGTTGATGGTTACACCCGCAACAATCACAGCTAACTGCATGACAAGGGCCAAGGCGAGCAAGAGATGAGGCACAACCTTATTGCGATACCAGGTCACCGGAGTCAGCGACGCAACAAGCATGATAATCACGCCCAATGCAGCCGAACGCAGCTGGCTAAACGCCTGGGCGTAGGGCTCAAGTCCCTGAGCGATACTTTCAACAAACGACGCTGAAAGAACCATCATGCAACCAAAACCGGTCAGCAACAAAGCAAGCAACCACAGCAGTAGCGGCACATCTTTGATGCTCATCATCGAAAAACGGTTATATGCCCGATCATAGGTACGACGTAGCGAAGACACTTTGCGCCTAGGCAACGGCATACGCGAAGAATCTGACCGGCTAGCGGCAGGTGCGCTCATGAACTTCTCTCCTCAATATCAAAAGATATCTCAGTGGTTTTACGCTGTGATTGTACAAGCTAAAAGTGTAAAGAACAGCCGAAAATCCTAGGACTTTCGGCTGTTCTTAAAGCGGGTTTTAACCGTTGATGTCATCTACTAATTTGGCAACCGCATCAATAAATGTATTGCCACGGTGCGCATAGGTGTCGAACTGGTCCATGGATGCAGCAGCCGGAGCCATCAACACGGTGTCATCTTGAGCTGACAGTTCATGCGCTACAGCTACTGCTTGGCTCATTGCCCAGTGCCCATCGGTCGGGTCAAGACCCTGGTCTTTAGCTCGCTCTGTGATGTTATGAACCGGGACCTCCGGCGCGTGGTGCTCTAGAGCGTCCAGTAGCTTTTGGTGATCGGTGCCAATCACAATGACCGCTTTGAGTCGGTCTTTGTGTTCGGTGACCAGTTCATCGTATTCCACGCCTTTAGACAGGCCGCCGGCAATCCAGATAACAGGCTTAAAAGACGCCAGCGATGCGTTTGCTGCGTGCGGGTTCGTAGCCTTAGAGTCGTTTACCCACAGCACTCCGTGAGTGTTTGCTACTAACTGGATGCGGTGAGCACCGGGCTCGTAGGCACGCAAACCTTCGCGGATCTTTTCAGGTTCAATCTCGGCTGCGCGAGCTAAAGCAGAAGCAGCCAAAGCGTTTTCAATGGTGTGGCGGGTTGGAAGCTGACCGGTATCTTGAACCGCACCAATTTCCAGAGCCTTCGTGTGGCGATCGTCCAAGAAGGCGCGGTCAATTAGCAGGCCGTCAATGACGCCAAGCATTGAGATGCTAGGAGTATTTGCCCAGAAACCGATAGCACGCGCGCCTTCAATCACGTCAGCTTCTTCAACCATCTTTACGATTTCGTTCTGGTTAGCGTTGAAAATGCAGGCAACCTGAGTGTTCTCGTAGATACGAGCCTTATCAGCCAAGTAGTTAGCGTAACCCTCATGCCAGTCAACGTGATCTTCAGCGACGTTCAAAACAACCGAAGCTAGAGGAGACATGCTGTGGGTCCAGTGCAACTGGAAGCTTGAAAGTTCAACAGCGAAGAAGTCGTATTCCACCGGATCGCGTAGCGCATCAAGAATGGGAGTACCCACATTGCCTACAGCAATCGCTTTGAACCCAGCGGTCTGCAAAATCGATTCGAGCATACCCACAGTGGTGGTCTTACCGTTTGTGCCGGTAATGCACAGCCACTGCGCCGTCTTGCGTCCTTCGCGTTCGCGCAACCGCCAGGCAAGCTCTACATCGCCCCAAATTTGCACCCCTTGCTTAACCGCGTCGGCAAAAATACCGAGGGTCGGACGCAATCCGGGTGAAGTGATGACGAGGTCAGCTTTGTCACCGTCAACGGTGGGAAGGTCGTCCATGACGCCTTCGCCCAGAAGGACGTCTGCCGCACCGATAATGCGAAGAGTCTGTTCTTTTTCTTGATTGACATCGCTGGCGTTGCCGTCCACAACAACAACGCGGGCACCAAGTTCAATAAGGGTGTCTGCTGCTGAGAAGCCTGAGACGCCCAGACCAGCCACAACGACTTTCAGTCCCGCCCAGTCAGAATCCCAGCTAGTGAGCTGATCTAAACGAGCATTGGGCAAAATAGGGTTTTCGTTGGTTGCTCGCATTAGAGCATTCCTCCCTCGCTGATGAGCCAATCACCGTAGAACAGGCCAAGCGCGGCGAGTACAAAGAGACCGGCAATAATCCAGAAGCGGACAACAACCTTAACCTCGGGCCAGCCCAGCAGCTCAAAGTGGTGCTGCAAAGGTGCCATACGGAAGATGCGCTTACCGCCTGAAATTTTGAAGTAGCCAACCTGCAAAATAACGGATGCTGAAATCATGACGAATAGACCGGCAATAATGATGAGCAGCAGTTCAGTACGAGTCAGAATTGCGAAAGCAGCAAGTGCACCGCCCAGACCCAGCGAACCGGTGTCGCCCATAAAGATGGATGCAGGTGAGGTGTTCCACCAGAGGAAACCGATGAGTGAGCCAACCAGTGCTGCCGCCATCATAGAAAGTTGCAGTGAGTCACGTACTTCGTAGCAGACCCCATCTGTTGCGCCTGGCAGGCACAGGTGCTTGTTCTGCCACATGGTCATCAGCATGTAACCGCTGAATACCATGATGGCGACGCCTGATGCCAAACCATCAAGACCGTCGGTCAGGTTAACCGCGTTGGTGGTTGCGGTAGCAATAAGGTTAGCCCACAAGACAAAGAGAATAACGCCGATAATCGACCCGAAGAAGGCCAAGTCAAAAGCGGTATCTCGAGTAAAAGATACGTGAGTGGAGGCCGGAGTCCAACCATACTGGTTGGGGAACCACAGTGCCAAGACACCAAAAATAACGCCGATGAGACCCTGCAAGAAAATCTTGCCTTTAGGAGTCAAACCTTCAGACTGCTTCTTAGCGATTTTCTTGTAGTCATCGATGAAACCAACGCCGGCCATGCCGAGCATCAAGAAGAGAAGAAGACAGACAGAAACAGAAGGCAGCGCCTGGGTACCAAACAGCAAAGCTGAAAGCAACATAGACAGCAAGAAACCACCGGTTGCACCAGCCATAATGACGACACCGCCCATAGTGGGGGTACCGCGCTTAACTTGGTGCGAGGTAGGGCCGTCTTCACGAATGAACTGGCCGTAATGCTGTCGCACCAAGTACTTGGTGAACATCGGTGTACCAAAAATCGAGATAAGCAGACCAAAAGCGGCTGCTAACAGGATTGGAATCATAGGAGTTCTTTGTGCCTTCCCTTGTTATTCCTGCGTATCGTCCGGCGTCGTTTTCGCGCCAAAGTCTGAGTTTACAGGGTTCACGAAGTCCCCAGCACTTAACCACGATGCGGTGCGCGTCTCAGTAGCGTGGTTTTCCGGTGCGTCCTGCGCTACCTGATCGCCGAGATCTTTGACTTTGGCCGCGTTGGAAGACTTGAAAAGTACAACGTCGCCTGGTGCAAGCTCAGAACGTAGGATCTCCAGGGCCTGGTCGTTGGTTTCTACCCAGGTTGCTTCATTTCCCCAGGACCCCTCAAGATGAGCAGCATTGTAGATAGGCTTAGCTTCTGCGCCGATAGCAATCAACTTAGAAATATTCATGCGCACCGCTAGGCGACCGAGCTTGTCATGTTCCTCAGCAGAAGCATCACCCAGTTCTAGCATGGCGCCAAGCACTGCCCATGTACGACGCGGGGGCTCCTGGCGACCGAGCTGAGCCAGCGCGCGAAGTGCTGCTGCCATTGATTCCGGGTTGGCGTTGTAGGCATCGTTAATAACGGTGACGCCGTCTTCACGTTCGGTACGTTCCATGCGCCAGCGGGATGTGGCGCCGAGCTCGTTGAGTTTTTCTGCGATAACAGAGGTTTCGATTCCTACCTGGTACGCCAAGGTAGCAGCTGCCAGCAGGTTGTACACGTGGTGTTCACCGATCAGGCGTGAAGCGATTGCAAAGCTTTGCCCATCGGGAAAATGCAAGGTGAATTCCGGGCATCCGGTAGCGCCGGTGACCAGGTTGGTGGCAAAGACTCGAGGCTGAACGCCACCGTCGTGGTTGGATTCTCCCACACCAAAGTAAATGGTGGGTACTGAGGAACGAGAAATCATACGACGCACGCGGTAGTCGTCATCGTTGAGTGCGAGCGCCTGGCTGACGCCTTCGGCAAGCTCACCCTTGGTTTTTTCGATGTTGTCGACTCCCCCAAATTCGCCAGCGTGAGCTGTACCGACTTTGAGAATCGCACCGACGTCAGGTTTGACAATATTAGCGAGGTACTCGATGTGTCCCAGACCGTCCGCACCCATCTCGATTACGAGATAGCGAGTGTCGTATTCTGCACGGAAGACCGTTAGGGGCACACCGACTTCACCGTTGAACGAGCCCACGGGAGCTACAGTTTTTCCTGCGGTTGCGAAGATGCCGGCAAGGAGGTCTTTAGTGGTGGTTTTACCTGCGGACCCGGTGATTCCGATAACAGTGATTTCGCCCGCTCCACGAAGCTTCTCAATAATGAAAGCAGCCAGGCGCCCCATAGCAAGAACAACGTCGTCCACAAGGACGCTGGGGTACAGCGCTCCGTTGGCGTCAGTGATCTGACGTTCGACTAGGGCTAGTGTTGCACCGGATTCAAAAGCTGAGGGAACAAAATTATGCCCGTCAGTGGTCTCACCTGGCTTAGCCAAGAACAAAGTACCGGCTACAACCTCGCGTGAATCTGTGGTTGCTGAGCTGACACGGATGCTTTGAGCGCTTTCGTCGTCTGCTCCCATAAGCGTTCCGGCTACTGCTTGAGTAACCTCGGCTGCTGAAAGTTCAATCATGGGTTATTGCTTCCTTAGTCCAAGCGGTAGTCGGGCAAAACGTCGTAGCCCTGCTGGGTGAGTGCGCGTGCAACTTCTACGCGGTCGTCGAGTTCAAGGTCTTCACCGGCAACGTCCTGAGCGGTTTCGTGGCCGCGTCCGGCAACGACGATTGAGTCGTGTTCACCGGCGATGCTTGCCGCGAATTCGATAGCTCGTGAGCGCGGCTCAATGTTGTGAACTTCTTGAGCGCGAGCGCCCTGTTCTTGAGCTGCGCGAGCGCCGGCTTCTACTGCTTCGCGGATGGGAGCGGGAGCCTCATTGTGAGGATCATCGTCAGTAACAATAACGATGTCTGCATACTGCGCTGCGATATCGCCCATGATAGGACGCTTGGTTTGGTCGCGTTCGCCCGTTGCGCCAAAGACTACGATCACGCGTCCGTCCGCTTCTGCCGGTTCAACAGCTTCTAAGGCTCGTTTGAGAGCATCGGGGTTATGTGCGAAGTCAACGAGCGCGGTTGGCGTGTGAGCAATGAGCTGCATACGACCGGGCACGAGCGGGGTCAAAGTCTCAGGTCGCTTCAGCACAGCCGAGAGAGCCTCAAGGTCTACACCACTTTCCGCCACCATGACAGCGGCTAAGGCAGCGTTCGAAACGTTGAAATCTGCGGGGAGCTGTGTGGAGGTGCGTAGAGTTACGCCGTCGCCACGGACAACGGTGAAATCATGACCGATACCTGAGCGTTTTACGTCCGTAAGAGCCCAATCGTTTTCAGCGAGTTGCGGTGCTACATCATAGCCCTTGCCCATGTTGCTGTACAGACGAACCACGTTGCTCTGCCCCATTGCCTGATCAGCAGAATCAGCCATGGGGGTACCCCACGCATCGTCCGTCAAGATAACAGCTCGTGCGGCACGCTCGGGAGTAAACAAAGCAGCCTTGGATGCGAAATAGCTGTCCATAGTGCCGTGAAGGTCAAGGTGATCCTGAGTCAAGTTAGTAAATCCGGCTACGCTGTAGCGGATGCCATCTACACGACGGTAGTCCAAGGCGTGTGAAGATACTTCCATAGCTGCAGAGGTGATTCCGCGCTCACGCATCAGCGACAGCAAAGAATGTACGTGCGGTGATTCGGGGGTGGTGAGCTTAGAAGGAATAGCTACACCGCCTGCAACAATCTCAATGGTGCCAATCAAACCGGTAGTGTGTTCCAACGACTGCATGATGGAATTAATCATGTAGGTGGTCGTTGTCTTACCGTTGGTGCCGGTGACAGCAAACAGCGAGAAATCATCTGCGTTTTCGGGCTGCGAGTTATAAATTCGAGCAGAAATAGGGCCGACCACGGCGCGCAAGTCCTCGCAGACAAGCAGACCGATGCTCTCTGGCAACTCGCCAATGAGTTCAGCACCGCGCGCGTCCGTCAAGATAGCGGAGGCGCCAGATTTCACTGTAGCTTGAGCGAACTCAGCACCGTGAGCACGAGCGCCAGGTAAGGCCACATAGAGATCGCCTGGCTGGACTTCTCGCGAGTCCATGCTAAGACCTGTGATCGAAGAGCTACCTGCACTTTCGATCCGAGCCTGATAACCGAGCTCCTCGATGAGGTTCTTTACGCTTTCAACCTCATAGCCGGCAACGTTTGAAGGACGCAGCGTCTGCGCTGAACCCTCAAATTCTGCGGTGTCCACGGTTTCTCCTTGTCATCTGCACGTTTATTTCAAGTGCTCGTAAGCAACAGTAATTTTATTCTATTGCTTATTATTCTTTATCTTTGTCTTCAAACTTAGGCAACACGTTAGGTTCCGTGGTGGAATGCGGAACATTATAGGTTTGCAGAACTTTCTCCATGAGCTGCGAAAACTGCGCTGTTGCGCCCACGGTATATACAGAGCCCTGCGGACGCTGCAAAGTGATACCCACGAGGTATTGGGGATCCTCAATGGGCGCCAACCCAATAAACGATGTGGTGTAACCATCGAAACCGGCTTTGGTCTCGCTCGGCGCCTCCGCTGTACCGGTCTTACCGCCCACGCGATAACCGTTCACCTTAGCATCGCCTGTTTTAGAATGCTCAACAACGTTTTCCATGAGAGTAAGGCACTGCTCGGCTGTCTTCTCAGACACCACCCGAATACCCTCGGCGACCTCAGTCTTATGCTCGGTGCCGTCGGTATCGATAATCGCATCGACGATGCGCGGCTTCAAGCGCACGCCCTTATTGCCAAGAGTCTGGTAAATCATACAGGTCTGCAAGGGAGTCTGAGCTACGCCCTGTCCAAACAGCACAGTGTACTGCTGACGCACGTCCCACTCGCGCCAGTCGCTCACCAATCCCTGGCTCTCACCGCTAAGCTCAATACCGGTGTACTCACCCATGCCGTATTTTTTAATCCAGTCATAGCGCTGTTCAGGGGTCAGCTGCTTTCCGGCAAGAACGGTACCCGTGTTCATAGAGTCGGCGATAATACCGTTCAAAGTACGCTTTTCAGCACCGTGATCAAACGCATCCGTAATCGTCTGACCATCAATCTCAAGTTGCGCGGGAACATCGAAAACCGTCAGAGGATCAGCTAATCCCTGATCAATAACTGCCGAGGCTGTCAGCAACTTTTCGGTAGAACCAGGCTCAACAGCCTGCGAAATAGCACGCGGAGTCATGTCTTCTAGCTTAAACTTCTCAGAGCCAGGGTCCATGGTCGATGAATCAGCAAGAGCAAGCACAGAGCCATCGCGCACATCCATCACCACGGCACACGCCCACTCAGCTTTCAGCTCATCAGCGCGGGCTTTGACTACCTGCTGCGCGAAGTACTGAATATCCTGGTTGATAGTTAGACGTACACTCTTACCGTTTTCGGCTTGCTTAATGTGTTCCTCGCCCACGGGGATGCGCACACCATCGGCAGAGATTTCGTAGGTTCGGGAGCCAGAAACTCCGGCAAGTTCTTCTTCAAAGACCTTCTCGATACCCACCGAGTAATTGGTATCTTGAACATCGTTTTCGGTGCCCTCTACCTTTTCTTCAATGATGCTGTAACGACCCACAATAGAGCCGCCGACAGAGCCATCAGGGTAGAGACGATCCGAAATCACCTCGCCGTAAATATACGGAATATCCAATGCGCTAATGCGGTTATAGACATCGGGAGTCACGTTCTCTTTAATCACGTGATAACTGCTATCTCCATCGAGAGCAGTCTTTACGTCGTTGTCCTTCATCTTAAGGATGTCAGCTAGTTCGTACACCACCTGGACAGGACTAATTTTCTCGGACTTATATGTGCCATCGTCCTGCTGCACGTTACGATCAAAATCCTGCACAGCTTTCTGGTCAACGGTGATGTTATACCGCTGAACGGTACGTGCCATCACGTTTCCATTGATATCCAAAATCTCGCCGCGCAAAGCAGGAACCTCGACAGTTCGAGTTCGCTGTTCGAGTGCCTTCGCCGCGCGACCGGTCGGATCAAGACCCTGCAAGTACAGCAAACGACCGCCCAGTGCAGCGGTACCGCCGACCGCCAAAGTACTTGCCAAAAAACCGCGTCGGCCCATAGCGTACTGGGTCTGACGCTTATCTTCAGCGGGCTTTCGTGAACTCACGTGCTCGATAATCCTTTGCGTAGGTGGCTAGAGGTAGAAATTACTGGTTGGACGAAGGAGTAGGCTTTGCTGAGCTATTGGGAGTAGCTGTAGCGCTTGCCGAAGCTTTAGCTTCTTTCTCCTTCTTCTCTTTCTCTGCTTTTTCTTTTTCTTCCTTTTGCGCTTGCTCCTGCGCACGCTGCGTTGCCGTTGCATACGCATCGGTATCTGAAAGCGCCGGAGGGTCAATCATGTTCTTGTTGTAGTCAGGCTTATCAGAATCGTTTTCTGACTTCACAACAGGGGCAGGAGTACCGCTAATAGTATTTCCGCGGATATCGAGAGTCGCCTGCTGATGAGCCGCCACCATTCCCAGCTGGCTCGCTCGCACGGCCAAACTCTGGGGCGCCTGGTAGAACTCAATCTCCTGCGATAACTGCTCATTTTCTTGACGCAGGGCAGTCTCTTGAGCACGAAGCTCCACCAGTTCATACTGACGCTGAGTGATTTTGATGTTCAAGACCAAGATCATCGCCAGCGCCATCAAAATACCGAGCACCACGAAGAAAACGTAGTGGCGGCGTCCGCGCGGACCAATGGAAGGCAGAACTGCTAACGGTGCTCTCTCTCGTCGGCGGGCAGGACGCGCCTGCTTGGCGGTGCCGGCTCGCTGAGACTTATGAGCGGCTTGCGAAGCAGCTTTCTCGCGCACAACCGATAGGTGTGCACCTGCTGGGGTGGACGCCTGTTGCTCGTTGAAGCGAGGTTCTGCGCTCATAACTTTCCTTTAGCTACTTAATCTTTTCTGCGGCACGCAATTTCGCGCTAGCTGCGCGGGAGTTCTCAGCAATTTCCGCCTCTGTGGGGGGTTCGGCTCCACGGGTGATGATTTTCAGTGAAGGCTTGTGCTCTTCTAGCTCTACCGGAAATCCCTTGGGAGCGCTCGAGGTAGCGCGTTCAGTTAACACGCGCTTGACAATCTTGTCTTCCAAGCTGTGATAACTCATCGCAACGATGCGTCCGCCAACATTCAAAGTATCAATCGCGTTGGGAACAGCGCGCTCTAGGGCATCTAGCTCGTGGTTGACTTCGATACGCAAAGCCTGGAAGGTGCGCTTGGCGGGGTGCCCGCCTTTGCGCTGTGCACCAACGGGCACCGCTTTTTGAATAACTTTCACGAGCTCGCCAGTGGTTTCAAAGGGTTTCTGCTCGCGCTGACGGACAATAGCCGATGCGATTTTTCCGGCAAATTTTTCTTCACCGTACGTGCGCATGATGCGTCGAAGCTCAGCTTCTTCGTACTCGTTGACAACGGTTTGGGCGGTCAAGGACTCGGTGGAATCCATGCGCATATCAAGCGGCGCGTCGTACGAGTAGGCAAAGCCGCGTTCCCGCTCATCAAGCTGCATTGATGAAACACCGAGATCAAGCAACACACCGTCAATACCTGAAAATCCTAGGTCGGCAACAGCCTCGGGGATTTCGTCATACACCGCATGAACAGGCTTAAAACGATCTCCAAAACGAGCAAGACGCTCCCCCGCCAAACGGTGCGCCATCAAATCGCGGTCAATACCAATCATCGTCAAATCAGGAAAACGCTCCAACATAAATTCTGAATGGCCGCCCATACCTAAGGTGCCGTCCACAACGACAGCACCGGGACGCGAAATAGCCGGAGCCAACAATTCAAGACAGCGATCAAGCATGACAGGAACGTGCCTATCTTTAGCAGCCTTTTCAGAAGCTAAAGGTTCTGGGGTTGCCCCGAACATCTCAGTGTTCTTGTCCATTCGCTTCCTCACCGTTGTCTTTATATCGTCTCTTTACCCGAGCCTAAAGCCCGGGAATAATGTCTTGATCAGTTTCAGCAAACTGACTTTCTTGCTCCTGCAGGTAACTCTCCCATGCAGCAGCACTCCAAATTTCGGCTCGAGTTCCAGCGCCAATCACCGCTAAATCTTGATCTAGCCCTGCATATTCACGCAGCATCGGCGCAATGGTTACGCGTCCTTGTTTGTCGGGTACCTCGTCGGTTGCTCCGGACAAGAACACACGCACGTAGTCTCGAGCCTGTTTAGATGACATGGACGCCTCACGCATTTGCTCATGTATACGTTCAAATTCTTGAACACTAAATACATATAAACAGCGCTCCTGACCTCGTGTAATCACAAGACCGTCAGCAAGCTGAGGTCGGAATTTAGCCGGCAAAATCAGTCGTCCTTTGGCATCAAGACGAGGTGTATATGTTCCTAGAAACATATAACCGCCTCCTGCGCCGTTTTTGACAAGTTATTTACCCGAAAAATAGCTATAAATTCCGCCCGGTTCATCTAACTTGCACCACTTTACTCCACAACGCTCCACCCGTGCACAAAAATTACCATTTTGTGAGTGACTTTATGGCTTTTCACACGAAACACTCGAAAAACTAAAGTTGCACAGACATCGCAAAACGGCGGATGCTTATTTCCAAGCATCCGCCGTTGAAAGTTTTTAAAGATTAGAAACCGTTTTGTCGTTTATCCCATTTATCTTCCAGGGTTTTCATAAACCCTGAAGATTGTTCTTGTTTTTGTCGGGAGGACGCGCGGTGACGGTTAGTGCCGGCAGGTTGTGCGGTTTTCTTCTGCGATTGGGTGGTGGCCCAGAAAATTCCGGCTCCTGCAATGATGAAGCCGAGAACGCCTACGAGAATGAGTTTGGTGGCAACGCCGGTAACGATAACACCAAGACCCACCAGAGCAACTAGCGAACCGATAACGATGTTACGAGGAGAAACACTGGCGGAACGTACAGCGCTACTACCGGAGTTCATGGAATGAGCAAAAGTGGGATCGTCTGCACCTAGCTGCTTCTCAAGCTGGTCTAATAACCGTTGCTCATGCTCTGAAAGTGGCATCTAGCTCTCCATCGTTGGTCTTTTGCGGCAACTCCCATGAACTTCCCGCTATCTATTGGGGTTTCATGCTTGTTTTACGTCTTGTTTCTCATCATACATTTGCCGGTCACAGCTCGCGCAACCTCTTCACCAATTTGTAGGTGTTACGGTTCTTTTTTCTTCAAGATTGAGGCTGGCACCAGCCCTGTTCCACCGAACTTCGAGTGGATAAGATCCATCGTTTTTTCGGCGTCGTTCCAGTTTGATTCGAACACGTTATCGGTTTTGAGGTTCTCTTCAAAGAGCGAACCTTGAACACCATACTCTTCAGCCCCCAGC
Organism: Rothia terrae; assembly: GCF_012396615.1. Taxonomy (GTDB): domain Bacteria; phylum Actinomycetota; class Actinomycetes; order Actinomycetales; family Micrococcaceae; genus Rothia; species Rothia terrae. Next base: position 12,054 of record NZ_JAAXPV010000021.1, on the reverse strand, counting down.
TTTTCAGCGCGAACGCCAATCAGGCGGATAGGGTGCGATACTTCGGGGCTTCCTTCCACCAGAATGCCCAGCTTGGTGAGTTCTCGAATAGAAGCTTTGAAAATTTCGTGACCGGAGGTAGTGGCAGTGGGCAAAATGCAACTTCTGGTGATGGTCTCAAAATCCTGGTTTCTGATTTTGAAGCTCAGCGAGCGCGTTTGTTTTCCGGATTTTCGAAGCCGTCTGGCAACTTTCAAGCTGAGGGTTAGTAGCTCTGCTTTTACTGCTTCTGCATCGCGCGCGTCATGATCGAAGGTGTGCTCAGCACCAATTGATTTTTCTTCCCGGTAGGGGGTAACCGGGCGCGGATCGATTCCTCGAGCGATGTTATACAGGTGTGTTCCTGATGCTGTACCAAATTTTGAGTGCAGGTATGAAAGGTCGTATTCGCGGAGTTGAGCTACCGTGTGGATACCGAGGTTATGGAGCGATTGCGTGCTTTTGGAGCCTACTCCCCAGAGTTTTCCTACCGGCATAGGGTCTAGGAATTCTTGGACGCGATGCGGAGGAATCACCCACAGCCCGTTGGGTTTAGAGCCTGTTGAAGCCATCTTGGCAATAAATTTGGTGGACGCTATTCCCGCGGATGCGGGGAGCGAGAGTTCTTGCTGAATGCGCTCTCTGATGCTCTGCGCTATGTCTACGGGGTTGCCGAGGCGGGTCATTGCGCCGGTGAGATCCACAAAAGCCTCATCGACGCTGACTTGTTCAACAAGGTCCGTCACGTCGTGCAGGATTTTCATGATTTGTCTGGAGTAATCCCGGTAGATGCGGGAAGGCTCAACGACAATAGCGTGTGGACTCATGCGTAACGCTCTGGAAAGCGGCATGGCTGACCCTACCCCGTCAACGCGGGCTTCGTAGGACGCTGAAAGAACCACTGACCGGGGCGAGTTATGGGCGACTATGATTTTTTGCCCGCGCAGATGGGGTTTATCGAGTAGCTCCACATTCACAAAGAAGGCGTCCATATCAAGATGCATGATGACCTTAGTCATGATCTCACCCACCTTACGAGCACCGGCCAATAATCGAAGATATATTCGATGATAGTTGTTCAGCGCTTCTCGCGCTACAGAGTGAACCTTTTATGCCATAAGCTGTAAGGAAAGAAACCTAACAGACACATCGGATGAGGAACTTAATGACTGCCAATACCAACGATGCAGGCTACCAGTCGTCCATTCAGGCTGAACAAGCAGAATTTATCGCGGCGCTTGAGTCGCAGATGCATGATTTCTTTGCATCGCAGCGGACGGTTGTGGAGCAGGTTTCACCCGATGCGCTTCCCCTTCTTAATTTTATTGAGTCGCTGTCAACCGGTGGCAAGCGTCTGCGAGCGCTGCTGTGTTACTGGGGTTGGCGAGGCGCTGGTGGTGCTACATTAGCGCCGGAGGTGGTACGTGCAGGTTTGGCGATTGAACTGTTTCAGACCGCAGCTCTGATTCACGATGACATTATCGATAACTCCGATACCCGTCGTGGTGCCCCCGCTGTTCACAAACGATTTGAAGCGATGCATACCGAGAATCGGTGGGCTGGTTCGGTCGCAGATTTTGGTGTCGCCGGTGCTATTTTGTCTGGCGACTTATGTCTATCTATGTCAGAAACCGCGTTCTCATCCGTCGGTCAGGCAGGCGCATGGGGTACCTATGCCCGTGAGGTCTTTGACGTCATGCGTGCTGAAGTCATGGCGGGCCAGTACCTCGATATTCTGGCTGAGGTAGAGGACGCCGCTGACCCCGATACCGCTTTCCAACGAGCTGAACGCGTGATTCGCTACAAGTCAGCCAAGTATTCCTGTGAGCATCCCCTTGTTTTGGGTGGAGCTCTAGCCAGCGGTGCGACAGCCGGAAAGCCATCTACTTTGTTGCAGGATTTCAGTAACTTCGCGCTTCCCCTGGGTGAAGGCTTTCAGATGCGCGATGACATCCTAGGCGTCTTTGGCGAGCCTGAGGTTACCGGCAAGCCAGCGGGCGACGATCTTCGCGAAGGTAAACGAACCGTACTGATTGCGCTCACTGAAAAGAATTCGACCGCGCAACAGGTTCAGCTTCTCAACAGCTCGTTGGGTTCACCGAATTTGAGCCTTGAGAAGGTTCAGGAACTTCAGCAGCTCATCTCTGGTTCTGGTGCTTTGGCTGAAGTTGAGCAACTGATTGATGATAAGCGCGCGGTGGTTTCTTCTGAGCTCGAAAAAATGTCGGTGGCCGATGATGTGCGTTTCGCGCTAGGACAGATCGCGGTTAAGGCGCTGCACCGTCTATCGTAGTCTCTTCAGCACCTACAAAGAGGGGTAGGACGCGACATCAGAGCATGAGCTGTGACCTCGCGTCCTACCCCTTTGAAGTTCAAAAAGAAGTTCGCTCTTGCAGCTGTTTACCAGGCCATTGCCTGAGCGCGGCGGCGAATTTCGGTCTTGCGTCCGTCGATGAGGGCATCAATGGGGCGGCCGGGCAGAGAATCGTCCTCGGTGTAGAGCCATTTGATAGCTTCTTCGTCAGAAAAACCAGCATCTTTCAGTACCTGCAAGGTACCGGGCAGAGGATCTAGCACGCGAGTATCTGAGATGAACAGTGCAGGAATCTTACGCACGTTCGTCTCGGGGTCGCGCAGGGCAATCAGCTGACCGTCTGTAATCAGCGCGTGCACCTTGGTGACCTTCAGGTCGAGTGCCTCGGCGATATCAGGAATAGTGGTCCATTCGCCAACAAGTTCAAAGAGTTCAGAAATATTTTCGTTCACCCTTTAAGAGTGCCAGAAATTTTTACTTTTTGCTCAGGCGTGACTGTTTTTGCCTCGATATCCGGTGCGATGACTACGATAGTCAGGTATCTTCATTATTTTTTAAGGTTGATGTTCTACTCTGGTGCTAATGAATACAGCAAAAAGTGGTAGGGCGTGGCTGACCGGCGCTATTTTCTCTGGTCACTATGAGGTGGGCTCTCTGATTGCCCGCGGCGGCATGTCAGAGGTGTACCATGCCGTTGATTTGTGGTCGAACAACCCCGTAGCCGTCAAGGTGCTACTCCCCCAGTTTTCGCAGGATGCCTCTGTTCAGCAGAAGTTCTTTCGTGAGGAACGTTCTTTGCGGCAGGTCCGCCACAAGGCTGTTGTAAGTGTTATTGATTCCGGCACGGAGTACCTCAACGGCTCCGATGTGATGTTCCTGGTGCTCGAGTACGTGCACGGTTGCACCCTTCACCAGCTCCTCAAAATACGCCCTGTTTTCTCGGTGGCCGAAGTTTTTGACATTATGCTGCCTATCGTTGAAGGGCTCTCCGAGGTGCACGCGCTATCGCTGATTCACCGCGATATCAAACCGGGAAATGTTCTCATGAGCTCAGCAGAACACGCGGTCAAGCTCGCGGACTTTGGGTTAACGCGTCGCCAAGATCAGTCGTGGACGGGTTCGCTGATGGGCACTCCCCCGTACGTGGCACCTGAAATTGTGTCAGCGCGCGGTGAGGTTGGCCCGCAAAGCGATATTTTTGCGCTCGGCGTCATGCTCTACCGTATGCTCAGCGGCCGCCTGCCCTTTGGCGGCATGGATGATCAGCAAGTTCTCTATCACAACGTCAATACGGAGCTCCCCAGCATCACACGGTATGCGCCGGGACTGTCGCAGGACATCGTAGGACTTATTAAATGGTGCACCCGCAAATCCCCTAGCGCACGCCCTGAAAACGCCACCGAACTCTTTGAAGTGATGTGTGAAATCAAGGATGCGTTGGCGCCTGCCGAACTCACCTACAAGGCTTCTATTGCTACCGAGGCTCACCACGATTTCTGGCTAGATGTTGCAGAGATTGCTGAGGTATCAGGGGCTAACCAGGCTCTTCGCCATCAATCTATCACTGCCTTCGGAAACGCAAAAGATCTGTTGGAAGAAACAGAGGGTTCCCCCGTGGATTTGCGCCCGTACGCGCATACTCCCACGGATTCTACCCCCGATGAGGACGACGATGAGTGGGGGGATCCAGGAGTCAATGATGAATCCGCCGCAGACAAAACTCAGGTCTACACCGTAAATGAGCTCCGGCAAGTACCTATTTCAGCTGAGTATTCTCCGAGCCACAGGTCGGTAGGCGCAAGCGTCACTTCTCGCCCATCCCAGCCCACCGTAACTATTGTTGCGCAGAAAGCCAGCGACCCGCGTCGTCCCTTAGAACCCTATGTTGCCCCAAAGGCTCCGGCACAGATAGCGGGAATTGCCGTAGCTCTCGTTGCGGCCGCTTTTCTCGCAAGTTTTCTAGGCTGGTGGTTAGCAACTGAACTTATGAGCACCCCGTGGTGGCAGAACCTGATGGGCTAGCTTTCATCACCATAAGCCTAAAATGCACAAGCAGGACGCACGAAAGGGGCGGTTTTCATCTCTGCCAATGAAAACCGCCCCTCTTTTATGGCGTCGAGTCAAGTCTTACTTGCGCGCTGAAAGGTACTCAGCCACCATAAAAGCAATTTCAAGTGACTGGCGATGGTTCAGACGAGGGTCGCACAGGGTCTCGTAACGATCAGCGAACGCTGACTCATCCACGGGATCAGAACCGCCCAAGCACTCAGCCACATCGTCGCCCGTCATCTCTACGTGAATACCGCCGGGGAAAGAACCCAGCGCTTCATGCACCTCAAAGAAGCCCTTGACCTCATCCACTACATCGTCAAAACGGCGGGTCTTGAAGCCGGAGGGTACAGAAATGGTGTTGCCGTGCATGGGGTCAGTCACCCACACCACCTTGGCGCCCTCTCGCTGAACACCCTCAACGATGGCAGGCAGATTTTCACGAATCTTGCCAGCGCCCATACGAGTAATGAAGGTCAGACGTCCGGGTTCGCGGTTGGGATCCAGCTTGTCGATAAGGTTAATGGCGTCTTCAGCGGTGGTTGTAGGCCCAAGCTTCACACCAATCGGGTTACGAACCTTCGACAGGAAGTTCACGTGAGCGTCCTCAAGACCGCGGGTACGCTCACCGATCCACAAAAAGTGGCTAGAAGTTCCGTAGGGCTGCTCGGTGCGTGAGTCGATGCGGGTCAGGGCACGCTCGTAATCAAGCAGCAGAGCTTCGTGCCCGGTGTACAGCTCAGTTGCCTTCAGTGCGTTGAAGTCTGCACCGCACGCATCCATGAACTTAATCGCACGATCAATCTCTCGTGCCAGTGACTCGTAGCGTGAGTGAGCGGGATTAGAAGTAAAGCCCTTATTCCAGTTGTGTACCGAACGCAGATCAGCAAAACCGCCGGTGGTGAAAGCGCGAATCAAGTTAAGGGTTGACGCGCTGGTGTGGTAACCCTGCAACATACGGTTGGGGTCGTGGACGCGAGACTCAGCGGTGAAGTCAAAGCCGTTGACCATTTCACCGCGGAAGGACGGCAGGGTGATATCGCCACGGGTTTCATCGTTTGATGAGCGCGGCTTGGAGAACTGCCCCGCCATGCGGCCCATCTTCACCACGGGAAGGGACGCGCCGTAAGTCAGTACGACGGCCATCTGAAGCAGAGTTCTAACGCGTGCTGAAATTTTATCGGCAGTTGCGCCTCCGAAGGTTTCAGCACAGTCTCCGCCCTGCAAGAAGAATGCGCGTCCTTCTGCAACTTCAGCTAGCTGTGATCGCAGGCGGTCTACTTCGCCCGCGAAAACCAGCGGGGGTACAGCTTCAAGTTCGCTGATGACGTTCGTAAAATCAGGGTGGTCAGCCCACTGCGGGTGCTGGTCGATGTGCAGGTTTCGCCATTCATCGAGCGCGGGGGCATGGTGGGTTTCAGGTGCGGGGTTAATGCTCATGAAAATTGTGTCCTTGTAACGTCTTGTGTATGCCCGCGCCAAAGCGGCTCGTTGTGTGCATGTCTTTGGCTCGGGCACGTTTGCATCTGCTGTGGGACGCCTGTGTGTAGCGATTCTAGTGTGGCCTGGGCCAAGTTTCACTTTCGCTGTTCATCACATGAGATGCAGTTATTTGTTTTTAGTAAGTTTTTGTACTGCTTCTTCGGCCGAGATGCCTTCTTTTTTCATCAGGTTCTTAACACTGGATGCGTAGACATCAACGTACTCCTGCTGCGAGAGTTTTTGGATTTCGCTCAGAATGAGGTCTGAGACGGTTCGCAGGGTTTCGTAGGAATCCTTCGTGTCGTAGTAAGGGCTGAGATCAATGGGTTCGCCGATGATGGTTTTGACGGTGATTTTTTGACCGTTTTTACGAAGCTTTACAGCATTTGAACCCACCGGCTGAACGTCGCTAGTACCGATCTGTCCTACAGGGATAACGGGTGCTTTGCTTTCCAGAGCGAGTCTTGCCACACCTGTCTTGGCACGGTAAATGCGTCCGTCGGGGCTGCGTGTGCCTTCGGGGTAGATACCCAGGAACTTGCCATCGCGCAGGGCGCTGAGACCAAGCTCCACAGCCGATGCGCTCTTGGTACCGCCTTCACGGTTGACAGGAATTTGCCCTACGCCGGTAAAGAAACTTTTAACGATTTTGCCCTTGATACCGGTACCGGTGAAGTAGTCCGCTTTAGCAAGATAGTTGACCTGTCGAGGGCTCGCTAGAGGGATAAAAATTGAGTCACCAAAAGCAAGATGGTTGCTGGCGATAATTGCTGGCCCGTGTTGTGGGAGGTTCTGAAGACCGGTCACTTCGTGGCGATAAAGCGCTTTCATGAGGGGCGCTACGAAAGCTTTCTTCAGGAACATGTACAGCATGGTGACCTCGTTTGTTGTATCGAGAAAGAGTGTTCTCTTTGGTGTTGTACGCTCGTTTATTGCGTCATCGTACGCGTCCACTTTAGCTTATTTTGGGCGGTTGCGAATGTGTTGGTTTGCAAGGTTACGTGAGCTCTAGCGATACCGGTGAGTGGTGCAATGTTCAGATACTAAACTGCGGCGGTGTTGCGTTATTTTTCTGGGGTATCTCATGAAATAATATGGTGCAGTTAATTTCGTAGAATTCACCGTTAAGAGCCCAGAGCTGAAGAGGAACTATGGACCCATTATCCTTACACGAGCCGATGTCTCACGCCACGGATTCTTCAGTGGGCGTGCTTGTTCTTCATGGTTTTACCGGCTCTACTTTTTCGATGCGTCCTGTCGCTGAGTTTTTTGCTGATCGCGGCTACGCCGTTGAGATGCCTCTTTTACCCGGGCACGGAACAACCTGGCAGGATATGGATACTTATTCCTATCAGGACTGGGTTGAGGCGGTTGATCAGGCGTATTGGCGTCTGCAACAACGCAAACGCAAGGTAGTCGTGTTTGGGTTGTCGATGGGTGGCACCTTGGCTCTGGTGCAAGCAGCTCGACGCGATGTCGATGCCGTGATTGTAGTCAATCCTTTTGTGAAGGATATGAAGCCAACGATGCGGTTCGCTCACCTACTCGCCAGGTTCACTCCCGCGCTAGATGCCATTGGATCTGACATCAAAAAACCAGATACCGATGAGCATGGCTATCAAGCGACTCCGCTTCTGTCCGTTCGGCAGTTGCATCTACTGGGTAAGGAGGCGCGTAGATCGCTGAGGTCTATTATCTGCCCGGTCTTGGTTTTTAAATCCCGTGAAGACCATGTCATTCCGGTAAGCTCGGTGGAGCACCTGCGACAGTGTCTCCCGCACACTCGCGTCGTACATTTGGATAACAGCTACCACGTTGCCACACTTGATTACGATGCACCCACGATTTTTGCCCGTTCATTAGAGTTCATCGAAGAGCTCGATAATTCATCCCGATAGAGGCTTTGATGCAAGAAATAAATTCACCGCAAATTGTTTTGACCGACCCGGCTCAGAACATCACCACCATTTTGGAACGCAAGGTTGAGGATTCCTCTAACCCGGTGCTGTACCGCGTCCAAAAATCACCGGGTAACTGGCAGGACGTACGCGCCACAGAGTTCAAAGCCCAGGTGGTAAAGCTTGCAAAAGGTCTGATGGCAGCCGGCATTGAACCCGGTGATGCCGTGGGCATTATGAGCCGCACACGTTTTGAGTGGGCGCTGGTTGACTTCGCTATTTGGTATGCCGGTGCGATTTCCGTTCCTGTGTACGAGACGTCATCTGCTGCGCAGGCTGGTTGGGCACTCTCTCATTCAGGTGCTAAGGCAGTCATTGTTGAAAAAGATTCCAATGCTGAAACCATTGAAAAGGCTCGCAACCTTGAGAACACAGACGTAGATTTGAGCGCGCTGGAATTCATGTGGGTGATGGACCGCGGGGATCTGCAGACTCTGGAGCAGGATGCGGTTGATATTACCGATGAGCAGGTGGAGGCGCGTCGTGCCTTCCGTACTCTCGATGATATCGCCACGATTGTTTACACTTCTGGTACTACCGGACGCCCCAAGGGTTGCCCTCTCTCTCACGGTAACTTTGTGCGGCTCTCAGCAAACACCAAGCTCACGATTCCTGAAATCGCTAACGAGACCAATTCAACGATTATTTTCTTGCCGCTGGCACATGTTCTAGCGCGCCTTATTCAGGTACTGGCACTGGACGCTGGTGTGGTCGTTGGTCACAGCCCGAATATCAAAAACTTGGCAAGCGACTTGGACAGTTTTAAACCCACCATGCTACTGGTGGTGCCGCGCGTTTTCGAGAAGATCTTCGAAGGAGCTGTTAAGAAGGCCGAAAAGGGCGGCAAGCTGAACTCGACTCTGTTCAACCGCAGCATCGATGTCGCCATTGCGTGGTCTAAGGCAAAGATTGCCGGCAATGTTCCGCTCAAGCTAGAGATGCAGTACCGCTTCTATCAGAAACTCGTTTACTCGAAGCTCCACAATGCTATGGGCGGTGTCGTGAAGTTCGCTGTATCCGGTGGTGGACGCCTAGCACCGCTCCTGGGTCACTTCTACCACGCAGTTGGTATTCAGGTAGTCGAAGGTTACGGCCTCACCGAGACCACCGCTCCACTGGCGGTGGGTCGCATCCGCGATTTTGCAATCGGTGATGTAGGAACGCTTATCCCCGGCAATAGCGTCCGCTTAGCTGAAGACGGCGAACTCGAGGTCAAAGGCGTCGGCGTTATTTCGGGCTACTACAATAACCCCGAAGAAGATCAGGTGGCATTCACCGAAGATGGTTGGCTACGTACCGGCGACTTTGTGCGCATCGATGAGAATAACCACCTAACTATCATTGGTCGCAAGAAAGAGATTATTGTGACCGCCGGCGGTAAGAATGTTGTTCCGGCTCCTGCTGAAGAACACATTCGCACTTCTCCCTTGGTGAGCCAAGCGATGCTGGTGGGCGATGAGAAGCCGTTTATTTCAGCATTGGTCACGCTCGATCCTGAAGTATTGCCCGATGAGCTGGAGCATCTTGGACTGCCGCGCACGCTCACGCCTAAGGAAGCGTCCACCAACCCTACGGTGCGCGAAGCAATCCAGAAGTTTATTGATGAAGCCAACGCGTTTGTTTCTAAGGCTGAGTCAATTCGCGAGTTCCGCATCACCGATAAAGATTTCACCGAAGAAGAAGGGCATTTGACTCCGTCTATGAAGGTTCGTCGTCCGCAGGTTCTGCAAGATTTCAGCTCGTACATTGAAGATATGTACAACCGCACTCGCGAATCAATGAATGAGCGCAGTGAGAAGTTCCAGGCGTACCGCGCTGAGCGGAATGAAAAGTACCAGGCCTTTAAAGCTGAGTCAGCCGAGAAGTTGCACGAGTTTGGCGAGAAGGTACAGAAGTATTCTTCCAAGAATGCTAAAGCTACCGATGATGCAGAAACCCCTATTGAAGAGACGCTAGATGTAGACGGCGAGACTTGGGTTGCTGTGACCGATGAGGACGCGGCTGCTGCAGGTCTGTTGGGCGAGTCCAAGCAGGTTGAGCAGGTTGTAACGGGGCTTCCCGCCTCAGAGCCGTTGGATGAAGATTCCGCGGACTTTACCGAGCAGCCGTCAGCTCAGCCCGATGCCTCAGAGGCACCCGCAGATATTACCGTGGTTGAGCCTGTCGGGTCTGAGAAGCCTTCACGTGCAGAGCACGAGGTGATTGTAGGGCAGACGTCCCCGGCGACCGCGTCCATGTCGTTGGTACCCGAGGGCGAAGACTATGCGTCACAGCGCACCGAGGGTCAGGGCGACTGGGTTCAGGTTGAGTCGACGCCTGCTGATAGCAAGGACACCAATAGCAAGAAGTAAATAAGTTACTCAACGGCAATGAAGAGGGGTGTTTTCAACAAACATCCCTCTTCTTTTATTTTTGAAATAATTTAAACAAGTACACTTATGTTTTATTTCAAGTTTAAATAAGTAAAGTTATCTTTTTCACTTCACATTAAATTGAAGTCTAAATATAACAAGGGGTAAAGTTTATACTAAGCAAACTTTATACTATCGGCGAACACTATTGGGGTGCGTGAGCCGAGAAATCCCCCTGGTAGAAAAAAGATAACATGAGCACAGGAGTTTCGCGACGATCCCTCACCAAAGGAGCAGCGCGAGCAGTACCCGCAGTGGCAGCAACCACAGCCATTCCCGCTTACGCATCATCAAAATGCGACCCAAGCATGCTGGATTTACCGGTCAACTCAAACATCGCTTGAGGCTCAGCCTCAGGCGTTCAGTACCGCACCTTCGACGGATCAGCAACGGTCATCAACCTGCCTGCCGATACCGTTATCACCGCAATCAACTACACCATCTGGACGCCCAACCGAGTTGATAACGATGCCAACAATACACGTTGGTACGAATTTGGTTCTTACGATCCAGGCAACGGTCACACCACCGACATAACCAACGTTGCATGTACTACTTCTTACGCAACTATTACCGGCTGCAACTTCCTACCCGCTTACCAGTCAGGCACCACCGCTAAATACAGCGATGTCCCCGCAACAAATTCCGAATCCCGCTTAATCAACACCACCGACTTTGGCGGCGTTGATAAGATTTGGACCTCTGCAGGTTCTTCAGCACGCCTAACGGCTAACTGGACCAACCACACCTACATTTCTGGTACCAAGTACGTTGAAAAGCACTCCGGCACCGATCTTTTCGGTGGCACCTCTGTGCCAGCTCATGGGCTGTAACCCACACTGGCGATGCCGCTGTAGCAAATACAGAGCTGGTCAATTATGGCGGCAACGGCTGTAAGGGTATTCGACTGGGCAGTACACCCCTGGCAATTTTTGAATCTAAGAATATTCAAACGCCAACCTCACCCTACGCAGCTACTCATACCCCAACGATTCCTGTAACCAAAGGTGTTTTCAATCTGGAATACACTTCAGGTGGCAAGAAGTACCGCATCACTGGTATTGCAAACACCACCGGCCTCAAGTCCTTCTCAGCTCCTGTTCAGATTGGCTAATCCTCATAGCCTCCTGTTCATCAAACACCAGAAGCTAACCGTAGTCATGTACTACATTTCTTATCACTGATCGCTATGACGTTTTAGCGCAGACGTATCAGACACCTGGCGCTTCAATAGCTGAGCTAGATAAAAACGGGGGTCACTCAGATTTTCTGAGTGCCCCCCCCCCCGTTTTTTGTTTCAACAAAAATACAGAAGCCACCAGTTCTCACCCATCTCTCCCAACACACCCTTCAATAGCAGGTAAACCCAGCGTTTTCCTCGCATCATCCCATTCACCGCCAGCCCGAGCCCATTGTTTTGTCACCGCTCACCGCCGGAATAATAGGCTACATCAGGCAAGACTCCCCTCATCCACCACAGCTGCACCGACTTGCACCTTACGGCGATACCCAGCTCAAACCTGCCACGTTGAGCCTTCATAGGCGCCATCCCCTTCAGCAAGAGGCTGCGAATAGCTAAGATAAAAAATACATAAACTACCCAACGGTAAATTAGCTGAATACACCCTACAAAATACCGCTCTTTTTCTGTTTTTGAAAATAAAAAAAGTAAATTTATATTTTTATTGCAATTTTTTGATAAAGTCCGTATAATTGTGTAAAAGTAAAAAGGCCATATAACAGTCCTTTTACGGTACAATGTTTTTAACGACAAAAACATACCCAGGAGGACTTTTACATGACCCAAGTACATTTTACACTG